>JAJYDF010000014.1 GCA_021777765.1 Pseudomonadota bacterium | reverse complement strand
TAAAATAACTACTTTTTGATTTAATATTTCCTATTAAATCAATGGCAAGGCACAACTCATGATCGCTATCCTCGAATCTCTACATGCTGGCTTATTAAAACGCCAAAATTTTTATGCCAATATTATGGCCGGTGTCATCGTCGGTATTGTGGCATTGCCATTAGCTATGGCTTTTGCCATCGCATCCGGTGTTAAACCAGAGCAAGGTTTATATACAGCCATTATCGCGGGTATTATGGTGGGTTTATTCGGTGGTAGCCGGGTTCAAATTGCTGGGCCTACGGGTGCATTTATTGTGATACTAGCTAATATCACAGCACAACATGGTATCATTGGATTGCAGATTGCAACATTAATGGCAGGCGTCATTCTCATCTTAATGGGATTAATTCGTTTAGGTAATGTGATTAAATTTATTCCTGATCCCGTTATTGTGGGATTTACCGCCGGAATTGGTGTGATTATATTTGTGGGTGAATGGAAAGATTTTTTTGGATTAAATATTCATTTACCGATTAATGCACATTTTTACGAAAAATTATTTTATTTATTACGTGCATTACCGTCATTTAATTTTGCGACAACGGCGATGGCTTTGCTCAGTTTATTATTGGTTTTATTAACGCCACGCATTATTAAACGAATACCAGGCCCGTTAGTCGCATTAATTGTAGCGACTGTTTTACAAAGTCTATTTCATTTTAAACATATCGCTACCATTGGCAGTACTTTTGGTGCCATTCCACAACATTTACCCCCATTTCAATTTCCAAAAACATCATTGAATAATGCGTTGGATTTAATTGGTCCTGCATTTACTGTAGCATTATTAGGCGCCATTGAATCATTATTATCAGCAACAGCAGCGGATGGCATGGCAGGCACACGACATAATTCAAATCAAGAATTAATAGGGCAGGGCTTAGCTAATATTTTTGCACCATTATTTGGGGGATTTGCTGCAACAGGTGCTATTGCAAGAACTGCAACCAATGTGCGTAATGGCGGCAATAGTCCTATCGCCGCTATTGTGCATTCAATAGTATTAATTTTAATTATTTTATTATTAGCGCCATTAACTGCAGATATTCCGTTATGTACTTTAGCTGCAATTTTATTTGTGGTCGCCTATAACATGAGCGATGTAGGCCATTTTATTTATTTACTTAAATTTGCGCCGCGTTACGATAAATTCGTGTTATTAACAACATTTTTATTGACCATTTTCACTGATTTAGTAGTAGCCGTGAATGTGGGAATTATTTTAGCCATGATGTTTTTTATTCAACGTATGAGTCAGTCTGTCGTGATTGAACAACAAGATGAACAAACATTAAAACGTGAATTAGCAGTGAATGAATCCATTAATTTATTACCTCATGATACTGTGGTTTATACCATTCAAGGTCCTTTCTTTTTTGGAGCCGCAGAAAAAATTGAGCATGCTTTAGCAATTACCGGCACTGATCCAAAAACGCTGATTTTTCGTTTGAAATATGTACCATTTATGGATATTACCGGTTTGCAAACATTTAAGGAAACGTTAGAGGATTTTCATAAACGCGGCATTAAGGTTTATTTATGTGAAGCAAATATGCGTGTAAAAATGAAATTGAAAAAAATTGGATTATCTCAATTTATTGTTGGACGGAAAGTTTATTCTTCGGTAGAGAAAGTGATTGTGGAATTAATTTAATTTTTATTTAAAATTTTAATTATATTTAAAATGTGTCATTAAGTTAAAAAATTTCTGCATTATGGCTTTTTATTAAATTAGAATCACAGCGTTTTATTAATTTTGTCGTATATTTTTGCCCTCACCCTAACCCTCTCCCTTAAGAGAGAGGGGACAAGTTGTGCCAACTTTTAGCAATTGATTTTATTCCATCTCCCTCACACCAACCCTCTCTCTAAAAAAAGAGAGAGGGTTAAAAATTTTAAGGTGAGGGATTAGCTTAAATGAAGAAAAAATTAATTATTTGGTTTTACAAATGTGCTTCTAAATATACCTTCTGCGCCATACGGATTAGAATTATCACTATTTATTTCCAAATATTGTTGCGGTCCTTGTTGTTGTGGAAGATTACATTGTATGGTGCACTCAGAATAAGTTGCGCCGCGATTTAAATGGACTTGTTTATAACCATTAGTACCATTACAAATAATATTAGCGCCGCCCAGAAAATGACCTTTTGCATCAATGACAAACGACGTAACTACATAATGTAAATTAGTTGCTGTCGCAGCTGCGCAAGATAATTGACCAGTACCTTGCGTTTTAACATCCCATATATAGGGGCCATTGACACCATCTGAAACTGAATTACTACGAAAAACTGTATTTGCTGATGCTACATTAGAAATTATTAAAAGTGCTGCAACAGAAACATAAACTGTTTTCATATTGACTCCTTGAAGTCAGTAATTAAGGGGCGCAGAGATTAGCAAAATAGAAATTGATTTGGGAATGGTCAAAAACGCACACGTGCTCAAAAAATTTATTTTATTTAAAAAGTGTAAATACGCTAGCAACCAGTGTTTCTTGAGCATTTCTTGTAATGTTAATGAGCAAATTAAACATAAATTAACTTCCATAGTATTTATTTATTTTATATGCCTATTATCTGAAAAATTTTGCAATTCATTAATTCTGTTTTTTTTATAAGTGAGTTATCAAAATGAATTATGTATTCGTATAAATCTTACAACCGAAAATGAATTAATTATAATGAGGTTGGAAATCAGTGATTTTTCTTTTAATCATGCTAAATGCGAATAGGCCGGATGAAATGATTAATTCGATAAAAAATGGAATTAATCAGCGATTAATGTTAATTAAAAATTATGCGGGATAATCCATCACTAGAACTATTGTAAATTGAGATTATCAATGAATTCTAAAATAGTATTAGCTACAGATTCATAAAAACTCGGCTAACAATTGTCAGTATATTAGTATCAATGCAATTTTTAGATACTGTAAACTTAATGTAAAATAGAACTCAATATCACCGTTTTCTGGATTAATAAATTTAATTCAGAAATTGGAATAATTGATTTTATGAACTACTGTTGGATTTATGTTTCCCAACTAACTGACCACTTAAATATTTATGAATAATGCTGGACAATAAAGTTTGATAGGGTAATCCTTCTCGTAAAGCAGTTTCTTGTGCTTTATCAAAATCCCATTCTGTCATCCGCAAACTAACCCGTTTAGATTTATTAACAGAAGCTTTTGCGATGGCTTTAAATGCTTCTATTTTTTTTCTAGCAAGAGGAATACTTTTAATTTTTCCTTTATCGAAAGCTTTTTCAAAAGCATCCAACGTTTCTTGCTCTTCAGCATCAAGTTTAGTTTTCACATTAGTCATTTGCATTTACCTCGCTTATATTCTTTCGTTGCTTTTCGACTCTTAAAAGCCGTTTTTAAAAAAACTTTTCTTTCATCTTCGACATAGGGAACGAGAACAATATAGCCTTCAATATCAATTACCAATAATTGTTGATGTTTATACTCTTCTCTGGGATGAGGAATAATATCAATAAGTTTGCCTTGTTCTATTGCAGTTTGTATTTGCTCAAAGCTCAAACCTCTTTCTTGTTGCAATTGCTGGTTCTTTTCTTCGCTCCATTCGAATCTTTTGGTTATTTTCACAATGCACCCTCATCATGCCTTTTGTGTGCATTATAGCATACACATTGAGAAAGAAAATACCTATGAATAAATCTTTATTCTAATAAGTAAGGTAAGGATTTAATTTTCAAGTTTAATCATCTCTTTGAAAATAAGTAGTTGAAAATTAATAAAATTATAAAAATTTAGTCTAAACTAATAATTATGAAAGTTTGTTGTCCGCGCTGGAGCAATTATTCCACTAAGCAGTACTCAGAACAGGTTCTCAAAGGTTTAAGAATTTTAAGAATGCAGGTCAATAAAAAATGAACACTCTAAGCATGAGACATCATGTCGTAAAACGTTCATATTCGTGTTCCGATGGGCTGACACCTTCTAGAACTCTGGACTTAAAAGAGGATTATTTAATCATGAATACACAAAACATTGTAAAGAGCTTATGCATTGTAGCCACTTTGGCTGTAGCCATTCCGGCTTCGGCGAATGAGATCTATGCCTATATACCAACTCTTAAACAGACGGTGCAAGTCACTAACTTTCTCCCTATTTCCGAAGCAGGGGGCAAAGATACTTATAATCCGACGATATCTCCTTATGGTTTTCAGGTTGTTGCAGAAACTTGGTCAACCAATTATACCAATGCTGATTGTGAAATTACCAATATATTGACTCACGTAACTACCCCACTCGCCGGTACTTTGGGTTGTAATAATGCTGCCTGGTCACCTAATGGTAAATTTATCGCTTACGATAATTCCAATGCCAATTACCCTGTATCCAATACCAATATCTATATCATACCTGCAGGAGGGGGGACGCCAATCCTAGTGCGCGCAGCTGCGTACGATGCGAGATGGTCTCCAGACAGCAGTATGCTGGTTTTTGAGGATCTGAGCAGCATGTACTTGACTAGTGGGATTAGTGTGCTAAAAACCATCAATCTTGCTACCAAGACAGAAACGACTATAAGCGCGGGGCAACCTTACGACTATCAAAACCCTGCCTGGTCACCTAATGGTAAATTTATAACCTACAATAGAGGTGTATATGATCCCACACTGGGATACGTTGCCAATGATGACGTGTATATTGTACCAGTCGATCGTAACGGTAATGTAACAGGGCCCGCAACTCAGATGACATTTGGTGGTGAAGGTTCGAATATTTATAATCAAAATCCCTCATTTTCACCGGATAGTCGTTCGATTGCCTTCCAATCAAATGGGTATGGGACATCACCAGTGACGGATTACAATTTCTTTATCTATCTCATTTCATTAGCTGACCGAAGCGCTCCTGTTCCCAAATTGTTGACAGGACTTCCAGGAGGAGCTAACTATAATCCTGCATTTTCTTCTGACTTGCCATTTTTGGTGTATTCAGGTCAAGATCCCTAATATTGGTGTTTAATTCGTTCAGGATATAAACCGACCGTTTTATTTACACAATTCACTCTATAAAGAGTGTTAAATAAGGATTTTTTAAATGGCAGTTCAAACAACTGCCATTTTTGTTTCAAATATATTAATTTTTATTGTGTGAAATTAAATAGTCATATCATTAAAAATTTGTAAAACTTATGACTTAGTATATTTTTGATTTTTTTCAAATTCGTAAAGAAACTTATCTTTTAATCAAAGAACGGAAATTAACAGAGTTGATGAGTTGTTTGCCTAGGTTATTAAGACATTTTACGGATTAATTATCTGCATATAAGAGATATGTCTTCAGATGTTTCGTAAACACTTAAGTGTTCACTGGGTTAATAAAATTTCACCTATAAATAGCATGGTTAGATTCTTTTTATTCATTTGCATTATTTAAAGAGAGTGTCCCCGAAGCGCCATACTTATGATCTCCAAAAGAGTGCCATTGAATATATTCATTAGGATGCTCCTTGCATGAAATAGTACAGCTATCATATAAAATTCCCGCTTTAACAAATAATTTATGCAAGCCTTGATTGCCATTACATGTTACAGCTATGCCATTCTGAGGCTGATTTTGAGCGTTGTATAAACTCGTGGTGAGGATGATATTAGCAACGCCCATAAAATAATGACTGCAGCGGAATGTTTTTACATCTTTGGTATCTCTTGATACCCAGGATTGGTTACTGGGTGCAGTGATATTCAAAGTAGTAGAAGCAAGTACACAATTACTGGCGAGCATCACAAAAATACCGATTAATAATTTATTTTTCATAAAGCCTCCTAAAAATGTTCATTATTTTTTCCTAATACAATTAATTATAGTTGATTAGACATCGATAAAAGTTTAAATCACAACCGCTATAAAGTGCTTTCCTCTGTCCACTACGCATTAAGGACAGGTCAAAACACGCTTGTGCTCAAAGGGCTTATTTCATATCAAAATTCTGTGTACAATAATCGACTTTTCATTACTGATACGGTGCCAATAATTATGATTCAACCATTCGTTAAGCATGCTGTTGTTCGTCGGATTCTTATAATTTCAGCTTTATTAATTTCAGCTAATAGTTTTGCTGCAAGTGCTACTTCTGGCGGTGTGCAGTCATTGGATGCTGTTATGGCTGTGGTCAATGATCAAGTGATTACCTCATCACAATTTAATCAACAATTGGATTTAATCAAAAAACAACTGGCTGTGTCTCATACACCTTTCCCACCGGAAGCGCAATTAAGGCATCAAGTATTGCAGCATATGATTGACGTATCTCTGCAGAAACAAATCGCAAAATCTTCAGGTGTTAATATTTCGGATGACGCTTTGAATCAGACTATTAGTCAAATAGCAGCACAAAATAATTTAACTGTCGCGCAATTGACTCAGAAATTGGCACAGCAGGGCATTAGTCTCAATGATTATCGATCACAAATTAAAGATGAAATGACCATAGCACAAATTGATCAGCAAGCGGTTGGTGGAACCATTAATATTAATCAACAAGAAGTGAATGATATGTTGAGGACTGTTAAAGTGAATGATTTAGCAGGTGATACACAATCAGCCATGGCTGCTTATCATTTGAAAGATATTTTGATTTCGTTACCGGACTCACCGACACCGGATCAAATCGATCAAGCGCAAAAACAAGCAATTTCTTTAATTGCAAAATTAAGAGCGGGAGCTGATTTCAGTCAGGCAGCAGTAGCGGTATCACAAGATCAAAATGCTTTACAAGGTGGTGATTTAGGTTGGCGTAAATTAGCGGAATTGCCAGATCCTTTCATTGCGTATGTAAAAACAATGCAAATTGGTGATATTGCAGGGCCGATTCGTACGCCCAATGGTTTTCATATTATTAAATTAGTGGAAGCGCAAGGCATTAATCCTGGTGATCAGAAGCATATGATTACGCAATCACAATTGCGCTTAATTTTACTCAAGAAAAATCCATTATTGACTGATCAACAAATGCAAGAGGAAGCAGCCAGTATCAGAGAAGATATTCTTGCAGGTGAAGATTTTGCCAAACAAGCGGAATTAAATTCTCAAGATGCAGCGAGTGCTAGTCATGGAGGTAATTTAGGATGGGTACAACCGGGTATGTTACCGGCAAGTTTAGAGCAGAATATTGCGCAATTAAAAATTAATCAGGTAAGTGAACCTATTAAAACTGATCAAGGATGGTATATTTTACAAGTTACGGCGCGTCGTCAAATTGAACAAAATAAACAAGACTTTATTAATTCCCAAGTGCGCGCACTGATTTATAAACGTAAATATAATGAAGCGGTTGAAAATTGGGTACAACGGTTGAGAAGTGAGTCTTATATTAAAATAATGGGAGCTTGATTTTTTATTAAAGTAATTTTTTTCCTTCTCCCGGAAGGGGAGAAGGTGCCGAAGGCGGATGAGGGGTATTAAATAGTATGATCGTTCATTTAAACACACCCTCATCTACCGAAGGCACCTTCTCCCGCAAGCGGGAAAAAGAAAACAAGTGTTTTTTCTTATTTCATAAGCTAGAAAAGAAAAAAAATATATGAAAAAACACATTCCCCGCAAAAGATTCGGTCAACATTTTCTGCATGATCGTCATATTATTCACGATATTATTGCTGCCATTTCACCAGAAATACATGAAAATATTATTGAAATTGGCCCAGGATTAGGTGCATTAACTGTAGAATTATTAAAAAAGACAGGCCACTTAACAGCGATAGAATTAGATCGTGATTTAATTCAACAATTAACATTCAATTGTAAATCTTATGGCAATTTACGACTAATTCATGCTGATGCATTAACATTTGATTATACGCAATTAATTAAGCCCGATCAGCAAATAAGATTAGTTGGGAATCTTCCGTATAATATTTCAACGCCTTTATTATTTCATTTAATCAATTACGCTAATGACATAAAAGATATGTATTTTATGCTGCAAAAAGAAGTGGTTGATCGAATTGTTGCAGAAGTGGGTAGCGCAGCTTACAGTCGTTTAAGTGTGATGTTACAATATTATTGTGAAGCAGATGAATTATTTACAGTGGATCCTTCCGCATTTACACCACCACCTGCAGTAAATTCAGCGGTCATAAAAATGGTGCCACATAAAAATTTTGCACAAAAAGCCAATGATTTAAAACATTTTTCAATGATTGTCTCAGAGGCATTTAATCAACGTCGTAAAACACTAAGAAACTGCTTAAAAAAAGTGATCCCTGCAACTCATTTAGAAAAATTGGGGATTAATCCTGAATTAAGACCACAACAATTAAGTGTTGCCGATTATGTGAACATCAGTAATTCAGTGTGTCATTTCAAACAATAATTCTGTTAATATATGTAAGAATTTCATAGTTATTTTCTATACTTTAAAGATATAATCTTATTTCTCTCCAGGACGGAGGGTAGTTAATTTAATCGGGTTGGTTGAAGGAGCATTACCGATGGAGTCAACAACTATGTTTAGAGGGATGCAACAGGTATTAAATAAATGGCGCAAAAAAGGCGAAGACAGCGCCACTGAAGAACCAGGCATTACTAAAATCGAACCTGGCGTCATTTTATTGGCTACACAAAGACGTCAAGAAATTATCTCTGAATTGAAAACGATATTTAATTTAGCCGAAGCTAATTTTGATAAAGTGTTTATGACAGTTATCAATAATTTTGCTGAATTCGTGCAAGAATTACCTGAAACACAAACCAGTTATTTTGGACATCAAGGTGGCATGTTAGATATCAGTCTAGAACGCACTTTAATGACTATGCACATGTGTCGTGCCTATTTAACCACAGGCGAAGAAACGCTTAATTCTGTATCCGCTTATGAGTTATTGTGGGTATATGCTGTATTTACTGCCTCTTTATTATTAGATGTGGGTATCGTTGCAACTAAACATTCCGTTGGCTTATATGACACTGAAGATAAATTTATAAAAAAATGGTCACCTTATTCTGGCTGCATGGTTGGACAGGCTGCTGGATATCGTTTTGAATTCCTACAAGAAAATCTCGATCATTTACGACATTTAGTATCCCCACTATTAGCTAGACAAATTATGCCCGTCGGCGAACCATTTGATGACAGTGAAGGAGACGGCAGTAGTACTGATTCGACTTTACCAACAGGATTTTTATCTATTGCCAGTGAACCTAAAATATTAGAAGCCTGGTTGGCTATGTTTACTGATGATGCGCGCGCAACGGGTACTATATTATCAATAATTCATATTATTAAAGCGCAAATGGAAGCGGGTGCTTTTATTGAGGGTAAAACAACGAATTATCATATTACGCCTAATACGTTGGCTTTTTTAGATAAATTAAAACAAAAACGATTTGGCCTCGATCCGAAAAATATTAAAAAGCAAGAATATAAAGCAGTCAGTCGTGCAGAAATATCACCTCTTACGAGAACGCCTGGTTATGAAGCAGCGCCCTCAAAAGTTGCATTTTCAGCCACACCACATGCAGAAGCGATAGGCCAATTTTTTAAATGGGTCGCACAAGGCATTGAAAGTGGTAAATTAACAGTTAACCAAGCGGATTCACCTATTCAAGTGGTCTCTGAAAAAGAAACAGTTCTTTTGCCTAATTTAATTGAAATGTATGCAAATGAAATTAAAGGAGGAAAATTTACTGCTGCTGATGTGAAAGCAATTCAACAACAATTAAATAATGCGCCTGCCGAATTGATTCAAGCAAAACCAATTACTGTCAATACTGCAGAACATGGTGAAATCAATCAAACATTATTGGTAGTTAATTCATTGCATGTATTACCTGATGCAGCAAGCGTACCGTTATTAACACAACAAATACTTTCTTCATTAAGTAATTATCCTGCAAATGTTGTTTCAGCGATTCAACAACAATTCGGTCAGATGGTCGTGCCAAATAATGTTGTTAATAACGCAACTGCACAAAATGCAAAATCACAATCAGCAGTTACAATTAGTGTTAACGCACCAGTTAATACTGCACTGAATGTGCCTACTTATGCTCCGGGCTCACCTAAACGTGGTTAATAATAATGATGGATCATTTTTTAACAATAGATACTGCTAATGCAACGGTATTTTGTAATAACAATTGGACTTTAGAGAATTTAGTTAACATTGATAATGTACTGTTATCTGTTACTTGGCCTCAACAAAAGACATTAATTTTTTCTGGTGAGCGTTTGCAAAAGATGGATTCAGCAGGCGCATTACGATTCAATAAACTGATAAAACAATTAAGTGCGCAAGGATTTAAAATCACTTTAAAAAATTTTGTACCTGCAACGCAAACGATTATTGACTTAATTGCTAAAGAATATTCCTTTCCGTCTATTCCGCAAGAAAAACCTTCGTTAACGGGTTTGGCATGGCTAGGTAAATATGTCATAGATTTTGATATTCGCTTATATAGCATTTTATCTTTTATCGGAGAAATTGCGATTGTCGCAATTCGATTGCCATTTCATTTGCAGAAAATACATTGGCGTTCTTTTTTTTCAGCGATTGAAGCAACCGGTTATCGTGCTATTCCCATTATTGTTTTATTAAACTTTTTAATTGGTGTCGTGTTGGCTTATCAAATGGGATTGCAATTAAAAAATTATGGTGCAGAAATATTTATTGTGGATTTAATCGGTATTTCAGTTTTTAGAGAATTTGGTCCTTTAATAACCGCAATTATTGTAGCGGGTCGCACAGGATCATCATTTACTGCACAAATTGGAACCATGAAAATTAATGAAGAATTAGATGCATTACGAATTATGGGCGTATTACCCATTGAATTATTGGTTGTGCCTAGAACAATCGCGTTAATGTTATCTGTTCCATTATTAACCGTATTAGCTGATATTTCTGGTGTTTTTGGTGGCATGTTTATGTCAAAACATTTACTCCATGTCAGTTATTATGATTTTTTACATCGTTTCGAAACTGCTGTGTCAGTGAAATCATTTGTGTTAGGTATGATTAAAGCGCCAGTGTTTGGCATTTTAATTGCAACAATTGGCTGTTTTCAGGGCTTTAAAGTAGCAAACAGTGCAGATAGTGTCGGCCGTCAAACGACAAGAAGTGTTGTGCAATCGATATTTTTTATTATTGTTGCTGATGCTGTATTTTCAATTCTATATAGTGAATTTGGAATTTAATGATTATGCCAAATAAAAATGAATTGAATGAAATAGTTATTATCATGGAAAATATTGATACTCAATTAGGTGGTCACTGGGTACATCAACAATTAAATTTGTCCATCAAACGCGGTGAAATTATTGCCATTGTTGGTGGTAGTGGTACCGGTAAATCAACAATATTGCGCGAAATATTAGGATTACAAACTCCCTCATCAGGCGACATCAAATTATTTGGTAAATCATTATCTTCCTATAACATGGACGAAATAGCTCTGTTACGACATCGGTGCGGCGTATTATTTCAACAAGGAGCGCTTTTTAGTGGCATGACCGTATTAGAAAATGTGGCATTTCCATTACATGAATTAAAACATCTCAGTCAAAAAGAAGTCGATGAAATCGCATTATTAAAGATTGTTTTGTCTGGATTAGAAGTCGAAGCGGCCATTAAATATCCCGCCGAATTAAGCGGTGGTATGTTGAAACGAGCAGCATTAGCAAGAGCCATTGTGATGGATCCCGAATTATTATTTCTCGATGAACCGACTGCTGGGTTAGATCCGATCAGCGCATCTGCATTAGATGATCTATTATTACAATTTCATGCGGCTTTTGGTTTAACGATTGTGATGGTGACGCACGATTTAGATACTTTAGCGAAAGTAATACAACGGATTATATTTTTAGGTGAGGGAAAAGTGTTGGCCAGCGGAACTTACGCAGAACTTTCAGAAAATAAACATCCGCTCATTTATGAATATTTTCATAATGCGCGGGCGAGGGCAGTGGCAGCAATTCAGGATATATAATTAAATTATGTAGCCTGGCTGCAGCCAAATGATGTAATACAATAATGTAATTAATAACGCATTGAGACAAAATTATTTAAGAATGCTGGCGGAACCCGGGAACAAATATTATTTCCAGGGTTTCGCCAGTAGATCTAATGAGTTTATTGATGTGAATTCAATTAATATCATTTGAATAGATTTTTCGTTTGGCTTCACCCAGGCTACGAAGGTAATAATAAGGATCAGTTTTTGCTATGGAAACAAAAGTAAATTACGCAATGGTGGGATTATTTGTCATTATTTTAGGAATAATGATAATCATTATTCCATTGTGGTTATCATCTGGTCTATCGAATAAAGTCTATCATGTCTATGCTGTTTATATTAATGAATCAGTAGCCGGCTTAAGCCAAGGATCAACGGTAAAATATAATGGTGTAGATGTTGGTGCTGTAAAAAGTATTTCTTTGAATACTAAAAATCCACAGGAAGTCATTATATTATTGAATATTGAAGAAGGCACACCCATTACCACTGCAACAAGAGCAACAGTAATGATTCAAGGATTAACCGGTGTGGGGTATGTTTCATTGAGTGGCGGTGCACCTAATGCACCACCGCTTGTGGCAGCAGCTAACCAACCTTATCCCGTAATTCTCTCAAAACCCTCGTTTTTTTTACGATTAGATAGTATTGCGACAAAATTAACTGATAATTTAGACAAACTCAGTACGCATATGGATCAAGTGTTAAGTCCAGCTAATCAAAAAGCATTTTCAGATACTTTAGCTAATTTAGATCGGGTAACAACGATGCTTGCAAATAATTCTGCTAGCATGAATAACAGCTTACAATCTGCAAATGTCGTATTAAAAAATACAGCCACAGCTAGTCAACAATTCCCCTTAATTATTAAAAATATCCAAAGTACTGAGCTGCAATTGAATCAACTTATGACGCAATGGAATTATTTAAGTCGCTCAGTTTCTGGTAATACTTTGCCTAGAGTGGATGATGTGTTGGGCAATTTACAGTCATTATCACAATCAGTGAAACAAAATCCCAGCGTCTTAATACGTGGTCAGGCAAATCGTCCGCTGGGGCCAGGAGAATAAAAGGGAAAGAAACTCCCAATTTATTAGCAATTGTAGCCCGGACAAAGGAGGTCAGCGATGTGTCCGGGAATTAATATAAATTTACCCGGACACGTCGCTGCCCTCCATTTTCTGGGCTACTTTCTTTCATCTCAAAAGGATTTGAAAAGTGATGGATAATTCTAAAATTTGTATTCTAGGCATAATCGGATCTTTATTAACCGGCTGTTCTTTTTTATCACCCGTAGCTGCACCCCAAACAAATACCTATCTTGTCCAATCGAGCGGTAATTATTCTGTGGAGCAAAAAAGCCCAGCTTCAACCGTTAATTTAATGGTCACTGAACCAACGGCGCCATCCTGGTTAAACAACACTAATATGGTTTATCAAATGCAACCCACACAAATTGATTATTTCAGTAAAAATGCTTGGGCAGATACACCTTCCCATATGTTACAAAATAGCGTGATTACCAATTTACAGCAGTCAGGACATTTTCATGCCGTTGTCGCAGAGCCGTTTTCAGGAAATTATGATAAGCGACTTGATTTACGCATTTTAAATTTCTCTCAAGATTTCTCACAAAATCCAAGTCAGTTTAAATTACAAGTATTAGCCGTTTTAGTGAATGGTCAAACACAGCAAGTTATAGCGAGTCAGATGTTTAATGAAATTGTTCCTAGCCAGACTGGATCCCCCAGTGGTGGTGTTGCGGCAGCGAATATTGCCGTGGCGAGATTAAATCATCAATTACTGTTATTTGCTTCTCAAAAAGATAATTTAATTTTAAAACAACCATAATTTAAAAAATTTAACTTAATTCCCGTTATTTTGCCTGGTTTATTACTATAATCAATTCATCAGAATTTGTTTTTATGGATCATAATAACATTCAATTTTCTGACAATGACAATAAATGGATAATAGTGAGGCGCATCATGGGATACTATACTCAAGCACATGCCGATGAACATCAAGAAGATTACGATGTTTCAGATAGCGATTTTGATCGCGGAAGTGAATCTTCAGAAGACGATATCGAAGCCGCTGAAGAATATTTACTAGAACAAGAAAGCATTAAAGCCAAAAAACGTGATAGGGCGATTCTAAAGATCCGCCATGCTATTGAAGACTATCAAGAACGTAAAAGGCTCAAGGATGAAATTGATTATCTATCCGAAGATAGCAAAGATGAAGGTTAGATCACCGACGCGTAGGAGCGAAGACTCCTACCAAAGTCAAGTCAGATATCCCACTAATTTCTCGTGCGAAATTTTATATAACTGATATACTCGCTGCCAATCGCTTCATGCGAGAGACTGAAATTATCGGAAGTTCACTTGTTGAGAGAGAAATATATATGAAACTACGTCAACTGAAATATATTGCTGGAGCATGTCTATTAGCGCTGACATTGACAGGTTGTTATGTCGCACCTCCTCCTGGTCCTTGTTATTGGGTTCCTGGTCACTATGGTCCTTACGGTGGCTGGCATCCAGGTCATTGTGCCTAATTAAGTATTATGAAAAGTGCCTGCTTATGCAGGCACTTTTTTTGTGAGCGACTTTCTCAATTGACGTTATTCAAGACACTAGCAAGCGTTTGTTTCAGTTCCAGTATTGATACGGGTTTTTGCAAAATTATATTTATTCCTACTGCTAAACATTGATGTTGAATTTCACTATTTTCATAAGCAGTTATAGCAATAATAGGAATTTTTTTATAGCGGGAAAATGTGCGAACCTGCTTACATAAGTCAATACCATTCATATCAGGTAATCCAATATCAAGTAAGATTAAGCCATAAAAATGATTGACCAGTAATGTCAGCGCTTTACTCCCTGAATCAACAATATCAGTATTCCTAAAATTTAGTTCTTTTAAAAACGTATGAATCACTTTTTGATTCAAAGTGTCGTCTTCAATAATTAATATGGGAATCTCATAACTATCTGCTTGATTAATATTGCATGTACCCGATTGAGTTGTTAAAAATGACGCGTTTTTAATCTTTTGATCTTGTGAGTTGAGTTGCGGCATCATGTAATAATTATTTTTTCGATGCGCACGATTTTTTCTATGGCGTGATAAATAGAAATTTTTATTAATATCGCCATGATTACTGGGGACGACTTTGTTGTTATTGTGATGAAAAGCTGATTTCCTACTCATAACATTTAACATAATAACTTCCTTTAATTAAGGCTAGCGCTGATGAAAAATTGACTAGCAAATTGAAATAATAAATTGCTTGTATTGTGTCGAATAATCTAAATTTTAATTGAATGATGATCAATGGAATAATTACTATTTTTGGTTAAGAAAAATAGAACTATTTTGTATGATAATTAAACTTAAAAAAAGCACCTACTAAAATTTACTAGGTGAATTTTAATATGTATTTTTTCGTACAAAGTAATCTTTTGATGTTAAATATTTAAGGAATCATTTATATGAATATCGGTATTATTGGAGCAATGGATAAAGAAATTGAAATTATTAAAAATAATATACTTAAAAAAAACATAGAAAATATTCATGGCATTGATTTTGTGTCAGGCAAAATCGCTACGCATGATATTATCTTGGTAAAATCTGGCATAGGAAAAGTCAATGCAGCCATGAGCACTACTTTGCTCAATTATCATTTTTCTACGGACATTGTTATTAATATTGGATCAGCAGGTGGTTTTGATGATCAATTAAATATTGGTGACATTGTCATTGGCAGTGAAATTAGAAATTATGATGTTGATGTTACCGCATTTGGTTATGAGTACGGTCAAGTTCCAAAAATGCCAGCTTATTTTCAATCTGATAAAAAATTAATGACCATCGCTCAAAATTGCGCTGACAATTTTACCGCACATAAAATCGTGAAAGGACTCATCATCTCTGGTGATTCTTTTATGAATAATTTATTACAAATAAATGCCATTAAAGAAAAATTTAATCGAATTTTAGCTGCAGAAATGGAAGCGAGTGCCATAGCACAAGTTTGCTATTTATTTAAAGTGCCTTTCATTATTATTCGATCAATATCAGATAGTGTTGGTAGCGACGCTCATATAACTCACGATTTAAACTTAGAATTAGCATCGCATAATTCTTCAACACTCGTGTTATATATGCTAGATAAATTAAAATAAATGATTATAATAACAGTGCATTTGTAGTATGTAGCCTGGGTGTAGCAAATGAAGAAAATGAAATGAGTGAAAAAATAAAAAATTACTCCCATATCTATTTTTATCATCTGCGAAACCCGGGAAGCTCAATTCCCGGGTTTCGCCCTTAGCTTTAAATAAATATTGTCAATAATTAAAGTTTGTGACAATAAATGATAATCTCAATTTGCTTCACCCAGGCTACATTTATATCAATTAATTTGAAGCAATCAATCTAAGAGAGACTTTAGATATGCCATCACCGTTAGAAGAATGGGAATTAAAAAATATTGGATATTTTGTTAACGAGTTTCTTAAACTCAAATTCAGAAATGCTGCGCTTAAAATTGTTTCTCCATTAGATGAACGTGATGAAAAAGAATATATCATGGCCGTTCAATCAAACAAGCCATTGATCCCTAAAATGATTGACAATGAAGGAATGCATATACGCAAATTACGTCTGCCAGATATGCGCACAATTGATATACAGATATCATCATCAAGAAGAGATGAAGCTCTATACAAAATATATATACAATCTGCAGATTTAATACCATTACGAAATGCTATTAATAACAAAATTATAAAAATACTGAATCAATATTTTATTGGAGAAGCAGTAAAGCAATGGGAAATACATGAAGAGTTTGTAGCTGCCACTGCACCACTATCAAAAAAATTAGCAGCGACGCCTGAATTCAGATTATTTCAAATACCTAAAATAAAACATATACCAGAACTGATGCAAAAACTGCTAAATACGATAGCTTTCGTCTTCCTAGAGATGGCAAATTATATTGTTACCAAACATACGCATAAGGACATAGTTCAAAAATCTCTATTTGGTGGAATAATTGGTTCCGGAAGTATACCCAATCAAGGGTTATATATTTACTACCGTGGCTATTCACTAGAAAAATTATGCGACTATCACAATAAACGCAATGAACATTTATTTAGCATTGTTGAATGGATCAAAAATGCGTTTAAACATAGCAATTACAATCCGAGTCAATTTAGTATTAGTCAACCATTAGAACAATCTGCGAACAAAAATAAATATACAATGGTTGTTAGCATTAAAAATGATTGTGACCTACCACGTTATTTATTAGTGGCTATCGACAATTGGCGAGTTATATTTAAATCACTGGCTCTTGGCAGTTTCAATGATGTTAAACATTATAAATTTACACTGAGTACAACAGTAGTCACGTTCTTAAACAATTATTTTTATAAACGTGCTACTGATGCACTCAATGAATTTTTCGCAGCAGAATTAAACCATCAAAAATGTTGGTTACCTTATGCAACCGATGCAACCTCGCTCAGTAGCAAAGCGTGTATCACTTTATATAAAGAAGAAGATCAGTCTCATTCACTGAAACCAGAAAATCTTAAATTATTATGGAAAAAGTTCACCGGTCAGGATATCGATAAAATAGCTTATGTTTCACCAAAGCAGGATAGTGATAAAAAAGATATTATCTCAGTGAAAGAACCATGTGCCGGTGATGTGGAGATAATTAGAAATGATGAAAAAAATATCATTGGTTTTTTTTATAGAACAACTCATCTTGAAATGATTCTTGCTTTTTTACAACGACTTGAATTACATCTATCACCCACACCGAAATCACAAATTGATACCTCTGATACTTATCAATATGTGAATGCACGTTTATTTGATGGTACTTCCTATGAAAAATCGTTGCCAAAATCTGTCAATCCTATTTTAGTACCGCCACCGCCAAAACACGCGCGATTTGCAGAAGAAACCACACAATCTCCCGCAAGTTTCATTTTTGATGAGAGTAATAAACAAATTGATCCTGATGCTTTAGCTAATCATTTCCCTAAAAAATTAATTGCTCAAAAATTACAATTTTTTAAAGCACGATCTTATAAAGGAATAACGACAGCAACTTCTGGTGAATCACCTTCGCAAAATTTACTACCACCGCTGTCACCCCCTCGAAGTTTATCATCGCAATCATTGCCACCTAAGGAAGAGCGGCCATCTCGTAAAAGATCCCATGTTGCATCAGTTGAGGTTATGCCTTCGCAACACAAACCATATCCATCAGCACTATCTGCCAATTCAGCAGCATCATTGCATGACAGAGCAATTGCACCATCACCACCTCTATTAGAAGAACCAATTATAGGCGCACAACCATCTGCTGATTTCGATGTCCTGCCACAACCTGATTCTATTTTAAATGCACAACCAGTATCTGGTGGGCAAGACACTTCACAATATCAAGTAGAGTCAATTACAGCAGCCCAACCATTCTCTTATGGTTCTCCAAGAACTAGTTAAGTCTGATTATTTATTTTGGATGAAAAAGCATTTTAGCTAATTATTTCCTGGTTATTCTTTGAAAAACTAAAGATATTTTATACTCACTACATTTTTCATTTTTAATTTTTTGCCGTGTACTACTGTGTTTCATTAATTTTGTCATATTGAAAATACTTGTAGCCTGGGTGAAGCAAATGAAGAAATTGAATAGAATGATTATGCTTGACGTTTACACTCATATTTATTTTACCAAATGCGTAACCCGGGGGAAATTGATTTCCCGGGTTACGCGGTGATTTTTAATAAAAAATTTAATTACTGCTATTTTCGTTATATTAATTTAATATTCATTTGCTCCACCCAGGCTATGACTAATACTGATAAAATTAATAAAACGCAATAGTACTGAGTTTAGTTAGATGATCCATTTAATAAAACCTTAAGCTGACAAATGTATAATAACTATCTACAAATTAATAGCTTAGGTAACCTCACTCTATGAATGAACAGCAATCAGCATTATGCAAAGCCATCAAAGATGGGAATAATATTGAAGTTGAAAAATTATTGTTGGAAATGTCTACTACATCAATTCAAAGTTTAAATTTTGTTGATGAAAATAGACAGAATATTTTGCATATCGCAATTTCCAGTAAACAAGCGTTAATTACTAAGTTTATTTTGAATAATTTTAAATCAAATAACGCACAAGAACTTTATGAATTACTTTTTTTGTCAAGAAGATAAATTTGGCAAAACACCTCTTTATTATGCGCAACAAAATGGCTGGCATGATGTCGCAAGCTTAATGATTATTAAACAGCAATTGACATTGCATCGTCCCCCATCTTCATTCTTGGAGCTGTCCTGCCCACAAATTGATATGGCAATAGATAACTGGATACGTAAAAATCCTCATATAAATATACATAGAAGAGAAATCGACAAACTCTGTAAATTATATTGGTATATGATGATGCCGCTTTTAGTAGTTACAATGGGTATTGATGATACAAAAAGAGGTATTATTTTAAGAGGATTTACAACTTCTGCAATACAGTACTTAGGTTTTAGCAGATATTATGCTGCCTGTTTAATGACGCGCAGTGGATCTAATCAACTTATTTGGCGAAGTAATGATGATCATGAAGTAGATGAATTAGTAAAATTACTTCGGCATCAAAGCGGTGATTGTGATGAATTACAAATTGCAACTTCATTAGGAAATCAATTCGTTCCTTTATCAGTGGAAAGTGATTCTTTTTACAACATATGTAGACAAAATAAATTAACAATCAATCAAAATGACAATACGATATCGCTAGTAAAACAGATTATTGATCCAATATTAGAAAAAAGCTCAGCAGAAATCTTTAACGCATTTCATGCGCAATGCGTTGATCATCGTTATAGAAATACACCTTTTAGCCTTACAAACATATCGCCGCAATTAGTGAACGAAGTTGCACAATATAACCAAGCTATTGCGAGTAAAGTGCCAAATGTTGATTATTTTAAAGTTGCTGATGCGACTGTTGCAGCAAACCGGTTAGAGTATTTTAATTATTACCCATGTTTATATGAATTATTAGATACTTATAATGGAGATATCTCTCTTCCGCCAGAGTTACAACCATTAGTTGATGCCGGTAAAATGCAAACGCAACATGTTGCAAAGTGGTTAGAAGATTATTTTAAAATTTCTGCTAAAATTTTATCTCGTCTGCCACGCAAGATAGAATGTGGCTATGATACAGAATTTATTGTTACCTTACTCAAATTAAATTATTTTCGAATTGAAAATTTGCCGGAAAAGGGCAGTTCAGAAGAAGAAATTAAAGCATTTCATACCGTCTTCAAATATTGTTTAGATTTAACTAGAGTATTAGTTCCAGATATCGATTTAGATTCTCAATTATTTTATCCCGAGTTTTTAAAAAATTTATTAAAACAACATGCTGAGCTTAGCCCACCTAAAAATAAAGGAAAATGGCAACATTTAGCAGAAGGTTTACCTCAAAATTATTTAAATTCATATACCTGCATGACTGACATAAAAGACGTACTCATGGATTATCAGCAAACTATTGTTATCGCTAATCTCGTTAAAATGCTTTATGCAATGGAAACCAGAGAAAACACGCGATCGACTGAGGTATTGAAAAAAATTACGCTAGAATTATTTACAATATTTAAAAATAATTTTTCAATAAAATAACAATACGTCATATATTAGAACTGTCAACACACTGGCATAATCCTGGAACACGAGCATTGCTTAATGAGCATAAAGATTATGGTGATCGCACTTGGGAACCGCTTATGCCACCGCAAAAGATCCCCGCACAACTTACGCATCAAGAAGGATGGACCATCGTTGCGCTGGCTAATTCAAATCAATTAAAACAAGAAGGCGATGATTTGTCTCATTGTGTAGCGACATATATGCCAGGCTGTTTATTACAAAATACGCATATATTGTCTATTCGCGATGCTTCAGGGAAATCACAAACCACTGTGGAAATATCCATTAAATCAAAAGGTGAGTTCGAACGAGACAAAACTTATGAGTTAGAAGTTCAGCAACATCGTGGCACTAAAAATGAGCTCGCGGATGAAACCAATCAAAGAGTATTAGCGTGGTTTTTAGATCAAGTGAAATGTAAAATAATTGTGATTGATTTTGAATATTTAGAAAAACAACGCATTGAACGGTTAAAAAAATATTCTACTGATACATTAATTAATCAGGCATGTATTCTAGCCGGTTATGATCCCTTAAATAAAACCAAAGATATGGCAGTTGAACATGCGTATGTGAAAGCATTAAAACATGTGTCTGGGCAGTTAAATCAAAATTTACAAAGTTTTATTGCTACTGTAATACCTCAAAAGATTAAGGAATTATTGCCAGAACCTAGTGAAGAAGAAAAAATCATCATTGAAAGTTTTTTTGTAGCGATTAATGCTGGCGATATCCCTAAAGTTGAGGAGATTTTAAAAGGTGATCGCATTAATATTAATGTCTGCGATAAGCAGGGAAATACAGCATTACATCTTGCCGCTGCTAATGGTAATATTGCTGTAGCAAAATTAATTATTTCTTATTTAATGAATAAAAATTCTAGCGTTGATAATCTCGATAAAGCAGGGCGCACGCCATTTAAAATCGCTCAAGAAAAAGGCCATAATGATCTTGCAATGTTATTACTCGAGGCACGTCTACAAATTCATTTGAAACGTGGCGCTAATATCAATGCGCCTGATGAAGACGGTTTAACACCAATAATGATTCCAGCAACTTATAAACATGCTGAATTAATGCGTCATTTAATCAGTAATGGTGCTGAAATAAATCAAGCAAATAAAGCGTGTTTAACCACATTAGATATTATTATTCGTTCAAGCGATAAAAATTTAATTAGTGATGTATTTAAAATGCGCGCTAAACTCACTCATCAAATATTAACACGATGTGATGAATGCAAAGCGGATATTGAATTTATAGGGTGGTTAATAAACACCGCAGAACAACACCATCAGCTGGATATTGATCCTGCAGAATTACAAAGAAGACAACAAGCTATTCATGATCAGCGATTAAAAGTGAGCACAAAATGTATAGTCTCACTTCACTTAAATAGAGGTGAACCCAATGCGATACAAGCTAATAAAGCAAGTGAATTGATTAATGCAGAAAGTACAAATAATTCAACTTCATCATCTGAACCAAAAAGTGCTAAAAGTGATACTCCGATGGCACAAAAATAATAATGTATTAATTGATATTTTTACGATTCAAGATGCACAAACATCTATGTATAGATAAAATGATAGTCAATTACCATTTAAATTGTTGAATTAAAACGATAGCAATTTCTATCGCAATTAACCAAATGATAATTAATTCTAGCGTAGAAGAATGTTGATGACGTAATTCATCACCCAGCATTTCAAATAATTCACGAATAACATCAAGACGTTTATTTAATACATCAACCCGTTTTTGGATTTCTAAATAAGTCGCAGCTTTTATGTAATAACCTTCAAAAGCAGGATTTTCCCAGAAAAATTCAGGTTCGCCTAAGAAATCTGTTTTGAGATTAATTGAGCTTCGGGCGAGAAATAAATTACCCATATTTTGGCTTATTGCTTTACGTGATAAAGCAATTTTTCCTTTTTCAGACAAATCTTTTGGAATATATCCGGTATTTTTAATGGTTCTATCAACGGATTCTTCGAAGGTAATCAATTTAATTGATTGCGCTAAAGCAAATGAAAATGCTAATAAGATTAATGGGTCTTCAGCTTCTAATATAATAAGATCTTTTTCAGTAGCGATGCTGGTAGTAACACCCATCTGATAATTAAATAATTCAAAAGTGGGTTCTAAGAGGGGTTCTTGTTCAAATTCCTTGATTTGTTTTAGTAATTTATGTTCAGTTTTACCGGGGGTATTCCAAAAGATGATACAACCATAGGAAAAATAAAATATATTACTTTCTTGAATTTTTACATGTATAGCATCGCGATATAATTTGACGGATTCATAATGTTTGGTCAAAAAGTCGAGCAATGATTTGATGCGATAATTACTTGCTGTACAGTAACACGAGCATTTCATAAGGGGTCCATTCTTTATATTTTCTCATTACATAGTATACACCTATTATTATTGTAGGGTGGATTAGCGCAATTTGGCTCCACATTGCGATAATCCACCCTACGATAGCACCATCAAGAGGTAAATTAGGGGTTAGTATTTAGAATATCTAATAATGGCTTTCTCGCTTCAGGTCCATACGCAACGCTTCCAATGGGTATAACCCCACCAATCGCCTCTGAAATTTTCGCAATCCATATTGGCCCAAAGCCCCCACAAAGTTCTATCATTTGCACACCTTCTTTGACTAACTGCTTAGCTATTTCTATCACTTGGTCTTTTTGATTCATATCAATACCAACCGCTTTAAATCGGCAAGTTGAGGATTGTGTTTCAACCGTATTTTTTTCAGGACTGAAATTTGGAGAAAGAAAAATATATGCCCAATAATTAAGCGCCATGATTTTACCTCGGAAATAAATGATTAAATTTTATTTTGCATCAGCATCAATTTGAAAAGCACCAACAGTGCAGAGTATACATTTATAAAATGCAATTCTCACTAATAAATATTTATATAAGGCATTAAACCATTTCAAAAGCGAACATTTAACGTTATGATGATTATTTTTTACTTTCAAATGTATGGAAATAGCTAATACCCGAAACTGAATTCTGGAGCAATTTAATGATATTCGAGCTAGCCGCAGTTGCCTTGTTAATCGTTCTTTTAACACTGTTATATCAATTAAAACAACGGAAAATCCAACTGGGTTATCGCATTTTATTAAGTCTTTGTATGGGTATTGCTTATGGGTTGTTTCTTAAATTAGTACCACAATATCAATTATTGTTATTTATTAGAGGATTTTTGCGTCTATTAGGAACCGGTTATTTAGATCTCTTAAAAATGTTAGTAATTCCATTAATTCTAACGTCTTTAATTCACGCCATATTGAATCTAGGTTACGAAAAAAGTGATTCAATCAAGAAAATGAGCTTTTTTACGTGCGTTTTATTATTACTAATGACGTCCGCTGCATCATTAGTCGGTATGCTAATTGGCAAAATATTTAATGTAGGGGAGGGCATGCAATTACCTGCATTAGCTATTCCACCAGAACATACCTATACCGGTCTTGTTGATACTTTATTAGGCATGATTCCCACAAATCCAGTTGCAGTCATGTCATCTGGAAATTCCATCGCGGTTGTTATTTTTGCTGTATTATTAGGCATTTCTGCGCGGATGTTGGACGAAGCCGATCACGAATTAATGATTACTTTTAAAAAATGGATTAGCTCATTATTTGCCATTGTAAAAAAATTAGCCGTATTTATATTAGGTATTACTCCCTATGGCATTTTGGCATTAATGTCTTCATTAGTATTAGATCAAGGCATTGCATTATTAGATGGCATGATCCATTTCATGATTGCAATGTATGTAGCAATGATAATTGTATTGATCATGCACTGTGTAATTTTATTAATGGTTGGTGAAAATCCGTGGCATTATTTACAAAAAGCATATACCCCTTTATTTGTTGCATTTACTACACGATCCAGTTTTGCCACATTACCTGTTACCGAAGAAACATTACGACATAAATTAAATACCAGCCAAATGACAGCTACATTTGTACCCAGTATTGGTGCAACAATTGGCATGAATGCATGTGCTGGCATTTTTCCCGCCATGTTAGTAGTAATGACATTAACTATTATGCACCAGCCATTAACATCTCATATGATTTTAATGGTCATGGTTATTAATGCGATTGCTTCATTAGGAATTTCAGGTATACCAGGCACAGCATATATTGCTGCAACTGTCACATTAACCAGTTTAAATTTACCTTATGCTATTGTCGGATTAGTGCAAGGAATTGATCCATTAATTGATATGGGACGGACAGCGACAAATGTTAGTGGTGCGATGACGACAGCATTAGTTGTTGATAAAGTTGTTATCACCAAATAATTTACCTTAATATTTTTGCTTGAATTTGCTGGCAAAATAAGGTTAAATGCTTTTTTTATATGGATTTTTAGTATGCCAAGGAGGGGCAATCTCTAAACCATTAAGAGAGAATACGTAATGCCACGACATGAAAATAAATCATCTGACGCTAATCAATCTTCTGCTAATAGTAAAAGCAATATTCAATCATCAGTTCTGCCACCTAAAAAACGCACTAAGTCCGCTCTATCCACCGAACGAAATAAAGAATTTGATGCACTAATAACTGCCGCATGTGAAAATGTTAAATCGGCTTCACGAAGTGCAACTTCTCATTACCAAAAACTTAAAGTTGATGAGAGTGGTAAAAAAACCAAACAATTAGAACATGTGATATTAATTTATCCACCAGTTCATCTTTCTGATAAAGAAAAATATGCTTACGGGCAACAAATTATTAATTATTTAAAAAAATGTGTAACAATCAAAGGTCGATCATTAAATAATCTTTTACTAAAACCGTATGATCAAAAAGAAATCACAGAATTTAATCGCTCTGACAATCACTATATAGTTAATGACAACGTCGTTGCTGAAATTACTGTTCCTTTAAATGCGCCACCAGGCACTGTCGCGATACGTGGTCAAACTCAATATAATATCATTAAATTTTTTACTGCGAAGGCAACACATACAGCGAGTTCTAAATCATCAAAAGCACCAGCTAAACCTGCTGCTGCAGGTAATAAATCCAGACCGACTGACACAAGAAAAAATGAATTAAAAGGATCAATGGAGAGAGATACTTCAGAATATGATGATGATGGCGAGTACGATGAACAACAAAGTTCATCAGGCTCATCGAGTGACGAGTCCGACTCAGAGAGCGAAGAGCAATCAGAACATTTTGAATCTGAACAAACACCGGCATCCTCCACAACTGCGGATGATAAAAAGCGCAAAAAACCTTTTCCGCCTGCATTGTCTTCTGGTGTACCAACCATACAAAGAGCAGTCTTAATGAAAACGAATGGTGTTTATATTTCTGGCGCAGATAGAGCAATGGATAACGGAGAACAAAAAATGAGAGATTTTACACAAGATGAATTACCTCGGGTGGCAGCTAAAGGGCCGCAACCAGCTTCAAGAGAATCAGGCGACCACAAGCCAGCTGCTGCAAAAGGAACTAAACCTGTCATTGTCAAGATACCTAATTTCAAACGCACAGAACAGAACCTATTAAAGCCAGCCGCTCAAGATCCACGCTCTGATTCCACATTAACTACCGCTATTACAGCAAAACCTTTTTTAGAGATATCACCGGCTACTCGGTTACAACCAGCACTAGTTACTCAGCTGCCCTCTCAAGCATTGAAAGCGGGATCACCATCTGCACCTCTTGTTGAAAATACCTCTCCTTTAAGTGATTCAGCCGATACGAGACAACAACCTGCTTTTCAACCCCTATCTATGAATGTTTTGCCTCTTCACCCTGAAAATAAACTCACTGTGGCAAATGATCGAGATAAGCCGTTATCAAATTCTTCTGCAATGGTAAAAGAATCTGATCCCTCTACTGATGTTGCTATATCGCTTTTACCAGCAATAGCAAAACAAACTGTTCAATTTACTTCTGACTTACCAGAAAGCGTTGTCGAACAATATGCCAAACCTGCTGCTGCCGCTACGCCTGTTAGTGACTCCGACAGGCAAAAAAAGGATGATACTGAAAATAGTACTAAGAGAAAACGTGAAGCAGACAAAGTGGAAGATAATAAATCACAAAATGACTCATCAAAACCTGATGATACGCAATCATCTACTGCACAAATGTTGTTAAGATTAAGAGGAACATCAGATAACCCGCTAACACTCTCAGATGATGAAAAAGAATTTGAAGAAACCCAGGCGAAGATTAGACGTCTTGAAGCACTCAAGGAAGAAAAAGATAAAAAATTATCAGAAGTTGCCTCGGCTAAAAAAGCAGAAGAAGATAAATACATTGAATTGAGAAATAAACGCAAAGCAGAACAACAAGCGCGCTTAGCTCAATTAGAACAAGAGCTTGCTCATGCTGATCAACGTATTGACGCAACAAATAGTGATATTCAAAAATTACAGAATAGACGAGAATCCTTAGGCAAATAATAGAGGAATAAATAACATGCAATTTATACAAATAAAGAAATTGCATGTTAATCATAGCGTTTTTCTTATCAAATAAGGTTATTGAGAAATAGATTTATTTCTTTTTCCTTTATGTGACATTAGCCGTATGCGGTAGTTGATAATTTCGCGCATGTTTTCTTAAGATAGTGAAAGCTGTTCGGCAATTGACGCTATCAGGAAAATCTTTACAAGCACGATGATAAGCGCGTAAAAATGGTTTTGGCTTGACATGATGTTTTGCTGCTAATAATTCCATCTCACCATCAGAATAATTATCCATATACAAAAAATGCGCACGATTACGTAAAGAAGGTGCAAGTGGTTTTCGCCCGATAACATTACCCTCATTTTGTGTGGCGAATATCATGATGTCTGGATTTTTTTTATCGAGTAAATCAATCAGTTGGTTCTCTAACTCTTCACTTAAATTTAATTCATCAATAATGATAAAACGTCGTTTCTCACATGCTTCATTTATTTGTTCTCCTGCTTTGATGTTGCACACTTCAATGGACTGATAAGGAATTCCTTTACCATCAAGCATGGCTCGAATAAATGATGATTTACCAACACCTGGATCACCTTGAAGAATATACAACTGTTTAAAATATTCTTTTTTATGACTATCACTATTTGTTGAAGATTGTTGCTGTCTTTTTTCTTTTATCATTTTTAGAATCATTAAATCTTGATCTAATGCATCCACCAGGTAGCTTTTTTGTTGTGTTATAGATATGTCATTTTTTAATTCAATGAGAGGAGGTTCATTACCTAAACGTCTTTGGATATTTATGCCAAATAATCGGTATAATTCATCATAAAATTTCTGACGTTGTTCTGGATATTCGATATTACCACTAAATTCACCCACACAGGCATTAATAAAACAATGCTTATTATCTTCCGTTTGAGATTTATTCTTCACTAAACATATAAATCGCTGTGCTAAATTTTGCAGATCTCTTATTGTGTAAATATAATGTGGATTAAATTTTGCAATTGCATGATAAGCATTTAATAAATATTGAGCAAATTCGTTTAATTGATGAGGGGCAAGCAAGGGCCCAAGAATCTGTTGTTTTAAATAGTCATGTGTATGCTCAGTAAAATAAATAGTTTCCGCATAATTTTGGAAAAATTGATGATGTGTCCGTTGCGGAAATGTTTCGAGATTAGCAGCTCCCATTACGATATGATCATCAGTTCGTTTAAACCATTCGCCTTCAAAATAAATAGGATCACCTTTAAGAAAATCCCACGCGCCATCTTCTTCGATGTTAAATTCATCCAGAAATAATATTTTTTTTCTGGGTGATTCATCTAACAACCATTCACGGATTTTATTTTTACCTTTAAAAAATTGGATACGAGTATCTAATTCTAATTGTTCAGCACTATAAGTTTTGCTGGTGCCTGGCATCCCTTTCATAAAAATCAATTTAGCACCCTTTTCAAAGATTAAATAATTGAGTTGCTGTAATACTTTGAGTGTGTTTTGTTCTTTAGGCGTCGTTGTTACATTGAAGTCCTTTTTTACCTACTCCAACAACCGTTTTATTGCCGCGTGATTTAATTTAGGAGGAGAATAGCTAATATCAAGCACATTATTGAGATCATTACCTAAAATTTCACGCAATTGTGCACCATTATAACAATTTAATAATTCCCATACATGATGAACAATAGCATCAGTACATTCGAGTTGAATATAATGATTGTGAATATAGTGTTTTAATTTAAATCTGTTACAAGCTGAATTATCTTCAGGACACAAACAATATTTGGCAATGATATTAAGATAAGTGTAATCAGGATAATCATAATGAAATAATCCTTTGATAGGATTATGAGGATGTAACTTCTTCTCTTTTAAATCACGCAACATATTTTCTAAGCGATGATATGAAAGTTCCGCTTTTTTAGGTACGCCAATACCTTGATGTGGAAATTTATTAGCCCGATAATAAAATTGCTCAATACGATCAATTAATACACTATCTGCAGAAAATGCGGCACGATAATCAGCAATACTATAATCTTTTAGAACGCTATTTAAAGCATGAATTTTATTTTTTGCAGTCGATGGCATCACTGCTATTAATCGACCAGTGCTTTCTTTTTCGAGCCGTGTACTATTGGTATAAATATGAGGCGGTGAAGATAATAATGGCAGTAGTTGTTGATAAACTGTGTAGGATAATTCGCCATTTAAAATGATTGTCCGAGCAGTTTTTTCCATCAAAGCTTTTAATAAGCCTTGGTCTTGATATAAAATGCCCGTATTAATCTCAGTTTTTGTAGAATGTAAAATTTTTATTTTAGCAATTAAATGATTGACTTGTGTTTGTGTATTGACATTAATGACCAATGGCTTTAAATCATTTTGCTTTAATTGTTTTTCTAATTGTGCTGTAACTTAATCAGTATCGTTAGTAAAAATAGTATTAACTGTCGGGGGTAGTTCTGTCAGTGATTTAATCGTTTGATGTGCAGGTTGTTCAGTATTAGCTTTGACATTAACAATAGCAGCTCCAGGCGCTAATACAAATTCAAAATTTTTCTGAGGATATTTTTCTTTAATGGTTGCGCGCAATTCTTCCCAATCATACTCTGGGATTATGCCAGTAATATAAAAAATATCGCTCGCTTGATATTGCGCGAGTAATCCATCTGGAGAAGTTGTAGCTTCATTGGTTTTTTTATCTATCACAATTTTTTCGAAGCATTCATAGAAATTATTGAAATTAAGATAAATACGTCTATTAGTCCGTTTATCTGCGGGTAATTCGCCTTCATTATAAAGAGGTACTTGAGGTAAATCGGTATGTGCTTTATGAGCAGTTGAAATAGGTGCCTTCTCATCTATCTCTATAATTTCACCGTTATATAATACTTTACGTTCTACTTGTAAGCGGTACATAAGTAGATCAAAGTCTTTATCATTTATGGGGGAATTTTCAATAATAAAAGGTCTGTGTTCTCTAATGGCTTTAATTAATACACCTTCGCGCAATGTAATTATTTTTCCTGATAAAGTAATTTGCCCTAATAATTTTTCACGCCAGCCACTATTACTAAAAACATCTTTATGTTCTGCATGAGTGAGATCAATGTTGTGACTAGCAGTTGCCGTTGCACTACGTAAAAAATCATCATGCAAAAACCATCTTTTACAGCGTGATAAAAAAGGAGAACCACTTTTAGTCGCTGGATCACTGATTCCAATGACACGCTAATTTTTAGAATTATTATTATCTTCTAGTAAATATTGATAGGTACCTTTTTCTTTATTGCTAAAATTTGTCCAATCAATAACTAAGACACCACCATTTTGAATTAACTCAAATAATGGTCCTTGCAATTTACTAATCTGATTATTAGCAATTTTTGATGGCCTTAAAAAAAGCTCAAATTCTTTAGCATTATGAATAAATATATGTTTGAGCTTTAATATTTTAGTTTGTTGTAAGATTAATTGATTCACCATAAAAGCATTTTGACCAGGGTGTAATTCAATTAAGGGTGCAAGTACGTCATCTTCAATTATTTGTTTGATAGAATGTAATTGTTCATCGTCGGCTAAAGATTTGAATTCTTGATAATATTGTTCTTCAAGTTGTTTATCGTGATTATTTTGAGAACTGGATGAACTTGCAGCTGCTGCAGAAGCTGATGGTGAAGGTATCGCTGCTTGTTGCATTCTGTTTACGTTATTAGCAAAAAAACTTGCGCGCTTTCCAGGTGGTGTTAAATCGATAGTAGGCGCGCCCCCTAAATCGCAACGACGCATAATAATTGTATTGTCTGGTGATATTAAATAAGGAATAGATATTTAATCGAATGATTATATTAGCAGATTTTTATTAAGGCAGTATTAAGGGCGCTTGGAAAAATTGGGAGAAGGTGCCTTCGGTAGATGAGGGTAAATTAAATTAATATCGAATCCTATTTTAAACTACCCTCATCCGTCACTACATGACACCTTCTCCCGCAAGCGGGAGAAGGAAAAAAAGAGGAAATTTTCCTCTGTACACAACAATATTTTGAAAGCGTTTTGATAGAATATGATCAGTTTACCGCAAGCTCTAAAGCAGAAGAGGGGATTTGATTTTTTTTAACACTATTTAGTTCTTGCTTATCCGATTTATCATTATCAGCGAATATATTTAATAATTCATTTAACAATTGCGCCAATGTTTGCGTCATCATAAAAAAATCAGCGGTAAATTGTTGCAATTTCGTTTCAGCTTCAATTTCTTGTGCTTCTGCAATGATATCAACACCAAAACGTAGGCCTTGTAAATGAAATTTATGCGAAAAGGTAAATTGCAAATGATCTTGCCATTGCAGAGCAAGTTGTATAATTTCACAACCTTCATTAATTAATGTTTGAATACCATTAGCAAACACATCTTGTTGTTGACAACGAATTATTCTGCTTTGTTGTTTTGGATCTTGTAAAACACAGGCTTTTTCAATAGCAATCGCTGTGGGATAATTTTTATGTCTTACCCAATCTGTCATAATTAATGGAATTTTTCTCAATTGAAATTGAGAAATACTTTCGCTGATGGATTTTTTAAAAATATCGATAAATTGTTCGGTTTTTTTGACATTAATCGTACCCAGCACCAGCCATTGATTTTGTGGATCGATGTAAGCATAAATACGTGTCAATTTGCTAAACGCATTTGGCAATAATGTCATGATTATTTCGTCTTTTAAGTTTTGTTTTTCTTTTTTATAAACTTTACGGCCTTGTTCTTGCTCAGCAATTTCTTTAATTTTATCGCGCAATTCTTGTTGAACGACTGACGCGGGTAATATTTTTTCTTCGATTTGCAGACATATCATGATCTTGCCATTGATAGACAGAGCCAAGGGTATTTCATTTTCTTCTATGGGTGGCACCCAACCAGCACTAAAAGAGGTAGAAGGTAAACACGCATTAAAAGTCAGCTGGTCCAATCGTTGCAATAAATTTTCTAATACAAAGCAAGTGCTATCGCTAAAGCGAAATAATTGAATTTGTTTAAGTAACATTCTGTGTCCCTTATTGTAATTGTAAATCCCGATGTAAGAGGGGAGTATGATAAGAACAAACAATGAGTTTGTGTATTAAATTATTTGTATGACGCCGCTTGATTCAGGCGGCCAGATGTGCATTACGTGAATTGATATCATCCCCATAATTAGAAACAGCTGAATTTGCTACTAAAGGATAACTATTGCCACTCTATTTAGTATGTCTCCCATGTATGCAGTATTCGAAAGCCGCTTTAAATTAACGAATAAAGATTCTTGACATGATTAAAATCCACAGGATTATCTTTTGAAATATCTAAGAAATATTTGATCTGCCAACGCTGCGTTTTTTGTGCCTGTTTATTTAATGATTTTTCCCATGGTGGATAAACTCTCATAGCGCGTTTACCACCTTTTCCTTTAATTGATATAACATCATGTTCGCTCAATACCCCTTTTGGAAAAACAAATTGCCCAAAATAATTATCTTTGCGCGTACAAATTACAAAAAAATCGAATGGGTCGTCGATATCATAGGGTTGAATAGGGCCATTTCCAATTCTTTTCCACAGAGTGACAAATTGGCCTGTTTTAGTAGGCGTTGTTTTAGCGACGCGAAATATAATTGAATGATCATTTAATTGAAATGTGTAAGCACCATATTCGACACTTTCAATGTCACTGATTGGTTGGGAACATTTAAAATGAGCCGGCATATAAATAAAGTTTTTTATAGCCACAAGATCAGGATGAAGAGAAACCTCAGGAATGCAAGCATTTGTTATTAATTTATTCTGAAGTATTTTATTCACAGTTAACCGTTTTAATGAGTAATGAAAATGACTGCTGATGTTACATCACTTGCATAATCATCACCACTTGATTTTAAAGAGGGGGTGCTAGAGTAGGGGAGTTGATTCGCCGGGAGAGGGCAGAGGTGATAAACCTGCACTTCCCAGCAATTTTTAAAGTAATCATCTACATCGTTAGACTTGAGGATGTTTGCTCATTTTATTTAATTGATTTGTCAAAATCTCTACTGCATTTCTTCGCCGCCAGCATTTATTGCTAAAGAATTCATTTTGTTTAAATTACTTTCAAAAGAATTTTCAGATAAATATCTCACGTATTCAAAATCAGCAAATAAATCGAGTCGGAATGAAACTTCATTGACAGTATTTTTTAATAATAATTCAAACTTTTCTGCCTGATTATGCTCAGGTTTATAATTAAATTCTGTAAAGTTTAGTACAATTTAATTACCTTGCTGGCCATCAACAAAATAGGATATTAATTTCATTTTTGGCGCGGTTTTAATTAACGGCATTGCTTTGAAAAAAATTAATATTAAAGATAAATCATATTCCAATGTTTTAATTGTTTTATTTGATTTCAATTTTAATTCTATTATTAAACTCATAAAAATCCCCAGTCTCTATATATTAAAAAATATTTTCTAAGCTAGATATGAAAAATCAAATTTTGCACCCACTTTCATCGGCGCGGATCAGAATGATGAATATAGAACAATAAACACTTATTCATCAATCCGTATTTTCTACGGTATTAATATGCTTATGTATTGGAAATTTAAATCTAGCAATGATCAGTGGAGCTATAGGCGGCGTAGGGCTCACAATTTATAACCAATTAAATTGCATTATTATTCAACGTGGTTATGATAACAAGGAGTTGCCAAGTGGCATATAAATACTGGACGTATATTCAGCGTTTAAATGACTTAACTCCTGATGAAATTTACAATAAGATATCGTTATTATGAAAAAAAGTGCCCATTCAAATTCCGAAAAATTTACCTTATATCATAGAATTTGGCAACTTAGTTTGCCGATGATTTTATCAAATATCACAGTACCTTTACTTGGTATGACAGATATTGCCGTCATTGGCCATTTAAATAATGTACTGTATATCGATAGTGTTAATCTGGGTACTTCTATTATTTCATATATTTATTGGCTTTTAGTTTTTCTGCGCTGGTCATCTTCAGGACTTACGGCGCAAGCATACGGTCAGAAAAATGAAAAAGCGATTGGAGTAATATTAGCAAGAGGCATAGCTCTGGCAGGATTGGTTGGAATCCTAATAATATTATTGCAAAAGATTATTATCCATTTTGCCATGATTTTTATGCATCCAACACCTTCATTAATTCCAGCTACAGTACTGTTTTTGCGAATTTGTATTTGGGGAGCACCTGCAGCCATGCTGAATTACGTATTGGTCGGCTGGTTTATTGGTATACAAAATACAAAAGTGCCAATGATAATGTTAATTGGTAGTAATATTATTGGGATGTTTTTGGATATTATTTTGGTATTCAAATGTCACCTTGCAATAGCAGGAGTGGCAGTAGCAACCCTTATTGCACAGTACTGCGCAGTCGCAATAGGATTGCCTTTTTTATACAAAAAATTAAAAGGAAAAATAAACGTTTTTTCTCTAAAAGCCATTTTACATTGGGAAGAAATTAAGAAGTTTCTGTTTATAAATCAAAATCTATTTCTACGTTCACTGTGTTTATGTTTTGTTTATGCATTTTTTACTCGCCAAAGCACAGAATATGGCACGGTGATTTACGCCGTTAATGCAATATTAATGAGTTTTCAATTTTTAATGGCCTGTTTTTTGGATGGTGTTGCTAATGCTACCGAGGCACTTATTGGAGAGACTATTGGGCAAAAAAGTCGCGGAGCGTTTATTGAAGTATTACGCAGTGTGCTTTATACAGCATTGCTAGTTGCTTCTTTATATAGTCTGGCATTTGCGCTTTTTCATACGCTGCTAATTAACATCATGACAAATGTAAATGAAGTACGTTTAGCTGCGAAAAACTATGCGCTATGGATTATACTTTCGCCATTTATTTCGGTGTGGAGTTTCATATTGGATGGCATATTCGTTGGCGCAACACGTGCTAGGGACATGAGAAATACCATGTTATTTAGTGTGATTTGTGTATTTTTACCCATTTGGTATTTTACCCAAGAAATTGGCAATCATGGATTGTGGATAGCATTGTTTGGCTTTCTTGTCGCAAGAGCAGCAAGCATGGCATTTTTAATGTGGCGGGATCAAACAAACTTTAGCTGCAATGAAGTTGTTTAATGATCAAGATTCTTCACTATACTTATATATATAAATAAGTAACTGTAAAGGAGTTGCCATTATGTCAGGCGGCTCAACGAGTACCATAGATAGCTCCTCTCAAAAAAATGAAAGTAGTTCGATAAGCAGTAATAATGCTGGACCACCAAACCCACAATCGTCTAACATCGTAAGCTCTCCTAGTGATTCAGAAAAATTAGATAAACTAAAAAAAATCATTGCAGATAGACTCAATAATTATTTAGAGCATCGTGAATCTAGTACACGATTATAAATTGATAATAAATTAGATACTACCTATTTAGATCCTAATAATTACTCTAATAAAAAACGCTTCCTTATTGAAGTTTATCAAGAATTAGTGAATGCCAAAAACCCCGACGATATTGCTAATCTGATCAAAAAATTACCATCAAGAGCAGATTTAACAACTGATGAGGCATCTCTCTTTAAAAAAACCTTATATGAAATTTATGATGCTACTGCAAAACAACTTTATGAAAATGAACCAAAGAAATATCGTGAATTACATATTCAATCAAATAAACATTTCGATGAGCAAATCATTAATTCGATTAGGACACAAAAAGATAATCGAAAACAAACAACAAATTATTACACAATTAAAAAATAAGGGAGGCAAAGCAACTGCGGAAGACTATGTACAATTTATTAACGATGCTGCATTAATTATTAGAAAATTAAAAGATGATGGCGGTAATAATGCTGGCCTTGATAAAGAATTGCAAGCAATACAAGAAAAAATCATACAACGATATCTCATTGAAAGCCGACCACCAGAATTTACGACTGAACAAAAATTAAAAATATTTGATGCTATAAATATGAATCAAGCAAAAGATTCATCCATGGTTAAACAAATGACCGCTATGCTAAAAGTTCACATCAATAATAATTCATTTCCATCAATAAGACCCGCATTAATAAAAATGGAAGCTGAAAAACTTGCCGAAAAAATAAAGCTAGAAGCTAACTCACCAGAACGAATTGCTAAACGAAATCAAACTAAAGTCGATGAATTCGCAGACGAACTCAGAAATAGTCTTTATGCAAAATTCACTGCGGAATTAGCTATGCATAGTGGAGAAATTGATGGCACAAATAATGCCGCGGCAGGTGCAGCTGCAACAGGATTAAATGTAGCGAGTAAATTGAGTTATTTATCTGGCATTCCTGTATTACCTCAAGTCATTGGTATTACTTCTCAGATAGTAAAAGGTATAGATGAAGAATTAGCAGCAGATCAACATGCTACTGCTGCAAAATCGTTGAAATCGTTTAATCATCAAGATCTATTAGTTTATTACACGGTTTCAAAAGTTTGTTTACGTTATCTCGAACAAATTCATTCACTCGATAAAAGTGAAGTTAATGAAATTGTAAACAAGCTGCAGAAAGAATTGTAGATTATATTAAAAGCGGAAAATTTAAAGCGAGTGGTAATATTGAAGAAGATGCAGATAAACTTGCTGTAGCAATAACCAGCCATGAATTTCATCACGGTTCATTACCTGGCGTTAATAAAAGTGTAGCATTAGAACATGGCGCAAAAAGTCATGGTAGTGCTGAAGGGTTTTTTACTAAACCCGGAATTATGGTTATTGGTAAAGACGGCAAGCCTAAATATTATGCTAAAGATGGTGTCCCACCTAAATATGGTTTTATTTTAGGTACTAAACAAGAAGTTGATGAATGGCGATATATTCCAGTAGCCGGCCCTCGAGATCCGCACCCTGTAATAAAGGCTTTAGAAAAAAATCAACAGACTATTAAATCTGCTCCGCCACATAAATCTGAACAATTATCTGAAACACTTTCATCTAAATCAGTCATAGCACCTGAAATTGCATATACAACTGTTGATTCAGAAAAATTGAATAAACTTGTCCCTGAATTAACCACTCAAACTGCTAAACAATTAGGCAAATATTTAGAAAATCGGCTTAATAATAAAAGATTAAAAATCTATGATACTTTTAGTGATAAAATTAAAGATCATAACAGCATCACCAATAAAAAATCGGCAATTAGAAAAATCTGTCATCAACTTGCCAATGTGAAAACAACAGCGGACTATATTGATTTTCTGAAAACTATGAAAACTGAGGCGGATAAAATCAGTGATAAATCATCTGGCCTGAAAAAATTACTAATTCAAATACATGATGATACTGCTAATACGTTGTCTGCCGAAGATAAAAATAATCCCGCTTTATTAAATGCTTGTCATGAAGCCAATAAAACTTTTAACTCAAAACATATTAATGAATTTAAGGAATCTACTGCTGCAAGAAATACCACGAGTAGTAAAGGTGTTACAGGATTTTTTAAAGGAGTTTATAATTCAGGATTAATAAACACCGTTAACGAAAATTTAAGGCATAATTTTGAGTTGAAGAACAATCAAATTCGCTATGCTGATTATTTTTCATATAAATTAAATCAATGTAAATCCTCAGATTTAATAATCGAATATTACGTTCATTATCTGAATATTCACAAAACCGCCAATTTACAAGTACAGGTGGATTCGTTAATCAGCTGAAATCTCTTTATTATAATGGTATCGTTAATACAGCACGTGAAGGTGCATTAGAAGATGTTAAGAAAAAAAATGAACACATCGCTTTAGCAAATTATTGCTCTCACCTGATTAAACAATGCGAACAAGCTAAACCCGAAGATACAGCTAAGAATTATGTTAATTTAATGATAGCCAGTGCCGAAATGTTACAACGACTTAAAAAAGATGGCAGTAATAACGGCGGACTTGATAAATATTTACAAACTTATCAAAAAATGATCTGGAAACGGTTTGCAGAAAATAATAAAGATCCTACATTTTCATTGGAAGATAAAAAAGCAATTTATCATGCATTGAAATCCTATAATAATAAAGACAATGCCGATCTTCTTAAAAAAATTGAACAATCCAATGAAAAAGAAGAAAAAGGTTATATAACCAAGACTAATGAGCACCCAACTAAAGAAACATTAAATACATTACAAAAAAATCATAGTACGCAACTTGATGACTTTATAAATGATATCAATCGAAAAACAGAGAAAAATAAACAACAACATCAAGATTTTCAACAAATACTCAAACAACAATTGCATGCAAGATTTATTTCAACATTAGCAGTACATAGCGGCAAAATTACTGATAATACTGTACTCTCCAAAGCTTTCTCACGTATTTCAGATAGTGTCGACTCTGATTCTGCAAATGAAAAAAAACGACGTGCGGTTGATACTGTGAAATCATTTGAATACCTTGAGAAATTAATTGACAAAGTCAGCGAAAAAACTATTGAACGATATGCTGAGCAAATTAATCTCTTAGATAGTTCTTCTGTAAATAAAGTGGCTTCTTTCGTTGCTGAAAGAGCAATGGCTTATATTAAAAGTGGACAATTTACGAGCACCGGCGATATCGAAAAAGATACTGCAGCAATTGTGCAAGGAATTACCTCTCAAGAATTACATCATGGTGTTGTACCGTTATTTAATAAACGCATTGCAAATAATAAAAGTAGCGATAAACATTACAGTGCTGAAGGATTTTTGCAAAACCTGGAATAATTTGTTTAGGTGAGGGCGGAAAAATTAAATTTTATAATAATGATGGCGTTCAACCGACAAAATATGGCTATATTTTTGCAACAGAAAAAGAGGCTTTAGATCGCGGCATGAAAATTGTTACAACTGATATGAATAAATCTGATGATGATAAAAATAATCATCCAGCAATTGTCATGTATAAGAATAATCTGCAAAAACAAAGCGAACTTGTTCTGAGTAGTACAGTTCCTCATTCACCACCTGAATCTTCTGAGAAATCGCCTAATAATGTCGCACCACGCAGCATTCGATTAAGTTCAGTAATCACTACTCCTGCGCTCCTACGAACTTCTAGTATGCCTATTAGTGATGGTGCTAGAAAATCAGAATCAACAAGTACTCCGCACAAATACTGTGATCGTCATCCAGATGTTCCAAAGAAAACAGCAATGCCTCCTGACTCTGTATCGCCACGTTCTCCAAAGCCTGTCATACAACCAACGATTCCTCCTAAAAATTCACCTGACATAACGCCTTTATCATCCAGAACTAGAGGAGGAAGTATGAGATGACTTTAACGAAATATAGATTGATACAATGTTTTGTCTGTTTGCTTTTATTTATTAAATTTTTTGATTAATTGGATTGCTAAAAACATTTATGTGTATTTACATCAGCGTAATTTGTCTAAGTCATTTTGAAGTGAAAAATGATCTAAAAATAGCTATTAAGATGTTGTTCGGAAATGTGAATGTTAAAATATGCTCACGGTACAGGCGGGGACGCCGATGGCCGTGACACGATGCAATCAGCGTTGGTTTTGGCTTCTTTATTCGATTTATTAAATAGCTCAGAGCCTTGCTCTAATAGCTGCTTCTTCCAGGCATGAACCTGACTAGGTGCTACGTCGCAAGCATTGTAGATTTGGTGTAATCCTAGGGCATCTAGATTCATAAAACTCTCAGTTAGGTTAAAATCTCTCGCGTTGCATAGCTTTTATTCGACGTCCGTTTTCGCGGATCCCCTCGATTTGATTACGGTCATGTGTGCCATACGTGGCGTCCAGCACTGCGTTGATCGGATCGGCGAGCTCGTTTTCGGTCATCCCAAAAACCGTGTTCATGGTGCGGCAGTCTGCTTGAGAAGGACATGACGCTCCCTTGCAGTAGCAATGTTCAGGAGAGAGGCGGCGGGAAGCGACCAAAAACACCATGAATGAGACGGGTGGTGGTGCATTGTTTTGTGCTAGTTGTGGTTGTTGCGCTTGTTGTTCTAGCAACCACTTTTTATAGTTGCTTTCCAATGCCACGGCTCGTCCGACCATGACCCTGCAGTACTCGTTTTGATAATAAAGGAAATCGCAAAGTAATTTGGCGAACACCTGAGGCCTCCAAGGTACCGCCCGTTTATGAAGTTCACCTAATAAAGTGAGCTGATCCTTTTCAGTTCTTTGTGTTTGTGGGAGAGCTTGTTGTGGCTGCTGCGGGAGAGCTTGTTTAGGTTGCCCTGAGTGATCTCGTTTAGGTTTCCGTGGAAGGCCTTGTTGTGGCTGTTGTGGGAGAGCTTGTTTAGGTTGCGGTGGAAGAGCTTGTTGAGGTTGCTGTGGGAGATTATTTTGCACTCCTTGCGATACGTTATCATTTCTACGCGAAAACAGAGAGTCTACCATCCTCGCTAATTTATAGTTATCCGCTCTCAACGTTACGTCCAGCGTCTTCCTTAAATCCTCATAAGTACCCTGTTTCGCTAAAGCAGGGTTCTTTGAATTGTTGTTCGTCATAAAGATATTGATTATCTTCATCGTTGAATTAAGTGAACCCTGTTTCCGCTGCTGTGTAAACTCAACAACAACGGGTGCAGGTTGTGGGCCATGAGCTGGTGGCACAGGGAGGGATCTAGCGTAGTCCATCGCTGCCATATATTGTGCGTTTTGGCGGGACAATTTAGTGGGTTGTGATGATTCTTCTGGGGCTTGGCGTTTTGAGCGTAAATTGTAACCGTTAATGAAAGGTTGATTAAAAAATTGAGTTACATTTTGGAGATTGAGCGTTTCTAGATTATGGCCCCTAGTGTTCATGACATTGAGAATTTTTTCCTGAAGGGATTGAATGCAGCGAATGAAGCCATCGGGTGTTTCATCTTTTTGAATCTCTTTAAAGGCTGTCCAAAACCGTTCGCTGTTTTCAATCAAAGCTGACATTCTCTTGAACTGTTTGAACCCCGGCCCGATAATCTGGCATATCCTTCTGCCAACGTCTAAAATACGTCTTGGGTCGACTTCAGTAAATAAGTGACAAAACATCTCTTGTACGGCCCTTTCTTGTTCAAGAGGGTGACGACTTGAAACAAAGCAAGCATTGTAAATTTGGTGTAATCCTAAGGCGCTTAGATTCATAATAACTCCATTGTAATTGATTCAAATCGTAACATAATTTGTGATTTATAACGGTGAGCAATGTGGCCAGATCAACTCCAACCACTTGCATCGTATCACGGCCATCGGCGTCCCTGCCTGTACCGTGAACATATTTTAACATTTCCTGGTCTAGACGATGGGGTCACTTTATTTTTTTCAAAAAAACATACAAAAATAGCCCCAATTTGGTTTATTACACTGGTTGCTCAATACTTAATTATTACATTTATGAGTATAACAAACCATGTGCTGTTAAATTTTTTCAAAGGATATTGAATATGAAAATTGCATATGCGCGCGTCAGTACAAGAGAACAAAATCTCAACATGCAAGTGATTGCTTTGGAAGATACCGGTTGTGAAAAAATCTACGAAGAAATTGTTAGCGGTGTTAAAGCAGATCGCCCCTGCTTATCTATCTAAGAATTGATTTATTTCAATATATCTCCGAATAACCTCTTTTTTATTTTTGCAATTAAGCTTGATTTTAATTATGTTAAGGTAACTTTCAGCAGTACGGTGCGATAAAGTCATCAACTTAGCACTTTCTTCAATAGTATAGCCAGAAGCTAATTTATCCAATAATACAATTTGTTGTCTCGATAATTTTAAATCAAAGTTAGTTAGACGTTTGTTTTTAAAGTATTTATCTTTATGGTAAAAGGTTGTTGGTTGGGCAGACGCTGAAAAGATATTTGTTCTATAAATCTTAGGTAACCATAGAGTATTGTTCTTGTTTTCATCGACTAGGGGTATAATATTATTTCTGAAAGTATTTTCAAAATCTATAATTAAATCCTGATTATTTAATAAATAATTATAAATATTGGGATCGTCTTTGTAAAACCCATAACAAAACAACTCATAATAATCTTTGTACACATGAACACTGTCAAATGGATAATTTACTTTAAATTGTTTAGCTTTATAGATGACATCTGAAAATTTACTATCTGATTGGATAAAGTAGTAAAATCTTTGTTTGATTATTTCTTCAGGAAATGGCACTGTAAAGTGAAATTTATTTTCAGCAAGCATTTCATATACGGCAGCATTAGTCGTAAATAAAATGCATTCACCTGAACGATAACATTTCAGATAACTAAAAAATGAACATTTTTCAGAAAATTGGGCTTGTCTAAATAATATTTTTATAGTTTGTTCATGTCTAAAAAAGTGTTCGTTTTTGGTAAAGGATAATTGCTCTGTCATATCTTTTTCATCTTTAATATTACATTTTTATCAATTCTAATTAAATCAAAATATAATACTGAATGAACGAATATCAATTAATAGCACCTGTATTAATACTTTGATTTATAAATTTTACGCTCGATAAACGTGTATTTATTTCTATAAATTAATCATAATATCATGAATCTTGACAAAACAACATACTGAGGATAGACAAAAATGGAAGCCCTGTACCAGAAAAACTGGAATGATGCAGTTAATGATATTCTAAAAAAATATGAAGCAGGTGATTACTAATTAGCCAACAAGAACTTTTCCCTGTTCGTATTGTGATAAGACAATATTGCTTACATTGTGAAGTAGCATATTATTTTATCACACCACATATTTTTACTGTTAATAACCCTTGATTTGGTGCTGTAAATGTACTGTCTGTAATTAATTTTTTTATAAAACTAAAATGTTCATGATAGATAAATAATGACGATTTTACATCAAATATATATGGGGAGTTTATATATAATGGGAGTTCATACAATAAATATTTCACACCAACTGAAAGATTAACTGACAAGTCTTTATGATAGCTTATCTTTGTTGATAAAATTTCATGTGTTGTTTTCAAACAGCCTCGTCTAAATTGTTCATTATTATAATACATATCCATAATCAGATTAAGTATCTCACGATATTTAAGATTATTTGAGAGTCTACTAAAAGTCCATATCTTATATATAAAAGATGATTGCGCCGTAAATAAATCATTTTTTCCAAGCGCTCTAATTATTTTATTTTTAGAATAGTTATCTTGTTGTTTTGTTTTTATTATCCCTTTATTTTTGCTTATACCTAATGAAAGAAAATTATATATTGAAAGATGTTAAGGATAAAATATACTAATGTCTTTAAAGTTATTTAATCCCCAATTAAACAATCTAATTAAGTTTTCTTCGCGAAAATAGCTGTTAAATGGGCTAATTCCAATTACAGCATGTTCTTTATTTGAGTATATGTGACTTGATTTTTCTCCGACAGGATCTATTTGCATATTGCAACCACTAATAGTGTTCATTAATTTAATAATGAGTTATAAAAGTTGCGAGAGATAGCCGTAAAAAACTCGGTGATTTTTGTGATTTATGTAAAATCGTGAAGTGCTTCGCTATTAATAATAGAAGTAATACTAAAACATCAGAGGAAAGTAGACTCAGTTAGTTTTGCATAAATCACTTATGTAAGACTATTTTCAATTTGGATCACCGTGCTTTTAACGGCTATTTTATTAAATTAATATCTTCATAATTATATGATTGATGGCAAAATACATTGTGATGACATGACATTGTAACCAATTGGAAAAATATCGTAATTGAATTACTTACACAAAATTCACATCGTAATTGGAGCAAGTTCATAATGGTAATTATATTGGTAAAATGAACTTATTCATAAATATATTGAAGAAAATAAATTACGATATGAATTTTCTTTAAATTAGATGGTCAGGATATTATTTTAGTTATTTAATTAGATTATCATTAACAAAAAGGTAAAATATGCTTAAATATTTATTTAAAATGGTTAGTGACCCCTGTGAACTTATTTTAATTTCTTCACCCCCACAATCAGGTATGTTACATCAAATACCGGTCAGATCGAATTGGTGTTATATACTCGTAAAAAAGGAAGGGGAGATGCCTCGACTTTATTTTATTAATAAAGCAAAAAATCAATGTGACTTACTGGATGTTACCCTAGAGATTATCAATAAATTTGATCAAATGTTTAAACCATGTGAATTTAGTGAAGCGCTTTATTCTGATAAGTTAGAAAAAATTACGTCTCTTATTCAACATGATTTCAAGAAACATAAGTTGGAAGAAATAAAGATTATGTTAGAAAAAGAGGGCGCCTTCAATCCAGCGTTACGTGCTTCAAGCATTTATATTGCAACTGGTCAACGAATTATTATTGATAAACTTTATGAATGTATAGACGTTCTCTCTGCAATTGATGAAGATGGTGAAACCTTATTATGTCGCGCTGTAAGGGATAATAATATTGAACTTTCAGATATTTTAATTAAAGCTGGAGCATATGCTAATTATTTGGGGTTGCCATTATTAGCTGCTTTTAGCAATGTTAATGAAGAAATGGTACGGAAATTACTTAGTGCAGGTGCGGCACTCACAGGTGAAAAAATCGAAGTTCCTCCTCAACTCATTGATAGCGATTCCTTTTATGCAAATCCGCTGTGTTGTTACTTAGCTTTTGTCTGTAAGAAAACCTCTAGCAGAAATGAGGAAAGTGGCTTAAAACTTCTTAAATTATTATGTGATACAGGTGTTGATGTAAATAAAGTATTATTTGATACCCCACCAGCTTTTTTAATAATTGAAAATGAATATACTAGTGAAAAATTCAAAGTAGAAGCTCTACGAATATTAATTAGATCCGGATTAGCTATCAATGTTCGTCATATACAAACTGATGAAACACACGATAGTTATGTAAGCGATTATTCTTCTGATAACTCTAATAAAAGCGATGAAGAAAGTTCTTCAGACAGTGACGTTGCAACACACGATAATCACATAAGCGATAATTCTTCTGATAACTCTAATAGAAGCGATGAAGAAAGTTCTTCAGACAACGACGAAGAGGGGCGAACTCTAATTTATCATGCTACTTGCAATGAAATAAGTGGGTGCATTATAGAGTTAATCGCAGCGGGTGCAATAGTTAATTGTGATGAGATCTGTTTTGGTAGTTTAGTACGTCTGTTAGATAGCAGTGATGATCCTGAAGTAATAAATAGTGTCAATTTAGGAAATAAAGTTCAAAAAATACGAAATGAATTAGCTGAAATCAAATTGGACTCCTCAAGAGAAGTATTTGATAGTATTGGAGTCGATATTAAAAATAAAATATTTAAAATAATTAAAATGAATAATGGCTTAGAGCTATTATGTAAATATTTTGATAATATTTATCAGCGGATTGGAGAGCATAAAATTGATGAAGTACAATTAAAATTTTTTGAGAATTGTATATTACAAATAGCTGACCAACTAGCTGTTTTGACTCATGGTAAAAACTTCAATATACAATCTCTTTATGAAATCATTGGCCTACATTTATACCAACAATCAGATCTATTTGCACCTCTAGCATTACAATATGCTATGCCACTGGCAGATGCTTCAAGGCTAATGGTGGAATTATATAGAAAATATATGGATTTAAGCGGTATGGTACCAGCCAACACACTTGATAGTACTTTAGATGGATTAGCTAAACTTCATCCAGCTTTATTTAAAGATACAACATTTACATTAATGCTATTAAAAATTACCCATGATAATCCGCGCTGGTTTTTTGAACCAAATTGCTGGGATAAGTATATTGCTCCTCATCTTCAAGCTAACAAAGATTATACTGATTTTTCAAATTCAAGAGCACATTTCTGTATTGGGAAAGTTCTTTATAAATTAGCCATCTATTTCAGTGAAGATAAAAAATTATCTCAGAATATCTTGCAAATCTCTGATGAGTATTTACAAATGGCGAATCATTATCGTACTAGTGATTTACTCAGATGGGAAATTCAAAAATTGCTCACATCGACTAAAACGGTACCAACATTTTCTGTGTCATCTGCAGTCAAAAATATTAATCATGTTGATGAATCAGCAAATAATAAATTACATTCAGGTGGGCCAAGCACGAAACCATGAAATTTTTGATTGCAATTGATAAAAGCTATGAGAAATGATTTAAAAGATTATTATGCTAAGAATAGTAGTTGTTGGCGCTATTGGTTGAAATTGTAAATCCAATTCATTTATAATGGCCGGTAACTTTTATTACCGGTTATATAGGATATAAGCATTTATGGACCATTCAGAACATTCGCCTGCGCCACTTTTTGATACTTTAGAGCACTTAGAATCGCCAGTTAACATTCAGACGTTAACTATTGAGCAACAATATCCAAATCTTTCATTTCCAGAAAATGCTAATTACGACTACCGACATGCCTGTAATTTTCTTTATAGTTATCGTGGTAGCAATGAAACATTTAAATCATACCGTCGAGATATTGAACGATTATTACAATGGGCATGGTTTATACGAACAAAATCTTTAAAAGATTTAAATCGAATCGACTTTGAAGCATTTCTTGAATTTTGTCAGACGCCACCTAAACATTGGATTGGCACTAAACATGTACCCAGATTTATCGATAAAGAAGGCTTACGTATTGTTAATTCTGAATGGCGACCATTTGTCGCAACAATCAGCAAAAAAGCTCACCGCGACGGCAAGCTTCCGAATGTAAAATCATACACATTATCCCAAAGTGCGCTACAAGCAATTTTTGCCATTTTAAGTAGCTTTTATAATTATTTAGAGCAAGAAGAATATGTCCATGTAAATCCTGTGGCACAAATTCGTCAAAAAAGTAAATTTTTACGTAAACATCAAAGTAAAAAACAAATTCGACGCTTATCAGAATTACAGTGGGCTTATGTCATAGAAACTGCTGAATTAATGGCCAAAGAAAATCCCGATTTACATGAACGCACATTATTTATGATGAATTCACTTTTTGCGATGTATTTACGTATTTCTGAATTAGCTGCCAGTAAACGCTGGATTCCACAAATGGGACATTTTTTTAAAGATATGGATGGCAATTGGTGGTTTAAAACAGTAGGAAAGGGCAATAAAGAACGAGATGTTTCTGTGAGTGATGCAATGCTCGCTGCGCTCAAACGCTACCGACATAGCGCAGGTTTATCCCCTCTTCCCTCTCCTGGAGAGTCAACTCCCCTACTCCCCAAAGCGTTAGGAAAAGGGCCTATTGAAGGCACTCGGCATATCAGAAAAATCGTTCAACAATGTTTTGATCAAGCAATGAATCGTTTAATAAAAGATGGATTTAATGAAGATGCAGATATGTTAATGGCTGCAACGGTACACTGGTTAAGGCATACAGGTATTTCTGAAGATGTAAAAATTCGCCCTCGTGAACATGTGCGTGATGATGCTGGGCATAGTTCTAGCGCAATTACCGATCGATATATCGATATTGAATTACGCGCTCGTCATGCTTCTGCTAAGAAAAAACCGATTAAAATTGATTAAGCTTATTTTTTTTCTATCGCTTAAGAGATAAATCAATGCTCAAGTAGAAACAGTCACTCTTAATAAACATAGAGAAAATCCACTTTTATTTCATCTAGAGATGGATTTAATTTTTATGTTTTATATACTTGAGCTTATGGTTTTCACTATTGTGAATAAACTCCTAGTTAAGTTATTTTCTTAGATTTTTAGCTGCAATAGAATACTGCGGTACTTCGTCTACACTCACTTTTTCACCTCTATGTAGAATATAAGGTCGATAGATAGGATGTCGCGGATAAGGATAACGAGTAACTCCTAATACATTTCCCGTTAAATCTATGTTGGATTTAATAGGTAATTGACTTAATTCTTTTTTTACATCTGTGATTGCACCAAGTTTAGTCAATGCTGCTTTAAGTTCTTGTAGTGTAAGGTTGTGAAAAACTGCTTCATTCTTTTTCAAAGATGTTAGTATAGATTCAATCTTTGGTACTTTGCCTCCGTACGATTGTATTTGGCCTAACATAAAATTTAATTCATATAAATAAAGTTTATGATATAACTCGTCTCCTAAACGTCTTCGTGCAGAAAATAAATAATTTTTGATGATACAATTACCTACTGGCTGAATGATTTCTGCTTGTACATCCGTTGCAGCAGATTGAATCATATAACCAAACATATCAACTGAATAAATTACATGTTTAGCACGACTAATAGTTGCATCATCAACTGCAAAGCAATTTGCCCAAACAAGTCCGTGTAAATAATGTTTTATTTTTTCCTCACTAGGATTACTTTTCATAATTAAAGGTTTATATAAATCATCAGTTACTTCTAAACCTTTAGCGATAAATCCTTCTTCTAGGCAAGCACCTAAATTAAATAATCCTGATTCATCATGATCAAGTGTATAATAAATAGCATGCCCATTACTTTTCCCTTCTTCGCCTGGCCATCCAGCCGGATAAGAAAATACATTTTTTGGTTTTAAACGCTTCACACGTGTTGTCAAACCTATTACATGGGATTCTATATTTTTTTCTGGTGATAATTGTACCAGCAGCGTTTCTTGATCAATTTTTGCAGTATTAATTGCTAGCATCAATTCATGAATAAAAGTATTTGTCTCTATAGGCGTAAATTTTTGTTCAACAATTAATTCTAATAAAATACGTATGTGCATTAGCAAATAATTAGCTGAAATACCAAATCCTTCACTAGTATAGAAACATTTATCTAATGTACAAATTTCATCCTGTGAGAGGCTTCCAGCAAATATTTCGTACCATTTCTGTAATCCAACCAGTTCACCATCACCTTTTACACCACTTAACCTTAAAGCAACTCTATCCAAATATTCTCTACGCACTTCAGCGTTTTTCATATTTGATGCGCTTAATTGCATTCTTAAGACCTTAACTACTTCATGTAGATAAGGCTCTTCGACTGTTTGCCCAAATTGAAGTAATATAGGCAAATATGGTTCATATTGATATTGACTTCGTAGATAAATATCCCCATCGAATTCTAAATAAAAAGAAGCATTATTATGTAATAAAAGTGAGCTCACCTCTGTATTGCCAGCTTGCAAAGCAACCCATAATGGTTTATGTCCAGCAGCGTTTTTAGCATTAATTAACGGTTCTTTTACATTACCAATATTGACAATATCAGCATGAAGCAGTAATTCAATTAGCAATTTTGCATTATGCTTTGTGGCTAAATGGAGAATGGTATCTTTGCTGGTATTATCAGTTATATAAAGAAGGCTAGGTTCTGACGTATAAATCCGAGAAAATATCTCTCTAAATTGTCCAGTTAGTTCTAAATCTCTTAAATAATTCTCTATAATTTCTTTCAATTTATTATGTTTTATGCTTGCTGTAATTATTTTAATAGCCAAATCTATAGATTCTTGTGCGTTATCCTTCAATAATCGATGTATAAAAGTAAAGTTCTCAGTGTCTTTGGCTGTTAAATTGCTGCTATCTTCACTAAAGTAACTTATTATTTGTTTATCTATGTGAATAATATTTGATTTTGTAAAACGTTGTAATGTTGATTTATATTTATTTACTATTGTAACAAAATCACGTCTTTCCAAATCTAGCTGAAGCTGTTCATCCATAAATGCTCCTTTATCAAAATATCCTGTGACACTCAATATAAAAAATAATATAAGGTTTAGGTGTTTTGCAATTGCTGGTCAACAATAAATACCAAACATGTGACCTCCCCTCATCGAATGCAACTTCTGGAAGCATTCATTATCACTCAATTAAATCACTTACAAATTTCGCTGCGATTATATGCCCAGTGAAGATAGATGGATATACGCAGCCGAATATTTATAAAACTGTCGGCTGTTTAGCTGAATTATCTAACACTTAATTTCCTGGCTATCAACCGCAAAGGGCACCACAATTACCTCCTAGCACAGTAGCACAAAATGTTCTAGATCCAGCAGCCTTGAATGGTGCATATTATGGTTAGTCAATTCCACCGATTCATAATCCTAATAGTAATTCTGAAAAAAAGTACATAAGATAGGGTATTTGAATTAATATTTACTGACTTTATTAAATATTCTCAAGGTATAGCAAGATGAATTTGAAATTTAAAATATATTATGACAAAGAGATTTTACCCTGGATCGATACAATTGCTACATTCCGCTTAACAGAATTTCGTGAGTTCCCTTATCTCTATGTGGGTAATTTAGAGAGTGAAAAAAAATATCTGCGTAGTTATTCAGAAATTAAAGGTAGTGCACTTGCGCTTGCATTTTCCGATGAAGAAGTTGTCGCAATTGCAACGGGTACTCCATTATTAAGCGATGTAGAAGCTGTTCCTGGCGCAGCTGAAATATTTCTTCAACACGGTTTTGTATCAAAAGATTTCTATTATTTTGGCGAATTTATAGTGAAACCTCATTTTCGCCATAAAGGCATTACTAAAAAATTATTAAGTGAATTAACAAACTATGTAAAAAGCTTAGGGTATAACAATATTTGCATTATGACCGTCGATCGAGAAATCAATCATCCACTGAAACCTGTCGATTACCAAGATTCTGCAAACATTTGGGAAAAACTGGGATTTATTAAAACAATGATGAAGATCCACATAAAATGGCCAACGATTTCATTGGATAATAAAGTTGAGATGCAAGACAACTCTTTATCTTTTTGGATTAGAGACACAAGGACTTAAAATAAAAAAAATATATTGTAAGCGGTCGCATTCGACGTTTAATTTATTAGTATAAGATGCAAACTGTTCGCTAAAGTTAAAATTGAATTTGTGCAATATATTTAATTGATTAAATAAAATTGCAAACTGATTCACACCGATATATATGATGGATAGCGTACTACATGCCACCACTATGATATAATCTTTTTTTAATATATTCTTAAAGGATAAAAATATGCATATGTTTTCTCACAAACCTCCACCAGCAGCAACCGAAAATAAAAAAGAGAAATTGTCATCTGACCAAATTAAAGCTCGATATAATCAAAAAATGGCCATTATCAAATCCCATTTATCTTCTGATATTAAATTCCATGAGGTACCACCGGCTTTTAATGCGCTATTATCTGTGATCGAGAATTACGTCATTGACATACAGGAAGCAAGAATATGGTTGGAATCTGCTGCAGATTACCAATGTCCAGACGAGCTATCATGCAAGACCGCTGACCAAAAAGAATTATCCGCCACTGATTTGATTGAATATTTATATAATAGCGCTCACCACATATGTGGTCTTGATATGATGAAAAAAGGATGGGATCATGCTGAACCACGTTCATTTACTTTAAGAGTACCAACAACAACCGAGCCAGATTTAGAGCAACGGCGATGGCTTTTTGTTGAACCCATTTTAGATCGCGCATTATGCCTAATCGATCCAATCAAATATCCATTTACACATAAAACGAGTAACGATTATTATCATGATGTTGATCTAAATAACATATTCTTACTAGATCGAAGGTGGCATCACAAAACGAAATATTAATCTGGGTTTCAGTGTCAAAAGGTAAAGTGGAAAGTCTTAAGCAAATATTAGCTACTGTTCCTGAAAGTGATAAAAAAATTATTTTAAACGGCGAGCATAATCAATCAGGATATAGTGTGCTCAGTTCTGTAATTGTCATGCAACCGGATAATGAAAATACTATTCAACTAATAGATTTATTAATAGCGAATGGCGCTGACCTAGCAATCCGTGACCCAGGTGAATCAGAAGGTTCAAAGTTCCTAAATACCCCACTTCTTAATGCAATCGCTGAGCAAAAATGGGGAGTGGCTTTACATCTTGTAAAGCGATGCACCAAAGAAATAATAGATATGCAATCTCTTGCATACAATGCGAAAAATACAGCTCTCATTTTGGCTTTTAAAAAACAAATAACGCCTATCGAATTAATTGAAGCAATGATCGAAAAAGGTGCTAATCCTAATATACAAAATCACTCGGGAGAAACAGCATTACATTATGCTGCATTTATGGGCTGGCAAAAAATGATATTGAAACTGTTAGAGCATAATGCCAAACCACATATTAAAAATAACTCACTATTAACGCCCTATGATTTAGCTATTTCTCATACAATCTTTGCAAATGGAACCTATAAACGATCTTATACAGTATTTGAAGAAAAGAACGGTATGCCTGTAATGACATATCGAACACAGCCCACTCTAAATAATTACCGTAGTTCCATCATTCCTGGACATTTAAATGAACTTATGTCAATCGATTTTTATCATCGTATTGATAACAATTATCCATCGCTAAATATAGATTTGGAATTCATTGAGCCCAGATCCGCTAAACTGCCAATTTATCCTTTAGAAACTTATACAGCAGAAATTATGCGACGATTAAAATCGGATAATTATATTGATAATAGTCTGATACAAATGCTAGAACGATACAGTAAGAAATGTAATGAGCAAGAAAAAGCAATTGCCGAAGGTAAAGTTTTATTACAATCAGAAAATCCAGAAATTGATAATATATTAGTATTATTTAATAATTACATTATTAAAAACAGTCCTGCACCATTTCAATTAATAGAATTACGATATGAAGTAGCCATAGCTAAACATTTTACAGAGGCAAAAGATATCATACAAAATAATAAAATATTTGAACGCATGGCGCCTGCCTTATTCCAGGAAGTTAAACAAATATTAAATGAGTCAAAACCTACCACCCAATACAGATTAAGATAATAAAATGAATTCAAATTAATAATACCATTAATGTATACTAAATTTATAAATGTGATGTTTGTTTTTTATTTATTTAATGATTGCCTACTTTTTGCTGTATAAAATTCAGGAATTGGCAGATTGAATACTGTATAAATATTATTATCACGATGATGTTGTAAATGCTCTTCAAATGTACGCTTTAGAATTTTATCTTTAAATAAAATAGCTGTTACTAAGGCGTAGTTATTTTCGAATTTGCTTAATAAGGTTATAAGTCTTTTTTTATACGCTTCTGAATTTTTGGTTTGACTCTCAAATATATTGCGTACAATTATTGCATTTTGTGCGCAGAGTGAATTCAATCCGATGAATGCAAAATAAAATTGTTGAACGATGCGGGATGCGTCTTTTGAATCGACTGATAAAGCCTTAAGAAAGAAATTATCAAGCACACTCATTGCATTGATAAAATGACATACTGCAAAAGTAATACGCTTTTTCTCACTATCAGGATTTCTATCTTCCCTGAATGAATAGCGACATAAATTATATAAATTGGCTAATCTATAATAGTTTAGATATCTAGAGAGTTGTAAATCAGAGAACTGTTCATCAAACTTTTCCTTGGATAAAGTGTTTTTATCAATATCTTTTAAAATATTCGTTTTTTGTTCTAAAGTTAATTGTATATTGTCAAAAATCTTTATGAATTTTTCAAATATAGCAACACGCGTTTTTATTGGCATCTGTTGAGTTTCTAAATAATTCTGTGTAGGTTCTCCTCTAATAAATATATTTACTTTATCGGTTAACTGTGTATTTAACATAAGAAGCAACCCAGTAATATGGAGCACATAATCGGAATATTTTTCGAAAATGCCGTTAATTTTTTCAGCAGCTAACATCAATAAATCAATCGCTTGCAAAAGGTCTGATTCTTTTTTTAATTTAAGAATCGACGATAATATAAGGAGCATCTCTGAATCTGGACATTGCTTGATACCATTATTTATAGTTTCTAAAGCCTTGTCAGCGTTTGAATAATTAAAACTGAGTGTCAGAAAGAAATATACTTCTTCAGAATTATCCCCTAATTGTATAGCTTTGCTGAAATAAGTAATGGCTTTCTCATCATTTTGTTCTCGAAAACATATTAACCCCATAAGATGAAAATCATTTTGACTCCCCACACCACGCTCTAGAACAACAGTGAGATCATTTTTCGCCTGCTCTTTATTACCAAGCTTATGATATGCTGAAGCACGCATACTATATGCATCATAAAAATCAGGTGCTAATTTAATTATTTTATTGCAAATATCAACAACCTCTTTATACTGTTCTTCGTTGAATTTTTTATTTGCTTTGTGGCATTGTTCTTGAATTACACGTGATAAAAATGTTATTTTTTCAAACTGTCTCATGTATGTTGCCTCTATAATTTAATAATCTATTATCTTATGCAAAACCATCTATCATAACGATGGATATATATCTCTAATAATTATTGCTAATTAAATATTATATCAATTTTATTTAATCATATTTATTGAGGTGGATTAAAATTTTATCATAATTTACTTGTTTGAGCAAGTAATGTTGTGGTTCGTAGCGAAATAAAAAGATGCATCTATCTTAGAATAACTTATATTTATTTATTCTGGCGCAAATCATAATATTTAATTTTTATCAATAAAACATAATTTAATAGCATTAATTATTGCTTGTATGGCTTTAATATTCCGATTTTCATAACGGTACACTAAACAAATTTCATCATGGTAATAAGGCATATTAGGAACAGGTGTCAATTTGTCAGGATAAGCTGCTAGAGCAACAGAAGTTGGAATAATTCCTACTCCTCCTCCATTTGCTGTTAAATTGGTAATTACATCTAAATTATTACTTGTTATAACGCGATTATATTTTATACCTTGCTGATGAATTCGTTTTAATAACCATTGTGCTTGCAAAAGATCCGGATCGTAAATAAGAACGGCTTCACCAGAATCAATTTGTTGATTAATATTTTGTTCTGCGGTTTGCCACAAAGTAACTTTATCTTCATAGAGTTTATGGATAATTAAATCAGCATGTTTAATCGGATTAACTACTATTCCTATATCAATAGAGAGATTAATAATTCCTTCTGAAACTTTTCTGGATATATCATGTTTTAATTGAATTTCTAATTTTGGATTATCGATTAATAATTTCGGCAAAAAACGCGATAAAGTATTTAAAGCAACTGAAGGATGCAGTCCCAGAATAAAATTTCCTTGGATTTCATAATGCGAAGCGAGACTTTCAGATTTTACGCTATCCCATAATTGTAATAATTGTTTTGAATGCGATAAAAGACGCTTCCCTGCTTTTGTTAGTACTACCCCACTTTTACCTCTAATGAAAAGTTCAGTTCCGATTGCTTGTTCCAATCGTTTAATTGCTTGGCTTAAGGAAGGTTGGGTAATTCCAATTCGCGTTGCAGTTCGAGAGAAATTTAATGTGTTAGAGACTTCAATAAAATAAATTAAATCACTGGGCGATGCCATCATAACCATTTTAATAACTCCTCATTCTCAAATACAAAAAGTAATTATTTTGCTCTGTATATGACAAAATTTTATTTTTTCAAATGTAGCCCGAACAAAGGAGCGCAGCGAGATGTCGGAGTTCAATAGCTCATAACCCGGACACGTCGCAGCGCTCCTTTGTCCGGGCTATTACTTTAATTTATATAATTTCACTACAGCGTTTCATTAATTTATGTCACATATTTGAACCACCCTCATCCGCCTTCGGCACCTTCTCCCGCTTGCGGGAGAAGGAAAAAATTGACACAGTAGAATAGAGATCATTTCGACAAGACAGTATAACCATAGTTTTTGCTTATGGAAAACATAATCATAATCAATTTTACTAATACATTAGCCTTTGTTAGCCTGCTTTTACTAAAGGATTAAGGGAGGCAGGACATGAGAGCATTAGCACATTTTTCATCTAAACCCAACGAAACGAAGATCACAAACGTCTTCACAAGAGCAAAATGCGGGAATGACTCGATATTTGAAAATGCCGAGCATTTAGCGCGAAAAATTATGCTTCATGTCATGCAGTTTCGGCGCATAGCTGGTCCGAAAAAATCATGCGCTACCTCAAATTGCGAAGCGTGCTTAAAACCCCATTTAAGTCAAGTGATTGCTGCCATTGAGAAACGAGAACCTATTACATTTGTTCTACCTGCATTTCCTGCAAAATCACCTAATCCTGCGAAAGTCCTTGGAACATTGCCAGATATGGCCGAACGACTCTCACTAGACTTTCTGAATAATCTCTGCAAACAAATTCAAAAAATTTATTCCCCTGGAGCAAAAGTCATTATCTGTTCTGATGGCAGAGTGTTTAATGATGTGCTGGATATTAACGACAGCGATGTCACCCGTTATCAACAAGAACTTGCGTTTTTGTTAAAACAAACCGCTTTTGTTTCTGCTACCACATTCAACCTTGATGAAGTGTATGAAGGATTAACATTCGATGAGATGCGGCATCGCTTGATGGAACAATTTGGTGAACCATTGGAAATCATTAGAGACTCAGTGCGCAAAGGCAGTAAAATGCCCTGCAGCATGGAGGATGAAGAGGCTCATCGCCATTATTGCGGCATGACACGATTTCTGTTAGAAGATGCGCTGCGTCCTGATCAAACCCTAAGTCGCACCGCATTACAAAAAACATGCCGTCATCGTGCTTATGTTGTTATACAACGCAGCAGAGCTTGGACTGCGTTGATCGCAGAGCATTTTCCTAATGCTGTTCGTCTTTCAATTCATCCTCAGACCTGCGGCACCCCTAAATTAGGTATTCGCCTGATGGAAGCTGAAAGTTGGATGACACCATGGCATGGCGTAGCTGTCGATGTCGGCGGCAGTTTTGTGTTAGTTAAAAGAGCACAGGCTGAGCAACTGGGTGCACGTCTCGTATACAATGAAAGCCGGCCAAGTCATTATGAGTTGATGGGTAAACAAAATCTTTCAGCGCTGCAAGGAATTTTGTATGGAACATAAAATTACGTCGATTCAACCTTTCGGATCACTGGTCGAACCTCAACAAGCGCAACAAAATTTAAGCGATCTTGACGTAGAAAGCTTACGAAAGCTGGTTAAGCGAGAACATCTCATCGTATTAAGGGGATTTCACACTTTTCAAAACGCCGAATCATTTGCCAATTACTGCGAGCGTTGGGGTGAAATAAGTATTTGGCCTTTCGGAAAAGTCCTTGAGCTGATCGAACAAGACAACCCAAAAGATCACATTTTTGATAACAGTTACGTGCCGTTGCATTGGGATGGTATGTACCGACCTCAAGTCCCTGAATTTCAAATTTTTCATTGTGTCAGCGCACCACTGTCGGGACAAGGCGGAAGAACCACTTTTTCTAATACCATTCTCGCTTTAAAAAATACCTCTTCCGCAACAAAACAGCTCTGGCACAGAGTCACTGGTGTCTATCAAAGAAAAATGGAATTTTACAATAGCAAGACAGTATCACCCATTATTGATAAGCACCCTTACGAAGACTTTTCAGTGATTCGTTACAATGAACCTCCCGCCGAAGACAACCGACGTTTTGTCAATCGACCTGATCTTGCGTTTACTGGTATTAGTGATGAAGAGTTAGAAGGCTTTCATCATGGTTTAAAAGAGGCTCTTTATGCTCCGGACAACTTTTATGCGCACGAGTGGCAAACAGGCGATGTGGTTATTGCCGATAACTTTTCACTGCTCCATGGTAGAGAAGAATTTGTTTCTAAATCACCTCGACATCTGCAACGCATACATGTATTGAGTAACCCTCCTCTTAACAATCCCAGATTGGAGTCCTACAAATGATCACACAAACCACAGATGTTGTTATTGCTGGAGCAGGTCCGGTAGGACTGATGTGCGCCTATTTAGGACAACTTTGTGGCCTACGTACTGTTATCGTGGATAAGTCTGATGGCCCACTAGAAGTAGGAAGAGCAGACGCTCTCAATGCCCGTACCTTGCAATTGCTTGAGGTAGTCGATTTATTTTCAGAACTCTATCCTATGGGAAAGACATGTAACACAAGCGCTGTGTGGGCGAATGGTCAATTCATCTCACGCCAATCTACCTGGTGGGATGAACTTGAAGGATGTTTTCATAAACATTTTCTAATGCTAGGACAGTCCTATGTGGAAAAGCTGTTAGATAAGAAACTTGCTGAGATTGGTGCTGCCGTTAAGCGTTCTACCTCGATTGAAAATATTGAGCTTAATGAAGATGGCTGTCTCACCACCTTCTCTAATGGAGATAAAATCCAATCGCGTTTTCTCATAGGCGCTGACGGTTCTCGTTCCTTTGTACGCAATCACTTTAAAATCCCTTTTAATATTGAACGGCCTGAAATTGTATGGGCTGTAATAGATGGCATCATAGATACCGATTTCAAAAAAGTGCCCGAAATAATCGTTTTTCAGGCAGAAACATCCGATGTAGCATGGATTCCAAGGGAAGGAGAAATCGATAGATTTTATGTCCGAATGGATACTAAGGATTTCAGTCTCGAAGATGCCATCAATAAAATTAATCGCGCCATTCAACCTCATCGGTTAAATTTCAAAGAAATTGTCTGGTCATCACAATTTTCAGTAAAAGAATCTGTCGCTGAAAAGTTTTTCATTCAAGACCGTGTTTTTCTCGCGGGTGATGCCGCACATATCCACTCAGTCAATGGTGGGCAAGGTCTCAATACCGGTCTTGCAGATGCTTTTAATCTGATGTGGAAATTAAATATGGCCATCAATTTTAATGCATCATCGATTATTTTGCAGAGTTATGAAAACGAGCGTAAACCAGTGGCGCAGAGCGTAATTGAATCCTCCGGCAAACTTGTTCGTACCACTAAGTATTCCGAGAATGGCACTCACGCTCAAGATTATGTAAAGGTTGTACAAAAACATGCAGGGAATATTACTGGGATGGGGATTCATTATGGCGATCAGGGTCTCAGTGGCTCTCGGCTGTTTGATTTGGAAGTTGTTTATGGCGCAGTTAAAACACGCCTTTACACCCTTTTAGAGTATCCCAAATACACCCTACTCATCTTTGGCGACATTAAAGTAAATCTCAATTTACCTCAATTTGTAAAAATCATTCAAATTCATTCAAACAAATCCCAGTCAAGTTTTTGGACGAATAGCGATCAATATCTAAACCAAGCCATTTTAGTAAGACCCGATTCATATATCGAAGCGTCTGTGTCATTAGATAATATTGCGTCTTTATTCGAATCGACCCGCTTATTTTGAATAGTTGTCCATAATGTGTAAATTTTATTTACTTATCTTTTATTAATTATCTTTTTAATATACTTTTATAAAAATATAAATAATCATTTTGGAATGTAACGATAGAACACATATTTTTGAATTTGTATTATTAAGAGCCATTTATTTTTGTAATCAAAAGAGGAATTGTGAATATGCCTGTAACAATTGGATTTTTAGTATTTGATGGAGTTCAATTACTTGATTTTGCTGGTTCCTATGAAGCTTTTTCTGTGTGGAGAGATAAATTTAAAGGCCCAGAAAGAATTGTTATCGTAAGTCAAGAAGTGGGTGATATTACCTGTGCCAATGGAAATCAAATAAAATCCACACATAATTTTTCTAATTGCCCAGAATTAGATTATTTATTAATTCCAGGTGGAATAGGAGCAAGGACGGAAGCAAATCAAAAAGTATTAATTCCATTTATTCAAAATGCTTCGAAAAATTGTCAAGCCATATTATCTGTTTGTTCTGGATCATTTTTATTGCAAAAAGCAGGCTTATTGGATGGTAAGAAAGCGACCACCCACCATGCTTTACTTAAAGAATTAAAAGCTTATGAAAAAACGACAGTAATAGAAGAAAGAATCGTTAAAGATGGCAATATTTGGACTTCAGGTGGTGTCTCCTCTGGTATTGTTTTTGATTCCAGTGATCAAGGTTTAATGATTTGAACCGTTTAAATTCTTTGACATATTTTGTTACAAGTATTGCGTTTTCAATCCTTGCATGAGCTGCGATTAATCAAATCTTTTCCCCCAAGCAAATCTACTCAGGAGAATAATTTATAACAGTAAAAATCACTATTTATTTAAAAATATGAATGTCTAATCACCCCTAAAATAATGTGTATTATGAACTATACAAAATTTAAGTAATCTTAATCTGTAGATTGTGCATTATCTAAATTGATATTACTTAGCAATAAACCGATAAAAATAATTTTAGAAATAGTGTATCTCATTAAACTGTCATGTTATTCAAGAGATTAATATCATTATACGGAGACAACATCTTAAATTTAAAAAAAATCGTATGTCAATTAATCCTCATCAAAATCTAAACCAATAATCCCATCATAGCCTCGTTCAACCATTTTGACTAAAACATCCCATTGAAAATATTTACCTAAAATATGTTAAAAATTGCTTAGATTATTTATAATATCGCTTAATTTTTTCTATCGCTTCATTTGCAATGAATCACATACTGAGGAGAAAATACAATGAAACATTTTAGTAAAAAATTAATAAGGAGCGTTATCTGTTTTTTCATGAGTGTATTATGGTGCCAATTTTCATTAGCAGTACCTGCTGAAGTGATTATTATTCGTCATGCAGAAAAACCGCCGATGGGTGGTGATGGATTAACTGCACAAGGACAACAACGAGCGAATGCATTAGTAAACTATTTTTTAAATACACCCGCATTAACACAATATGGCACCCCTATCGCAATTTATGCTGAGGCACCGCGTAAAAAAGATACAACGAGAGCCATTTTAACTTGTACACCCACTGCAAATGCATTGAATATGACAGTGCAATCAACTTATACGCGTGATCAATATGCGCAACTAGCGCAAGGTATTCTGAGTAACCCACAATATACCGGCAAAACGGTGTTAATTTGTTGGGAACATAAAACAATTCCAATGCTCGTAAATGCTTTAGGCGTTCAACCAATGCCATCACCTTGGCCTGATAATGTTTTCGATCGCACTTTAGTCATTAATTATCAAGCCAACGGCTCAATTGCCTCATTTCAAAATTTACCGCAGCATCTATTAGATGGAGATTCAGTGCAGTAAATTAATTGAATTTCTCCATTGAAATGTTGAATGGCTATAAATCGATATGATTGTCATTAAAATAACTTATATTTATCAAATGCTATAATTCTATTCAAAATAGGATATTAAATTTGAGAATTTAATAAGAAATAGATTCATAATAATTAAACTTTGATTCATGCTATGACCAATAAAATTTGCAAACGATATATTATTTCCGGCCATGTGCAAGGTGTTTGGTTTCGCGCATCAACACAGGATCAAGCCAATAATTTAGGGATTACGGGTTGGGCTAAAAATTTGAATAATGGAGATGTGGAAGTCATGGCTTGTGGTAGCGAACAACAATTAGAGATTTTACATAAATGGTTGCATCATGGTCCACCGCATGCCCGTGTTGAAAAAGTGATCAATATAGCAATGGAATATATTGAGTTTGTGGAATTTAGTGTGAAATAAATTTTGATGATTAGCACTACCCTACTGTGTTTTACAATTCTAATTTTCTCATCTAGAATTTCTTTTCTTAATCATCGGCAAAGGATTTGCATACATGAAATTAATTAAAATAATTATTAGCTTAAGCGTTATTCCCTTCACACTAACAGCATGCTCAACCACTAATTATGAACAATCCTCTAATCCGGGCAACAGACATATCTATGGCGTTGACTGTTCTGGTGCCAATGTGGATATGTCAGTTTGTTATGACAAAGCAAAAAATTTATGCCCTGCTGGTTATACCGTCATCTCAAAAAATACAGGGACATCCAATCAAGTTGATTCACAAATTATGGATATGTATAGCGCAAGCGCTACAACAAGTTCTGATAAAAAAGGCTTGACCATAGAGTGTCATTAAATAAATATCTATCATTAAATTAATATTTAATTGTAAAAATGAAAAATTTTAATGACTCAATAATCTTTTATTTTTATTAAGCTATACTCATTTTAATAGAGCAAAAAACCCAATAAATTACGCTTAAAATAAATAAAGGAGTATTAGCATGAGCAAGTATATTATTTACATCTTATCCATTTTATTTGTATTTTCAGCCCCTGCTCAAGCTGATGTTTTAAAATGTATGGGCGTGTACAACAATGGCAATCCGATGCATGTGGTATATGATGAATCTGCAAATCTGCTCGATGTTGATGGTGATATTCACAGCATTCAATCTCACATTCCCAATAATGGCTTTGCTACACAAGATTTTGAGAATTCCAGTGGTAAGACTGTCTATATTTCATTTAACAATAATAATAAAAATATTTATCTGCAAGTGATTGAACCTTTAAAACAAGGTATTAATAAACTCATTGATACTGTGCATTTGTCTTGCGTTAAACAATAATTCTTCTTTTTTTTCCTTCTCCCGCTTGCGGGAGAAGGTGTCACGAAGTGACGGATGAGGGTGGTTTAAAAGATTTTGCGGTATTATTTTAGATCACTCTCATCCACCATCGGCACCTTCTCCCACAAGTGGAAGAAGGAAAAAATCCGAGTTTTATATTTCACAGATTTTCCCCTTCCACTCTTAGATAATTCATGTCATCCTTTTTGTTCAAGATTAAATATCTAGGCATCAATAAATATTGATTTAAATCGACGGAGTAGTAAGTGCAAGGAAAGCTAATACTGAAATGGCAATTCATTCCCGCAATTACAATGTGTCTATTACTGAATGGATGTTTTTTCTATAAAAAAGCACCTGATACGCAACAAATTACCGCAATGGCAATGCCAAAAAATACACAAATCCCTGCAAATTATCTTGCTCATGCCAATTCATCTAACGTTATTAATGGATGGTTATCAGATTTTAAAGACCCAGTATTATCGCAACTTGTTAATGAAGCCATTCAAAATAATCCTGATTTAGTTGTGGCAGCCGCAAATGTGGATATTGCTAATGCCAACGCACGAAAAGCAGCAGCAAACTTATACCCTTCCGTATTATCTTATGGACGGCTTTCTTTTAAGAATGGTATTGATTCAAGTATGACAGTCGGTTTATCCGGTGTGGGTTTCTTTTTCGGTTGGACACTAGATTTATGGGGTCAAATTCGATCACAAGCTGCAGCAGGTGAATTAAATTATCAAGCCGCCCAAGCAGATTATCAATTCGTCGAAGAATCATTAGCTGCACAAGTTGCCAAAACTTGGTTCACCGGCAATTTAGCTGCTACGCAGCTCTCCTTGGCACAACAGGCCGTGCAAAATTATAAAAAATTGCTCGTTTTAGTGAAACAACAAGAAAATATTGGTCAAGTATCCGAAATTAATGTTGAATCAATTCAAACGGGATTATCCACTGCAGAAAATAATTTAATCCAAGCACAAAATGCACAAAGTGATGCGGCAAGAAGTTTGCAAATATTAATCGGTCATTATCCCAATGGCGCACTAATATTCAAATCGCATTTAGCTTATTTACCTGCTCCGCCGCCGGTTGGCATTCCATCTCAATTATTACAAAGGCGCTGGGACATTATTGCCGCAGAAAATAGAGTGGCATCGAGCTTTCATAACGTGCATGCACAAGAAGCTGCATTATTACCACAAGTCAATCTATCCGCAGGATTTGGCGTCATTGACGGCGCATTATCATCATTCACTGGTAATAATCATTTTTATAATTATGGTGGGAATTTACTCTGGCCTATTTTTACCGGTGGCGCACTAGAAGCAAATATCGAAATTGCTGAGGGGGAACGTAAACGCGCTTTAGCTGATTTTGCACACACTGCTATGATGGCGTTTATGCAAGTTGAAACGGCATTATCCAATGAACAAAATTTAATAGCTCAAAACAATACCGTTGGTTTAGCATTGACGGCTAATCAAAAGAACCTACAGTTAATGAAAATTCGTTATCGTGTTGGTCAGATTGCTGAATCAGATGTATTACAACAACAAATTACTGTCATTCAAAATCAATCTGATTTAGCCACAATTCAAAGTCAATTATTATTAAACCGAATTGATTTATATTTAGCATTAGGCGGTGGATTTTCTGCACATTAAGGATTAATTATGCATGATACATTCGCATGGATCTTAGCCTGGGTAGTTACAGTGGTAGTGCCAATATTTTTTCTGATATTAATATGGAAACTACACGAAATACCTGAAAAATTGGCTGAAAATCGTCATCACACCAATGTTGAAGCAGTTAAATTTTTAAGTTGGGTCGGATTATTTACCGGCGGATTATTATTTCCATTGGCTTTTGTCTATGCCGTCATGAAACCAGTTTCAATACAAGTAACCTCTATCGATGAAGATAAACGCACTTCGCAATTAAATCCCACATCGTTAATTAGTGATTTACTCAAAGAAATTCAAAAATTGAATACACGTATTGCACAACTTGAGCACAAACCTGCACCGGAACCTCCAAAGGATCCCAATAAAAAATCTTAAAGGATATAAAACATGTTTGAGTTACTACTCATCATATATGGATTTATTGTTTGGCTAATATTTATCAAATTTAAACTTTTACCTTGGGTATTCATTTCTAAAGTCATCGTTTGTATTATCCCTATCATCGGTCTTGCAACATTATGGCTTTTAATGAATGTTTTCCAACCCTACTCCAATGATGTACGTGTGTTGCGTTATGTAGTGCCTATTGTTTCCCGTGTTACAGGTCGCGTTATTGAAGTTGATGCTAGCGGAAATACACCTGTTAAAAAAGGTGATGTTTTATATAAAATTGATCCGCGACAATTCCAATATGCTGTTAATGGATATAATGCGAGATTACAAGAAATTAAAGTACAAGAATCATTTGCTGCATTACGTTTATCGCAAGCTAGACAATTAAGTCAAACAGGTGCAGGACCAAAATATGATTTTGAAGATTATGAAAGACAAGTATCACAATATCAGCAACAAATATTACAAGCACAAGCAGATTTAGACACTGCAAAACAAAATTTAGCTGAAACCGTTGTGTATGCGCCATCAGATGGGACGGTAATTAATTTGCAATTAAGACCTGGTGCGCTTTCTGCGCAATTACCGATGGTGCCGGTCATGAGTTTTGTTGAAAATACGGGTTTTGTTGTGGCGAGTTATCCGCAAAATGCATTACATCAAATTGCTGTAGGTGATCCAGTTGAAATTACGCTTAAAACAATGCCAGGAAAAATTATTAAAGCAACCGTTGATTCAATTATTTTAGCGCAGGGACAAGGACAAGTTCAGATCAGTGGCACAGTACCTACGGTATTACAACCTCCTCCTTCGGGCAGATTTTTTGTACGATTTAAATTAGCAAATGGTATACCGATACAATCATTACCCATGGGTGCGAGTGGAAATGCTGCTATTTATACAGAAAGCTTAAAACCTATACGCATTATTCGCCAAGTTATTATACGCGTTATGTCAATAATCAATTACATCGTTTTTTAAATTAAAATGTAGCCTGGGTGAAGCCAATTGAAAATTGTATTAAATACTACAAACTTTAATTATCTACAAAATAATATTTAATACCAATGGCGAAACCCGGGATAAAAATTGTTTTCACGGATTCCAGCAGTGCAAGAAATAATTAATCTCTGTTTACCATTTGTCCTATTTTTAATAATTTCATCATTTGCTTTCATCCAAGCTACATAGGGTTTTGGATGGTGCGTGCTCCTTTGATCTTGTACAATGTGAACTATACTTAAAACATTCCTATTCGTTAGAAAATAATAATATGCCAAACCAAAGTAAAATCATTAACGGGTTAAACCGATTCTTAAAAGCAAAAGATATGCCTCTCATGATGGAGAAGCGTGGAATATGTAGTGGTTTAGTCATCAAATATTTAATTGCCTGCGGTAAAGAAAATAAAAGCAAATTTTTTGAAGATAATTCCACTATTGCGCAAATATCGAGAGATGAATACAGCGCAAAAGAAGTCAAAATGAAACTGGCTTCCAGAGATATAGAATACGCATTTCAACCTTTTTATTACCATCCTAGAGTTCGTCAAAGTGATTTAAATATTATCTCTGCTATTTTTAATTTTCCCACCGTTAAAACCTATAATTTTGGCTATGGATTTACGCTAGAATCTCTCGATGAAGCATTAAAACAAATCGTTAATGATGGCGATATGATTCATTTATCCAGCATTGGTCACGCCATTGGACTCTATAAAAAAAATGGAAATTATTATCTCTATGATCCTAATTATGATGAAGAGATTGAAGAAGATAAGGCATTTAATAATACCAGTGAATTAGCAAAAGAAATTTTTGAGCGATTTAGGAAAGATCCTACAAAACCGTTGCCAGTTTTGCAGGAAGTTTGTTTTTCAGTATTTCGAGCTAAATCTGATCTAAAGGATCGACAAAAACAAATAAAATATCCAGACAAAAAACAGCTGATTGATAAATTAATCGCAATTGACGGCAATCGAGTTGATTTGACCAAATCATTACAGTGCTCATGTTATGTCGGAGATACTGATGCAACTGAAATTTTTCTAGAAAAAAACGCCGATCCATTAGTTAAAAATGAAGATTATTTTTCGGCATTAATGATTGCGGCAGCTTATGGCAATATTGATCAATTAAATTTAATTTGTAAAAATCCAAAATTTTCTCTGCAGCGCAGTCATCATATTGATGCCATTTTTGCATCACTGTTGTCATCACATCCTGATCATTTTAAATATTTTGTGGGCAGATTGAATCCAGACAGTGTCGCCGGTGTCATAAAAGATCGAAATATCATGTATCAAGTATGCATCAAACATAGGGCTGACTTATTAATGATATTTAGATAAAAAAGATGAAGCTAAGGCATTAACCGAAGCCTATAGCGTTAAACAAGATGAAGCTAAATATCCATTACAACTTGCCGCCGAATGTGGATCATCTGCTGTAGTCGCTTATTTATTATCAAAAGAGGTCGTCATTACTCATCAAAACTCAATTAATGCCGGATTAATTGCAGCGATTAAAAATAGACATGAACAAATTGCCACTCAAATACTTAAACATGTAAAACAAGCTGATATGACCGCTGAATTGTTGCGATTGGCTATTAAAAATGAATGCCCTTGGGTCCTGGGTCAATTATTGAATAACACTTCTTTAGATGAAATACTAAAATTATTGCCGCATATCTTAGAATCAAAAAATGAAAAAATAATTAACACTTATCTTAAACATGCGCTCAATAAACAGCCGCCAATACCTATGATTTTTCAATTGAAACTTCTTAATGCAATAGCATACGATAATGCTGAGGAAATTGAATTATTATTGCGTAAATACCATGATATTCTATTTGATGATAATTTAGATCCAACCAATTTATTAGCTTTAGCCTGTGTTCTTAATCGAGAAAAAGCCATAAAAAAATTGCTAACACATGATAATTTCGTTGATGCCCTACAAAGAATTTATGAAATCATTTTTGAGGAAATAATTGAATCAGGCAATAGCACACTGATCACATTGCTGAGAAAATATATTAAAAATTATGATGCTGATAACCCTCTTTTATCTCAACTATTTAGACGTGCTATTAATGAAAATAATGTTGATGTCATTAAGGGGGTGTTAGCTGCTGGTACAAATCCATTTGCCCCCATTGCTGAAGATATTTCACCGTTAGATTTAGCCATTGCAGCGCGGTCGCAATACATTATTTTAGAAATCTTAGGTGAATTTCCAATAGCTAAATTAAATCAAGAAGCAAACAAACAACAAATCTTAGAAAAATTATGTTCGTGTGCCGTTAGGAATGGATTTAAAAACTTATTATATAAGTTAATTGTTGAGTACAATATTAATATCAATATGCCAATTCAACATAATAACAGCATATATTCGCCTTTAGAGTTAGCTATAAAATTTGAAAATAAAGAAATTATCTATTTTTTATTAAATCGTCCAAATATCAATATCGGCACTAAAACAAAAGAACAATTATTATTATTGGCCTGTAAAAAAGGTCATACCGCATTTATTCATTTGGTTAAACAAAATGGTTATAAAATTCCTCCGTCAGTTAATGTTGATGGTAAAGGAATCATGCTCATCGACTATGCACTGCAGGAAAAACAACCAGAAATAATACAAATGTTGATAACAGAAGGAATCGAGCCACAGAACAAAGAGTCACTGATGTTATGGGCATTTAATAATGGTGCTATCAATTTATTTATAACACTAAGAGAAAAATATAAAGGGGTTGAGCTACAAAACAATGATCTCATTAATATTTGGCATGCTCATGTTAAACGAGGTGATTTATCATGGATTAACAATACTTCTCAAATATTAAAAAAATTAATTAAAGACGAATTAATGCAAAACGAAAACTATAAAGCAATAAAGAATGCTATGAATAATGGTGATAATGAAATGGTAAAAGCATTATATCCATTTATTGGCAATGAGGCATTACAATCGAAATTATTAAAAAAAGTCGTTAAAAGACAACAACCCGAATTATTTAATTTTATGGTCAAAAGTGGTGCTAAATTTCCTGACAATAATATGCTGTTACCCGCCATAAAACAAATGTACCGAGCACAATATCTTCTTGAAGAAGATGTGCTTCCAAAAATTGACACATCGATTCCACCACAATTGCACATGGCATACAAAATGGGTCACATTAATACGATTCATTATGCTTGCAAAAATTCGCCAGTACCCAATCATAATGGTGATTTTCTTCCAACAGATTTCGCTGATTTATCCCGATATCTACTTGACGAAGCCACTAAAATGCAAGATACAACATCTGCATTTAATTTATTAACATCAGGTGCTCTATTTTATAAACCTGGTGATAAAAAAGAAATGTTAAATAAAAATACTGATACGGGTTATAAATTATTATGTCGTGCTTGCATTATTGGGGATTTGCAGTTGGTTAAAATATTAATTGATAAAGGCGTCACCTTTACTGAATATCTCGATCCAAAAGATCCCAATCCCATTGAACTAGCAGCGATATTCAATCATGACCAAGTGGTTCAATATTTGATAGATCAATATCGCAATACGCATGAAATGAATATTAAATCAATGTTAACATTAGCCGTTAAATTGAATGATTGGTATCTCACTGGCGCTTTATTAGAATTGATGAACCCCGACGAACTTTCTGCTATAGAAATTAAAGATTTATTAAAACCGCATGAAAAAGAAATTACTAATCAATTTATTATATCTATGCAAACAAGTTACCAAGAAGCTGAAAAACATAAAGATGATATGAAAAAAAATAAAGTGCTGACACGATTGGCTGCAGTATCTAAACGATTAAACGCGTTGGGTGTATTTTTGCATACGCCGACTAATCCCGCTTTTCATGAATATAGTAAATTTACTGATGAGTTCGGAATGCCCATCACGCAAAGTATTGCCGAAGTGAGAACGGCTTTAGACGAACTCAATAAAAAATCAATGCTTGCTGAACGTGCGCCATCACCTAAATTGACGCATTTTAAATAATTTAATCTCCTTTAATAGTTAAACCAACAATATCATCGTTACTGATATCCATTTCCTACTGACATAAATTAATCTATTATGTCAGCGCAAACCTTGTCCTCACTCAGCAAAACGATCACGGAGTATGATAGTTATGAAAAATGACAAAAATTTTTTATGGTCACTTTTTTCATCTATTAACAAATTTTTAAATCTTTTGTTCGGACATGTCACATGGCAGAAACCTACTTGGCTTTTATCTATCGTTAATTTTTCTCATGAAAAAGCGCGCCTTGCCTATACCATCTTAATTATCAGTTTCGCCAGTATAATTTGTCTTATCAGTGTGCTGTTTTGGTATCAACATCTTCCTAAACCTATAACAATATCTGCTTCGATAACAGCTCCGGCTATTACACCGCTCGCAGATACACTCACGCCAGCACAACTCCTCTTTGATTTTGGTACGACACAAAATGAAACTTTTTCAGCATCATCTGTTGCACCATTGGCAAACATTGGTAAAGCCGTTACTAATGGCATAACAATGGATCCACCTATTGCGGGACAATGGACTTGGAATACAGATAGTGAGTTGATTTTTAAACCCAGCGAAGATTGGCCTGCAGGACAAAATTATCAGGTTAAATTTGATAAATCCGTTTTTGCCCCTCATTTAAAATTTGCAACTTATAAATATGAATTTGCCACACTCCCTTTTACAATTAATATTGATGCGCTTAAATTTTACCAAGATATTACCAACCCCACACAAACTCGTGTAGTTGGCACAGTCAGTTTCAATTTTCCAGTAGATACACAAAGCCTAGAACAACACAGTTCGCTCATTTTAAATCAAATTAAAACGGATCAAATTAATTTACCAGAACAACGTATTCCACTGTCTTTCACTTATGATAAATTCAAAAGAACGGCTTATATTAATTCTGCATTAATTAATTTACCCACAATTCCTAGACACGCTACATTCATTATTGGATCAGGAACGCGTTCTGCATCGAACACAACGCAAACGAGCAAAGAAATTAATCAAAGTGTTTTAATACCTGATGTCGGTAGTTTTTTACAATTAAATAAAGTCGATACCACCATTGCCCGCGATGAAAATGATAATCCACAACAATTAATTATTATTGAATCATCATTAGGTGTGAGTACTGATGAATTAACAAAACATATACATGTTTATTTATTACCAAAAGACATGCCTGCAACGTCTTCACAACCCATACAACCTAATTATGAATGGCGCTTACCCGGCGAAGTTACTGATGCAATTTTAAATGGTTCAACGCCAGTTAATATTACCGCTTTACCTGATGAGCATCCCTACCCTAATTTACATAGTTGGCAAATCAGTGAATTAACACCGCGATATTTATATATTAAAATTGACGCAGGTGTGAAAGGTTTAGGTGGATTTACATTAACGCACTCGTATCAAACTGTTGTATCGGTTCCTACTTATCCACAAGAAATTCGCTTTATTCATAAAGGTTCATTAATTTCCTTAAGTGATGAGAAGAAATTAACTATTCTTGACAGCGGTCTACCATTAGTTAAATTTTCTGTGGCACGGGTATTACCGGGAGAAATAAATCATTTAATCAGTCAAACATCGGGTAACTTTGATAACCCTACTTTTCTCACTGATAGTTTTACCAGTAATGATCTCAGCCAAATAACTTCTGAAAAAGTGGCATTTAATATTGAAACTCCGAATGATCAACAATATGCAACGATAGATTTAAATAAATATTTAACGAAAGCGAATCAATTGGGATTATTTTTAATCACGGCGCAAGGTTGGGACAAAGACAGTGACACTGCAACAGAAACTGGAACATCCCGTTTAATATTAATTACTGATATGGGGCTATTAGTTAAAAATAATGCAGATGGTACACATGATGTCTTTGTACAATCTATCAGTAAAGGAACACCCGTAGCTGGTGCTACAGTTTCATTATTAGGTAGAAATGGATTATCAATATTAAGCGGTTCTACTGATAACAATGGGCATGTTTATTTATCATCAACCAATGATTTTAGTGATGATCAAGAACCCACTGTTTATGTGGTGCAAAAAGAAAATGATATTTCTTTTATTCCTTTTAATCGCGACGATCGATTATTAAATTATTCACGTTTTGATATCGGTGGTGTGAATGATACTGATAATAATTCATCGAATTTATCCGCCTATTTATTTTCCGATCGTGGTATTTATAGGCCAGGTGATAAAATTCACTTTGGTATTATTGTCAAACAACAATATGCACAATTTCAACCTGCGGGCTTACCTTTAGAAGAAGAAATTACCAATCCCAGTGGTAACAGCGTTTTTGATCAAAAAGTGAATTTGTCAGATAGCGGTTTAATGACGTTGGATTATCAACCGGATGCTACTGCGCAAACAGGCATGTATACAGCGAATCTTTATTTAGTCAAAGATAATCAAAAAGACAGTTTGTTAGGATCAACGCAAGTTAAAGTGGCGGAATTTTTACCTGATCGTTTAAAAATGCAAACACAATTTATTTCAGCTAATTCAGCAGTGCCTGCACAAATTACGGGATGGATATCACCCACTAATTTAACGGCTAAAGTGAATTTATGGAATTTATTTGGCACCGCTGCAACCAATAGACGTGTCAGTGCAAAAATCGTCATTACGCCTACTACATTACACTTTGCACAATATCCACAACATATATTTGTTGATCCTTTATTAGATCCACAGCATCCATTAAAAACATTTGTTGAACAATTGAGCGATGACACCACAAACGATCAAGGAATTGCGCAATTTAATTTAAATTTACAAAATTATGCGCAAGCAATCTATCAATTGACATTTTTTGCACAAGGATTTGAGGCGCAAGGTGGTCGAGGAGTGAGTAATCAAAGCACGGCTTTGGTAACGCCGTTGAATTATTTGATTGGATATAAACCCGATGGTAATTTAGATTATATTAAACAAAATAGCGCACATACTGTTAATTTAATCGCAATCAATGCTGATTTAAAACAAATACCATTAACGCAGTTACAAGAACACTTATTTTCTATTCAGACTGTTGCAACATTAACAAAAAATCCAGACGACACCTATGCCTATAAATCGATTAAAACAGAACAAGCAATTGCACAACAACCGTTTACGATTGATGCAAAAGGCAGTGATTTAACAATACCCACACAACAAGTGGGTGATTTTGCAATGACACTAACTGATCAACAAGGCCATTTATTAACTAAATTTTATTATTCCATCGTTGGTCAAAGTAGTAACGCCATTGAAAAAAATGCTGAATTGTCTGTAAAACTCGATAAAGCCATTTATAATCCTGGTGATTTAATTCAATTGCAAATTACTTCACCTTATACCGGTGCAGGATTAATTACCATTGAACGTGATAAAGTTTATGCTTACCAATGGTTTAATACCAATTTAACGAATAGTGTTGAAACGATTCGTATTCCACCCAATTTACGAGGTGATGCTTATATTAATGTCGCATTTGTGCGTGATTGGAATTCAAATGAAATTTATATGAGTCCGTTAAGTTATGGCGTAGTGCCGTTTTCAATTACACATGATGATCAAACTGTACATGTAAAATTATCAACGGCTAATTTAGTTAAACCTGGTGATAATTTAGCCATTCAATATCAAACAGATAAACCCGCAAAAATTATATTATTTGCTGTTGATCAAGGTATTTTACAGGTCACTCATTTTACCACACCCGATCCTATTGCTTATTATTTCCAAAAACATGCATTAACAGTGACTACCTCACAAATAGTCGATCAAATAATGCCTAAATATATTGCTAGTCGTGAGAATTCTGCTTTTGCTGGTGATGGTGAAGAAAAATCATTAGCAGCAAATCTTAATCCCTTTAAACGGAATACAGAGGCACCTGTCGTTTATTGGTCGGGGATTTTAGATAGTGATAATACAGCACGAACAATTAATTATACGGTGCCTGATTATTTTAATGGCAATTTACAAGTTATGGCTGTTGCTGTTGCAGCCAGCGCTGTTGGTAATGCTGAACAACATACTTTGGTGCGAGGTGACTTTGTAATTAGTCCTAATGTACCAACATTTGTAGCGCCAGATGACGCTTTCACTGTAAGCGCCAGTATTGCAAATAATATTAAAGGATCAGGAAATACCACTGCCACTGCTATTTCATTAAGCACAACTGCTGGCCTTACTATTTCGGGAGCAAACCAACAACAATTGATTATTCCAGAAGGTCAAGAACGATCTGTGCAATTTAATTTAATGGCATCTCATCATTTAGGTAATGCGACATTATATTTTCAAGCCAAGCAAGGTAATAAAATGGTTAATTACAAAGCAACATTGAGTGTGCGACCTGCAGTTGCCAATCAAACGACTGTAATGACGGGGTTGGATAATTCCAATAATAAATCGGTTGCTATTACGAGACAGCTTTATCCCGAATATCGCGTTTTACAAGCTAGCGCATCAACAAATCCATTAATTCTTGCTGATGGATTGCAAAGTTATTTAAATAATTATCCTTATTATTGTACTGAACAATTAGTTAGCACTGCTTTTGCACAATTGGCATTGGCAAAACAACCATTATTTAAAGCTGACCCAACAATTTTGTCACAAAAAATGAACGCCACCTTACAAATGTTAAGACAACGATTAAATAGTGATGGTGGTTTTAATTATTGGCCTGCTACGACGGATCAAACACTCAATAATTTTTCAACAGTATATGCTGTCGATTATTTAACAGAAGCAAAATTAGAAGGTTACGCTATTCCCGATGATTTATTACAAAGCGGATTAACTTATTTAAAAAATATGGCTAATCAAGATATTAATGATTTAGATCAGGCAAGATTAGATGCTTATGCTATTTATCTATTAACTCGTAACGAAATTGTGACTACAGATTATGTGACTCAATTACAAACTTATTTAATGAATCAACAAAATGATCAGTGGCGGCATGATATCACTAGTGTTTATTTAGCGGCCACTTATAAATTATTGCAAAATGATGATGAAGCGAATCAGTTAATTAAGGGGTATTCATTGGATAATCCCGTAATTAATCCTAGCGATTTTAATAATAATTTAACGAATAATGCGCAATATATGATTTTATTAGCGCGCCATTTTCCTGATCAATTACAAAAATTAGGTAGTGCGCCGATATTAGCCATTGCTAAAGATTTAGGGGGTGAGTATTTTGATACTTTATCATCTGCCTATAGTGTTAATGCCTTAAGTGCGTATGCGCAAATGAATTCAGCTTATGCTGATTCGGGATTATCAATCAGTGAAAAATTATCTGATGGTGGTGTAAAAGATTTATCTTCTATTAATTCACAATATGCTTTAGTTAATTTTGATCCACAAGTGCAACAAATTGTTTTTCATAACCCCAATCATTTGCAGTATTTTTATCAAGTAAAGCAATCAGGCTTTGATCTATCTTTGCCTACACAAGCGCTTAATAATCATTTAGAAGTATTTCGTGAATATCGTGATATGAATAAAAATACTATTCAGCAAACGGCCATTGGTTCAGATATCGAATCACATTTGCAAATAAGATCATTAGATAATTTAAATTTTGATAATGTCGCTATTGTTGATTTATTACCGGGTGGTTTTGAAGTTGTTCCTGGATCGATTAATCAACAAAATTGTTCTTATGTTGATGTAAGAGAGGATCGTGTCATTTTCTATTGCATGGTATCCCCTAACGCGAATGAAATCAGTTATAAATTACGCGCAACGAATATTGGAAATTATACTGTGCCACCGATATTTGCGCAGGATATGTATAATCAAACCAGACAGAGCGTGGGAGTTGCTGGGAAAATAAATGTGCACTAGAAGCTCTTATTATTACATTCTATAAGTTCAGAAGTGAAACGCGAACTATGAAGTTATTCATTGCCGGACGAAGCCGCGTCCTGCGATCGAAAATTACGTCCCTGTAATCTACGGTCCTGCAATAAATAACTTCATATTTCGCTTCTAACTTCTGTGGCTACTTGTTAAATGTCAATACTATGAAACATAAAGATGTAGACATAGATGTAGCCTGGGTGAAGCAAATGAATATATAATTTATTTTGCTTTACAAATTAATAAATAAAATATCATTAATATCTAAGGCGTAACCCGGGTTCCGTCCATTATTTAAAATAAATATTAAGTGAAATTTAATTTTCTTCAAATTAAATTATTAATTTATTTGACTCCACCCAGGCTACATCTACTTGTAAACACCTAAATAATGAGTTCTAAATATTATATGCGAATTATTAATTATTTAATTTTTATTACTTCATTTATTTCTATTATTCTTCTTGGCATGATCTATGCCATTCCCCGCCCTCCTCTATTAAAAAATATTTCATTTTCTCAAGCAGTTTATGATGACCAGCGGCATTTATTGCGTCTCACTCTGAGCAAAGATCAAAAATATCGCGTATATACGCCATTAAATAATATCTCTCCCCTAATGATCCAAGCAACATTACTACAAGAAGATCAACATTTTTATACTATGCCTGGTATAAATCCTTTATCAATTATTAAAGCTGGTTGGAGTACTTATATAAAACGGTCAAGACAAATAGGTGCATCTACTATTACTATGCAAGTAGCTCGTATTTATTTCAAAATTAATTCTAAAACATTATCAGGCAAATTTATTCAAATCATTCGTGCATTACAATTAGATTTGTTTTATAGCAAGCCCCAAATTTTGGAAGCGTATTTTAATTTAGTACCTTATGGTGGCAATATTGAAGGTGTTGGTGCAGCAAGCCTTATTTATTACAATAAAGATGCCGATCATTTATTATTGCCTGAAGCATTAACATTAAGTGTTATTCCACAAAATCCACTGCAACGATCACCCACTAAAAATCATAATTTGGCTTTACAATCTGCACGGCTTAAATTGTTTCAACGGTGGATTGAATTACATCCTAGTGATAAATCACAACAAGTATTCATGTTATTACCATTAACTGCTAAACCAACGAAACCCGTATTATTGGCACCTCATTTTACTACTGAAATATTACAGCAAAATCCATTGAATCCCGTCATTAATACATCATTAAATATTCAATTACAAAACATTGTCGAACATATAACGAATGAATATTTAATTCATCAACAATCTTATGGGATAGATAATGCTGCCGTTTTATTAGTTGATGCACGTAATCATGAAGTTAAAGCATTAATGGGATCGGGTAATTTTTTTGATAAAACGATTCAAGGTCAAGTTAATGGTACAACCGCAAAACGATCACCCGGTTCTACTTTAAAACCATTTATATATGCGCTTGCATTAGATCAAGGATTAATTCATCCCTATACGGTGCTACGTGATGCACCTACTGCATATGGTGCATATACGCCGGAAGATTTTGATTACGATTTCATGGGGCCTATTAAAGCAAAAGATGCTTTAATATTGAGTCGAAATATTCCTGCGATTTATTTAGCAAGTCAATTACACAACCCTGATTTGTATCAATTTTTATTAAATGCCAATATTACGCAATTAAAACCACCCAGTGATTATGGTTTATCATTAGTGTTAGGAAGCGCTGGTGTGACAATGCAAGAATTAATTAATTTATATGTGATGTTGGCCAATCAAGGTCTATGGCAACCTCTTAAAGTTCAAGCTGATCAAAATGAATTAATTAAAAAAAAATTAATTTCTCCTGAGGCAGCCTTTTTAACGTTAGATATGTTGAAAGATACACCTCGACCTAATCCAGTGAGTAATTATGCTTTAAATCAAATTCCTGTTTATTGGAAAACGGGAACTTCTTCCGCTTATAGAGATGCATGGTCTGTGGGCATTTTTGGTCCTTATGCATTAGCAGTTTGGATTGGTGATTTTAAAGGTAGAAGTAATCCTTCATTTACAGGTATTAATGCCGCTGCGCCATTATTTTTTGCAATTATTGACGCTATTAATCAACAATTAGGTCCATTACCTTCAATTATGCCAGATCCGAAAAAATTAAATTTAAAGCGTGTGCAAGTTTGTGATGCTTCTGGCATGTTACCTAATCGTTACTGTCCTAATTTAGTATCCACCTGGTTTATTCCGGGTAAATCACCAATTACTAGAGATAATGTGTATCGCGCAATTGCGATTGATCGCAAAACCGGGTTACGTACTTGCCATTATGATAATAATACGCAATGGCAGGTCTTTGAATTTTGGCCTTCAGATTTGCTGAAAATATTTGCGCAAGCAGGTATTCAAAAAGTCACACCTCCTCCTTATGAATCAAATTGCAATGAAATAATTAATTTAAGTGGCATAACACCTAAAATCATTTCACCACAAGCAAATCTGATTTATTCACGACGTATTACTGATAGCAATAATCAGATTATTTTATTGAATGCTTCTGCAGATGCCGATGTAAAAAAATTATATTGGTTTATTGATAATGATTTTCTTGGTGCTGTTACTCCTAATCAATATTTACCATGGCATGAGCAGGCTGGAAATTATATGGTGAGAGTGATAGATGATCATGGACGGAGTGATGAGCAACAATTAATTGTAGAAAATACTCAATAATTTATTTCCTTTCTTTTGTTTTCCTTCTCCCGCAAGCGGGAGAAGGGAAAAAATGGTGTATTTTTATTTACTTTTTTTTAAAAGAGTCAATGCCGATTTACACCATTCTAACTGTGCTTTAGTAATAACTTGCCCAAAGCTCAATGTTAATAACCAATACGGAACATGCGGTGATTCATAGCCTGCAATTTCTTTTTCAATGTGATTATATGCTGATAGACTTTTAGTTAATTTTCTCTGGTGTTCTTCAATATGTTTGATATTAATATCTTGCGAGGTATTCAACCCAAAATATAATTTCAACAGTAACTCATTACGAGGAGTTGATTTAATAGGCTCTTTTTCTAACCATTCTTCTAACTCTTGCATACCTTTCGCCGTGATTTTATAAACGATACGTTCTCTGAGTTTTTTAGTTTTAAGGGGAACAAGAGATATCGATTTTGTTTTTAACAATTTAGCGAGTGTTGGATAAATCTGACCATCGCTTTCTTGCCAGAAAAAATTAGTGCTATCATGTAAGTTTTTTTTAATATCATAACCTGACATAGGTTCAATACTTAGCATGCCTAAAATAGCATAATGTGATTTGGCTGATCTATTCATACGTTTTCTCCACTCTCTGTTAATGGAAACCAAGATCCATGTAAGCCATGTGGAACTCTTCTCGGTAACAATATTGTAGCGATAGGGCCCGCGCTCATTTGCTTTGCATCTAAAATAACGAATTCACTTACGTTTTTAATTTTATCGTATACAAACAACATGAGATAACCATCATCTTCCCCATTTCCTGTAGTTCGCGCAGCAAAGACCGCTTCACCAATTTCATAATTTATTCCAAAATCGTGCAGAATTACTGTATTTTGATCAAGGTCATATTTAAGTAATGCATTAAACATTCCACTGTTACTTTTCGTGGGTGCATAGATATAGCGATATTTTTGAGCATTATAAGATCGATTGAAAGTGGGAAATTCAACAACATAATCACTAAGACAGGTTTCTTTAATGTCATGATTATCCAAATTAATCATCATTCGATATAACTGTGGTGGCCGATTATCTTCTTTAACATTAACACCAAAATCTAAATATTTATGTCTCACATAATCAATATAAATCAAATGATCCTCTTCATAAGCATTTGCAAAATGGAATACGAAAATTGCATCCCTTGTTAACCACAAAATATCATCATTTTTATTTTGGCGTGACATAATCCCTACTCGCGTACCTAATTCTTTACGCCACTGTAATATATTTTCTCCATTTGCGATGGCTTCACTATTTAACACTGCAGGGCAATCAAAAAATAGGATGTAATTTTTAGTCAACACAAAATCATGCATCATCGTGCTATAAGGTTTATCAATATTAATTGAATAGGATAATTTTCCTTCTTTATTGATACAATACAGTGATAGATAAGGTGGCTTTATATCGTAATTAATAAAAAATAAATCATTAGTTAATGGATCAAGTCGCGGATGAGGGCATACATTTAATGGTAATTTTGTACCAGGTTTCCATTCACCCAGCGTATTTAAATTAATATCAATTTCATATGACGGCTCTGTTTCACTTAATGCTAAAAATTGATGGGCATGCTGAATTACATGAATAAAAGCACCATTTTTAAAGAAATCCGGCGCATCAAATTGTTTTAATAATTTTTTATCTATCGGCATAGGATGCGCTATCCCGCCGTATACTGCTTTACCTACTTTTTGTTCTAATAATAAACCCTTGGTTTTGACATACCGATTACGGTAATTGGCTGATTGATTATTAATATAAATTGCATGAATCATGCCATCGCCATCAAAAGGAAATGTATAGCTTATAGGCTCAAATGCGGGATTTGGACCATTTCGCATATAAACACCATTTAAATCAGATGGTATATGTTGTTGAATCACTAAATTATTGAAATCGCTTTCTTCACGTATAGGCGCATAATTTCCTTTCAAAAAGCGATTTTGTTGATTATTTATTTTTTGTTTTTTAGCGCGATACCAATTGGGATAATTTCTCGTAAATAAAATGGCGAATAGCGTTGTCCCAACATTAATTGTTTGATCAGAAAATGTATTAATTACTGTATGACCGAATGGCAGGATATACATTGCAGCAGCTACTGTAAAACACAGGCCCCATACGATAGTTATAGTCTGATTCACTTTTATAAAACCTGGCTGATGCCACAAATACTGTGGCACTTGTTCATGCGCATATTGTAACGTGAATGGGTAGGATAAAATTATCGAGACCCATGCAATAATTGCTAATGCTGAATTTAATAAAAGCCAAACATGATTAATGACCCAGCTATTATTTAAAACCACCGCAGCAAGATAAATGAATGCTAAAAATACAAGTGCGCCCCAAGATAAAAAAAATCCATTTTTTAAATTACGTAGCTCTGTCAATAGGAATACACTTCCAGCAATAACAAGGCTTCTGATAATTTCATAATGACTGGTTCCGTAAAAAACGGAAAACAATATCCACGGCAAAAAACTGAATAATATTTTTAATTGCATACTAATTCTCCAATGGCTATATACAAAGAGGTCATCTCATTTATGTCAACAGTATATATCTATTAGATATATTTTAAAAAGGTATATTTGAGTCTAAGAAAAAAACGGATTCACCCCATCTGCTCGCATTAACATTTAAAACTTATTTTTTTGAGCATGAATTACAGAATGAAGTGTCATCTCATCTTCCTATTAGCCCAATGGATCAAAAAATCTTATGTTATTTAAATGAATTTAATAAAATAAATAAAGAAAATACGAGAATAACAAACAAAATGTTGCGCCTTATCAATGATGCGCAAGTAGTTCTAAAAGATTATAGGGTGTGGCTCATTGAATTAAATTTAATCTATACTAGAGAGATATCCGCTGATTTATTATTTTTAAGCGTTATCCAAAGGCTTCACAAATTACAAAGGAATGTCACAATGCGATATCGAACATTTTCATATAAATACACCATTGAGGATGTAACGCACAGCCCTCGCCAAGATTGGCGTTCATCCCGATTAAATGTCATAGCTAAGCCTTGCTGGCAACCGTTAGCTGATTTGTATGAAACATCTGATGCAATATATATCACCGCTGAATTACCAGGCACAGCGAGTGAAGATATTGATATCTCACTTTATGAAAATGCCTTAATCATTAGTGGTATTAGAACAATACTTACCGATGTTTCTGAATGTGTATTTCTTTCAGCAGAAATCAGGCAAGGGCCATTTCGTTTAGAACTCGTGTTACCTAGCCTTATCAATCCTGAAAAAGTTGAAGCGCGATATGATCTCGGATTATTACGCGTCATTTTACCTAAAAAATAAATAGGAGATTGCAATGTCAGAAGAAATGGAAATAATGAGCACAGCAAGCGAACGAACCATACCTGATTCATTACCCGTATTGCCTCTACGCGGCACAGTTGCCTTCCCCCATACCATGATGCCTTTAAACATTGGTCAAGAGCGATCAATTCATCTTGTAGACGATGCTATGCGTGGTAACAGAATGTTATTAATGGTGGCACAAAAAGATGAACATAAAGAAAATGCCATGCCTGATGATTTACATCGTATTGGCAGTGTGGGTGTTATAGAACAATTAGTCAGAGCACCGAATGGTACTTTACGAATCATTGTACAAGGTCTAGAACGCGTAAAAATCAGTGAATTTATCAGTATTGAACCTTATCTTGTCGCTAAACTCATTCAACTACCGGATATTATTGGCGAAGGCGTTGAAATTGAAGCGTTACGTCGTGCGTTACTTGAAAATATTAAAAAATTAGTCGGCCTCATTGAAGAATTACCCAATGAAATTATGTCTGCAGCTGAAAGTTTAAGTAATGTGCAACCATTAACTTAATTAA
>JAJYDF010000046.1 GCA_021777765.1 Pseudomonadota bacterium | reverse complement strand
TGCCAGCACAACTCAATAGTAAAATCGCTGAATTACTTCCATGGAATTGGAAGTCGTCTCAATTAGATAATGAAGCCAATAGTTTTTAAATTAATTCATTGTAAAGATGGCTTTGTCGGACGTTCACGTTTTTTCCCACGCATCGTGTGAATCTTTGATCGCTTTTTGTAAGGCTTCACTGTTGACGATCTTATTGATTTCGTCTTTCGTGATTTCGGGAGTGGCTTTAGGTGGCTTGTTGTTGTGTGGCATGTTGTTTGACTCAGTAAAGAGGTAGTTTGGGGCTGGACTGATGAACATAGATATTTATTTCGCGGTGTTGGAGGTGGTTGGATAGGGTGATTTTATTTGGCGGCAAACCGTTGTCAGTGATGGTGAGAGGTCTGTTGGATGGTTTATTGGCGGATATGGTTGAGAGAATTCTATGGATATATTTACATAAATCAAAATTAATATTGTGCACGAATGCAAAGGCGCAAGACGGATTTAATATCTAATTTTTATCAAGTAAATTTAGCTTAAAAAATTTATTGTTTTGCTCCGAGAAAATCATCAATGAAGAGGCAGAGAGAAGAAATTTATTTATAAATAATAGTAGCATAATGATTTGGCAATTTTGTTGTAAGATTAATGTAATAAATATTTTTAAGTTATTTTTACGTAAATTATACATGCTTATACAGCGTTATTAATCGGCGAAACACCATTAATACTGTAAGCATTTGCTTACAGTATGGCTGCGTTTTGTATGTGAAATTGGTTTGCGGTTTGAATTATAGAATGCTTGGGCGCGAGATAATGTATGTTTGTTTTTTATTATTGATTTTGAGGCGCCTAATTAATAGATGAGCTCTTCAACAGTGCTATCACCTGATATCCCGACCACGGAGAGATGTAACGCAAATTGGGATAGATGGGGCTCACTTTTTATATTGAAATTCATGTTGTTTCAAATCAATACATCTAATCAACAGTTGGCAGACTAAAGCAAAGAGATGCTGAACAGGAGTGATTAAGGGATTTGTGAGGTAGTGGAGATGTGAATGACTTTAATATGCATAAATTAAAAGATTGTTATTTAACGAATTGAAGACATGTAAAGGAGGAATAGGATTATTAACCGCCGTTTATTAAGATCATCGCTTCCAATTATTAATCTCAGAGAATAATAATTAAAATCACTTCGCCGTATACCCCCCATCTATCGGATAAATTCCCCCAGTAATAAACGCCGCTTCATCGCTACAAAGAAAATAAATCAAACTAGCAACTTCCTGTGGTAATCCAATTCTGTTTAACGGCTGTTCCTGTGCTTCAGATTTATGGACATCATCAATCTTCGCGCCAGTTTTTGCGCAATAATTTTTAATCGCGGTTTGATATAGCGGTGTATCGACAGTCCCAACGGCAACCAAATTTGACCGAATGCCATAATCTGCATAATCGAGCGCAGTGCTTTTTGCAAGATTACCTAACGCAGCTTTAGTCGCGCCATATACCGCCGAATTTTTTTTACCGATTAATGTTTGATCAGAACCAACGAAAACAATCGATCCTGATTTTTGTTTTTTCATAAATGGTAAAAATATTTGCGTGAGGAAAAAATTGCCTTTTAAATTAATTGCGACTACATGATCAAAATCTTTTTCGGATGTCGCTTCGATATTATTTGAAAAATGTATGCCAGCATTACATATTAAAGCATCAATAGTTGATGTAGATTTGCTAATTTCATCAGCTGCATTCTGAATATCTTTCACTTTAGCGATATCGCAATGAATATGAATTAAATTCTTAATTTTATTTGCTGGTGAATTTATATCTAAAGAATAAATCATATATCCCATTTCAGAAAATTTCATTGCTGTAGCTAAGCCAATTCCTGAAGAGCCTCCGCTGATAATTACAGTTTTTGACATTAAGTATCTCCTGATATGTGAATTGCTTAACATGTGTAATATTGATATTATCATAGAGATCGATTATGGCAATATTTTGATGGGATTTTGAGTGTTTTTGGTTTACCCTCATCCGTCTTCGGCACCTTCTCCTACAAGTTGAAGAAGGAAAAAAACTGAAGTGAAAATGCTCTTCATTACATTTTGTAATTCCCTGGCTAATATTTATTAACCTTAATGTGGAGATGCAAATTTATGTCTAACAAAACAACATCTATTTCAAAAGAATCAATTTTATTAGAACAACAATATTTACTTGATACTTCAGAATCCGCGCTACGAAATCATTTAACAACTTTGTATCACATTCTTGACCATAACGGCTGGAGTGATGCTATTTTTACGCATTGTTCAGCGCGATTACCTAACGAAGACGCATATTTAATTAATCCTTTTGGGTTAATGTTTAATGAAGTAAATGCTGATAATATAATTAAAGTAAAATTTAATGGCGGAATTGAGTCACCTTGTGGTTTTCCAATTAATGATAATGGAGTGGTAGCGCACACAGCAATTTATCAAAGAAGAAATGATGTTAATTGCATCATTCATACGCATAGTCCTAATGGTGTAGCTTTTTCAAATTTAAATTGCGAATTAAAATGTGTTGATCAACTGAATATGTTTTTATTTGACCAGATAGCTTACCATGAATTTAATGAATTATTTATTGCAGATAATTCACAAAATCATATGCTTAAAGATTTAGATAATAAATTATGTATGATTATGAGAAACCATGGCTTAATTGCCTTAGGATCAAATATTCCAATGGCATTTTGGAATTATTATTTTTTAGAGAGAGCATGTGGTGCCGAATTACAATTAATGTCTACTGGTCAAGAAATTAAAAATCCGATACACACTACCAAAGAAGCTGTAGCAAAACAATATCAAATTTGGCATCAAGAATTCGAGGGATTTCCTGGTAATGCTGATCTCTTGTTTTTAGCAGAGAAAAGAAGATTATCAACGAGTTGAGGAATTAATAATGATTAATTTTAAAAAATTAATTGATCGTTTAGAAAATAATATTCAAATTTATGCAGGATATCCACCGAATACACGATTTGATTATTCTGAACTTTATCAGTTCCTTAAATATCCTATAAATAATTTAGGGGATCCTTTTGAGCTAAAAAATCCATTTAGTACGCAAGAATATGAGCAGGAAGTGATTAAATGGTTTCTCAGGCTTTATTCCAATAGTGGTGATGGCTGGGGATATGTAACATCTGGTAGCACAGAAGGAGTGCTATTTGGTATGTGGAATGGCAGAGAAAAATTAAAAAATCCAATAGTATATTTTTCAGAATATGCACATTACTGTGTGCCTAAAAATGCCGCAATTTTAAATTTAAGTAGCAAAATCATTAAGTCAGATCAATATGGCGAAATGGATTATGTCGATTTTGAAAAAAATCTTGATGCGAATAGAGATGCGCTTGTTATAGCAACTTTAGGCAGTACAGTAACATCATCAAATGATGATATTAAAAAAATTATTGATATTATGCACGCAAAAAAAATGAATTATTATATTCACGCTGATGCAGCAACTGATGGAATGATATTACCATTTGTTAATACGTCATTTGCTTATAAATTGGATGATGATATTGAAAGTGTTTCAATCAGCGGACATAAAATTATAGGTTCTCCGATACCATGTGGTATTGTATTAACGAAGGAAAATTATATATTTGAAGATAATCAAATAATTTATCTTCAAATTAAAGATGCAACTATTACAGGATCAAGAAATGGCTTTGCTGCTTTAATTTTGTGGTATGCCATCAAAAAATTAGGAAAACAAGGTTTTGCTTCTTTTGTTCAACAGTGTTTAGAAAATGCAGACTTATATTGTCACACCTTGAATGAAAATAATATTAAAGTATGGCGATTTAAATATGGTTTAAATTTGGTTTTAGACAAGCAACCAGCAGCAATCACCAGCAAATGGCGAATACCATCCAATAGTAAATACACCTCATTATTTGCTTTGCCTAAATTATCAATGATAATGGTGAATGAAATCATTCAAGATATCCATCATTTCAATACACACGGCAAATTATTAAAAATGGAACCCAGAATTATTTTTCCTGAATATTCAGACGATATTGCTTTAAAGGATTAATAATGAAAAAAATCGATCCACATCACCACCTTTGGGATTTATCAAAAAATCAATATTCATGGTTAACCTCCCCAGTCGAAACCAATTTCTTAGGTAATTATCAACCGTTACAGAAAAATTATTTATTAACAGATTATCTACATGATTGCGCCAACCAACAAATAGAAAAATCTGTACATATTCAAGCTGGTTATAATAGATTGAATTGTGTCGATGAAACGCGATGGTTGCAAAGTATTGCCGATCAACATGGATTTCCACACGGCATAGTCGCTTATGCAAATTTGGCAGCACCTAATCTTGAAGAAATGTTAAAAGCACACTGCCAATTCCCAAATATGAGAGGCATAAGGCAATGTTTAAATTGGCACATAGATCCTTATTACAAAGACTGCGAAGAAAATTTTATTGATCAACCACAATGGCAAAAGGGTTTTGCATTATTAGAAAAATATAATCTTTCGTTTGATATGCAAATATATCCTGATCAAATGATTTCTGCATTATCGCTCGCAAAACAATATCCACATATAGCTATCATTATTGACCATATTGGCATGCCATTGTGGCACGATGAAATTAATATTAAATTATGGCAAGAAAGATTGGCAATGCTTTCCACATATAAGAATGTTTATATCAAACTTTCTGGATTTGGCATGATCAAACATGATTGGTCGATCGATGATATTAAACCCTATGTTAAATTTGTGATAGAAACATTTGGCACTGATCGCTGCATGTTTGCCAGCAATTTTCCGGTAGATGGGTCATATACGAGTTTTGATCAGCTGTATAATGCATATCAAATAATTGCGAGCGATCTCAATAAAATTGAACAAGAAAACTTATTTTATAATAATGCACAGCGCATCTATAGATTGTGAACCTGAACGAGCATAATTACGCTTGGAAAATAATTAAAATCAGCTATCAATAGCAATTAAAATGCCGTCTTAGTTTGCGGCGTATTACTGCTTTATATAGTGATACACATTGAAGAAACTATATGGTTAATTATTGGGATTGAATATTCCTTATTTCTTCATAAGAAATTCATAAGCATATCTTTAACAAACGCCATTCAAAAATAAAATTCAGAATTATAACTAATTTAAAGTTTGACAAAAATATTAATTTGTAATGATTCTAATGATTAAATATATATGGGTCAGTTTTATTATATTATAAACTGATCTTCATTTTCCGTTGAAACGATATATTTTATCTCAAGTCAAAAGAAATTTAAAAATACCCATTTTTGGGGATACTCAAACTGTACTCGGTGGGTATAAAATCAAAATACCCGCATTCTACAGTATGAATCGTGCGTGAGGGTATTACGAGGGATTCATTTTTATATATCTGTTGTAATGACGAAGTATTTTTTAAAATGAGGACAAGTTATGAATGGTGAACAAATTTCTGATCAGCTAGATACAGATAGAGGTAATACCGAACGGACACCATTATTAAAAAATAAAAAGAACAACAGAAGTGGTAATGAGCTTACCATAAATATGAGTGAATCATATGATGATTTTAATAATGAAAATAATCGATCAGAAAAAATCTATCAAGCGGCTAATACAGCAATTTGGTTAATTAGTAGAGGACGCGGGTATAGAATTATCAAAATGTTAATGGATTATTGTAACAGTCCTTTGCTTAAACGCCACACATTAAATGATATGGTAAAACATGAAGAGAGCCAAATTGAAATTTTACAACATGAATCAAAAGCGGAAAAAACAACAGATGAGTTAGCGCCACAATTACTTACACAACATTCTTCAACTGAAAAAATAGTCGAACCAGCATCTATCCATGAGAATTATGAAATTCATTACGGCATTTATCCGTCTATTGATTCATTTTTTAATGGAGTTTATTTTGTAACAAATAAAGTCTGGCCAACTATTTTAATACCACTTTTAATAACAAAAAATATCCCATATGGGGTTGATATTATACCCATTATATCTGCGCCACTAATATGGGGCTTTGGAAATTTTTTAAAACATTATACATATAATAAATTATACAATTTACAAAGAATTGAAGAGCTGCAAACCATTTTAGGTTATGAGCCACAAATATCATTATTGTCTACATTTGATCCACAATGGTGCGCCTTGCATAACGCAAAATACGCTATATTATGTGATACACATTTATCTCAAAATCAAAAAAATGAGTTATTTAATCAAATTGTAAGTTTAAATAATAAAAATCCTCTATATAGATCCTTAATTTTTGATACGATTGCTGATATTTGTGATTTTTCAAGATTAACATCTGATGATACAAAAGAAATTGATTTTCTTATAAAAGCAGGGCGAAATGTTAATGCAACGAGTTTTATAGAGAATATAAATAAATATTATGCAAAATTTAAATTATCATCATTAGGGTTAAATTCAAATAAATCAGAAAACGTTATTTTTTATATAATCGCAACACTATTTTTCGGATGGACTGGTGTCGCCAAAGGCCTAATTCTTTATCATTTAATCAGAACAATGAAAGACTTATTTTCTCATACTGTTTCTACACCAAAACCAACTATAACACCGATGCCAACCCCGACATCAACACCAACATTAGCGCCTACTCCATTGCCCACAAATACTTCAACGCCAGCGCCGACTCCTACTCCTCCAATTACAACAATTAGTCCGCCAACAAATTCATCAACCCCTACACCTACACCATCAATATCACCTACCCCAACACCGACAAATTCATCAACCCCAACACCTACGCCATCAATCTCGCCTACCCCAACGCCAACAAATTCAACTACACCACTACCAACAATTTCTCCCAATACAACTTGTATCGAGGAAGGAAAAGAATGGTTGTATATGCCTGAATATTCAGAAATGATATGTTCAATGTGCGGAGATTTACCTGTTTATATTAATGATATTGATAATGTCCAAGGGTGCGTAAGTGGTTTACTAGCTCAGCCTCAAACGCCCGAATATATCTTGTCGTCATTAAATAAACTGACCCGTTTTGCTAATGTTTCAAATTTGCATAAAATCGATGTGTCACAACAACCAGATTGGTCCAATTGGAATACAACTACTTTTGGCGAAATATTGAATATTTTTTCACGTTTGACTTCGTATTTAGACACTTTCGATGGTTCACAATCGGTACCAAACACAAATTTTGTAGATAATGGCAATCTACAAAAATTAGCAGAATTTTCACATTCTGTTATTTTAAATAAAATTATTTTAAGAAATCTCGGGGCTGGTACGGCATTAACGCAATCATTTCTGAATAATTCTTATATTGAGCAAACTACTTATTATGATTTTATGGGAAATAATATTACTGATTTGGTATATGCTGATCTTTGCAAAAATTTGCCATCAAATTTAACCACATTTATAGTCTCGAATAATAATATTACTGATGTTGGTTTTGCCCAATGCGCTCAAAATATTGCAAATTCTACAATTAAACATCTCGATATATCTTATAATTCAATTACGCAAGAATTTTCAAAAAGTCTTATAACGATAGTTAAAAAAGGCATATTACAATTTTTGAAATTCGTAGGAAACGATTTGACTGGTGTCGATCTCACTGCATTTTGGCAGGCTACTACCCAAAATAGTTCATTAAGCCATGTTGATTTAACAAATACCAATCTTAACGATGGTCAATTATCTTCAATGGCACCCTATGCCAATCAAACATCTATTAATGATTTTATTTTGCGAAATAATCCATATGGTGATGCTGGTGTGGGATCCTTTATGCCTGCTGCCAGAAATAGCCAAATAAGGAAAGTTGACTTTAGTTTTTCCTTGGTTAGTGGTAATGGAATTAATAATATCGCGCAAAACTTGCCTTACACTAATATTACGTCAGTCATCTTAGATGGCATTCAAATTGCAAATACGAATTTACAACAATTAGTGAATGGTTTAATTGAAAGTATTGTTGATCATTTAAGTTTGCAATTTAATTATTTGGATGATGTATCGGCAAGCATCTTAAAAGGTTGGCTAAATACACTTGACAAAATAATTAAAGTCCTTGATATATCGAATAATCAATTTACAGATGTTGGTGGTGTTGTACTTGCTAATGCTACAATTAATTCCACAATTGCTGAAATAAGAATAAATAATAATCAGCTGAGTAGTGTAACTGGTATTGCATTTGCAAATAGCTTGCCCAACAATAATTTAAAAGCATTAATAGCCAACGGATGCAATTTCGGGCCTGATACAGCTGTCGCGCTAAGTAATGTTATTGATCAATGTGATTTAGAATCGCTCGATATAGGAAATAACCCTTTACTCAATGGTACATTTCCGTTGGCATTAAAACTAATTACTGCAACACCTGATCCCAATAGTTTATCTGAAGTAACTCTTAGTGCAGTGGAAGCAAATGCTTTTAATGCTGCAAAACCCGCGAGCAAAATAACAAAAATTATTTTAAATGATTCGGAAATGGATGCTTCAACCGTTAGGGCTACATGCCGCGCTCTTTTTAAAGCAAACATTACCCGTAATAATTTTAATGTAGACGATAACCCTGTTGATCCAGAAGACGTCAATTTAAAAAATTGTCGATTTAATCAAACCAGTCCATCGTTTAATATTGCGCCAACATCACAATATTATTTGCGTCCGAATGTAACAAATTATAATTCTAATAGTTCGCAAACAGCTGTATTGGGGTTAGGTAGTGTCATAATAATTGTACCGGCAATTATTTTTGCAGTGATTGCTCTTTATTTAATTTATAAAGCACTTCATCCAAGCGCAACTAAGATATCAGCAAAAGCGTTTGGATTATTTAGTAAATCAGAGAAAAATTCCCAGTCGGTACAGATAATTTTTGATAAAAATAAAGATTCGGATGAAACAAATAAACAAAATAATAAAGCCCATATAAAGTAATTGTTCTGTTTTTTATTATGTTGTGTTAGCACCATTTAATTTTACTGAGAGGAAAATACCATGTTCACAGCTCCTTTTAATCCCGTTACAGGCAATGGTTTGGGCGTATCTTATTCTTCATTAAATCAAATAGGCGGTATTTTTCCACAGAAAGGCATTGGCCAGGCAAATGTGCAATGTTATGTCAATTTGGTAAATGGTAATTTAATTATTAAAGATCTCATGGTAAGGCTAATTGAATCAAATGGGCCTATGGAATTAGGTTTTTATTACAATACACAAGTGGGTGCAAATCAAAGTAATTGGCAATTTGCCATTAAAAAATTAATCATACCAATTAATGGTCAAACTCTAACATTACAGGAAGAAGATGGTCATTTAACAACTTACACAAATACGGGAAATAATATTTTTACAGCGCCTGCTTTGAGCGATGGCACACCCTATATAACACAAATCAACAATGGTGGCTGGAAATGGTATCATCCCAAAACACAAATAATAGATGTATACGCAGCTAATGGTTTATTACAAACTCGTACGAATGCGCTAGGTAAAACAACTAATTTTTTTTATGATAGTAATAACAATTTATCCACTATTAACGGCCCTAGTGGCGATTCATATAAACTAACGTGGTCTGATACCGCAATTAATATTTATGATACCAGTAATGGTGGTAGTAATTTATTACAGTCATATCAGTTAAGTGCTAATCAGAGAATAACGCAAACCCCAGATGGCTATCAAATTATTTACACATTGGGTGCAAATTCTAATGGCGCATTTTTAGTAAAAATCACGCAAAGTGATGGTACGCAAATTCAATTTAATAATATTATTTCTTCAGTATATGGTAATCAGGTGCAAGGGTTTCGTTTAGGTACGGATGTTCCTTATGTATTTCAATATCCTTCACCACAACAACCTAACATCGCTACTGTTAGGGATGGTTTTGCTGCCGTAACACAATTTACAATAGATCAAAATAATCGCACCACACAAATAGTCCAACAGACGGGTTATGATGTATTGGGAAGTGAAAAAGATATCACTACAATTACATATACTCAGGCAGGGCAAGTACAAACAATTACTAAACCAGAAGGTCAATTATTAAAACAAGGTACTTCATATCAATACGGTTTATGTGGGTTAATGACTCAAAAAACTGATCCAAATGGCCAAGTCACGCAATATAATTATTTTAAGGATACTACCTGTGCTGTTCCCACTTACTTAATCAGTAAAATACAACTATTAAATAATCAAAGTTTAACGACATATTATATATATGATAATAATTATAATCTAAAAAATTATATTTTCTGCCGTTTTATGATAAGTCCTTTAGGAAGAGTGACTGAATACCAGCCGGATTTGGACGGTAATATAGAATATCTCAGTCAGTTTTTTAATAGCACATTTAATACAGCTAATTTAAATCCAACAATTCCTACACCGTTAGACAATTTAACAACATGGGTCACCCAGCAATTTGCACAAAATTTACCACAACAGGCGAGTTTAACGAATTATCAATATAACACGCGCGGCCAGGTTGTATCTAAAGTGGAATATGCAAATACAGATGGTCAAGGAGATGGAATAGATGATGAATTTGCGAGTTATGAATATAATAAATGGGATGAATTTGGTAATTTATTATTACATCTGGTTTTGCAAGATTATTCGAATGTTATTGAAGAATTTACCACGCAAACATTTGATGGTTTGCAAAGATTAACGCAATATATCGACGCTTTAAATAATAAAACAGCATACAATTATACTCCCAACCAAACTGCTATCACTTATCCGAATAACAGCACAGATATTAAAACATTTGAACCTTCTGGTTTATTAAATATCGATACCGCGAATGCAATAAGTAATAATCAAAATCAATCACGCGTAACCACATATACGCGTGACACAGCAGGAAGAATTGTTTTAACTACATTACCTGATGGAAATATTGAAATAAAATTTTATGATAGACAAAACCGTTTAGGCATTAGCATTACACCACAGGGAATAATAACTGTAACAACTTATAATCGTTATTATAATTATAAATCTGTTACAACCTATGCAAACCAAATTAATGCCAGTCAATTAATTCAACCTAATAACCTCTTACCTATAGCTAGTCAGGCATTAGCATTAATAGTTGCAGATCCATTAAATGATCGTACCACCTATGAATTTAAAGATGCTTCTAATCGATTAATATGGGAAGTGGATGGTAAAAATTATGGCACACAACATTTTTATGATTCTTTAAATAGGGAAATAGCAACAGTTACTTATGATAATCAATTAACAGGCGCTGAATTAAATCAATTAATGACTGGCAAACCTGTCACACGTACACCTGATTTTTCTGTCGATCGGGGTATACAATATTTTTATGATAATGACAGTAAAAAAATAGGAAAACTTATATCTGCAGGATATAACGTCCCAGCAACTAATTTTTCTCCTGCAATTAATAATGCTACGGGTTACCTTACACAATATTTCAGAGATTGTGCTGCGCGTATTTATAAAAATACAAAATATGCAACAACAATAAATGTGAATTTAGCAAATACTGACATAACTCAAATTGTGCCAGCGACAAACGCAAACGATGCAACTTCATTTAATTTTATGGATGCCAGAGGCAATACAATTGCACTGGTTGATGCAGGTGGTAATGCTGGTAGATATTTAACCTTAACTACTAATTTGTGCTGTGGTATACCAGCACAATCCACTCGTTATGCTAATCCAATTGATGCAAATTGGATTAATAATCCAACAGTCATTCCATCCACTCCACCAGTTTCTTCAGAAGATCAAACTACGGTAAATAGTTATGATTTATTAAATCGTACCGTTGAAAAAATAGGAGCAATGAATCGGGCAGACTATACTGTTTTTGACGTCATGGGCAACATCATTTCACAACAGACACAGGATGAAAATAACCCAAATAATATTACTGGCGCCTGTATGCGCGGTACACAAACACAATTTGATGGTTGGAACCAAAAAACTGCCGTAGCAAATGAATTGATTAATTATTTACTTGAGCAACCTAATTTAACACCACAACAAATAGCACAAATCTGGCAAACGCAAAGTACGAGACATGTTTATGATGCTACCGGATTATTGTTATATACCATTATGCCACCTCGACAAAACAGTTCGACTAATGATATTTATTATTATTATTACAATTTAGATAGAAAATTAGTGGTTATTGTGGATCCTAATCTTAATATATTTCAAAAAACATTATCCAGTTTTTATCAGCCTACGCAAATCCGAAAATATGATAACTCATGGCCTACCACTACAGCATTAACGGGTGGATTTTTGACGCCTGCATTGCAAACGCTATTAATTGGTATACAAAATGCAAAAGATGAAGTGACGAATAATGTCTACGATCAACGCGGTCAAATTATACAAATAACAGACCCGAACGGTAATGTCACAACTAAAAGCTATACCGCTTTCAAACAAGTATTTGTTGAAAATTTACCGGTCAATTCACAACAACCTACTATGTCAATCACACATTATTACGAGGGACGTAGTAAAGAAGTGCTGACAACAAAAACAAATGGTACAACTACCATTACGACTAGCAGTCAATATCTCAATATTTATGGCAAAAGAACGCAATATAATGATGAATTAAATACTAATTATATTTTCCAATACGATAATTTAGGTAGAGTGATTGTTAAACAAATTATCTCCACCGCAGATTATATCAATATTAATACCAATACATTTACCCTGGATGCTTTTGGTCGTGTTTTAACTGATTCTGATTCAATGTCAAATATCACCACGCATGAATATAACCAACAACTGCGCACACATTTAATCACATTTCCCATCGCTGCAGTCACTCAATTAATCACCTTAAATATTTTTAATCAAAAAAACCAAAAGACTGATAGTTTGGGAAATTCCGAGAATTGGCAATATGCATCTGATGGCAAGGTAATGGTATATATCGACCAGTTAAAAAATCCAACAACAGATAATTTTGATTTGTTGGGTCGTAATTATTTACATATAGATGCTTGTCTAACGCAAACCAGTCAAACCTATGATGGTGCTGGGCATTTGATATTATTAGCAGCAGATGTGCAAGTGCTCAATTATCAAACGCAGTATTTTCCGGATGCGTTTGGCAATAATCAAACGATTATTGATCCCCGTCTCACAGTCACATCAAACACATTTGATGGTTGTAATAATTTAATTGAAAGTATTATTGATCCAAATAATCCCCAGCAAAATTATATTGGTCTCAATATTATTAAAACAAAAACTTATAATGCACAAAGATTACAATTGAGTTTTATGGTTGGTGATGCAAATATTGCCAATCAATATAATGAAACAAACCAGATAGATGGATTAAATCGTCCTATTGGTAAAACGGTAAATCCCAGTGGATTAAATTTAATTACTTCACAATCTTTAGATGCTGCTTCTGAAGTTATCGCTGATAAAGATGCAAATGGTAATATCAGCTATAAATTTTTTAATGGATTAAAACTCAAACGATTTGAAGTGGGTGCAGCAGGAAATGTGTACGAGCGTAATTACGATACAGAAAATAGATTAATTTATGAACGCCAATATGACACCGGTGTTGTAACAGCAAACATTTCTATTAATACCACATTACAAAAATTAATGGGAATGGTGAGTACTTGTCCACAAGATGCTTATAAATATTATTTTTATGATGACAATGGCAATGAAAGATTTATTGTAAATAGCATAGGCCAAGTTTTAGAGAAACAATATGATAATGCTAATCGCTGTATTAAAAAGACGGTATATAGCACTCCTAACACCACGCTTGTTACATCGTTAGATTATGATAATTTAGTCACATGGGCGTCAAACAATTCAACACCTACTGATCAAACAAAATATTATATTTTAGATGCCAAAGGTCAAAAATGTTTTACTATAAATCCTAATAATATTATTAAACAAAAAGTATTTAATGCCAATGGTAAATTAATTACTAAAGTTATCTTCGCAAATCCAGTTAATCCGCAACAAATGATTAATTTACCCCTTAATCAAATATTGTCTAATATCAATCAGGATTCAACGCGGGACAGATATTATTTCCGCATATTAGATAATTTACAACGCCCTATATTTGAGGTTGATGGTGAAGGCACAGTAACTAAACATGGCTATGATGGAAATAATAACGAAGTCCTTACAGCGGTTTATAAACAACAAATCACAGTGCCTCAATCTTATGCAAATATAGTAGCAGCTGTGAATGCATTACCAGCACCCACCATGCAAAATTCAAGCATGACACAAAAAGAATTTGATAAAGCAAACAGGAATACAACAATTATTGATCCCATTGGGAATACCGATCAATTTCAATTAAATGCACCAGGAAATGTCTTGGTACATACGGATAGAAACGGTCAACAATGGACAAATAATTATGATCCAGCAAATCGTATAACTGATCAAATTACACCATCCGTGTCTGTAACAGTAGTTACACCCAGCACGACACCCACACCAACAAATAGTTTGACCACCAAAAATAAAGAAAATGGAAATCCACAATATCCTTTAATCTCTATTGGTGGACAAGGAAATAATGCCAATTTATTTGCACTGACATTGGCTGTTAAAAAAGCATTGTTAAAAAAACCGAACTTACAAAACAAAATATTACACTGGCCTCTTATCGCACAGGTCAATGATAAAGATATACAAAAAAAATCTACCAGAAACGATAAATTGGCAGCTTATTTGCGATTTGCATTGGCAAAAGCTTTGGCGGCTGATGAAGAATTTAAAAAACGCCAAATACTCAATTTTTTAGATTATTGTAGTGTGAATCTGGATAATAAATCTGCAAATCATTTGTCTTCTGATTTGGAAGGGTTAGTAAAAGGTAATAATGAATTTCTATCGCTCATGTCAAATGAATGGCATAGGTTATTGCGAAACATCTCTGATATTAATATGGCATCCATTTCTGATGACATTTTATCTGCAACACTCAAAGAACAAGATATCGTCAATTTATATAACGATACAACGGCCATGATTTTCGATAACGCGCAAGTTAATTTAGAAAATAGATTGCATTTGCTATTTGCCAGGCATTGTCCCGATAGTAATGACCATTTACAAGCCATTTTAATGTTTTACAGATTATTTATGGCGGTATGGAACCGAATAGAAGAGAAACATGCTGCGTCTGAACAGAGAAAAATATTTAAAGATATATTTATTAATTATCTGAACAAGAGAATGTTTGATGAATTAAAGCAGACTAAACAGGTCAATGATCAACTGAAAATATTCATCTATTACTCGTCGTTGATTGCATGTAAATTTGATAAAGAGGGCCGTCTGGTTAAGTCGCCAACACAGCAACAGCTAACATCAGCACATAAAAAGCTTTTTGCGCAATATTATTTATATGTTACTAATGCTGCAGATGCTATTTACGAAAGATATTGTCAATATGTTGAAAAAAATTCAATTAAAGTGAGCAAGGAAGAGTTGAATTGCTTGGCAAAATCATGGGGTGTCAATTTAAAAATAGTTTTACATGATGGCGAGGTATATAAAAATAATTTAAATATCAATGAAAATACTTTAGAGGCCAGTTTGTTTACGCCTGTGGAAAATTGTTGGCAAGTAGTAGATATCACTGCGCCTCCCTTAACTGATCAAGAGGCGGATAATCCAGGCAATATATCTTATCGCATAAAAACAAAAGATGGATTAAAACATGGCGTTCAACCAAGCCCCATTAAGTTAATACCCTCAACATCACAAAATCCAATTACTATCACAAAACATTTTGATTTGGATAACAATGGTAATAAAACCCAAATCACCGATGCGTATAAAAATTCTTTATCACTTCCCTCACGTGCAATTAGCATGAGTTATACGCCAGATAATAAATTATCAGGCACTCAAATAGCTAATGTGCCTATCGATAATCCAAACTTATTTGCCAGCTATCAAAATCGACCTGAAATGTCCGTCACTGTTACAACAAATGTAATTTACAATGCAAAAAGAAATAAAGTCGGTGTACAAAATGAAAATGGTGCATGGACATTTTTCGTTTATGATTCGGAAAATCGTGAAATATATTGTATTCAACAAAACGTTACGCCTTATGTAAATAATGCTTATGCAGTGACCCAAAAGGTTCGCGATGTATTTGGTAATGTCATAAAAGAAATTGGTTATGCAACGACAATTAATCTTGATTTAAATAATTTACCACAGTATACAAAAACAGGAATTCCATTATCTGATATTCTACAACCAGGTGTAATTACCACTAGCGATAATGATCGCATTGTCACTAAAAATTATGATAATTGTAATAATTTAATTTTTATACAAAAAGGCCAAATATTTTATAGATTGCCTAATGTCAATCAAAGCCAGGCCACTTTTGGCACCAGTTATAAACAAACAAAACTGTCTTATACCGCATTTAATCAATGTTATTTCAAATCAGTATTATTAAATCCACAGCAAAATACATGGAACCAACAATTATATTGGTTTAATAGAACAGGCAAAGTGATTGCTGAATGTGATCCGCAAAATTGTGTAAAAATCTATGTCTATGATGCATTTAAAAATGAAATTAATCGAACAGAATGGAACGCTCAACCTACGTTAATTACACCACAAACTACTTTTGCACAATTGAATGCAGCGTATAATTGGTCTCCATTAGATAGGGTGTTTACTAAACAATATGATATGCGGCAATTATTGGAGGCTGAAACAAAATCGCAACTTGTTGGTCCAAATTCTCCGGGCATTACTTATCAAACAATGACCCCTGATGCAACAAACATTCCTGTGGTGACCAATCATACAGCGCAAAATTTACAACGAAGTTACAAATATACAGCCACACAAAAATTAAATGTTATTACCGATGAAGCGGGTAATACCAAATATAATTTTTATGATGCGCGAGATATCATGATTGCATCAACAGGTGTGCCGAGAACAATTGATCTCAATAATCCTGGTCAAAAATTGGTTCCGCTTACTTATTATTTAATTGATATATTTGGTAAAAAAATTGGTAAAACAGAATTTTACTCTGGCACAAATATAGTGACTAATCCATTAAAATTACCTGTGGCAATATCTACAGGCCCGGCTGATCAAACAGAATTAAAATTATTTGATATTCGGGGATTAGCACAATGGAAACAGGATCCCGATGGTTATGTAAAAGGATATACATATACACCAACACGTAAACCGGCAAGATATTGGAACCAATTAACTAATCATTCTCAATTACATTTAGATGAATATCGCACAACTTACGATTTAATCGATAATGTTGTTTTAAAAACCATTTATCGCGATCAATCATTACAAACTAATTTCCAAACAGCTAGACAATATAATTTATTTAATCAACCCATATTAGAGGGTGACAATTTAGGAAATTGGCCAAAATATTGGCAATATGATCTTGTTGGTCATGCTTGGTCAACCAATAAAGATGGTGAAGTCTCAACAATATTAGTAACCGATTTAAATGATAAGGAAACATTTCGAGCGCAATCTGCCACGCAGGACTTAAGTTTAATAACACTTGCTAATATTTCCAGCATTATGTCATTAGGTCCAGATGATTTAGAATGTTTACAAAACCAGCGTGATAATGCTGGAAGGGTAATTAATAAATTTTTACCACAGTTTTATACAGACGATCCCTTCTCACCAAAAAACTTACCATTAACATTAATTGCATCAGACCAATATCAAAAAATAGGTAATTACACATTAACATGGATAGAACCGTATGAAACACAAATAGTCGCATCATATGTCGTATTGACACCCGTTGCCGGATCAGCAAAACCACTGTCACCATTACCAATAAAAACAGATGGTACTATGCAAGGCGTTGATGTCTCAGCAATACCTTCAGATGTATATAATTACGAAATAAAATTTTATGCAGTAGATGATACAAAGCAAGAAGTTTTTCATGCTAAAGGGACAGTAGAATTTAATAATAAAAACTACAAAGATAGTTTGTCATTGGTAGTGGAAGTACAAAATGGCAATTCATTATTATTATCAGGTAATACGCAAAATTTAACTGCAGTGCAATTAATGCAAAATGGTACTCAAATTGCGCAAGTACCTGTGCAGCCCGTTCCCAATTCACAAAATTACACGGCAGATTTAAGTAATTATGCTTCAGGCGTATATACCGTTATACCCGTGGTAACAGGTGGTAATAATTTACAGCCAAGTCTGCCATTTACGATATATACCGCAACACCATCAGCAAACCCAATAGCGCAACAAATTGCCTGTCAAATTACATTATTGACGTTATATGCGGATAATGGTCAAAGAGCACAATTAAAATGGCAATTGCCAAACCAATTTAATCAATTGGCGGTAACGATGAATTGTGTGTATGAGGATTTGAATGGCAATGATCAAACACAACAGGCAACAATAACAGTTGGAACAAATTTGGGAGAATATAAAGACAGCCAGGGAAATAAATTAATATGTAATGTGAATTTTGCCTCACAAATAAAGAAGATAAAAACTGTTGCGTTAACAATACCAATTAATGCAACAGAAAATATTATTGTGGTAAATAATTTTGTGCCATCGAATGTGAGTGGGGACAATACCAGTATTATCCAGACAGATAAGTTTAATGATTCGATTGTGCAATATGTATCGCCATTAACAGGATACAGCTCACTGCCCACGTTCCAGTATGTGAATACGCCCAAAGACAGGGCGGCAGAATATGTGAATATAACTGCAATCCAGATGACATCGAATGGTGTGGTTTTAGATACCTCGATTTTATTGCCAGGCTATTATCCATTAGAAATACCGCTGCCCAATTCAAATAATTATGCCAATACCTCATTTACTACAGTGCAAAATGGTATGGCATTCCCCGGTAACAAGGATGTCCCCAAAAAACCCAAACTTAATACGCCTTATTATCAATACCAGCCGGACAACTGGAACAACATACTCAAGCAGTTGGATACCTATCAGAATCCCACAGTGTATGGTTATACGATAGACAATAAGTGCTACAAGGTAACGCAAGCGCCAGTAGAAGTGCAGAACCTGGACGGGAGCAAGACAAAGAACGTAAACCCGGTAACGACGATTGCTTATGACAATTTAAGTAACAGGGTGGCAATAACAAGGCCGAACGGCAATGCGTTACAAAATGCGATACCCAATACAGAAGGGTTTTGGCTGGATGAGGCAGGCCAGATGTGTGCTGACATTTTGGCTGATGGCACGTATGCGGAAAGGATGACCTACAATGCATTAGGGCAGGTAAGCCAGCGGACAATAAGGTCTGGAGGCAAGGATTATAATTACGTCTTGCTATATGACTGTCGTGGCAACATGGTTGAAGAACAGTATCCGAGCGGTCGGAAATGGAAGTATGAGTATAACGAAATCAACACACGATTTAAGCTGGCAACACCGCCAATCTCACAGGATACCCCGGAAGTAAGGGAAGAGACGTATTTTGGCTATAACATCCAGGGACAGATGTCAGAGGTAGTATTGCCGATGGGTGATGTGACCAAGATGGATTATGAGCGCAATAACAAGCTGATTGAAATCAAGTATATGTCAAGTCCCATTGGTCCTGTCAGTCAACATTGGCAAAGGGACTTTTTTGGTATCCCGTTGGCAAACCCTACTTCTGAATCAGGCAAAAAAGATGAAGTATGGGGCCATTCAGACATAGCAGGGACGAATTATTATTTTAATTATGATTTTAAAATGGATGTGGTTAAGAAATGGAGTGACGATAAAAACATTCTTACCGGCCATGGACCAACGTTAATAATTACATCGGCAGCAGTAAACAGCCAATTTGTACAATCGGCAAACAGCCAGGCTGCGCAAAAACAAAACCTGGAATTTAAATACCAAAGAGGACTGATAGTCGAAGCGATAGATTATACAAGCGGTCGAATAACATTTAATACTTATGACATGGAAAATAGGCGTTCAGAATATTCATTATGGTATAGCAAGCAGTATGACAAGAAACCGCAATTTTTAATAAGGGAAGTGAGCACAGAATATGATGCGATAGGTCGAGAATCAAAGACGAAGGAAACGCAAGCATTAGTAGAAAAACATTATGATTTAAACAGCAACATTATCCACCAGAAGGTTCATGTAAAACATCAAGGAGGTGGGACAGGGGTAACGGCAGATGGTTGGAACGTGCCAGATAGTTGTGATCGGATGTTGATATTTGGTGGAAATTTAGACAAAAGCGACAACACGATTAAGATAGGAGCCAATTATGAAGGTTATCAATATACATATAAAGACGGCTACCGAGACACGCAAAGTTATTATCCGTCGGATTCGCTGACCAATCTGTATACGCAAAAGTTGACGTATGACAAAGACGGATTGTTAATCACGGCTTATTCATCATCTGACAATGTCAGTTGTGAGAGGAGCTATGATCATGCGAATCGCCCCATCACTTATACGGAAAAGCAAACACAAAATGGTGTTACCAAAACCCAGATGTATTCAGAAACCGATTACAACGCTAATAGTTGGATAACGGGAACTACACAAAATCAAACGGATATAAAAGGAGATGTATATCAAGCCTCTATGAAAGTGACTGGAGGTTATTACCCGGACGGACAACCATGGACGCAATATACGATATATAACAGTGAGGGAGCGGCCAATTGGTATAAAGACATTATGAGTGAGGTAGTATATGGATTGTTTGATGATTTTGAACTAAGCACACTAGGAGGTTCACGGGTCGATTTGCATACTAATACAACCACAACGTATTCAAGTTGCTCAAGATATGTGGATGGTAATGGGATAGTGAATGGGCAGATAGGAGTAAGTCTTGGAGATACAACATTTAATCAATTTGGAGCAGTGTTTGGAATAGTGGGCTTAGATACAACATATGATGGGATGGTGCTGACCCGGCATGAATTGCTAAACGTTTGGACTTTAGACAAACCAACGCCATTATATAACCTGACGCAGTTTATCTATGACATGAGTGGCAATGCAGTAGCGGAATATACGATAAGCTACAATGGGAACAATGCAGGTACGCAGAATGGCCAGTTTGGTACGATTGGTAAGAAACCGAGTTTTTCCGGGACACACCGAGTAAATAGTTATGGAAGCAAGCCAGTAGGCTATAACCCGCAATTACGCAATGGCACTTTCGTCAATCCCTTGGTGAACACGCCAACCAATGCCAGCAATTGGGCAGGGAAGCTGTCATACGGGATATCAAATTCAAGACAAACAGCGCAACAACAGTTGACGAATACATTATTAACCGTGCAGCAGGCGTGGGTACAGGTGAACCAGGGGTTAGACATAGTGCGCCCCATAGACCAGACCTATCCACCGTATACGCCCCCCAATTATATAGCATTGCCAGGACAGACATCAGATGCGATATCGCAGATGCAATATGGGGATACATTAAGTGGCAACAATGTATCAGGTGCGAATAATCTGTTTGTGCCGTCAGACAGTGGAGATGAAGCAGCATCAGCCGGGCAGAACCTGGTTATGCCGCAGCAAATCAATAGTAAATACCAGGCAGGGACAGCATTGCCCTACCAGCAGTTCATGAACACGGTAGTGATGTCGATGTATCCGCAATTTAAGTACAACCCGCCGGATAACCACCACAGTTTTTTAGGCGAAGTGGTACATGCGCTAGTAGACACGGCAGCAGAGCTTATCGGAGCAGCGCTAGGTTTCGTATTGGGAGGAGGCCCGATAGGAGCAGGGATAGGAGCCGCGATACTGACAGGTTTGACAGACGCAGCGTATCAGGGAGTAGCCGTAAAAGAGGGCTGGCAGGAACACTTTAGTCTAGGAGAAGTGGGAGCGGAAGGGATAGAGGCAGGAATAGCAGCGTATATTCTGGCGCCTGCCGGAAACTTTGGCCTGAATGCGGCCACTTCAGTAGCGACGGCCTCAGCGACCAGTGCCACAGCGGCCTCAGTGCCCTCGCTGATAACCGCAGCGATAGCGCCGCAAACGCTGCTTGGAATCATACGAAATGCAGGGGAAATAGCCGTATTAGACCAGTTAACAGAAATGTCGCTAGGCCAGAGTGACAAATTTGATTTTACCGGAATATTGACTGCAATGGTGACAGCGGCGGCGAGCTACCAGCTAGGGGACGAAGTGCAGGGCATAATGAGAGTGCCCGGCGGACTGCAAGAGGCAGGAGGGATGTTAAACGGCCTGACTGACAACGTGTTGCAAAGTCTGACAGGAAACATCATCCAAAGTGGGTTATATGACACATTGACCGGGCAAACGATGTATATGAGCCAGATAGCAGCCAGTGCGCTAGGCTCAGGGGCTGGACAATCACTAGGGAACGAGGTACTGGCGGTAATCCAAAACAAGGTCAGTCCCACCAACCCGAACAACAGGGCAAGCGGCAATGCCAGTGCAGCTGTTGATGGCAGCATAGACCCAAGCACAGGCAGCAATGCGGCCAATGCTAATGGTACGGCGGCCAATGGTTTGACAAAGCCAGCAAGTGATGGAGGTGGCGGACAAGGAAGTAGTCAAAGCAGCGGTCAAGCAGTGCCAGGGAGTTCATCTAATAATTCAGGAACAAGCAGCAATGCGACAAGCCCAGCAAACAAATACAGCAGTTATTCGGCGAGCCAAAATCCCGGAAGGAATGCCAATGGGTTATTTAGTGGTGCAAGTAGTACAGGAAGTATTAATTCAGGTTTAAGTTCGAACAATGCTTCGCAGGATTATTCGTCGAATGGCTCTAGA
>JAJYDF010000045.1 GCA_021777765.1 Pseudomonadota bacterium | reverse complement strand
TTATCTTGAGGAGGCTCAAGATTTTTTGGCTCAAAATTATATTGTGTATTTGGAATCCTGAATTTCCAGAATTGGCCTTTTGGTCTGAATAATTCAAAATATTGAATTATTCAGGGACGACTACTTATTTTCCTATAAGAAGCGTTTTTAGATTTAGACCAGGCAATTCTTTGAGGATCAAAATCTATATAAGATATATGACGATAAACTTGCAACAATTTAACAATACCGTAACCTGCGCTTGCAAGAATGTGCCTTATTATGAACGTAGGGTTTTTGTTATGGACATCTTTGTATTTTAACATTGTTTTTTTAAATTCATCTTTTGCATTATTTAGCGTAGCTATCAATTTTTCTGCAAGTAAAAGCTGAAAACTTGCATAAATCATTTTCAATATAATAGTAAAGACTATTGATGGTTCACAACGGTGGGCAAAGGAAATAAAGAAAGACAAATAGCTTTCAGTAATTCAATGTTATCTGCATTAAAACTCTATAGCAAATATTTGGCATTATCACCATGCTCTCTTGCTGATAATTCCCATTTTTTTCTAAAAATAAAAAGATATGATTAATACTATATTTAGTGATTAACAAGCTGTGGTGCAAAGGATATTAAAAAATTATTTTCTTCAAAATCTCTCCAATATCTGAGCAACCAATTTTGTAACATAATTCTGCCGTTTTTGTACAATTAGTTTTAATTTTAATATTCTCAATATGTTGTTGGATAGTTCTGAAATTCATATTTAATAAAATTGCTATTTCGCTGGCAGATTTCCCAATAATTACCCACCGTAAAATATTAATTTCCTTCTGTGTTAAATAGACATCACCAAAGTCTGCACCTAAATAATATTTTTTTAACTTCAAAATATTAAATATATCATCAGTTTGCTTTAACTCTTTTGGCATAGATTTATTTTGTAATACATTTTTATTATTCGACTGATTTGTATACTCAGGAAAGGTAAGTAATTGGGAATTTTTAATCAATTTTTCCGCCTTATCTTTAAAATAAAGTATAAAGAAATTTAATAAATCTCTATTACTCACAACGTTATCATACGTAGTATAATCAAAAACATCTGATCCAAAATGATAAAACTCATCAAATACTTTTCCTTTTTTTACGATCGTTACTGCATGACTTACTTTGCATTGTAATGCTTCTTGATAAATAACGTGATCTTTCATTGCTGGCCAATAAATATATTCATTACTTTCATATTTATCTTTGTCACGCTCAAAAGGTGCAACAAGATAGAGTTTATTATTACAAAAACGATCCGCCCACTCTGCATTGGTTGTTAAGCATATTCGGCTATTATCATTAAAATTTTTAACATAGTTAAAATAATTTAGACCACAACTTTGATGTAACGCCTTAACAATTTCTTGCATCGCAGATGCACAAGTTAACATTGTGTGTTTTGAATAGTCCATGATCGATTCTCCTGCTGTATTGGTATTTGATCTTTACTATAAATCGCAAATGCTTGAATAATTTGTACAATTTGTTCAGCGTATCTATTATAATCAGTGACCGTAATATATTCATTTTCTGCATGCGCATTGTTTAAGGATAAATCACCTGGTCCAAAAATAACAGTATACGAATCAGCGCGTTGTAACCACATTGCATCACAGGTAAAAGGTTTAAGTTGTGAATTTTCATCAAGACGAATAATTCCAACACTATTAAACATCTGCTCTAATGCTAGATGTCTGTTATTTAATACTGGTAAATTGCGCTTGAGCCATGTTTTATTACATATTTTCTTGAGGTCTAACGCTGTTTGTTTAGTAATGTCATACCGCATATAATTTTTTTCAAATGTATGCTGCCATTCGTTAAACTGCTTCTCAAACCATTGTTCAATTTGCTCTGCAAGCGTTAATGTATGATAAGCAAAATTAATGAGAAGTTGACCTGTACCATAAACGCGATTATGCATATTTCCAGTATTTATACCGGCGATACACATTTTCCCACCAGCATTTATTATTATTTGCGATAAATTCTTTGTTAAATAATCAGCTAATGAAGCCAAAATAATTGTCGCGTTATGGCCATCGCAAGGTGAGTCATCTGTGCTGCCCGTCCCATTAATAGTAATTCGCATTGTCATCGATGAAGTTGTCTGATCAAAAATTTTAAATTGTGTTGGTTCACAGACAATATTTAAATGTCCCACATAACCCATCTCAGCTAAATAGCGTGTGCCATAAACTCCCATCGCCCCGCCTTCTTCACCAACAACACTCTGAATAATTAGAGTAATTTTTTCTCCAAGTAGAGGATCTTGCTGAAGTGCTTGACGAATACCAGCAATAACTGGAATGACCAAACCTTTCGCGTCAATAATGCCTCTACCAGTTATTTTATTATCTTTCTCAGTGACAGCAACATCGCCACTAACAGTATCCATATGCACATTAAATAATAATGTTTTCTTTGGGTTATTTATTTTTCCAAATTGCAAAACTAAATTTGGCTGACAGGTATAAAACTCATTGCCCATTTCCTTTATTTTTTCCAAGACAGGAAGAGGTGTTATATCAGCATTAATTGCATTAAGTGTCGGTGGAGCAAATAAAATTGTTTCAAAACCAATTTGTTTTGCGTAATTTAGTAATAGTATTTGCGCTTCTTTTATCTGACTTATTTGACCTGTTTCCATAGGCGTAACAGTATTCAATTGCAATAATTGCATTAACACTTGAATATCTTGTTTATTAATAAGCATGGCTGCTCTCTTTTGTAATACAATATTCGGATAATAATTGAATCAAACGTATCCCATAATCAACATAAGATTTTGCTAATATATTGCTACTTATATGTATATTATTATGTGGGATTAAGGCTAAATGTGGTTCAATACTAATACAACCGGTGTAATTATTTTCTAACAATACTTGTATTGTTTGTTTAATTTGTGCGTGTCCTTCACCTGGCAGTGTAAAAAATTCTTTAATATTGTCATGTGCAATAGCATCTTTCACATGGATATGACATACATATTTGATAATTTTTTTGAGATACTGAATGCCATCATAACCATAAACAACCGGATTCCCGATATCGTATAATAATGCGAAACCCTTATTTTCAGTTTCATCAATTAATTGCAATGCTCGATTTGGATCTGATGCAGCCCAACCATGACAATTTTCATGCAATAAAGTAATATTATTATCTGCAGCACGTTTAGCAAGTTCTGTCACACGATTGATGACTAATTTACCCCATAACGATTCATCCTGATTATGATTTGGATATGACATTATTCTGATAAAAGGTGTTTTTAATAAATGCGCTAATTTAATCAACGTGCTTAATTCTTCAATATCTTTTTCAAAAGGATCATTTATAGTACTAGACCAATCACCGATTTTTGAAGCAAGAACTGGCACATGAATAGATGCGCGTTCCAGCTCGTCTTTTAATTCAACAAATTTTTTCTCTGGATATTTAGCAATTGGAATTCCTTCAATAGTTCTCAATTCCATATTATGCCAATTTAATTGTTGATGAATATGAATTTGATCATTTAATGTAAATCCAGCTTCATCACCAATGCCACAAAATTGTGAAGCAGATATTTTTTGGGTCAACAATCTATTTTTAATCATTGATAATATTCCACGATAGCATCAGCTACTAATTTTGCTTGTTCATCTGTTAATCTGGGATAAATGGGAATTGCTAAATTTTCTCGACTGACTCTATAACATTCCTCTAGATTATCTTCTTTTGTTTGATAAGAAATAAAGGCGCGTTGTTCTGTTAACACACGTGGATAATAAATATGAGTAGCAATGCCTTTAGCCAATAAATGATCCTGTAATTGTTGCCGATCTTTTACTTGAATGTTGTACATATAGTAACAACGACCAGTACTATCTAATGGTGGTCGTTTGATTTGACCTTCTAGTTCTGCAAATCGTTGGTGGTAATATTCTGCAATTTCCATTCTTCTTTTTAAAATTGAATCGAAATGTTTTAAGCGATACAACAGAAACCCAGCCATGATTTCATCCATACGGCTATTGACGCCAATAAGCTCATGATGAAAACGTGATTTCTGACCATGATTACGCAACATACGACAGCGCTCAGCCAATTCATGATCATTGGTTAGAACAACACCCCCTTCACCACAACCACCCATCACTTTCATTTGAAAAAATGACCAAGTGCCCACATCACCCCACAATCCCGCAGGAATATTATTTAATTTTGCACCTTGTACTACGCATGCATCTTCTACCACTTTTAAATTATATTGTTTTGCTATTTTATTAATTGCTGGCATATCAACCATACAGGAAAATAAATGTGCAGGTAAAATTGCTTTAGTTTTTTTTGTAATACGTGATTCAATTTTTGTCGGATCCATTACCATAGTATGTGGGTCCACATCAATAAATATAGGTTTTGCACCCAAATGAATAACTTCACTTGCGACTGGTTGACAACAAAATCCTTGCGTAATCACTTCATCACCTAGTCCAATACCAATTGCTCGTAATGCTAACGACACAGCACCAGTTCCGCTATGTACTGCAACTGCAGCTTTTGCACCAGAATATAATTTAATTTCTTCTTCTAATTTTTCAACATTTTCTTTTAAAATAAAATTATTACTGGTGCCTGCTTGATAAATTAATTGATAGATAATTTCTTTATCTGCCTCAAACATATCAGGCGGAAAAAATGGAACACTAATTTTATTCATAATCACCTCAACTATTCGGAATAAAATTTTTCAATATGATCACAAACAAAATCAATTTGTTCATAAGTCAGGCCAGGATAGAGTGGAACAGCAACCGCTTTATGACAAATATCTTCAGCAACGGTTAATGACAGCTGAGAATGAATATAAGGTGCAAAACAGGGTTGTAAGTGTAATGGCTTTGGATAATATATTTCTGTGCCAATACCGTTTGCATTTAGATATTGAACCAATTTATCTCTCTGTTCAGCCATAATGACATAGACATAATAAACACAATTTGTGTTTTCACTTTGCGCACTAAACTGCGGTATTTTGACCTGCTGAATTTTACTCAGTCGTTTATCATAATATGCTGCTAAATCAGCTCTCTTTTGTATGTCTTGATCTAAATAATTTAATCGATTTAACAACACCGCAGCTTGTATATCATCCATTTTACTATTAGTGCCACAATAAATTGCTTCATGAGAAATACCAGGCATATGCCCAATTGTTTTACCTATACGTCCATGATGACGCGTAAATCCAACAATTTCCGCAATTTGATCATTATTTGTAATGATCATACCAGCATCACCCAGGGCGGCTAAAGTTTTAGTCGGAAAAAATGATAAAGCACCACCTATACCTAATAATCCTGCATGAATATTGTTATAAAACATACCAATCGCTTCTGCACTGTCTTCAACAATCATTAATTGATACTGTTGTGCAATTTCAATAATTTCCTGCATATTTGCCATTTGAATAAATAAATGAACCGGCATAATTGCTTTTGTTTTTCTCGTGATACTTTGTTTAAGTTGGGCAGTATTCATTGTTAATCGCACAGGGTCGATATCAACAAATATCGGAGTTGCACCGACATGTACAATACTCGTTGCTGAAGCAGCAAAGGTATAGCATGGTACGATCACTTCATCGCCAGCACCAATATTTGCAGCACGCAATAATAAAACCAAAGCATCAGTGCCACTATTTACAGCGAGTGCATATTTTGCACCCGTATAATTTTTAATAGCATTTTCTAAATTTTCTACTGTTTCACCATGACTAAATTTGCCATGTGCCATTAATTTATCTAATTCATTTTGTAATCCATTCCAACGTTGTTTAAACAAAACAGATCCATCATAAAAAGGTATCGTTTGAGTATTTTGTTGTATATTCATCTTTAAATCTCTTCCAGAACAGTGTATTGATTAATCATTGCTTTCTTTCTCGCCTGAATTAGTAAATCAGACACGAGCAAATGAAAATTAAAATCACTTGCCGGTTTTGTGCCATTAAAATAAAAATACTTATACGCTTGGATAAAAAATTCGGTAAGAGTGTCATCTGGAATGATTGATTGATATGCAATTTTACCTGTGCTGCTATATTCATAATAGAATGAATACAATGAATTACTGTCAGATGGGTAATATCCAACCAATTTGTAACCATTATCAAATTCTATTTCAACGCGCCTTTCTCTTATAGGTGAAACTAAATTTGAGCTTAATTGCGCTACGCAGCTATTCTCAAATTGTAATGTGACATCTGCGCCTCCCATACCATATCTGACCTGATCATTATGATGGAGATCCCAAACCGTTGAATCACTGACGGACACATTCTTACCCACCAATAATAATGACAGTACAATCATATGTGGAATTTCAATTTCTAATGCATTTCGATGCGTGCAATTAGTTAATGATCTTTGGATACGTGGTTTATTTTGCACAATGGTAATTTTGCGCATTTGTGCACCTTGATTTGTAATGCGCGCTATCGATTGTTGTAGTTTTTCTGTTAACTTACTAGAACTCCAATTTGACACCACAAGAACATCTAAATTATTTTTCGAAATAAGATTTTGCATTGTCATTAAATCACCATTATTAATTGCAATGGGTTTTTCTATAATGAAGCGTCTAATACCTAGCTTTATGGCATCATATAATATTTGCGGTCTATTACGTGGTGAAATACATAAATGGATAACGGCATTTTCCATATTATATTGAGGAATTTCATTAATCATATTATAAAAATCAATATGATTAACATACAGCGCATTCATCTGTGTTTCAGAACAAGGATCGACAACTGTAATTGCTGGTATAGGAAAAACATTTTTATGATCAGCTTTATTAAAATGCATAAATGATTTTCTAATACATGGCAAATGTAATTGACTACCACAAAAACCAAAACCAATAATTATTGGACGAATGTGAGAAGTCACTACTTGCGATGATATATGTGTTTTATTTGCAACAAATGTAATAGTATGTCCAACTTGAAGCGCAATATCTATAGCCGAAATTAATTCAGGCACTTCAATAATAATATTGTAATGATTAGGCGCATGGCAGGCATCAAATCCCACTACTATGCCAATAAATTGTTTACCTATATAGAATTTATCACCACGCTCAATCACGCTATTATTATTTATTTCAGCAAAACCTAAAAATCCTACTCTGTCTACACGACTATGCGCAATCAAATTTTTTTGATCTGTTGTAACTAATTCATGAACTTGATTCTTCTGTACACATCGACTTTGTTCTTCAATTAATACCATTCCTCTATCTAATTTTTTATGTGTTAATAATTTTACAACGCGACCATGGGTGGGATCTTTCTCATTATTTGAAATATTCATAGATAGCTTCCTCACTAACATTACTTCCCATTTGGTATATATGATTGATGAGATGAACTATTTTTGTACCGTGGTGATTCGTAATTGACCTTTGGATTTTGTCATTTGCATCAATAAGAGAAACAAATTCATCTAAAATTTCCGCATACTCATGAAAAAGAGAAGATTTGAACTCCTGAAATCCATCTAACATATTAACAGAATGACTAGTGCCGTCTTCGCAAATTATGATGATATCTTTACATTCACCATGCTGATATTCCCAATCCAATTGCATTGTGATTTGAAGGTTATCATTCGTTTCACCTAATATGATTGCTTTTGTATCTATATCGGGTTGTGTATATGCAATCAATGATTGGGTAACTTTAAAATCTCCTATTAAATAGTTCACTAAATCAACAACATTCGGACCATTATCAGCGATTACACCACCGCCACAGCGTTGGGGATTTAAATACCAAGCATTATCACCACAATGATCTTCGATCTTTTCAAAATAACGAACCCGTATTTGTTTAATATTTTTTAAATTATTAATAATATGATTTAATTTTTTAACATGCACGTTATGTCGTCGATGAAATGCTGTATACAGCAAAATGTGATTTTGCTTTGCTAGTTTCTCTAATTCATCAGCTTGTGTAGGTAGTAATGCTAGAGGTTTTTCACAACAAACATGTTTGCCCGCCAATATAGCCTTGCGGCAAGCTTCATAATGTAAATCATTTGGTAAATTGATAATAACGGCATCAATAGAGTCTAATGACAATATTTCATCCAATGATGTTGTAGTATATTGACATTGTGTTTTAAAACGGGTTAATTTTTTTGAATCAATATCACAAAGAGCAACCAATTCGATTTTATTTTTAACATTTAATATTGAAGATAAATAATATTTAGTAATTGCCCCCAGTCCTATAATACCTATTTTAGTAAAAGTATTATTCATAATTTACTCCAATTAAAAGATTCTAAACCACAGCAATTTTATCTGTCTTTACTAATTTCACTTTTTGCATATTCATAACTACATTATCTAAATCAGGTGCACCAAAAATCGATTGGCCTATCCATCGCTCACACATCGAAGCATAAAGATTTGATATCACAGGAATAAATTCGACAGGTAAATTAAATGGTGTTGGCCAGGTACTTCTTGGCTTTTTCTGTGCTACCCATTGTTGAATATCATTTTCAAGATCAGATTTTAAATAATAATCTCGCATCACTTGTTTTGTGACATGGATACCATTATAGAGAAATCTATTTTCATCAGTGGTGCCAGCTGTATCTACAACCATCATCTCTCCAGCATCATCAATTGCTAGTTCTATTTTGCTATCTGCATTCACTAAATCAATAGATTTTGCATGTTGAGAGACAATCGTATTGACTAGCAATGCTAACGATTTTAATTGTTCAAATTGTTTAGTAGTTAATTGCGCTAATTCGCGCGCTTCTTCATGCGTGACAAAACGATCAATCTCTTCCAGTTTAGTGGTAAATTCAATAATAGGTTTTTCAAGAAATTCATCTGAACGAGGCAATTTTTTTAAACCTATTTCTTTAAGAGTTAAATTGCCTTTGTCTAATCGTCGATAGACTGACGACCCACAGGGCAACATATTTCTACAAACAACTTGTAGTGGAATTAAATAATTACGCTCATTTTGATTAATTTCATTATGTTGCGGGTAAAGTAATCTCACCAAACGAATTTCAATCGTTTTAGGGGATAAAAATTTTATAAAATGTGTTTTAATGCCATTTTTATTTAATAAATCTAAAGTAAAGGCAGACATTCTTGCCAACGATTCTCCTTTTCCTGGAATTTTATCTGGCATTTTACTGTAATGAAAAACAGAGTAATCATCAGTAAATTCAAATTGCCCAATGCCAGTTTTATCATTTGTGGGGGCATCTATAATTGTCAAATTTTTTGTCGACCATTGTTTTGGCATAATTAATCACTCCTTAATTCATTGATTAAACTATTTCAATTTGTTGATTTTTCATATCGATTGGGGAAGAAATATTATAACGATGTGCAATATTTTGAATATTTGTAAATAATTCTATTGTCAGGGGAATACCATTTTTGATACGTTCACTCATAATTTTATATTCATTGAACCCTGGATAAGATACTGGCTGTTGTGTTTTTTGTGGGGTTGATTTTGTGATGGTCGTTAACAAGTCATCTAATCTCTCGCAAAATAAATCTATAGAAATAAATGCATCTGGATTTATTGCAATAAAAAAATGACTTATATTTTGATTAATCTTTTTCTTGTCTTGTTTATTTTGATCTAAGTTACCAGCATGTGGACCAACTTTTCCATTAGATAAAACACCACATAAAATATCCGCAAGTAGTGCTAAACCAAAACCTTTATATCCACCAGTTCCTTGATCACTTCCTAAAAATGTTAAACGGGCCATCCCTTTAAGATATTCATTCGGATCTGTAGTAAATTGTCCTGCATTATCAATTAACCATCCTAAAGGTACATTTTTTCCCATTTTTGCATATTGCTTTATTCTCCCAGCAGAAACTACAGCAGCACTCATATCTAAATTAAAATAAGGCATTTTCACAGTTGGTGCGGCGGTAGCGATAACATTCGTACCTAATAATGGTATGACTCCTCCCGGAGGAGCCAATAAACCTTGTTCACCTAAATTAGTTAATGCAACACCTATCATTTTTGCATCTACAGCTTGTTTTGTATAAAAACCAAAACAACCCGCATGTGTACTGTTACGAACTACCGCACATCCAATACCATAAATTTTTGCGCTTTCGATAGCTTTTTGCATTGCATAATGGCCAACGATATAACCGAATGTGTTTTGGCCATCTATTGTTGTGCATGCGCCATGCTGTGAAATTATTTGCGGAAACTGTGATATAGATATTTGTTTATTTTCAATAAATGGCAAGTAAATATTCATTAAATTAATACAACCGTGCGTATCAATCCCTCTCAGGTCAGCATAATGAATGCCACTGGCAATAACTTCAGCATTTGATTTATCAAATCCGCTTGCTACAAATAAAGCATTATAAAAATCATACAAACTATTTGCATCAATTGATATGAATTCAAAGCTTGATGATTCTATCTGTTTCATTGGTAAGTCCTTACACAGTTATGATAATTTAAGTCCAGTTTGCATTATCTTATTTAAATAGTGTATCTGTATAAATACGATTAATTAATTAATCTCATCAATTGCACAATGTTAATTAACTCGGGATAATTAAACATCAAATAAATACAATAATAAATCCGACAAAATACGGTAGTCTGAAATGGCTTATCATCACCTGAAACCTAATACAGCAATATTTAAATCGCCCTTCAAAGGATTAATATGTCATTAACTACAGATGAATTTAAACGTTACCTTGTTCGCATTCAATTGCATGAGAAGATAATCTCATCACCAACACTGCATACTTTACAACAATTACACATAGCGCATTTAACAGCGATTCCTTTTGAAAACCTTGATATTCATACAAAAACACCCATTTACCTCGACAAAGAGTCACTCATCAAAAAAATTATTGATAAGCAACGGGGCGGATATTGTTATGAATCCAACGAATTATTAGCACTTGCACTTGAACATCTGGGCTTTACAGTCCATAGAATGGTTGCTCGTGCGTTATTTCCAGAACAACGAACTCGTGGTCATAAAATACTCATTGTCGAACTTGATGGTGAATACTGGCTGACTGATGTTGCATTCGGTGGCAATAGTATTTTTCAGCCTATAAAATTACCATGCCATCATACAAAACTAACACACGATGTACAAAATGATGATGAATATATGTTATCCCTGGATTTAGATAAATACCGTATAAATACATATTGTTTAAAAATAAAAATGAATAATACTTGGACAGACCTTTATGCATTTAACTTATTTGAAACGATAGCACTGGATTTCAAGGTATTAAATCATGCCATGTGTACATATTATGATTCACCCTTTGTCAAACAAAGGATTTGCGCAATTTATACAAAACAAGGTCGAAAATTATTATTAGATAATGTCTTTAAAATAAGAAATGGCTCAAACATCATTGAAAAGCATTTAACTGATAATGAATATCTTCAAATATTAGAAACTGAATTTGGTATTTATTTATCTCATATTGAGCAAGAAAGATTATTTCAAAAATGATAAATAAAATGAAATATTTGTTAATCTATTATCGAATGAGGAAAAACATTCAATATGACTAGAAATATTGTTGTTGTGGGTAGCCAATGGGGCGATGAAGGCAAGGGTAAAATCATTGATTTACTTTCTTCTTCTGCAAAGGGCGTCATTCGTTATCAAGGCGGGAATAATGCAGGACATACCGTAGTTGTAAATAATGACAAAATTATTTTACGACTTATTCCGTCAGGCATTTTGCATCAGCACATCCATTGCTATATTGGTAATGGTGTGGTCATATCACCAACCGCTTTAATTGAAGAAATCACGCAATTAGAACAAAAAGGATTATCGGTTTTATCCCGATTAAGCATTAGTGAAGCCTGTCCATTAGTATTACCATATCATATTGCTATTGATATTGCGCGAGAACAAAAAAAAGGTATAGGTACTACAAAACGTGGTATTGGGCCTGCATATGAAGATAAAGTTGCCAGGCGTGCGTTACGTCTAGGGGATTTATTAAAACCCGATTATTTGGAAATTCAATTAAAGGAAATTTTAGAATATCATAATTTCTTGTTAAAAAATTATTATCATGTTGATACTATCGATTATCAAAATACTTTAGATGAACTATATCATTGTGCGCAATATTTAAGACCTTATATTAAAGATATTATCCCATTGTTAATAGACGCAAGAATTAACAAACATAATTTATTATTTGAAGGAGCGCATGGTAGTTTTCTCGATATTGATCAAGGAACATATCCTTTTGTGACCTCTTCAAATACCACCGCGGCAAGTGCAGCAACAGGTAGCGGCGTTGGTCCTTTACATTTGGATGCCATTTTAGGTGTTTGCAAAGCATATACTACACGCGTCGGTTTAGGCCCATTTCCGACAGAATTACATGATAAAACATCGCAAATCTTAGTTGAGCGCGGTATGGAATATGGCAGCAATACTGGCCGTCAAAGGCGATGTGGTTGGTTTGATATCGTTACCATGCGTCGTGCTATTCAAACAAATAGTATAACGGATTTATGTATCACCAAATTAGATGTTTTAGATACATTACCAGAAATTAAAATTGCAGTGGCTTATCAAAAAAATAATCAAGAATTACACATTGCTCCAATGTCTGCAGATGATTATATTCACTGCCAACCCATTTATGAAACATTACCTGGCTGGCAATCATCAACAACTGGAATAACCGATATCGATCAATTGCCCAAACAAGCTCGATCATATCTTAATCGTATTCAGTCATTGCTTCAGGTTCCTATTAATATTATTTCTACGGGCGCTGATCGTAATCAAACTATTATGCTCAAGGAATTTTTTGATTGATATGAAAACATTTTTAATAGCTATTACTGGGAATACTGGCTCAGGTAAATCAACATTAACAAAGAAAATTCTCGAACACTACGCAAAGCATACAGTTTCTTTAATCGAAGATCATTATTGTTTTGATAGGAGCCATATACATCCGCTAGAAGATAGATTAAATCATAATTTTGATCAGCCTTCCGCAATTGATTATGATTATTTAATTCAAAACATTACTCAGTTACAAAATGGAAATAATATTAACGCACCTATTTATTTCTATCAAACTGCAAGCCGCTCCCAACAAACTGAAATGATTATGGCAAAACCAATTATTATTATCGAAGGGTTATTTGTTTTACTAAATGAGGCGCTATGTAAGTTATGTGATTTAAAGATTTATTTAGATGTCGATATAGAATCTTGTATAAAAAGGCGCCTAGAAAGAGATGTTATCGACCGTGGCATGCCACAATGGTTCACTCCATCACAATTAGATTATATAAGAAATGGCGAACAATATGTCTTAAAAAGCAAATCGCAAGCTGATTTAATTATTCAAAATAATGATCGGAATATCGCAAGCTGTATTCAACCCATAAAAGATAAATTAGATCATTTTTTAAATTATACTGACCATCAACCTAACGGAGGCTATAATTATGCATCAATTTGAGGGAGAAGAACGACCTTCTCAACAAGATAATAGTACAAACAGCAAACCATTTTTCAATACTGGTACAGGGAGCCCATTGATGTATACGCAAGTCACCTGTGATTTACATAAACCACTCTTAACAAAAACAGCAGTAGCAGAAAAATTGCGCGAAGAAAAACATTACGCCGTGCTATCTCAATCTGCCACCAAAGAATTTAAAGGAAATATCACGCCTCAAAATATTACAGCCTATTATTATCAAGCTAAAAAAAATGGCACGGGATTACAAATAACAGAAGAATTATACTGTCAAGATGATAGTAAAGACTTGCAGTTTCAACACACATGGATATTTGATGCAGACGATACACTTTGGGAAGACAATTATTATTATGAAGAATTAAAAAAGATGTTAGTGAATTATTTACTCAGTAACGGCTGCACGTTATCTGAAAATGATATTAATGAAGAAATTCATGAGGCAGACGTTAAAACAAGTCAATCTTTAGGATTTGGTCCTATCGGATTTGCAGAATCCCTTAAAATTGCCTTTGATTCAATTAATCAGAAATCAAAAGTTAAAATAGCCAAACCAGATGAATTCTTTGCAGCTATTGTTCCCATATTGACTCATTTACCATTAGACATACCAGTAGAAACAATAAACATGTTAAAACATCTACGAGAGTCCGGTCATGGTTTAGTACTTTATACGCGTGGCAATGCCAGTGTGCAATTACCAAAAATTGCACGCTCTGAATTAGGACAATATTTTCACGCGGTTGGAATTACCAAGAATAAAACAGCTGTTGAATTGCGCAGATTATTAGAAACACAAATCACATTCAAAGCCGGTGAATTTTCTTATGTAGGCAATAGTTTGAAGTCAGATATTAAACCTGCTGTTGAAGTAAGCATACGTGCATTTTATTTTGATAATCCAAATACTTGGATGTTCGAACATAACGTTCACTTAGATAAAGAAAAATATAAATATACAACCATAAAACAATTATCTGAATTAAGAGCGCATCTTGATTCAAAACCTAAACACAGCAAATAAAGTTATTCGCAGCGAGATATATTTAATGATATATCTCGCCAGCTAAATCATTTGGCAATCATTTTATTCAAAAACATTGAAATTTCTTTGTCGTAATTTATTAAATGATTAAAAGCTTGTAATGCTAAATAATGGCGTGTATTTATATTCACACAATGCGGCAAGCCGTCACCCTGCATTAATTCATCAATTACAATCTGATAATCCTTTTTTTCAACCAAGGGAATAACAGACAAATGGTTTTTTGCAGCAGCCCTTAACATACTTGGTCCACCAACATCTATAAATTCAACAACATCTTGATAAGTTGTTGCGGTTTGAGCAATTTTTGCAAATGGATAAAATGAAGAAACCAGTAAATCAAAATGTTCTAGTTGTAACTTCTTTGCATCTGCATCATGTTTTTTATTGCCTTTATGCCATAACAAGCCACCTAAAATTTTAACATCTAAGGTTTTTACACGGCCACCTAATACAGGTGAAATTCCATTCAGTTCTTCTACTGGTTTGGCAAGACATCCTTGTTGATTTAAATAATTGGCTGTACCGCCCGTTGCATAAATCTCCCAATTGTTTTGAATCAAGCATTTTGCCAATGGTAAGATACCTTCTTTATCAAAAGTAGAAAATAATGCACGGCCTACATATGTTTGATTATTTAACTTAGTCATTTAAATCACCCTTAATTTTCTGCAAAATACATGGATTATTTTGTGCTTTACTTAACCAGAATGATTTAATCACTCCTTGTAGTTGTAATTCTTTACACCAGTTTAAAGCCAACTCTGGTTTTTTTGAAAAAGCGTAACACATGGGACCAAATGCACTCATCCCAATGGCATCTATTTCACTACTCTGTTTCGACATCTGAAACAATTGCTGCACAGACGCTGGTTGTGTTTCAATTTGTTTTCGCTTGAAATATTGTTCAAATGTTAAATTATTAATTGCATTACAAAATGCCACATAATCTTGTTCTGCAATAGCAGTCGAGAGATGCATTAAAACATGATGCGCAATTCTGTGTGCTTCCGCTTTTGGAATGGGTAACGTTTGATTAAACCAATCGAATTCCATTTGATCATGTAACTTTATACCATTCGTTATCATTAATATGATTGGCCATTCAGGAAATGGCATATTAATTAGTACAGGTGGTTTTTTAAATGTTTTCGCATATTTACTCGGCACTAAATAACGCTTTGGATTTTCATTAAAATCATCAGGATTTGCGTGCCCACCATCCACTAAATAGCCACCACTATCGATTAAATTAACGCTTGCGCCAGACGTGCCTCCTCGGCCTGCTAATTCAGCAAATTCAGCGACAGGAATTTTAGCATTCATTAAAAAGGCATATGCTTTACTAATTGCTAATAAAGAGGTTGTTTTAGATCCAAAGCCGGAATGATTAGGTAATCCACAATTTACTTTTATGTGTATAGCTGGAAACTGCCATTTTTTCTGTATTTTATCGATAAGCGCAACAATATCAGCTTTATAATCCTGCGTATATTCATCAATTTGAACTTCATTTTTATCTGCTATACAAATCTGAGCATCAAAATAAGGATCTGCCAACGACAATGATGCCATGCCATTACGTCTTCCGCCTTCACCGTTTAAATCAATGAGCGTAAAACTTAAACGACTGGCCGCTCTCACTTTTACTATTCTATTTTCGACATTATTATTAGTAGTTAATATGTCATTAAATACTTCTGTGTTTAATTTGCTATCCATATATAACTCTCATATAAAAATTAAGCCAACTAAGAATTGCATCGATTATATCAAATCTAAATTGAATTTCACTAATGTATTTATACTGATATTTTTTTTGAGATGGCATGCTCATAATACACACTTTCAGTATATAAAGAGTACCTATTATGAATAATGTATATAACTCACAATTAATAGATTCCTTATCACAGAAAAAAGCAATTATTGGTGTTATAGGTCTTGGCTATGTCGGTTTACCGATCATGCTACGTTTTGCCGAAGTTGGATATAAGGTCATTGGTTACGATATTAATACACAAAAAATTAACTCACTTAATAGAGAATTCCAAAAATCTAATAACCATAATTTGACCTTTACTCACAACATATCTGATTTCAAAGCTGCCGATGCTATTTGCATCTGTGTACCTACTCCCTTAAATAAAAATCGTGAACCAGATTTATCATGCGTTATAAATGCGATAAATCAACTAATACCTGTATTACGAAAAGGCCAAATAATTTCTTTAGAAAGTACCACCTATCCTGGAACAACAGAAGAGGAAATTAAGCCCAGATTAGAATCACTAGGCTTTCGAATCGGCCATGACTTCTTTTTAATTTATTCACCTGAACGAATTGATCCCGGTAATAAAAAATTCTCATTATCCGATATTCCAAAAATATGTGGTGGTATAACACCAATTTGTACTGAGATTGGTAGATATTTATATCAAAATATTGTGCCACAAATAATCACAGTAAGCTCAACAAAAGCAGCTGAAATGACTAAGTTACTTGAAAATATTTATCGTGCCGTAAATATAGGTTTAGTCAATGAAATGAAAATGATAGCGGACAAAATGGGAATAGATATTTATGAAGTAATAAACGCTTCTGCAACGAAACCTTTCGGTTTTGTGCCTTACTATCCAGGCCCTGGATTAGGTGGCCATTGCATTCCTGTAGATCCGTTTTATTTAACTTGGAAAGCGAGGGAATATGGAATTAACACGCATTTTATAGAACTAGCGGGTGAAATTAATAATAAAATGCCAGAATGGGTCACCACTAAAATTATTGATGCACTTAATCAAAAAGAATGTGCCATTAAAAATGCTAAAATATTAATATTAGGCTTAAGTTATAAAAAAGATATTGACGACATTAGAGAAGCACCAGCCATTCAAATAATTAAATTGTTAACACAAAAAAATGCAATTGTTAATTATTCCGATCCATATATTAAAACATTTCATCTAGCCGAAGAAGATATTTATTTATCTCACGTAACGTTAACCCCTGAAAAAATCATGGAATATGACTGTGTAGTGTTAGTAACTGATCATAGTAATGTTGATTATACGTTAATCAAAAATCATTCAAAGTTGATCATTGATACACGTGGTATTTATCATAAATTCTCATTATCTCATATCATATCTGCATAAATGAAAGGAAAATTTATTATGCCATTAACAGAATTAACCGCTATATCCCCAATTGATGGTAGATATGCCTATAAAACACGTCATTTAACTGATTACTTTAGTGAATATGGTGTGATTAAGATGAGATTACTTGTTGAATTAAAATGGTTGCAATATTTGCATCCTTCATTAAATTCAGCATCTATTTTTTTATTAGATCAGTTGTATGAAAAGTTTGATGAAAATGAAGCTCGTGTTGTCAAAAGATATGAACAAGATACAAACCATGATATCAAAGCAATTGAATATTATTTACGAGAAAAAATCGAATTAATTGACGAATTAAAATTTTTATCACCGTGGATCCATTTTGGATGTACCTCTGATGACACCAGTAATTTAGCCTATGGCTTAATATTATCTCATACACGCCTGAACATATTATTACCGCAATTGGATACACTATTATCCACTCTAAAATCACTAGCTAAAGACTTTGCAAGCAATGCCATGTTAGGACGTACGCATGGTCAATTAGCTTCACCCACAACAATAGGCAAAGAACTAGCTAATGTTGCTAGTAGATTACTAAAGCAAATTAAACAATTACGCGCAGCGCAATTTTATGGAAAAATGAATGGTGCAGTTGGTAATTTTAATGCACATTGTTTCGCACTACCAGAAAAAGACTGGTTATCGATTTCCCGTCAGTTTGTTGAAAGTTTAGGCTTAGTATATCAACGTAATACTACACAAATTGAACCACGTGATTATATTGCTGAATTGTCACATCAAATTATTCGCATAAATTCAATTTTAATTGATTTTTGTCGAGACATCTGGGGATATATTGCTATCGGCTATATTGGACTAAAAGTACATAATAACGAAATTGGTTCATCGACAATGCCCCATAAAGTTAACCCAATTGATTTCGAGAATGCTGAAGGTAATTTATATATTGCGAATGCGCTGTTCAATTGTTTTGCTGAAAAATTACCTATATCACGATGGCAAAGAGACTTGGTGGATTCAACTATACAACGTAATTTAGGAATAGCAATAGGGCACGCTGTCATTGCATACCAAGGTATATTAAAAGGTTTAGGTAAAATCAAAATAAATGAAGAAAAAATGATATCTGAATTAAATCAACATTGGGAAGTATTATCCGAACCAGTTCAAATGCTTTTACGAGTTAACAATTATGCAGATGGCTATGAAAAATTAAAATTATTGACATTCAATAGATCACAAATATGTCAAAAAGATTTACAAGATTTTATCAAAATTTTAAATTTATCAGATGAATTAACTGCTAAAATAAACTCACTTACACCGACAAACTACTTAGGTTATGCAATTGATTTGGCACAAGAAATTGAGTAATTATATTACTGATTTTGGCGATCTTAAATACGTAGATAAATTTTATTCTGTGAAGAAAATGATGTAAGCTATTTTCTTAACCATTAATATAAACATTGATATGTGAGCAGCAAAAAAGCTGATTGGCAGAAAATCATTTTGACAAAAGGCGAGCTAATACAGATCAAAAAAATCAAAACAACAAAAATATATCAGTTATGATATTTAGGAAATCAGGTGAAATTTTGTAAGGCATCAGTCAAAATATTCAAATATTTAATATCAAAATTATTTCTCAAGTATTGCCTGATGGAACTGAAATAACAAAAGATCGCGTAATGAAGGAAGAATCAAACAAATCTAAATCCTTAACCAATCCCGTACTAAGAGCGGCTACGTATCTTGTTAAAAATATCAAGTTATATATAAAACATAGCTAAATTTAGTGGCGTATAGAGCCAATCCACTTTATCGCCAATATCTATTAAGAATATTTCTTGAGAATTTAATTGAAATGGTTAATGTGAACAGATTATGATTAATATTTTGTTATCCATAATATATAATGAATAAACCTTATATCATCAACTTAAATTTTATATTTCTTCTGATTATCAGACTGACTGGATGATTCATTATTTAATTCAACAATGGTATTTGAAATATTTTCGTTATTTTCTTTAAAACATTGCTTTAAAAATGCTAATGTCACGATTAGATTAATATTATCTGGTGTAATTGTCTTATTAAATAATAATGCTCCACTAACACCTATTGTACCTGTTGTTAATGTAGGCGCGTTTTCAAGTAATACAGAGAGTGGCATACCCACGAAAGGAACAAATTTTACAGGGTAAGCAATTAATGGACCCCACATGCTAGCGGTACTTGTTGCGGCCGCAACTGTACCAGTAACAATGCTTTGTTGCATAGTAAATTGAGCTATTGTACTCGGATCAAGTTTAAATCCACCTTTCATTAGGAGGTAATAAACTAAACCACTACAATTCTGTGAATTCATAAACATGCTACCTAATAGAGACCATTGGTATTTTGACTTAGCGAATTCTTCGTAGGCTTTATTAATAGCATTTGTATCAAGTTTTAAAGATAATCTTGCATCTGGTAAACGATTTTCATCTCTGATGTCATCCCATATATTATTATGTTTTGCGAACCTTCCTATATGTGATTCAATGATTAAATTAGTAAATGGGTCAATAGAAAAATTATTATCAATAGGCCAAAAGCTAATATAATGTGTTTCAGTTTGGAGTGAGACATGGCCAGTTTCTTTCTTTGAAGTTGGGAGCCATATTCTTATAATTACATTGCCAACATCTGACAGGTCTAGATTGTTAGGTTGACTCATCTGAGTTATTAAATTAAAGAAACTCTTTGTTTGTGCGATTTTAAAAGGATATACTACTAAAAGCTTAGATAGATTTTGGTATAGATTTTGGATATTAGATGACCGCTCTTCATTAAAATCTACTACTTTGATATATTCACACACATCATTATTTTTGGTTTTTAATGATATAACTAAATGGAGATTAGCATTTAACCTCAGATATGCTGATTCTGAATGAAGTACTTTTTTAAGATGTTCAATTGCATTTTCGTGATCTGATATTACATTATATATTATGCCTTTTATTAAATTATATGAATCTGGTAATTTCAATTCATCTAAAAATAAGATATCTAGTCTCCCAATTGCCTCTTTGAGCTGGCCATTTTCGAGATAAAGCAATGCTTGTTTTAAATTTTCATTTTCTTTTGAAAGATGAATAATATCTGATATAAATTTATCTAAATTACCATTAAATAAATATAATAATGAATGCTGGAACCTTATCCTAAAATCTTTATTTTCTTGAGCTTCTGCAAAAGATGAATAGTATAAATTATATATAATTAGTAGCAAGAAAATTAAAGCAAGTAAGTTATCTTGAGACTGATGATCTATTGGTAATATTGTAAATTTATTAGATTTAATTGCTTGATTATGTTGGTACTCTGATTTGTGATGTGATTCAAAGCAATTGCGAAATTGCTCATTACGTACAATAGATGTTTGAAAAATGAAATTTAAGTGTTTAGAAATACTATATTTTGGTGAGCTTAGCATGTTTTTGCTAAAAATATTAGCATTATGATGATTCTTAATCTTATTTAATCTAATTACTCGAAGCCTGTTATGGGGAGTTTCATTTCGATATTTTTTATATTGCAAATCGTTAAATTTAACAATTTTTGAACGGTTGCTTGTTTTAAAAAATGTTAATATTCTCATTTCATTTTTCCTTGTTATAGTAAAATATCAATATCAAATAAAAAGATATTATTTCTTTCAAGTTTTTATTTGTAAGCAATAGACACTGATGATTTATCATTTTTCTTATTATGATATTCAGTAACGAAAGCTTGCGTGACAATTCTATTGATATTTTCCGGCGTTATTATTTTATTATAGAATATAGTACCCCCTATACCGAATGTATGCCTAGCAATTTTTGAGGTCGCTGGAAATAATGCAAAAGGTGGTGCAACTATATACATCGGGGTAGCAATCACATCGACAATATCAAGTGCTACATTTGTATAGTTAATAAAATTGGATACTTTTGATTCTATATAAAATATATCATTTAGATTTACTAAATTCTCAATACCACCTTTATTAAGCAGAGAGAGAACAAGCCCACTACAATTTTGTGATTTTTTAAAAATACTACCCAGTAAAGACCAATTATGTCCAGTTTTGATAAATTGTTCATATGTATCATTAATTGAGTTTGTATCTAGTTTGATTGATATTCTGGCATCTGGAAGTCTTTGTTCATTATATATATCTTGCCAAAGTGTATGATGAGTTGCATCCCAACCATTCATGGTATCAATAAGAATATCATTGAATATATTATTTGATCCCAATTTTGGAGTAGTAGGCCAAAAGCTAATGTAATATTTATCAGTTTGTATTGAGGCATGACCTACTGTTGATTGATCGTTCTGTAACCAAATTCTTATAATAACATTACCTTCATGCTCTAAATAATAATTATTTTCAATAAGTTTAAGTTTAGAGAACATATCATTATAACCTAAATATATTTTATTTCTAATATTGCCAATCGGACCTTGTGAATATTTAAATTTGTAAGGATAAGTACTTATTAAGGGGGTTAATTTTTCATATATAATCTGACATTTGTTCAATTCATCATTACTTATATTTTCATCTCTAATGCATTGGTCAGCTTCAGAAAATTTATCACATTTTTTTAATGCTATAACATAGTGGCAGAATGCGGTATGTTTTATGTAATCGGATTTTGCAGTTGTTGCTAATATCAAATAATTCAATGAAGCATATGAATTACCAAAAGCATTTAATATCATGCCTTTAAATAAATTATAAATATCAGGTTTTTCTATAGAATTGAAAAATAGGTCATCGAATAGACTCAAAGCTTCTTTTAAATTGCCGGATTCTAATCTCAAAATACCTTCTCTAAGAATTTCATTATCTTTAGCAAAATCAATCATAGTGATAATAAACTCATCAATTTCGCCTTCTATTAACAAGGGTAACTGCTTTATAAACTTTTTCTTAAATTCTTTTTTCTTTGTTTTGTTTTGATGGTTTTCTTGGGCAATGGTAAGCGTCCGGTCACCCTTTCAATTACCCACAATTTTTGATATAAAATCAATCCCTTAAATATTTTTAAGATACAAATGGAATGGTTAATAAAATAAGGACAAAATCAAATAAAGTATTATTGGCAGAGAATGAAAATGCAG
>JAJYDF010000044.1 GCA_021777765.1 Pseudomonadota bacterium | reverse complement strand
ATTGATTTAATATTCTTCATAACCCTGCCTCCTAATTTTGAATGATAATTTCCAATCTTCATTCTGGCTCATTGCGAAGCCTTTTTATAGGTGGGCAGGGTCCATACTATTACCCAGGCTACATCTACAATATTTACTTGCGGAACAAAGAAATTAAACAATATCAAAATATATAAGCGGGGAACTTCTGAGGTGGTGAATTATTGGACTTCACGCATTAGTAAAAATTAATAATTTCAGTTACTTCATAATCCTGCAATTTATTCATTTTCACTACTGCGTTCAGTCCAACCAACCAATTTGAAATAAATTAAAAAGGTTTATTTGAGGTAGAATCTGGAACTTGTTCTTCTTCAAAATCATGTTCCCAACGTTCACCCATCGGTTCAACTAAAACATTTTCAAACAAAGATAATGTTTCTTCAAAAGGCTTTCTCATTTCTCCTTTTGCTTTGCTTGCTTTTTTAGCTTTACCTTTTTTGGCAGCAGGTTTAGCTTTTTTTGCTGCGGGTTTAGCTTTTTTTGCTACCTTTTTAGACGACGACTTTTTTGCCGAGGCGCGTCCTTTTTTACCTTTTTTGGCTGCTTTAGCGACTTTTTTTTTACCTGCTGGGCGACCGCGTTTTTTACCTTTAGCTGCGGAAGCTTTTTTTGCAACAGCTTTTTTTGCTGCAGGACGACCGCGTTTACCTTTTTTTGCTACACTAGCTTTTGCTGCAACAGCTTTATGCGCTTTAGCAGGTCTGCCACGTTTTGTACTTGCAACTTTACGTGCACCAGCAGCAGGTTTAGCAGCTGGACGACCTCTTTTCTTTTTAGCAACTGATTTATGTGCTTTTACTGTACTTTTTGCAGCAACGCTTCCTTTTTTACGACCTGGTTTTCTGCCAACTTTTGCCATTTAACTTCTCCTCAATGTAAAAAAATATGTTTAGAAAAATAATTTGCCAATATTAAAAGTGAAATTTATGTAAACCAATTTAATATCGACAATCAAACTTTTTTATTAATAATGATCTAAAAATAACATGAATTTTACGAAATGCAAACTTTTTTAACTTAAATTACCATTAATTTCCCATAAATCGGGTCTATTTTAGTCAATTTTAATTAAAATTCATATTATTTTAGGGAATTAAAACACTGTAAAACATTGGGAAAATGCAAAAAAATGAATATTCAGGGGATCTCGCTTAGCAAAATGAATAAAATTTCGCAATTCGGGGGGAAATTGTAATTAATTTACGCTCAACATTATCATTTCGAGATTTGAATGACATGAAATTGATTCACTAGCGACCATCAATGATTAAATATCGCAAAATTAATCGGGTATATATGGCAATTGAATTATTTTAAACCGGATTCGTCTAAATGGATCATCATTTTGGCCATTTAAATTGCCAACAGCGATGATAAAAAGCAAGGAAATGACAAGGAATTTGTCATTTCCGCACAGAAAAGAAGTGAAAAGCATGCTGAACTTGCAAACAGGAATCTAATATTGAATTAACCGCAAAGTACTACTAAAAAATGGATGACAAATTAATGATGACCATCTAACTCATACCAAATTGCACACAACATAGCAAAAGAACATGCTAATCCAGTACCTAATATCCAAGAAAAATACCACATGACATACCCCCTTAATAAACGTTATTTTGATTTTGATTAATATAATCTTCAGTCACCTTACCTCGCATCACTCGATATACCCATGATGTATACAGAATAATTATTGGCAAGAAGATTATTGTCGCAATTAACATAATAAATAATGTTAATTGACTAGATGAAGCATCCCATACGGTCAAACTCATATTAGGATTTGAGGAAGATGGCAAAATAAAAGGAAACATACTTACGCCAACCGTTGCAATAATACCTGCAATACTTAGCGCGCTAGTCACCCATGCAATTTTATTGCAATTAAAACTTATAAAGAGAATAGTGAAGATAATTCCACCAAATGCACAAGCATGTGCGATTAATAACTTGTGATAAGCATATAAATTATTCATCCAAGCACCCGTTTGCATAACGACGTGCTTATATAATGGATTTGAAGGACCGTCATGCGCCAATGAAGATGCCAATTGATATCCTTTGATGTAATACATGACAATATAACCACAAGCAGCAAATAAGATTAATGTAATAATTGCAGCTATTATGGCCGCACTCTTAGCACGCTTTTGAATATCACCAGTTGTTTTAATACTTAAAAATACACCGCCATGCATAACCAACATAAATACGCTGACCAAACCACACAATAATGCAAACGGATTTAATAAACCCCAAAATGTACCTGTGTAAAAAGCACGCATCATAGGATCAAAATAAAATGGCACACCTTGCAAAACATTACCTAATGCGACACCGAAAACCAATGCCGGAACAAATCCCGCGATAAATAATCCGATGTCCCATAACATGCGCCAAGCCACATTATCTATTTTGCTCCGATATTTAAATCCGACGGGCCGGATAATTAATGAAGCTAATACAGCTAACATTGCTAAATAAAATCCGGAAAAAGAAACGGCATACAGTGTAGGCCATGCTGCAAATATTGCACCGGCACCTAACACTAACCATATTTGATTTCCTTCCCAAACAGGACCGATAGTATTTAACGTAACGCGTCGTTCATTATTATTCCGCGCAACATAATGCAATAACATACCAATTCCCAAATCAAAACCATCCATTACTGCAAAGCCAATTAATAAGGTGCCTAATAATAACCACCAAATTATGCGCAATGTGGGGTAATCTAATAGCATTAAATATTCTCCTAAATTGTTACAAGTTAATTACTCGATTCATTTAATTCCTGGGTTTCGCCATTTTTTTTAATTTTTATCGGTTTAATGCGTTGTATCTTCACATTATTGAGTTACATTATTTGGCTGCACCCAGGCTACATATTTATTCATATATTTTGCGTTGGAGATTTAGCGAAATATTCTGGTCCTAATCGGATATATTTCACCATCAAATATAATTCTATGCAGGCTAAGAATGAATATAAGCAAATAAATCCGATGACGCTGGTGTATAAAGCATTAGTCGTTAATGAAGAAGTTCCCAAAAATGTGGGTAATATTCCTTGAATAACCCAAGGTTGACGTCCACCTTCTGCGACATACCAACCCACTTCTGCTGCTAACCAGGGTAAAGGTAAACTCAACAATGCTGTCCATAAAAACCACCGTACATTAAATTTTCTGCGCACACTAAATACAAATGCGGTAATAAATAATGCAATAAAAAAGAAGCCACAACCAACCATGATACGAAATCCCCAAAAAATAGGTGCAACGCGTGGCACAGTATCCCAAGCCGCTCTATCAATTTGTTCAGGTGTCGCATCCACTACATTTTCTGTGTATTTTTTAAGTAATAATGCAAAACCAAGTTCTTGTTGGTTTAATGCTAAAATATTTTGCGCTTGTTGATCGTTTGGATTTGTTAATAAAGTCTGTAAAGCGCCATACGCTTTCATGCCTCGTATTATTCTCAATTTATCTTGAGCAACCAGATCATTTATACCTAATAAAGGTTCATCAAATGATCGTGTCGCAATTAACCCTAATACATAAGGAATTTTAATAGTATGTGTAGTAATACGGTTTGTTTGATCAGGAATACCAAATAAATTAAAACTTGCTGGTGGTTTTTCCGTGTCCCACATACCTTCCATCGCAGCAATTTTCATTTTTTGATTTTCGTTGGCTAAATAACCACTTTCGTCACCTAATACTACAACTGAAAATGCTGATGCCAAACCAAATGCAGCTGCAATTAACATCGATCGTTTTGCTAATTCGATATTTCTATTACGTAATAAATAAAAAGCACTGATCGCTAAAATAAATACTGACCCAGTCACATAACCAGCACTGATGGTATGAACGAATTTTGCTTGCGCAACCGGATTAAATAATATGTCTGCAAAACTGCTTACTTCCATGCGCATGGTATGAAAATTAAAATAAGCACCTACAGGAGCTTGCATCCATCCGTTGGCAATTAATATCCATAATGCCGATAAATTCGATCCCAAAGCCACCATCCATGTTACAAATAAATGTCCACCTTTGGGCAGACGATCCCAACCGAAGAAAAATATTCCAATAAATGTTCCTTCCAGAAAAAATGCCATTAATCCTTCGATCGCTAAAGGAATACCAAATACATCTCCCACATAATGCGAGTAATAGGCCCAATTAGTACCAAATTGAAATTCCATAGTGAGCCCGGTCGCAACACCCATCGCAAAATTAATGCCAAATAACACACCCCAAAATCGTGTCATTTGTTTCCATATTTCACGTCCTGTCACCACATAAACTGTTTCCATAATTCCCAACAACATAGACATGCCCAGCGTCAATGGCACAAATAAAAAATGATAAAGCGCTGTCATACCAAATTGAATACGTGATAATTGCACTACATCAGGATTAATCATGATTTACCTTTATTGAGATTAAAAATATGGACAGCAATATTCTGCGGCGTAAGGCTCTTATCAATGGGATGCGAAAAACATAAGGCCCACAACCCATAAATAATTAAGAGTTTTGCAATGAACATGCCAATGATTTCAATGGATAATGAATTTAATTTCAAAATTTCATCTCTCGTGATTCAAAAGAGATGCGCATTTTAACTAAAAATTAAATTAATTACCATATTTAAATTAAACGTGAATTTATTAGGAATGATTATTATTTCGATATTAAAAATAACATTATGCGTATTATTTTTTAATCTATTTCTTGCAATAAATTAAACTCGAATGTGAGCCGTTCGTGTACAGGCGCAAAAGATCGGCGGTGAATTTCAGTGATACCTAATTGACGTATTGCTTTGAGATGTTTTTCAGTGCCATATCCCTTATGTTCTGCAAAACCATATCCTGGAAATTGGTTATCCATTTCAATCATTTCTGCATCACGTGTCACTTTTGCCAGAATTGATGCAGCACTGATTGCAGGAATTAATAAATCTCCTTTAACAATTGCTTGTGTAACACAAGATAATTTTGGGCAACAATTACCATCAACAAGTGCGTGTTCAGGTGGAATTGATAATGCAGCGACTGCACGTTGCATTGCTAATAAACTGGCTTGCAAAATATTTATTTTATCAATTTCGTGTACGTCTGCTCTTGCTATTGACCATGCGATCGCATTTTCACGAATTATTTCAGCTAAAATATTTCGTTTTTTTTCAGATAATAATTTTGAATCATTTAATCCTTTGATGGGTTTTTTGGGATTTAATATCACAGCAGCAGCGACAACAGGACCTGCTAATGGACCACGTCCGGCTTCATCAATTCCTGCAGTTAATAATGGCAATTTTTTGGGTAACGCCATAAAACATCCTTATGTAAAAAATGTAGCCTGGGTGTAGCAAATGAAAAACCAATTTAGAATTTTGAACATCTGATTTATACGATATTTTGTTAATTATCAGGCGTAACCCAGGTTCAGCGGTTCCCGGGTTACGCCTTATTCCACACAAAATTAATCAAATAACTTTATTTCTCAGCTCGAATTGGATTTTCATTTGATACACCCAGGCTACATTTATTTTTTAATTCATGACTGATTAATAATTCATGTATGGCCTGCGCTGCTTTTTCATTGGCATTACATTTTAATCGTAAATGAATATCCGTAAATTTTTGAATTAATTTTTCTGTTTCATTTTTATCATCAAAATAATGTAACACTGCTTGCGCAATATTTTCCGGTGTAGCTGTATGCTGTAAAAATTCTGGCACTAATTGTTCACCAGCTAAAATATTGGGTAGTGAAAAATTTTTTAATTTAACTAAATTTTTGGCAATAAAATAAGATAACGCCGATCCTTTATAAGCAACCACCATCGGTTTTTTTAATAATAATGCTTCTAAAGTTGCTGTGCCTGATGCTAATGCAATCACATCAGCCGCTGCCATTGCTGTGCGTGATTGACCTTCAATAATAATTAATGGTAATTGTGGTGCGAGTTGTGCTTTTAATTGTTCGAATTGTTTTTTTCGTTGTACATTTATCATTGGGCTAATAAATATTAAATGAGGCATTTTTGCCAAACATAATTCAGCCGCATGCAATAATTCAGGACCTAAATATTTAATTTCTCCAAACCGGCTGCCAGGTAATAATGCAACAATTTTTGCATCTTGTGGTAAATCTAATGCATTTCGCGCAGCAATTTTATCAACTTCTAAAGGAATTAAATCGGCTAAAGGATGACCAATAAATCTTGCAGATACATTCACCGCATCATAATAAGGCGCTTCAAATGGAAATAAACATAATATTAAATTAACAGCTTTTGCTATTTTAAAAATACGTTTGTAACGCCATGCCCAAATTGTAGGACTGGTATAATGCACCGTCAAAATACCTGCTTTTTTTAATGCTTTTTCAATCGGTAAATTAAAATCAGGCGCATCAATACCAATAAAAATATCTGGGGGATTATCGAGAAAATATTTTTTCGTTTGTGATCGAATAGTCAATAATTCTCTGAGACGTAATATAACTTCGCTAAAACCAATAACAGATAATTTATCCATAGGAAATAATGAACGTGTACCAGCAGCTTGCATTTGGCTACCAGCAATTCCTTCAATAATTATTTCAGGATAAATTTCTTTGAGAGATTGAATTAATCCTGCACCTAGCAGATCGCCAGAAGCTTCTCCAGCAATCATGCCAATGCGTAATGAGATCATCTGACAATTCCACGTGCAGATTGTTTTAATGAATCAATAAATAATTGTACTTCCGGACATTCACTGACCATTTCTTGTAATTGTTCTTGTGCTTGCACAACCGTTAAACCACTGCGGAAAATAATTTTATAAGCGCGTTTTAAATGATTAATTGTTTCTGCATTAAATCCACGTCGTTTTAATCCTTCGGTATTTAATCCACAAACGGCTGCTTCATGACCAGAAACTAAAACATAAGGCAATACATCTTTTCCGACCGGTGTGTAACCCGCCAAGAAACTATAAGAACCAATATGACAAAATTGATGTACTGCTGAAAAACCGCTGAGAATGGCATAATCATGAACAACAACATGGCCTGATAAAGCTGCATTATTCGCTAAAATAACATCATTTTCGATGATGCAATCATGCGCAACATGCACATAGGCCATAATTAAATTGTAATTACCAATACGCGTAACACCACCGCCTTGCACAGTTCCCCGATTAATTGTGCAGCATTCACGGAAAATATTATTATTGCCAACTTCTAATAATGTAGGTTCACCATTAAATTTTTTATCTTGCGGATCTTCACCAATAGATGAAAATTGAAAAATCTGATTATTTTTACCAATTTTGGTGGGACCTTTAATGACAACATGGGAAGCAATTTTTGTACCAGATCCAATTTCCACATGCGGTCCGATATAAGTCCAAGGACCAATTTCTACGTCATCAGAAATTTTTGCTGATGAATCAATAATTGCACGGCTATCGATCACTTTTCGCTCCTTCTGGCAATCATCATTTCTGCACTACTTACTACTTGATTAGCAACTTTAGCAGTTCCTTGAAATTTCCAGATATCACGTTTTGTCCATATTAAATCAACATGCAAAAATAATTGATCGCCCGGTTCAACGATATGTTTAAACCGCGCATTATCTATACCTGCATACACAAAATTAGGGCCTTTCCCAGGCAGATCATTACAGGTTTTAAATGCTAATATACCCGCGGCTTGCGCTAATGCTTCAAGCATTAACACACCGGGCATCACAGGACGATGTGGAAAATGTCCCGCAAAAAAATGTTCATTAATGGTCACATTTTTTAATGCAACTAATGATTTGCCCGCTTGAATTTCAAGAACACGATCGATTAATACAAAAGGATATCGATGCGGTAAATAAGCTAAAACTTCATGGATATTCATTTCACTCATACTGTCTCTTTTTCATTAAGTAATTTTTCCAATCGTTGAATGCGCATTGCAAGTTCATCTAAATGTCGAAAACGTACAACACTCCTATGCCATTCAGCATTTTTCATCATCCCTGTACCTGATGAATATATTCCTGGTGTATTAATTGATTTCATCACTTGTGTCATGCCAGTAATTAATACGCGATCCGTAATTTCGATATGGCCATTAATTCCTGAATGACCACCAATCATACAATATTTACCAATAACAGCACTGCCTGCAATACCAACATTTCCTGCTATAGCGGTGTGATCACCAATTTTAACGTTGTGACCGACTTGAATTAAATTATCTAATTTAACACCATTACCAATCGTTGTATTATCTAAGGCGCCGCGATCAATTGTGGTATTTGCACCAATTTCGACATTATTACCAATTACTACGCCACCTAAATGAGGAACTTTATGCCATTGACCGCGATCTTGTGCATTTCCAAATCCATCACTGCCAATTACAGCACCGCTATGAATAATCACGTGAGCACCAATAGTGACATCGGCATACAATGTGACGCGTGGATGTAAACGACAATTTGTACCTATTTTAATTCTGCTAGCAATAAAACTATGGGCACCAATAATTGTATTAGCTAAAATTTCTACATTTTCTTCTATAACACAATAAGGACCGATGCTCGCCATTGGATCAATTTTACAATTCTGTCCAATGATTGCCGTGGGATGAATTCCGGGAGTAAATGTTGGTGGTTTTTCAAATAATTCCGCTGTTTTTGCAAATCCTAAATACGGATTTTGTGTGATTAAGGCATTCACTTTACATAATGCTGCATTATCAGCTGTTAAAATAACGGCGCTAGCTTTTGTATCTGGTAAATATTTTTTGTAACTTGATTTTTCAAGAAATGCAATTTGCCCTGTTTGCGCGTTATCTAATGAGGATATACCAGAAATTAAACAATCAGCATCACCTCTACATTCTGCATTAATGTGTTTAGCTATTTCAGCTAGAGTATATGTGGATTTTTGCAAGATGGTTTCACCTATGATTTTTTTCCTTCTCCCGCAAGCGGGAGAAGGAAAAAAAAGTATGATTATGATTTAGCTAATTGTGCCAACACTTGATCGGTAACATCTAACGCACTGCTAACATAAGGTGTGCCAGAACGTTGTAAAATTAAATCATATTTACCAGCAGCAGCAACAGCATTAACAGCTGATTGTAATTTAGTCATAAATTGTTGCATAGCTTGTGTTTGAGCAGCATTGAGATCTTGCTGAAATGATTGACTCATTCCTTGCAAATTGGCTCTATCAGCAATAATTTTATCTTGTAAAGCACTGCGATCAGAATTACTCATCACTGCGCCATTTTTATTTAATTTATCGACTTCTGCTTGTAAATTGGATTGTGCATTGACTAATTCAGCTTGTCTTGGCTGAAATTGATCTTTTAATGATTTATTTAATGCAACTGCCATAGGTGATTTTTGCATAATTTGTTGCACATTAATCACACCAATTCTCAGGGCAGCTTGTTCATTCTGTGCGTAAACAGAAAAACTTAATAAGAATAATAAAAAAGCTGGCAGAATAATTTTTACTACATTGCGCATTATTTAACTCCTCAAAAATAAAATATTAAAAAAATTCGTTTATCCTTCTCCTATAAGAGGAGAAGGATAAAATTAGAAACTCGTTCCTATATTAAACTGGAACCATTCCGTTTGATCCGTCTTAGATGGATTTAACGCCTTAGCAAAACTCAATGTGAGTAGCGCATTGACAACAGGTACTTGCCAATCAAATTCCACACCCGTTGAATAACGTAATTCACCTAAATCAATTCCCACAGGGAAATTATTAGTTTGCGGAGCACCTGGTGTTGGTACAGATGGACTTTCGAACGGCACATTATATGCTCTCTTAGTATCAAATACATTACCTGCGTCAACAAATAATGTTGTGCGTAATGTATCATCAATTGGTGTTGGAATAATTAATCCTAAACTACCTGCCAACATGGCATTACCACCGACAGGTGTTCCGGTATTATCTTGCGGACCTAAAGTATTTGTTTCATAACCACGAACCGCGCCATTAAATCCAATACCACCGGCATAATAATTATCAAAGAAAGGTAATGCGCCAGGAGAACCATAACTATTTCCATATCCAGCACCACCTTCCGCGGTGAAAATATAATCATCCCACATCGGTAAAAACCAATGTGCTTGATAAGTCAGCTTATAATAATCAAGCGGTGTACTAGCGATTGGTGTAGAAATTTGAATTGCAGCGGCTTGATTTAAACCACTTGTTGGAAATACGGCTCTATCAAGCGTATCGCGAGTCCAACCTAACGATAATAATAATTGATTAAATTCATTACCATTATCCTTTATGAAACTTTGCACCATCGTTGAACCGATCGGAACAACAACACCGTTTTCGACAGTCGATTCATTTCCATTATGTAATGTTGTATGTTGAACACCATACCCTAATTGATAACTATCGTATTCTGAAATAGGTATGCCATACGCAACATTAAATCCATATTCGTTAGTTGAATAGAATGAACCTAAATTCACTGCGAATGGTGTTGTTAATGTGTCATAAACAGTAAATCCGCGTGACACACAATATTGATTAATGCATGGATTATTAAAACTAAAACTATAAGTACGTTCGTAGGGATCACTATTGAAATTAATACCAACAGAATCACCAGTACCTAAAAAGTTTGATTCATTAATACCGGCACTTAATACAAATCCATCAGTACCATATCCAGCACCAGCGGTTGCAGCTGCGGAAGATTTTTCTGTCACATTATAATCAACATCGACTTGATCATTTGTGCCCACAACAGGATTAGTTGTTTCTTTTACATTTCCTAAATAACCTAACATATTTAAATTACGGGTGGATTCATCAATATCATCTAAATTGATCATGCCACCTTCTTGTACACGCATTGCACGGCGTAATACATAATCAGCTGTTTTGGTATTTCCGGCAAAATTAACTCGCCGCACATAAATACGGTTACCTGGATTTACGTGAAATGAAATAAATATTCTTCTCGTTGTTTCATCAATCGTAGGAATGGCATTCACATCAGCAAAAGCATAACCTTGATTACCCAATGCACGCATCATTCGTTTTGTCGCATCAACAATTTCTGCACGTGAAAAAGGATCACCCGGTTTTAATTTCACCATACTTTCTAATTTTGCTTTGGGTAAAATTAAATTTCCAACAATGTCATAGCCACTCACATAATAAATGGGACCTTCAGTGAGATGAACAATCAGAAATATGGATTTACGATCAGGCGCAATAGAGGCTTGGTAACTATCAATTTTAATTTTGAGATAACCTCTATCTAAATAATAATTACGAATACCATCCATTGAAGCATCTAATTTATCTTTAGAATAATGGTCGGATTGTGTAAAAAATGTATTCCATTTGGGTGTCGTTAATGTCATGGCATGAATTATTGCACTACTTGAAAATGCAGTATTGCCAATGATTTGAATATGTTCAACTAAGGCGACACGGCCTTCAGAAACAGTCACTAATACGGCAACACGATTACGTGGTTCAGGTGTAACAGTCGTTGTCACGCGAGCATTGTAATGTCCGATACTATAATATTCGCTCTGTAAACTATTCGTGAGTTTATTTAATACGGATTGATCAAAAACGCGGCCTTCAACTAATCCCACATTACTTAAGACACCATTGATTTGATCTTTAGTGATCATATTATTTCCGGTGACTTTAATGCTACCAATGACTGGGCGTTCTGATACATTGATGATTAATGTATTTCCAGCACGCGCTAAACTAATGTTGCTGAAAAATCCAGTTTGATAAAGATCGTTAATTATCTCATCTGTTTTGGATGGATCAAATGTCTCCCCTACATGCACAGGAAGATAATTGAGAACGGTTGCTTTGCTGATTCCTTGTAGTCCTTGCACTTGAATATTGCGAATTACAAATGTTTGTGCTGCTAATGCATTGGTAATAATCAATATCGAAAATAATGACGACCACAACAATTTTTTTAGTAGAGTCATGTTGTTTAATTTACCTTTTCGTTAACTTTATCCTAAAATCCGACGGACGATTATAATGACTCAACAAGCAAACGCCTAGTATTAAATCTGTGAGATTTTTTAATCCTCATTCTTTTCCTTCTCCCGCTTGCGGGAGAAGGTGCTGAAGGCGGATGAGGGTGTTTTAAAGCATCCCCAACAAAATCAAACCAAATGTAAAAATCGGCGCTGCTGCGGTCAAACTATCTATGCGATCTAAAATGCCACCATGGCCCGGCAACAGCGTTCCACTATCTTTCAGGCCTTCTTGGCGTTTTAATAAACTCTCAAACAAATCCCCAATAATCGAGGCAATTACAGTCATTAAAATTAAAACTGCAAATAGCAGCACACGAACCAAAGGCAAGTGCAATGCCAAAGCTGCTATTAAAGCAACAACTAAAGTAATAATCAACGCACCATAGACACCTTCTTTTGTTTTACCTGGACTAATTTTTGGTGCTAATTTATTTTTGCCGAAACGATGTCCAACAAAATAAGCGGCAATATCTGCCACCCACACCACAATTAACATCATTAATAACCATATTGGTCTTGGTGGCATAAAACAAAGGAAATTAATGCTGACCCAACAAGGAATTAATACAAAAATTCCAGCAATACCTCTTAATAATTTTGAATGTAAAACGGTTTGTGATTTTTTTTCAAAAATAATCAGCAGAATTAATGCATTGATCCACCCGATTAATGCTAGCCATAACCACCATAATGGCGACAAATAGCTTGCTGCAATTAATAATAAAACGATTAAATCAACATATAAAACGCGTGAGATCGTTTTTTGTAATCCCATTAAGCGCGACCATTCCCATGCAGCTAAAGCAATAACTATTGCTGAACATAAAGCAAACCAAAATGGGGGTAAAAAATAAAGGGCTAATAATACTAAAGGGATTAATATTATTGCGGTAATAACTCGTTTGATTAACATGGATATTAAATGATTTCCTTATTAATATTTTTTTCCTTCTCCCGCTCGCGGGAGAAGGTGCCGAAGGCGGATGAGGGCGTATTTAAATAATTTACCGAACTACGCTACCTGCTCACTCAACTGTTCACTCGTACAACCAAATCTTCTCTCGCGACTCGCAAAATAATTTATCGCATCATCCAACACCGCAACAGAAAAATCCGGCCAATGCACTTCGGTAAAATACAATTCTGTATACGCTAATTGCCACAATAAAAAATTACTGATACGACGCTCGCCAGAAGTACGAATAAATAAATCAGGCTCTGGTAAATCTTTAGTACTTAAAAATTGTTCAAATAATTGCGGTGTAATTTGTTCTGATGTTAATTCACCGGCTTGCACTTTCATTGCTAAAAGACGGGCAGCATTGCTAATGTCCCATTGCCCGCTGTAATCAAATGCAATCACTAATTTTAATCCGGTATTTTGTGCAGTAAGTTGTTGTGCAGCATTGATGCGTTGTCGCAACTCAGGACTAAATCTCGCTTCACCACCGATAACTCTTAATTGCACATTATTTTCATGTAATTTTTTAACTTCGCGATCGAGAGCTGATAAAAATATTTCTAAAATTGCATTAACTTCTTGTTTAGGACGCTGCCAATTTTCGGTACTAAATGCAAATAATGTCAGCACCTCAATACCTTTCTCTGCGCAAGCTTTGGTAATTTTTCGTACAACTTCCACACCTGCCCGATGTCCAGCCACTCTGGGTAAAAATTGGCGTTTCGCCCATCGTCCATTGCCATCCATAATAATTGCAATATGACGCGGCAGTTGTTGCACGTTTGGCATAATGGTGGGTTTAGTCACCCCTCTTTGCATAGAACACCCTCAATAGATAGCTCAAAAAAAAGAGCACTATTGTACATGATATTTCGGAGGTGACTACAGAGAAATTTTGATAACTTGTTTCTAATAGCTTACACACGACAGAACTGTGATGCTTGGCTAAGTGCTACAAAGAAGTCGTAATAAACGTAGCCTGGGTGAAGCCAATTGAAAAGATAATTAAATTTACATTACTTTAATTATTTACCATGAACTATTTCAAACAAAGGGCGTAACCCGGGATATATAATCAACTTACTTTACAATTTTGTCCCTCAAATAAACTGGTAACGCTTTTTCAGCAGAAACAACCTTCCCCTGCAAATAATCCTGTTTCGCACACAAAATAACCGCTGTCGCAGTCGGATACACATTCGGAACAACTTCAATTAATTTATCCTGCAAAATATTTTGCAACTGCTCACCATACACCTGCCATGCTCCACCTACACCAATCCAACCGCTGTTTTCAGGCACATAAATTTCAGCAGGCTTCACTAATTGATCATCATGCACGGCTTGCATTAATTGCAAATCATCTAATTGATAAACGCCCCAATATATTTCATTCACTCTGGCATCTAATCCCGTTAATATTTTTGTCGCTTTTTTTTGTCGATATAATTCTTGCGCCAGCGCACGTAAAGTTGAGATGGGAATAACTGGTATTTGATGCGCAAATGCAATTCCCTGAATAATTCCCGCAGCAATTCTTAACCCAGTAAAACTCCCCGGCCCACAACCAAATGCCAATGCATTTAAATCTGAAAATTGAATTTGCGCTTCATGCATTAAATCTTCACACATGGGTAATATTAATGAATTATGTTTCTGCGGCGCTAGTTCATATCGCTCGTATAAATGATCGCGATGTAATAATGCAGCGGAACATGCTTCAGTAGCTGTTTCTATAGCAAGAATAGTTGGTGTCATATGTGTTTTTTTCCTTCTCCCGCCTGCGGGAGAAGTTAATTACTCCTCCAAATACTGCAACTTATCCGCCACACCATCCCACTGCGCAGCATCAGACATAGGTTGCTTACGATGCGTTATATTCGGAAATTTCTTAGATAACCGCGCATTAATTTCAACAAATTGTTTTTGATTTTCCGGCACATCTTCTTCTGAAAAAATCGCTTTCGCCGGACATTCCGGTTCACATAATGCACAATCGATACATTCATCCGGATTAATCACCAGCATATTAGGCCCTTCATAAAAACAATCGACAGGGCAAACTTCAACACAATCGGTGTATTTGCATTTTATACAATTTTCGGTGACGACGAAGGTCATGGATGTCCTCTGATAATTTGCAAACTTCAAAATCGAATAAACAATTTGAATTATATCTACTTAAATGGAACAAATCACTCTTCTCAATACCTTACAGAGAAAAATAATCTCTAACTAAACTATGTTCATCTTGATATTTCAAATATAATGATTGCCTTTGATAAGAATTACAAAGATTAATATTCTCAAAATATTTAATGTGAAGTCGATCAAAAAATATCACTAGTTATATAGGAAAAATCCTCAGCAAGAAAAACTTGTAATCCACCATTTAAAACCATGAATTTTTTATTTTGAACAACATACATCATAGTTAAAGCAGAATAATTTAAGGTAAAACATAATGAAAGAAATAAATGATATACACACATTAATATTAAACGCTACAAAAAATTTAAATAATGCTACTCGACAATTAATCCAAGACAGACTCAAATCCCTCTCAAACACAAACGAATGGTTCCGATCTTATTTAATAAGGGCGCTAATTAATAAACTAACATTCGCCAATAGAGAAACCGAAACCATAGCCCGATATCATGTTGTCTCAAATGTAATTCATGTGAATCCTAAATATTTTGATGCTAAATTACCTAAATCAGTACTCATTGCATCAATAGATATTCTGCTCAGACATGAAGTCACTCACGTAATTGATTTTATGGATAAAAAAGGATCTCAAAGCGAACTGAATATGCTCATACAACGTTTGAGTTCGTATTCTAAATTAATGAACTCCCTATTTAATCAATTAAATTGTATTGAACACAAAAAAAGTGTAAATAGAGAAACCCTCACAAAACTATCTCAAATGTGCAGCAATTCAATGTACACTTTTGGAGATACTTCTAAAAGTAAATATACGCTCCAAGAACTCACCAAGATTAACAACATCTCTATATCAAATATCGGTAGCATTTTTGACATTAGCAAGATCGCTAACAGAGATATTGTTACAAGAAATATAATTAATTTTTGGCCGATAGGGAATGATACTTATATCACAAGGGACACTTATGATTTACAAAATATCAGAGAGTTATTTGTTAGCACCTTGCCAACTCGCACTAAAAACGATTTAACATCGTTAGAAAATATTTATTTAACTTATTTTAATAATAATGATGTTAAAATTTGGAGCTCTTTATCTCAAGCTCAAAAAGAGGCATTAAATATTTTGTATTTAATTAGAACAAGGGTTTTAGCAAATATCGCTGCTGATGAGCACTGTTTTCCTAAATTACGAGAATGTTTATCGGCGAAACAAGCAGATTGTTTGAATAGTTTTCTCCAGTGTCAAAACAGTCTCCCTGTTAAGGATTTAAGTGTAGTAAGCTATTTTGAAATCCGGGCAGTTTTGCAGGAAAGATGTGATGGTGGTCAGATAACGGAAGATTTAATAAATAGCTTATGTCCCAATCAAAAGACAAATACACCACCTCCACAAATAAATAGCTCTGAGACAAAACTTAATTTTATTTCACAGTTGAATTCATCATTAACGCCGGCATTATATCCTGCAGGTTATTCTTTCTGCGAAGACATATCCAGAACATATTTTGAACATAATAAATACAACCGTATTCTATTACTCTGCTTATTAATTAAATTAACTTATGTATCTTTTATTGGTGCTATCAATTATGCAAGGTCAAATGACGATAATATCTCTTTAATGTGGCAGATTTATGTTCCTATGTTACTTGTACTCATTACGTCATTTTTGACCGAAGCTTTAAAAGCTTCTAAATCATCTAAGTTAAATACAATGTTTCAATATGGTCTTACCGCGACAGTATGTACAGCAGATTCCATAGTAAATGGGCCTCAGCAAGCAATCGCATCATTTGGGACTAATATCGTAGCGTGTTCAATTGGTAGCCTACTAGCCAAAACAATGGCGAAAGGATTAGGTTGGCATACTGCCAAAGAACAAGCCCATCAACAACTTTGCCAAAGAATTAATCCCATTTTGCAAACTGAAAAACAAGCATTTAAACCATTTAGTGATGCTATTAATAATATGCAATATTCAAAAGCATTGCGAATCGCTTGTACCTCGACCGATGCAAAAGCATTTGCTTTAATTAAAATATTGCTTTCATACAAAAAAATATTACAAATCGATATTAATGAAGCTGCTGGCACACAAAAATTAGCAGCAATTCATTATGCCGCCAAAAAAGGAAATGCCGAACTTTATCATCACCTAAAAGAACAAGGAGCCAATGCTGATAAGCTTGATGGTGATAACAAAAGTGCCAAAGATTATCTTCTGGAGTATTTACAAAAAAATAATAAAATTAGTTATCAAGCAAATCCTTAATCTAAAAATTGATTTAAAACACAAAAATATTTGATCAGCGTTAGAATATCAAGATGCGGGGATTTCAAATCATTGCAATCAATATTATTCGTGAAGATATCTGTCGCGCGCATTTAAAAGATTAATTACACCTCTCAATTAGCACATAAGTAGTCACTGTTTGCCACCATGATCCTTGATTTTTATCAAAAAAATAATTATCACTTTATGTAACTATATAAAGTAATAAATACAAAATATTTTTACATGATGAAATTGTATTTTACATAAATCAAGTGAGATTATTATGACAAATAGAGATGACAGAGAACAATTACGTAATTTTTTGATTGTGGTATTTGCTATTATCATAATCTATTTTGTAACTTTTTCAGTAGCCATGAATCATCAATATACCCGGCTACAATCGGAAGCGGTTATAGACCAATATGAAAGAAAAGTTGATATATACAATGATATCAGCTCGGATCTCGACCAAACGATCGTCTGTCAAAAAGAATTACGTATCAAAGACATTAATAATGCTGTTGTAGAAATATTAACTTCAGAATGTAATAATAATCTTAGCGAGCTTGATAATAATTTAAAAAGATTAACCGAAATGTTCGATGTCGATGATGGAACACAACAAAAAATATTACTTGTTTTGAATAGAAAAAATCCTCAAGTGCTGGATCAACAATCAGTTACATTATTAGAACAAATTCTCCAAAACTTAGAAAACCATTTAAATAACGAAGAAAAGCAATTAGATGTGTCTCGTTCAATTAATTATTGATTGTCACTCATTGATAATTCATTTATCATATTCACTCATAATTTTTTAGCAATCTTTATTCAAACTTCACAATATAAGTAAAAACATCAATATGAATCATCAAACATTTATCTATATATTCATTATTCCACTGATCTTAGCAGTTATTTTTGCGACATATTTGATCTGTATCAAATCATCAAATCAAGCTCGCGATACAATAACTAAACCTTTTAACCAAACGATTCCAAATAACAACATGATTATTATTGAAGGGTGGAATTACAACGAATTACAAAAAATTCTTTCAGATTTTCAAAATATGTATAAAAATAACGGCTATCCTGATTACACTATTTCAACTACAGAAATAAGTCACAATAAATTCGAACTTTCTTTTCCACAAGATATTCATCCACTTTTATTTACATTATTAATTAACTATTTAGCCTATCCTATTGGGTTCGAAACGCAACACAAAACTGTTGCCGGTACGATTACTTTAACTTCTGATTTTGCTGGCGTACCACCAGAATTATTCGGTGAAAAGGCTATCTTGTATATTCCACAAGATGATCAGCAACACGATGCTGTATTTATGCATACACAATCTGGAAAAAATCTTTACAATTCTTTAGAGAGATGTGTTTGGAATGAAACAATTCATTATGATCCCAATGAAATAGTTTTAGCATTACAGAATAAATAATTTTTCTAGCATTTAAATAAGCCACATCTAATCTTCTATTACAGAAGCTTCCTTACCATAAAATGGTGTTGTTTCATTAGTCTCTATATTAAATTGAACTCGATTGGTGTAATGGGGATGTTTACCGTAGATTTGAATTGAAATAGATATATGCGATGCTTGATTGATAACGCTATGAATTGAGTTTGAGTCAAGCATAAGAATGTCACCCGGTTTACATACAACTTCATTTATTTTTTGAATTTCTGCATATCCTTCTTTAGAATAATCATCTAGTCTACGCCAAAAAGTATTTGTTTCTTCACCGAGCAATCCACCAATCAATGCCCAAGTTCCGTGATTATGTGGTGGAGCTCCTCGACTTGGCAGCCAAGTGGTTACATAGATTGCGCACGCATGATCCGGTTCTTCATATATCTTAAAGCCATTAAATCCCGCCTCTTGATCAACTTTGTAATATTTATCTTCTAACCAGGAAGACGAATTCTTAATTAAATCGACCAAATATGGTTTTATATAATCCATTATTTCTAGTTCTGTGAAATTCCTAGCTTTGGTTTTTTTTAAATTTTCTACCAGATCATTAAACTGTGATATTGCTGGTTTCATAGCCGACTTTGTTTAAATCATTAAATTCCATAAATAATATACTCGTTAATTATCACCTTTTAAGTGATAAAATAATTATACTTGATAAAAAAATCATATGTAAAGGCAAAGCATGGTAAGGTTTATCCAACATAAGTCAACAATAATGGATGAGCAATATTTTCATTCATTTCAGCCTTCTGTTCCATTGACTTATTTAGTTTTGGCATTTCACGATAACTTGAAGCAAACAATGTATGCTCAGCCAATAAATTAACTGGCACACGATATTTACTTTCATCCATTTTGAACTTATTAAATTTCCCGCTTACAAAGCCATCCGAACTACAAAATTGAGAGGGGCTGATTTGGATACCACTTTCTCGTTGAATATGGATAATATAATTTTTAATCGAATGAAATTGATCTTGATAATTGCAATTGATATGCCAGATTAGCTCTGCAGCAGCTTGCTGATATAAACGCAGGGCATCCATTAACATTATTTCCAATGTTTTATTATCTATATCAAGCTGCTGTTCAATTGCCTGGTTCAATAAGTATCCGATTAACAAGTAAGCACATGAATGCTTTTTATTTTCCAACCCAGAGATAACACCTTTAACATTTTCAATAGATAAACTCTGAAATGGCATTAAATAGGTTCCAAATAACTTATTTAGGTATCCTAATAATGTTTGCTGAAAAGAAAATAGTTTATTGTTGACAGTATATGAACAAAGAGAAAAAGCAATCTCTGCTATTTGACGTGGATCTGTAATTAAGTGAAACCAGGAAATTAGTCTTATTAATAATTGTTGATTATTTGATTCCATCAATAATTTGAAATAGTGCGCTGAACTAAAAAATTCAGGGATTAATATTAATTGATTTTTCTCTAATCGATCAATAAATAATGAACCATCTTTTATCATCTCTTGACAATATTTTAATAATTGATCCAGATTTTTATTTTCATCAGTTAAATTTATGATATTGTGTCTAGCATCATAATAATAAATAACATTATGCCTTCTTCTAATTTGCGTCTTTGATAATTTATCTAAATTTGCAGATAAAACCAACAATATATCAATTAAATTTGCATAATAATATTCAATATTTTCACGAGAGCTATTTAAATTAGCACTTTGTGGAACTTGCTGTAGAGAATGCTGATCATAATCCGTTTCTATTGATAACGTTTGAGCATAAACGTTAACACCATTAGCGCCCAATGCGCTACATTGCTCATAATTTTGTGAGGCATCAGATTGATTATATGAACCGCGCTGAAATTCATAAGTTGTTTTTCTTATTAAATTTCCTGCTGCATCATACTCATAATGTTCTTCATGACTTGATGTGGAGATATATTTAAGTTGATTATCAGAATTATAAGTATAATAGATTTGACCATTCTGATTTATCTCACTTATTACACGACCAAACATATCATAATATTTAGAAATTATGTTATCTCTTCCATTACAACTTACTTCTTCACGTTTTTTAATTTTTAAATTTATTTGTTCCGCGCATTCAGGATAGTTCACCATTATTTGATAAATTTGATTATGAGATAGCATAACATGATTAACACAATTGCTGGCCAACAATGCCAAGATTACACGTGGATTCAAAATGATTATTTCAATAAAATCACTGGCATTACATTTTTTTATACAGTCACTATTCGACATCAAAATATCACCCCTATCAGGGCATAAAGAAATGACGTCATATATATCACTACCACACCTCAATAAATTTATAATATTGTTATTGAGGAATAACTTTGCAGCAAAACTAGGATAGTTTGTTATGACTGTTTTGACATCTTCCAGCGCTGTATACATTGAGATTAAATATTGTTCTAACTTCAAATATATAGATAACACTGGATACATACATATAAATTGATAAAGTTGAATTGGTTTAGCAAAGAATTGCAAAATGTAATCTCTATCTATTGATTTTGCAATTTCTATACACCCCAATTCATCAATACACGCAAATATTTCTACTAACGCGCGAAGATTAGTCGGCCGTTTCACACAATCTTTGAGTTGCATTTTTTCATCAAATAATATTTCTTAGTTATTAAACCCATAGAATTTGAGATAAAACATTTTAAGATACTTCGACTAGATGATCATATTAAAGACTTAATCGAATCTACTGGTAATAAAATAAACCAAAAACAAATTTTAGAAATTTTAGATAAACCTATCAAAAAAGAATTAAAAGAGATAAAATATGCCCAGTTGACTGGTCAATTTGCTGAAACATTAGAGTATGCTTCAAAAAATACATTACTAAACATATTCAAATTAACAGCTCAAGGATGTATCCAAGCTATCAATGCTCAAGCTTATTTAAATGAATTTCTTAATGTGGAACATATTGCTAATGTTCAATTTGAAAATTTAAAAGATAGAGCAAGTGAAGCAAAGCTTTCTGTCGCAGGGTTAATTCTTTCATCACAACGACAAGAAGTTAAAGAAAATTTGTGTTTGCAAATAAAATTAGGATTGGATTTTATTGAAAATTTCGGAAAAAATTTAGATAAAATAGAGAAGAAAGACTCACTTGAAGTTCAAGGGTACTTAATTGATAGATTGAAAAAGTATCAAGAATATGCGCCTTTACTTAATAAATATGTCGAATCAAAGTATCAAGTGGACATTAAGTTAATCGATAATTTACTTGAAAAATTAAGCCCGCAACAAAAATTACAAGAAAAGAAAGTCAGTCAATTTGAAAAAAAATAGTTATAGTATTTTAAGAGGTGATTAGCATGTCCAATATTCCAGAATATAAAGTGAAAGAAATAAATGAGGCTAAAGAAAACGTAACACATATAGACCTATCCAATCTAGGTTTAAATGATAATGATATGGTGGGACTACAAGAATTATTACAAAATAAACGACATATAACCTCAGTGAATCTTTCTAACAATTTTATTACAGCTGAAGGTTGTAAAGTATTACGATTATTACCTCAGCTAAAACGTATAAATTTTTCACATAATCATCTTCGAGATGAAGGTATCGATATATTAGTTAGCACATCAATAAACAATTTAGATGTTTCTCATAATGGCCTTAGTGATAAAGGAGCAAATAAACTAATTGAGCATCTTACTAAATTTACTGAACTTTCAATCTCTGGAAACCCAAATATTTCTACAATATTAGCAGATAAAATTCGTAGCAGATTTGTACAAAATCCATCTTCTTCCGTTCATCCTATTGGCATCGATCTAGGATTAAATATATTTAGCTCACTGCCATTAAATCATACTGAAAATTTAGATTATCGCCTTGTTTTTGACAAGAAACCTTCTGCTACTTATCCTGTACCAATTTCACAAGAAAGTCCTCAGCAAGCATTAGCCAATAAACTATACGAAATGCATGCAACAGAAATTCATAAATTATCTGCGCCTGAAAAAGAAGAATTGATTAAATATTTCTGCAAATCGATTGGTGTAGATGTTCAGATTACACCAAATGCTCCAACTCAGAAGGTTTAATCAAGAGTTCCAAAGAAAGCAAACCCTATAAAGGTATGCGTTCAGTTAAGTACACTGAATTAAAATTGAATAAATTGCGGCAATAATTTTCTGAAATCATCATCGGATTTGCACAAACGTATTTTATTTAGTCGTCCCTGAATAAAGCAAAATATTGCAAAAAACACTAAAAAAATAAGTGTAAAAGAGAAAAAATGATGATATAA
>JAJYDF010000073.1 GCA_021777765.1 Pseudomonadota bacterium | reverse complement strand
TTGAAGATGGTTTATCATTTAGTGTCAGTAATACCAATGGATTAAATTCATTGGAAAAATTCAATTATGATTTCGGCCGAGGGGTTGGTCTTGGGCTTGGGATAGGTTCTCTTTTGATACCAGGCGGAATTGAAATTGATGCAGCTAGATTAAGTGCGGCTGGAAATACATTAGTGAATTATGCTAAGAACAAGATTGATACTACTCTGGCGCCTTATTTCCTAGATAAATTGAGCCTTTTTGCGGATAATACAGCTGCTAATCCTGTATTAAATGCTGATGGTAGAAGTGTCGTTTTGAATAATGCAACAAGTGGAACAAATATTATATTAACTAGAGCTAATCCACAGAATATTATGTTGTCGCAATATTCTGTTAGCCCTAACTTTACAAATGGAGCTCCCGTAATTGATCTAGTCAATAATTTATTGCGTGGTTCTATATCTGCCAATGAAATAACACCAATAGAAGTTGTTAGTTTTAATGGCACATTGGTTAGTTTAGATAATCGTAGGTTAGTTGCTTTTAATTTAGCGGGGATAACTGATATTCCTGTACAAATTATGTCACTTAATGATCCGGCAATTTTTGAGGAATTTGGAGATAAATATAATCCGATAATGGGTGTGGGACAATATGCAGTTGTAGTTCCATATGCTGGCCGGACAGCAGTTGAACAAGATTTAAGCATAAATGGTTTAATTAATTCGAGAGTAAATCAAGGTGTCATGACTTATGGACAATAAACAAATTTTAACAGAAGCAGATTTTATATCTTGGCCTGTATGGAAGCTGGATGATTCAGATGATACATATTGTAAAATGTTTAATTTTGATGAATTGCCATTTTTAGCACGAGATTTACGAATTAAGACAACTTTTTTTACTCCAAACAATTGTGAAATAAATGGATATATCAATGGAATTTATCAAGTATTTTGCATTACACTTTTCATAAAAGGAAGGGCTTATAAATTTAATTATAATTTGCCAGGTTTTGCTGATAAAAATATTGATGATTTGATATTTAATGATATTATTAATAATGTTAGTGATTTGTTTCCACTTACTTATAAAACGGATTTGGATAAAGCAAATATGAAAAACTTCACTGGCACTTTTGATGTTTATAACAAAGAGTTATGTAAAAATGAGCATTCCAACAAAGAAATATACTAATGTAAGCAGAATTATTTCACACGCCCTTCGTCACGAACCTTGGATATATGAGCTAGAACTTGATGAGAATGGGTGGGTTCCGATAGATGAATTTATGTCTTCTCTTAAATCTTTAAATAAAGAATACGAAAATATTACAGTGTTCGATATTGAGCAGATTATAAAAGATTCAACTAAAAAGCGACATGAAATCCAAGGTGATAAAATACGTGCATTATACGGCCATTCTATTCCAGGAAAATTACTTAAAACACCATCTATACCTCCAGAATATTTATATCATGGTACAAGCCCTCAATTTATCGAAAGAATAAGACAATTTGGTTTATTACCAATGAAAAGACAATATGTTCACTTATCTACGAACAAAGAGATTGCATTAGATGTGGGAAAAAGAAAAAGTGATAAACCAATTATTTTAAAAATAGAAGCATTAAAGGCGCATCAAAATAATATAAAATTTTATATTGGTAATAATTTTGTTTGGTTAGCGGATAAGGTGCCTGCTGAATATATTAAGCTAAATGTGAGCGATCTCAATTTAAAAATGAATTCCACAGTCAAAATCAAATAATTCTTTTATTAAATTTTCTCAAAATCATATGAGGGTTAAATGATAACTAAATCTTTTTCTAAAACAATCCGAGTAGAATTTATCGATAATCATACAAAACAAATATTTTCTTTTGCTGACATGCAGGTTGAACAATTGCCTGACAGCTTTGAATTAAATACTATTTTAACAATTGAAAATTCTAAATGGGTTGTCGTTAGAGCAGAGCCAATGCAATCATCTGAATTTAAAGAAACAAGGTATCTTAAGTTGTACTTAAATAAAATTGAAATAATAAACAGCAAAAAAATCAATTTTAGCTTACCAACTATATCTGGTGATATACCCAATATTAAACCACATGTTATCGCAATAGAAAAGGATTTGCGTATTCATTTGGATGATTGGAGGCAAATAGAATTTTTCTCATTAGAGAATACAAAACTTGTCGAAAACGAATTAAATCAGATTAAATTTATTAAAGAACATCACCGATTAAAATCATTTGGTTATTCAAATATTCACGCTAGGAATAAAATAAAACAACTTATTGCTAATCACCTATTAACTGTGAACGCATTAATAAGCACTTTAAATGTCGTTGAGCAAACCCCTTTAAATATATCTGTTGATAATGGTGAAAAGGTTATTGTGGATGGGTTTGCATTTAATTATTGTGATAATTTCATATATGGGGTAGCTGATAAGGGGGTGATCGATATTTTATGTTTATATCGTAAAAATTATCAGGTTAAAGAAATCATCTTATTCATGAAACAATATAATTTGGGTTTGGTAGATTGGGTCGTTTCTGAACTATTTGTTTAATGGAATAAATTTATATCGTAATTTTTTATTGTCAAAGGTAAAGATAGTAAAAATATCTCTATTGAAATGATAAAAATATTGAATAAATAGAAGAGAATGGTGTTGATTAGAGGTATTTTGTTGCTTTCATTTTTTTATACCCTGTTAATTATTTTTTTGTTTTATTTGCAGTGGTGAAATGGATGAAATATTTTGTAAATTTGTATAACTATTATGTGAAGCTAACTGTGGGATATTTGTTCAAAATGGTGATTATAAAGTCATCATGGAGATTAAGGCTGTACTTTTTAACTTCCATTATAATTTTAATTTTCTCTATTATATATTGGTTTTGGATTGTTATTAAGTATGGCGCATTGTTTTGGTGGATGGGTTCAATTATTTTTCTTGCAGCACTTTATATGGCAAACAAGATTAAATCGAAATGTTTCGTGTATGTATTTGAAAAATATGCCAGGATATATCAAGAAGAATTGATATATGATTCGAAAAACTTTACGTTTTTACGCTATTTATTATTTAAAGAATATCTATTTAATCATGGTATGTATCATTTAGATGAGGTCGAGCATATTCTTAAGAGAATTGAAGTGGAGTTGCAAAATACTGTGCCAGAATCGATTCTTACATTGCCTATAGTGGGCATTATTTTAGCGATATTGCTTGGTCTCCCTTGGAAAGTATTTGGAATCCTTACTCCGCAAGCAATGGCCAATATAATTGGCATCATTATTTTCATGATGATTTTTTATTTTTTTCTATTCAAATCTGATTCGGATAAAAAGCGTAACTTATTGGGACTCAAAAAATTTCTCAATCACATTAAGCTAGATATATCTTGTGAAAAACACAATCGAGAAAAAATGCCTTGAATTTTTGTATGGCATAGAAGAGAGATGCGCTAATGCTAAATTCGTTTAGTTTTATGTATTATTTTAATTATGTTTTTAGTAAAATATAATTATATGATCAAATGAGTGGGAAATATTCATGTGTAAGAATAATCCAAATCAACCAGATACAGCCTGGAAAGACGTACTGGATGTATATTTAAAAGATTTTCTTGATTATTGTTTGCCAGAAGTATCGAAACTGATTGATTGGGATAAGAATTGGGAACCATTGGATAAGGAATTTCATGCAATATCAAAAGATAACATAACAGGAACGAGGTTAGTTGATAAACTTGTTAAAGTTTATTTAAAAGATGGTCAGGAACAATGGGTATTGATCCATGTTGAGGTGCAAGGCCAACGTGATGATAAATTTCCACAAAGGATGTTTACCTATGCTTATCGTTTATATGATAAATACCAACAACCGATCATCAGTTGTGCTGTATTGACAGATGAAAGTAAAGTTTGGTGTCCAAGCTATTTTGAAGTGGGCCTAGTCGGTTCAAAATTACGTCTTGATTATTTAGTGGTTAAATTAATTGATTATGAGCAAAAGTTAGAAGAATTAGAAAAAGATAGAAGGCCATTTGCGAGCATAATATTAACGCATTTAGTTGCATTAAAAGCTAAAAATAAAAAAGACGAAGAAAGGGCGGACATCAAATATAGCTTAACGCGACGATTATATGATAGAGGAATGGACAAGAAACAAATCACGACATTGTATTATTTTATAGACTGGCTAATTGGTTTGCCCAGGGCATTTGAGCTAGAATATTTACAGAAGGTATATGAACTAGAGGAGGCAAAGAAAATGGCATATGTAAGTAGTGCAGAGCGGATTGGAATAGAAAAAGGTGTAATGCAAGGCGAAAGTAATTTATTAATATGCCAAATCAAACACAAATTTGGTGATATTAGTAAAAAATACCAAGAGCTTCTCAGTCATGCAGATGCGAAGACATTATTGTTGTGGGGTGAGCGAGTTATAGATGCACAAACACTCGACGATGTATTTGAAGACAAATAATGTAAAAATCAGGCAATTTTCTATTAATTTCTTTATTTTAGTTTAAGTTCCAAATTGCATTTAGATGAATATCGCACAAAATATGATTTAATCGATATTGTTGTATTAAAAACCATCTATCGCGATCAAGAATTGCAAACGAATTTCCAAACAGCAACACAATATAATTTATTTAATCAACCGATACTTCATTTACCGCTATAACCAGTATGGAGCAGTGTATGGAGTGGTAGTATTGGATACGACCTATGACGGGATGATCCTGGCCCGGCATGAATTAATCAATGCGCAAACCCTGAATATTCCTACCTCAATCTATAACCAGACGCAATTTATCTATGACATGAGCGGCAATGCGGTAGCGGAATATACGATAAGCTATAACTGGGCGAGTGCAGGCAGGTCCAATAGAGGAATAAAGAATGCATACTTTGGGGTTGCGTCGCAAAAACTAACCGGTAGTGATAAGCTATTGCCAAATATTAGCAAAGGATTGCGCAGATGATAAGTTTTAAATGGAGACATTTTCACAAAGAACTTATTTTACTGGCAG
>JAJYDF010000001.1 GCA_021777765.1 Pseudomonadota bacterium | reverse complement strand
GATCTAATCCTCTAGAATACGAATTTTTCCATTATCACTTGATACTGCAAATTTTTATGCACAAGTGTATATAACTTTAAAAAATAAAGGCACCCCAATTCCTACTAATGATATGTGGATTGCCGCACAAGCTTTAGAATTTGGCTGCATTGTTTGCACTTTTGATAAACATTTTAGTGAGATCGATGGATTAATTATTGGAAATACATTGATAGATTTACTGATATAAAAGAAGCAGTTTGTGAGTCAAATGAGTTAAAACAAGGTCATGCTGCAGAAGTAAAGGATATGAATAGTAGGTGAGAAAGAGCATATACCAACTGAAAGCCGCCTGATGAGAAACGAGGGAAGTACCTGCAAATTTCATCTAACAAATATGTTAGTTGCATCTGCATATCATCCTGCACAAATTAGATCAGTTTCTGATTTTCTTGATTTACCTCAGCATAGTCAGGGTATGTGGTACGAATAGTTTGTCGCCCAAGAATTATTAAGACGTGCTTCGATTGAAGGCGAACATATTTTAGATCCTCTATCATTTTGGCAAAGCAAAGAACACGAAATTGATTTTGTTAAATCACCCAATGAATTTATCGAAGTAAAAAAGAAGCAAGTTCACCGTTAGAATTTAGTTGGTTTGCTAAAATTTTTCACCATAAAAAACTTTATGTGATAAATAACAATAAATTTTTAACTGAATCAATCGAGGGGCTATCTTTAGAAGATTTTTTATTATCTAAATTATTGAAATACTTCTTTCTGCAGGGAAAACACAGGAAAAAGTGCTGCCTTTGCCTAATTTGCTGGTAACATCTAATTTGCCATCATGGCGTAGCAATACATGTTTAGCGATAGCTAATCCTAAACCTGTGCCACCACTCTCGCGGGATCGTGCGGGATCAACTCGATAAAATCGTTCTGTTAAACGTGGAATATGTTCTGGTGCAATTCCAATACCAGTATCTTTGACTTTAAAATGTGCTTGATCATTTTCTAAATACCATTCAATCGTAATTGAACCTTTTGCTGGTGTATATTTAACAGCGTTAAAAATAATATTAGAAAATAAACTGCGTAATTCATTTTCTATGCCCATTAACATTAATTTTTTATCGGTAAATAAAGTAATAATATGTTGTTTATCACCGCTTAATGCTTTTGCTTCAGAACAAATCGTCTCGAGTAATGCAGAAACAGACACTTTTGATTCTGTTGTGTTTTCATTTTCTTGGCTTTCAAGTCGCGATAATAATAATAAATCTTCGATTAAATTTTCCATGCGCAAAGTTTGTTGATGCATTTGCGTGAATATTTTTTTCCAAGGCTTTGTTTCATCTAATTCTTGATCCAACAATATATCTAAATAACCGTGAATAACCGTTAATGGTGTACGCAATTCGTGTGATACATTGGCCACGAAATCTTGGCGCATGCGCTCTAAATGTTGAATATGTGTTATGACGGCTTCAGGTAGTGAAGCTAATAATTCTTGCACACCACTTTTCATATTTTATCTCTCAAAAATTGATAACCTGAGCCACGCATTGTTTTAATATGAACATGATAACCAAATGGTTTCAGTCGATTTCGTAAGCGACGAATTGTTACATCAACTGTACGCTCATCAATATATTTTTCGCCACCCCAAATATGATCCAATAATTGTTCACGGTTATAAACGCGATTTGCGTGTGTCATAAAAAAATGCAATAAGCGATATTCTATAGGTGTTAATTCGATATTCTCATAATTAATAGTTAAGCGTTGTGATTTAATATTTAATTGTAAATCCTTCAGAGTTATTAAATCATCTAGAGATACAAGTGGGCCTCTGCGTAAAACGGTTTTAACGCGCGCTATTAACTCGCGGGGTGAAAATGGTTTAGTGATATAGTCGTCTGCGCCCGTTTCTAATCCCTTTATTTTATTATTTTCTTCTGCTTTTGCTGTTAACATAATAATAGGAATATTCTGCGTGGTCGGATGTGTTTTTAATTTACCTGCAAAATCTACACCGCTTAATCCAGGCAACATCCAATCTAATAAAATTAATTGCGGCATATTTTTAGTCATTTGTAGTTCAGCTTCTTTTGCTGAACCTGCTTCCATAATATCAAAACCAGCAGGCTCTAAAGCAAAACGCAACATATCGCGAATGGTAATTTCATCTTCAACAATTAAAATTCGTGTTTTCATAATTGGTAATTGGCACCTTAAATGCGCTGGACAATCAAATATCTACACTGCAAAAGCAAGTCACAAAGACTATCAGAAAGGTATGCATACTAACAAGCAATTTGTTTATTTAAACACTATTCACTATAAGCTGTAATGATCATCGCTAAAAATACATTATTTTTTTGTGGACATGCTGACTCTATTTCTTTCTAATCTTTTAATATTATAACCAATGCCTCATAAACAAGAGAAATTGGCCAAATACTTTTTTAAATAAGGATTGTGTTTTTATATCACTCATATTTATTTGGAATGATTGATTGATATTGTTTAAAAAATTCTGCTCAATGATTTGTTTGCCTTTTTCTGTACGTATTTCTACATCTACCTCTAAGTCATGCTTTAATGATCTGTAATTTAAATTACTAGACCCAATTGAATACCAATTATCAATGATTAACATTTTGGCGTGCAACACTGTTGGCAAATATTCATAAATCAATACACCACTCTTTAATAACTTTTCATAAAATGTTGCTGATACTATTGGCATGAAAAATATATCAGATCGTCGCGGCAATATAATGCGCACATCAACTCCCATTCGGCTTGCTTTTATCAATTTTTTCAACAAATAACTATCGGGCACAAAATATGAATTGGTGACCCAAATTTTCTTTTTACAATGCTTTATTCGATTTAATAATAATTTGTAAAACTTATGCCTTAATCGCCAAGAATAATTGAAACGAACAACAGGATCAGAAACAATTTTTTTAAATGCGTTAAGAATAAACCTTTTAATCGTTACATGGCCCCATGCTCTATCGAAAGCATATTGAATCCCGTTTAGGTCCATACCTATTATTTTCACAGTGGTATCTCTCCAACAATTTCCTGGTATGTCACCACTTATTAGATGATCATTAATATTTGCACTACCGATATACACAATTGTCTTGTCGATAATACAAACCTTTCTATGATTACGAGAATTTATTTTAGCTATTAAATAAAATATTTTAGAAATAAAAAAACCGGATATATGATTTGCATATTTCCAGTGCAAAAATTTCCATGGCAACGGATGAAAGATTTTTGTTGCAATTCCTGCATGCTCTAATTGATTAGTCATATTTCCACCCCAAGATAAGGAGCCCACACCATCTACCAAAATCCTTATTTTTACATTACGGTGTGTTGCTTTACATAGGGCATCTGTAACCATTTGGCCTGCTAAATCATTTGCAAAAATATAGACTTCCATGTCTATTGTTTGTTTAGCGTTATTAATATCTGCCAATAATTCTGGCAAGTAATTTTCATCAATCAGTATTATTTCTTTGAACTCTTCCATGAACAAGTGCCTCTAAATATTATGAACTTAAAACATTTAGTTTTAGTGAGACTTCTAAAGCGATATGGTCTGATAGATTGCGCCATGGATGAAGTGATAATGAATTGGCATAATTCACATTAAATCCTCGAAAATAAAGACGATCTAATTTAAATGTAGGTTTCCATGCTGGATAAGTCTTGGCGTATGATTGGTAGATATTTAGAAAAGCCTCCTGAAAATCTAATGATTTAATCAATTTATTTGTTGCATGCTCCTTCCAATCATTGAAATCACCACCTAATATAATGGGCGCATTCACTGGAATATTATCATTAACATATTGCATTATCATTTCTAATTGTTTGAGGCGACCTTTTGCAAATAAACCTAAATGTGTGCATAACAAATGTAATGGTTGACTATTTTTGGGGAGCTGAATTACAGAGTGGAGTAAGCCCCTATGTTCCAATCGATGCATTGAAATATCAAGGTTATTAGAAAAAATAATTGGGTATTTACTATAGATGGCATTGCCATGATGCCCTTTTGAATATACTACATTTTTTCCGTATGCATAATGTGGACAATATTCCGGCTGTATCATTTTATATTGTGATCCACGAACCTCTTGCAAAAAAATAATATCTGCTTCCAAATGTTGTATTTGTGTTTGAATTCGTTGAATACTAGATAAAGGTATTTTCCAACTCACTCCCTTATGTATATTGTATGTTAATATTCGCAAATTCATGCTCATTTCTGCACCTACAAAAGAAATTTACAACTTTTTTTTATGATAGTTCTAATTAAATTATAGCTCAGGCCTCATAAAGTGGTGTTAATATAACGATTGTATATTTATATCAAACAATATTTTCATGTATCTAGATTTAACAATTTGCTAAGATCAGAACGATAGAAAAATATTATTGATACCGAAAAGGACTTTTCATGTTTCGTTACACATCTAGCCTTATTGCAAGCTCAGGGATTTTATTACTCGTTTACCTGCTTTTCCTCATATTTAAACCCTTTACCACAGCACTTATTTTTGCTGCGGTAATGGTAGTACTTTTTAATCCGTTTCATCATTGGCTTAATAGACTAATGCCCCGATTTTGGGCGTCATTTATCAGCACTCTTTCTATTTTTTTTATTATTATTTTACCCGCATTCGCTATCGCAACTGCGATAGTTCATGAAAGCATAGGAATTGCACAATCTATCGGCACTGTTCAATTAGAAAAGCTTATGACTCACGCTCATTCTTTTGCCGGACAATTAGGCATTGATCTAGATAAAATGTTAATCGATGCTGCACAACGAATTGCAAGTCAAACCGGATTATTAGCTTCACATGTTATAGGCAATATCTGGAAATTATTTATTGGAATAATAATCGCATTATTAGCAATTTTCTTTTTTTTCCGCGACGGTGAAAATGTACTCAACCTTATTGTTCACATATTTCCTGCAAATCATGAGATGAGTGAAAAAGTCATAAAAGATATTGGCATCATGATTAAATCCAATATTGCAGCATCATTACTTGCTGCGACAATTCAGGGAACAGCCGGAGGATTAGCATTCGCGTGGCTTGATTTTTCGGCACCGGTATTATGGGGTGCAGTGATGGGATTTTTTTCAGTATTTCCTTTTGTCGGCGCCTGGGTCGTGTGGATACCGACAGCTATTGGTTTAATAATAGATGGCCGTAACTTAGATGCAATTATTCTAATAACCATAGGATTGGTGCTTGTACATCCTGTTGATAATATTCTTAGACCAGCTGTGGTTGCTAAAACGACTCATTTAAATGGTCTACTCATATTAATTAGTTTATTAGGCGGGGTACAAGCTTTTGGCGCAGCTGGACTACTCATTGGACCTGTACTTGTGATTTTTGCAGCTATGCTGGTGAAACTTCCTAATTTGCTATAATTAAAATAATTAAGCAAAATAATATAAGGAATTTCATAATGGACACGCAATCTTCTCTCTCTCAAATTCCGATGAAATCAAACAAAACATTTTTATCAATTAAAGAAACTTTTAAAGAAGCCTGGCAAGATGTGCATGGATTTAAAGGGACTTTCTGGTTGGCTCTGTTTATTATATTTGTTATTTTACTGACTTTCGGTTCTATTCAATCTCTGCTAACTCAATTTCAAACGACTAATGCCAGCCCATTTCAACATGCGCCATTGAATATCCTAATTTTATCTGGCCTTATAAGTATCATTTCTAATATTGTTAATGCGCTATTATCTGATGGTTTATATTATATAGCTCTCAGACGTACAAATAATTTGCCTATATTATCACGCATGATATTTACACCCTTTCAATCGCCCTATCTGCTCAAACTACTTGCTGTGTTACTCATAAAATATTTAATAGTAATGGTATATGTCGGGGTAATTCTTTCATGTACTTTCTTAATGCCTCATACTGAGCAGTGGCGCATCGCGCTGATATCAATTTATGTTATAAGCACACTTTTAATAATAATAATCATGTTTCGTCTTTTACTATCAGAATTAATTATCTTAGATAAAAAACAAGATGCTTGGAGTGCAATCACATTATCATTCAATACCACACGTGGATATCTGTTGCGCTTATTCTGCATCGTGATACTGCAAATTCTAATCATTTTACTCAGCGTTATCCCACTCGGCATTGGGCTCATTTGGTCTTTACCTTTAGGTTATCTTATTGTTCCAGTGATTTATAAAAAACTGATCGGTATCAGCATGACAGAATAATTCACCTTCAATTTATACTTTCAGTCGATTATACTAGCATCCTTTATATAACAGACAATAAATAATAACCCGCTTTTTGCCCCCCTTCTACAGTCGATCAAAGAGTGGTTTATTCTTTGTTGGCCTTCACAAATTTATAAACTAATAACTAGCATAATTATGACTACAGAATATATTTTCATCGATACCGAAACTACTGGCTGCCGCCCTACCATTGATAGAATTATTGATATTGGTTTTTACCACGTCATAGATGGTGAAATTGTCAATGTTTGGCAACAATTAATTAATCCCGAAATCGCAATACCAGTTAATATACAAAGATTAACTGGCATAGATAATGAAATGGTAGAAAATGCACCACTCTTTGCGGAGATTGCCTCTGAATTAGTTTCAATGATCAAAGGCAAAATATTTGTTGCACATAATGCGCGATTTGATTATGCCTTTATCCGAAATGAATTAAAAAGAGTGGGTATTTCATTTCAGGCCAAAACTTTATGTACCGTTAAACTGTCACGCAAACTATTTCCGCAAGAACACCGTCATAATCTCGATGCCATAGCTAGTCGCTACAATTTGAATATTACGACGAGACATCGTGCATTAGCTGACGCCGATTTATTAGTTCAATTTTTTAAACTTTTACCTAATTATGTAAGCAATGAACGATTAAATGAAATTATAAATAAGTCATTAAAAGAACATACGCTTCCTGATGGTATCGCTAAAGAATTAATTGAAAAATTACCTGAAACGGCAGGCGTTTATCGATTTTATGGTGAAAATGGTGCTTTATTATATGTTGGTAAGAGCACTTGCATTCGCGATCGTGTTTTATCACATTTTTCATCTGATCATATTTCAAATAAAGAAATGCAATTATCTCAACAAGTAAAATCAATTGATTATATTAATACTGCTGGAGAATTAGGCGCTTTATTAAAAGAATCGCAATTAATTAAATTGGATAAACCCATATTAAATCGAAAATTGCGCCGTCACGAAAGTTTATTTACATGGGAGCTACAATCTCGTCCTGACGATTATCATACTTTGAAAGTCATATCATGCGATGATATTCAAGCGCATCATTTAAATTCAATTTATGGTTTATTTCGTTTAAAACGCAGCGCTGAACAAACATTACGTGAATTAATGAATGAATATTCACTCTGTCCTAAATTATTAGGTTTAGAAAAAGCAAAAGGGGCTTGTTTTAATTATCAATTAAGAAAATGTAAAGGGGCCTGCGTTAAACAAGAATCTGCAGCAATATATAATTTACGATTAGAAATGGCCATTTCAGGTATGCGCTACCAAACTTGGCCCTATTCAGGAAAAATTGCCATAAAAGAAAAATGTTTTGAAACAGATCGTGTTGATTATCATATTATTGATCACTGGTGTTATCTTACAACGGTAAATGATCTGTCTGATATCTATGATGAAAATCTGATACAAGAAATATTAGGATTTGATTTGGATATTTATAAATTATTAGTTAAGTATATTTTTAATAAACCTAAATCAGTTGAAATATTTGAACTCATTACCCCTTCTCCCCTTCGGTGCGAAGGTACCGAAGGCGGATGAGGGGATATTAAAAAGTTTGCGAATTATTTAACTCACCCTCATCCGCCTTCGCACCTTCTCCCGCAAGCGGGAGAAGGAAAAAAAAATTATTCTATGGCATTAATTATCGCTGAAAAATATTTCGGCGGTTCATGCCGTTCATACCAAGCAAGAGACATATTATTTTCAAATATTTTGCCATTATTCATTACCATTAATTGTTTTGAATCAATATAGGGTTTACTAAATTCAATGGTTAATACCCCATAACCACAACCCGCTGTTAATAACATAGCCATAGCATCAGTACGATTAACAAAATGCCGATCGTGTCTTGCCCAATCAAATAAATTGAAATGTTTTAAATATTCAAAAGTCATTACATCTAATGGATCATAATCAATAATGCGCTCGGTTTTAATAATGTCTCGAGTTTTGCGATTTTTCCATGCACTACTACATACTAAAACATACCGCTCTGGTTTTAATTTTTTACTCGACATTTCTGGCGCAATATCTTCTGGTTTGAGCACAGCAAATTGTGCATCTCCTGATCGTAATGACTTAATTCTGTTTTCCAAATCATTAATATCAAAATGCATCAATAAATGCGGAAATGTTTTCATGACAGGAATACATTGCGGTATTATTCTGGAACGCATAATACTGGTTGGGCCCGTAACACTCAATTGTACGTCGGTTGTAATTCCGGCGCCTTTAATTTGCGCTAGCGCTTCGCCTTCAATATCTTTAACCGCATGACAATAACGCAACAAGACTTCACCATCTTGCGATAGCACCATTCCTTTACGTGTGCGGATAAACAATGTCGTGCCAATTCTTAATTCTAAAGCACGAATACGCTGCGTCACAGCCGTTTGCGTCAAATGAATTGAATTAGCCGCTGCATGTACCGTTTTATGTTTGACTATTGCTAAAAAAGCTTGAAGTTGAGGACTCAGTAAACTCATTTTAATTCATCACTTAATCAAATTAATTCATTATATTTATATCTTTAATTTAGATATATTTCAATTTCTTTATATTTTTGTCCTTATGTTTTTTTCCTTCTCCCGCCTGCGGGAGAAGGAATAATGATTGAAGAGTAAATTTATGCAAAATATCAATTTAAAATCCAGCGGCATCAGCACCTTCGTTTTGATAATGTTAATCGTCAGCGCAATCGACAATATCCGAAATTTACCTACTACAGCCCTCTTTGGCAGCTCGTTAATATTCTTTTTTATTTTTTCAGCCATCGTATTTTTAATTCCAGCCGCATTAGTCTCTGCAGAACTTTCGTCTACCTGGACTGAAAAAAGCGGTATTTATTATTGGACAAAATTAGCCTTCGGTGAAAAAACAGGATTTGTCGCAATTTGGTTACAATGGATTAATACCATGGTGTGGTTCCCAACCATTCTCTCTTTTATGGCAGGCACAATTTCTTATTTAATTAATCCTGCATTAGCACAAAATAAACTATACCTAGTCTCAGTGATTTTATCTGTATTCTGGATACTAACATTCATCAATTTAAAAGGCGTGCATATTTCAGCTAAATTTTCACACTATAGTACGATTATTGGATCGATTATTCCTATGATATTAATAATTGCATTAGCAACTATATGGATAGCATTAGGAAAACCATTACAAATTCATTTCACTGCAGCCTCTTTATTACCCCATCTTAATCAATCAGAAAATTGGATTTCATTAACAGCCATCATGACCGCTTTTTTAGGCATGGAATTAGCAACAGTCCATATTAAAGAAATTAACAAACCACAAAAAACATTTCCCAAAGCACTGTTTTATTCAGTGATAATCATTTTATTTACCATGATTTTTGGCGCACTAGCAATTGCGATAGTATTACCCGCAAATCAAATCAATTTAGTGAATGGCATCATGCAAGCATTTACTAATTTTTTCAGCGCTTATCATATGTCTTGGGTAATGCCTATTATTACTATTTTATTATTAATAGGTACTTTTGGTAGCATCATCAGCTGGGTTATTTCACCCGCAAAAGGATTATTGCAAGCAGCTCAATCAGGATTTTTACCTGAATTTTTACAAAAAGAAAATAAACATGGTGTCGCACAAAATTTATTAATTACACAAGCAATTTTAGTCACTGTACTATGCCTAGCATTTTTATTAATGCCCAGTGTAAACGGCTCCTATTGGTTATTAACTGATTTAAGCACACAATTATATATGCTGATGTATGTATTAATGTTCATCGCTGCCATTGCATTAAAATTCCAATTTCCACAAAAACAAAAATCATTCGCTATCCCTGGAAAAAAATTAGGCATGATTATCACTTGTCTATTAGGTCTAATCGGATGCATCATTACATTAATTGTGGGATTTTTTCCACCAGATGGCGTGAACGTAGGCAGCACATTACATTATGAAATTATTTTCACTCTAGGCATAATTGCCATGATTGTTCCGGTTATTTTCTTCTTTAGCTTTAAAGCCTATAAAAACAAATCTGATACACTTGCCTTGCAAGACACTTCATTTTAAATATTAATGGATTATATTTTTAATATTCGCGTCACCGATTGAAATTATGAACAGTGACGCGACCATTAATTTTAAAATTACCTTGCTTCTAAAATAGTATATTGAGAACTATTTGAAACAGCGTTGGGTTTATGCCAAATATCGTTATTTAATTCTTCAACCAATTTGTCACGCGTTTCTCCAATACTCATCAATAACCTCCCCTTGCCAGGACCAGCTGCATGTATACCAACTGTTGCACAGGTACAGAAAACTAATCCAGCAACAACGAGAGGCAAGGCAATAATCAATCCAGCACCATATGTTTGCCCACTGACTTCCAACATAAGCGATGTAAATGCACCATATCCCTTCCAAAGACTCGAAGTATTCGTATATGTTGCTCGTTTTTCATCAATATTATTTTGTAATTGTTCTAAATGCATTATTAATCCTGCTTTTTCTTCTTTTGCAATAATACCTTCTCTATTAACAGCCGCGACTATTGTCTGTGCAATTTTTTTATTTAATTCTGATAACTCATTATGATGAAACATCGATGAGGTAACCACTGAATGCTGCTGCAATTGTTGACGTTGATTAACCACACTTCGATAGCGATCAACCATCTGATTAACCTGATGTCTATTTTGTTCATCAATACAAAAATAGGTTTCTTCTTGATTTAATTGTAAATTAAATAATTCTCTGCGCATGTCATTCAGATTATCTTGTAGTTTTGTAATGACGCTATTTAAAACTGCTGTGTGCGAATTATTATTCATGAGCGGCGCTGATTTTGATAAACAAATAATGTAGGATAATCTCGTAAAATAATGACGCCTATCCATATTGATCTGTTCATTGTATGTATATTCATTTTTGATTTGTATCAATTGTGTTTGTAATTCTTGCAGCAAACGTCTATCAACCTCTTTCATTCTTTGTTTTAACACAAAATCTACGATATCTATATTTTTTTGAATATACTGTAAAATTTTTGCCGTATATAATTTCGCTCTTATCATTGGATATTTTTGCTGAGATTGTTTTTCCAAAGAATTTAAATGTTTTTCCAGAAAAGCAACCGTATAATGATTCGATTTGGCATCGCGAAATTCATAATTGATAGCAGGTATTTGTTGATTATGTTGCTGACATATTGCTTGCATACATTGTAAATTTATGGAATGCAAGAACATTATATCCGCATCTGTAAATGGTATAGGTAATCGTTGTGCGTTAATGTCAGTTGCATTAAGTGGTATAGCTGTACAAGATTTTGCCACTGAATTAAATCGATGAACTTCAGTTAATACCGGTAATTTATTTTTCAACCGTTGCAAGTATTGACGTGTTTTGCTAAATCCTAGCGCAACTCGAATAGCATTAGATTGATTCGTGCGCTCTGTTTGATCAATGTGTTGTGCAGTTAATTGTAATAATTGATTAGATACCATACTAATTTGTTCTGCATTAATTGGCTGTTGCATTAATTGAGTCTTTAATTGCACGAGTCTATTTGCAAATGCACTAACATGCGCTCTTGTTGTAGGATTATCTATTTGCTGTGAATTAAAACTGTTATTAAGTGCGTTAATGTAATTTATTAATATTTTTCTTTGTTGTTTAAAAAGCAAATTAAGTAAGCGCTCTTTTTTATCAGCACTGACATATTGTCGTGTAATCTGTTCTAAGAAAAAAACCAAGTAAGAATAGTTATTATCGATTCGTAAAAATCGTTGCGGATCATCACGGAATTGATATAAATTCGCTGGAATTTTTTTAAATTTGCAAAGATCTTGCATACAAGCAACAGTAATTTCTTTTAATACAGCAATATCAGCTTCGGTAACCATTTCACTCACTCCTTTCAATAATTAATCAGATGAAGTAATTTATTATTTTGTCGGAGTTATACGCAGGTTATTAAAGGACAATGAATATTGCAAAACGGACAACCTATGTTTAGAAGCAAAAGCATTTGTATAGTTGGCATTTCAGGCAATGAAAAAGTTGAGGGAGCTTGCAAAATCAATGAGCAATCCGGATAAAGGAGCACAGCGGCGTGTCCGAGTGGAATTAATTATGAACTCATTATATTAATTTATTATTGCCCCTTGAAAGTTCCCAAAAAGTTCCTTATGCTATAAATAGAAACTTTTAGGGAACTTTGATCATGTTAACCACGCAACAGCAAAATGCTTATCAATTTATTCGGCGATATATTTTACAATATGGCCATGCCCCACTCTTGTCTAAAATTGCCGAAGGCTTGAATATTCGCTCTAAAAGCCATGCTTCGCGCTATGTACAAGCGTTAGTGGAAGAAGGTTTGTTGGAATTTATTCCTGGCCGCCATCGCGGCATACGTTTAACCAATCAAGACCATGAAGAACGGCAATATTGGCATTTACCTTTGCTGGGTAAAATTGCTGCCGGTCGCCCTATTGAAGCAACAGCAGACACACAAACGGTCGATTTGCCGGCATTATTAGCAGGGCCACAACGTTATATTTTGCAGGTCAAAGGCGATTCTATGATCGAAGAAGGTATTTATGATGGCGATTGGGTCATTTGTGAATATGCTGATGATGCGCCTGATGGTGCAATTGTGGTGGCATTAATTGACAACTACGAAGCGACATTAAAAAGATTAAAACAGAATCGCAATGGTACTGTTACATTAAAGCCTGCAAATTCACAATTAAAACCCATGATTTATGAAGCGCATCGCGTAAAAATTCAAGGTATTTTTATTGGGTTAGTGCGGTTACAAACATTTAAAAAGAAATTAAATCATCATGCGGTGGATCCACCCAATAAATTGCAGGCGATTACGCATCAGAATTAGCCGAAAACGGATAAGGGTAGTTTGAAAATACATTTGTAGCCCGGGACAAAGGAACACAGCGACGTGTCCGGGCTACATTTTGAAAAATAAATTTAAAACAAAAACCAACATCTATTTATGAATAATATTAATAATACTTCCTCTTGGCCACGCGCCATTGTTTTTATCGACATGAATGCATTTTTCGCATCGGTAGAACAATTAGATTATCCAGAATGGCGTGGCCGCCCTATTGGTATTACCAATGGCATCCAAGGCACATGCATTATTACTTGTTCTTACGAAGCACGCGCTTACGGCGTTAAAACAGGCATGCGTTTAAAACAAGCACGTCATTTATGCCCTGATTTATTACAAGTACCCACACATCCACACCGCTATGCAGAAGTGTCGCGCAATATTATGCATGCGCTACAAGATATTTCACCCGATCAAGAAATTTTCAGTGTCGATGAATGTTTTTTAGACGTGACTCATTGCCAACAATTATTTGGTACACCAGAACAAATTGGCCTCTTAGCGAAACAAAAAGTTTTTGCAGCGTCGGGTTTATTATGTTCTGTTGGCGTGAGTGGCGATAAAACCACCGCAAAATACGCCGCCAAACAATTTAAACCTAATGGTTTTTCAGTAATCCCACCATGGGAATCACGTGAGCGCTTAAAAAATGTCCCTGTTATTGAATTATGTGGCATCGGCGAAGGCATCACGCAATTTTTAGCAAAATATGGCGTGCGTACTTGCGGTGATGTTGCCCAATTACCGATCAGTATTTTAGGAAAACGCTTTGGTAATATTGGACGACGCATTTGGTATATGTGCCAAGGCGCTGATCCCGATCCTTTACACTCTTATGTTGCCGACGCTAAAAGCATGGGGCACGGTAAAGTCATGCCACCCAATACCGTAGATCCCAACGTCATCATGACTTATTTACGTCATATGTGTGAAAAAGTAGCACGCCGTTTACGAAAAAATAATTTACAAGCACAACATTTTTTTATTGGTTTACGCAGTTACGATTGGGGTTGGATGGGCAACAAAGGACAAACGATATTACCTACTGATGATGGCAAAATGATTTTTGAATTAGGACAAAAAATTATTAGTGATCATTGGACCAAAATCCCTGTCGGACAAATTCAAGTCACTGCGTTAGATCCGCAACGCGCTAATTTACAATATGACTTATTTACCACACCCGACGAAAAACGTACTGCATTAAATACCATCATTGATGATATTAATGCCCATTTCGGCGAATTTACTATCGCACCAGCAACATTATTACAACGTTCTAGTATGCATAATGTTATTGCACCGGCGTGGAAACCGGATGGGCATAGACAAAGCATATAATGTTCTTCTTTGAGGAGGTAGCAAATTATTTTTTCACTATTTGAAAATCACCTTAACTAACACAAACCAACCTGCCTTTGGTTCCATATCTCCCATTTGATTTAATCTCACCATAATCAATAATGGCATATTGAATTACTTTCTTATCATTTTTTTTCAAACTATCAATATATATCTCTGCATCTATATAATTATCAAAGCTATAAAATATTTTACCCAGTCTAATCGAACCTGAAAATTTAATACCGAATATTCTTCTTACTATGTATCGCTTATATGAATCAAATTTCAATTCCACATTATTGCCGGTTATAATAGCAATTATCATTTTTTGCAAATTACTTCTGAAAGAAATAAACTCATCAATAATTAAGTCTATTTGACCAGATAAGATACAATTAGCATCATCCAATTGTTCACAATAGTCTTTTGTAATTAGTATCACCGAAAATTTTTCAATTGATGAATCTATCGCCAAATAAGGAGCAGATTCATGAATAAGTAAGTTTCTAATTTCTTTTAAATCATCATACCATTTTGTGTAATTTTTTCGGGAAGCAGATTTTACAAGCTCAGCCTCTGTTAAATAAGATCCATTTCTAAAATATTTTAATATTTCATTAGTATATTTATGCATTAATTCAACACAAGCATGTAATTCAAAAAATAAAAATTCGATATCAATTAAAACATTGCAAATGATTTTACTTTCAATTAAAATGAAACCATTTCTCAATCATACATAAAACCTTCGTATATGTAGTTTCAAACAAATAAAGTTAATAATAATAATGCTTTTACACATAAAACCAATCTGGTTATGATTTATATATATCATATTTTTTCAATAAATTATGAACTTTATCCCAAGGTAATCTACTCCCTTGTTCTTTCATCTTATGAAAAGCACTCTCAGCAACATCATTTGATAAAATTTGATGTAATATCATTTGTTCTACTAACCAGATCGTTCCATGAATTTCAACACCTAACGCGTTGGCTAATTCACGTAATGCTTTATCACCGGTTAATAGCTGACATTTTTCAAATTTAGCCAAAACAAGCGCAAGAAGATCATTTACACTGGGGCGTACATATTGTTGGCGCAAATGATACGCTTCTGCGATCAGTTCGCCATTCATTGAGCGACAATCCAATCCAAATTCTAATAAATAATCATGCCTCTCAGATAATTCTTCAAAAAATAATATATCTGGAACACAAAATTGATACGGCAACATAAACATTGCGCTTATCAATTCAGCCTGTTCAATATCAATCAATACACTGGCATCACTGATAATTATCTGCATTGTGGTAGTCCATCGCTCTTATTTTTCTAAATGATTCTATTGTTATATGCATTAATTCTGCGGCTTTGGATTCACTAATATATTCTTCAGCAAGTGCACGAAAAATCATCTGCTCAAAAATAAAAGTTTTTTCTCGTGGATATTGAGTACCCGGTTCTATTTGCGTCCATCCTTTTTCATTAAAATCAGATCGTAATTCTTTATAAAGAAGACTTGATATAATTTGTAAGTCTTCTGCTCTATGCAAAATTGCGGCCATACTGATACCAAATTCTTGTTTTAATAAACTGAGTTCACGTGGTTCAATATATTTACGGCGCTCTCCTAAAATAGAAATAATTGTATCATGCGGTAATAAAAAAGCACCTGCAAACCGGTCACAGCATTTTTCCAAATCTAAATTTCGATTAAGTCGGTCAGTTAAAAGTAAATGCCCTAATTCATGCGCTAATGTAAATCTTTGACGATCACCAGACCATTGGTCCCCAACAACAAAAATGGGAATCCTATTTATTGCCGCTGATAAACCGTCAAATTTTGGATAAAGTAAATTATTCACTTCTAAGATCTTGATACCATTTTCTTCTAAAGCATCTATTAAATCAGCAATAGGATTAAATCCCAATTGCCATAATTTTCTAACTGTGTCAGCGACGCCTTCTATCTCAACATAATCATTAATCAAATCGGGTAATTTTGGACATTGAAATTTTCTAAATGGTGGTGTTGGAAATAAATCTTCTAGCTCAACTCGTCTTTCGATGTGATCAAGAATTTTTGCTTTGATTTCTGTTAAATGTTTTTTAGAAACATTAGCATGATTTCGGAATTGTACTTTTGTTAAGTTCTTATGTACTTGTCTGAAAAAATATTCAGCCCTTACTTTCAAGGCATTTGCCAATTTCAACAACATCTCAGATGATGGCACAACTTTATCATCTTCATATTTTTTGATTGCAGCATGGCTTACGTTGACTTGCGATGCCAAATCTCGCAAAGACAAACCTAATGCTTTACGGGCCCTATTGATACGATTACCTATCATAACTACACCTCTGGTTTACAATTAATATTATATATTATAATTTTGTAAACCTCAATGAGTATGCTATCTGATATTAAGCAGAACAAATCTTGATCAATAAATTACAATCGAAATCCTTGGTAAAATTTAATTGTCTAAATAAGATTGATCATCGACTCTGGGGGTCAGATCTAGCAATGAACCATATTCATGACAAGGCAAATTAGGATTTTGTTTTTAAATTAGTTTTAAGATAATATCTTCATTTTTCTAACAACGAAAGGAATTGACCATGAAAATCAAAAATGTATCGATAAATTTTATTGCTCTTATCCTATCAGTAATTTCATTAAATGCTTTTGCATATCCAATTGTTTATAGTAAAGATATCTATGTTACAAACAATGGGCATAGTTTAACTTGGAATTACGTAGAAACAGTAAATTCCTGTATCGCTAATCCTTGGAGTGGTGCTGTACAAAAAGACAGTTCAAAAACGCAAATTGCAACAGTGAATTGCCTTAATAATTCTGAAGGTTGGTTAACATTTATGCAAAAAAATAACCAAATTGAAGGCTTTGTACAGGTAGGCATTGGCCCATGCACAGTTTTATCAACGAGCCCAGGTTTTCAGATTACTGCTACACCTGGAAATGGCTCATGCAAAATCGTAATCAGTAACAGCTAATTTAATAAATGATTCGCAATTAAATCATAAACGTAACCCGGACAAAGAAGTCCAGTGATGTGTCCGGGTATTAATTAAATATATGACTCTGACAATTTCATCAACGAATTCCCTTCCAATCTCATCATTAACAAATCATTTTTTTTATTAACTCCAAGCGATTCGTAAAAACCAATCGCATTATCATTCCATTTAAAAACATGCCATTCTAAATAACAACAATTATTTGCTATTGCAAGTTTTGCCAATTCTTTAATTAAAGCCTTTCCCAAACCTTTTTTGTGATAATCACTCAGGATAAAGAGATCGGCTATATATAATCGTGGCGCCCCTACTGCAGCAGCATAAGTAAAATAATAAATAGCGTATCCTACCGGAACATTATCATACTCAATAATTTTCGCGTAAAAATAAGGTTTTTCACTGAAACAATGCGCAATAATTTTATCTGTTGAAATACCAATTTCGGCTGGAGATTTACGTTCATAAATGGCTAATTGACAAATTAATTCATACAATACTTTTTCATCACCTAATTTTGCGTCTCTTATCAAATAATTCATATGAATATCTCGCTAAATAATTTGTTTAAATCAATCTATTTTATAAAACTAGCGCACACCTTGAACTTTTTTCTAGAAGTGGACGCATGAGACAATTCACCATATCTTTCTCAGTACCTTCATGCGTTATGTGCAAAAATAGTGTAACATCAACCTACTACCATTTAATATTTACTTTAACCTTGCATTACTTTCGAAGGAAAATATTATGCGCATACAAAATTTCACCGCTGATTTAATTAAAGTGCCTGACATGGATGCGACTTATGTTATTGTTCCATTTGATGTAGAAAAAGAATTTGGTAAAAAAGGACATATTAAAGTTAAAACAACCATCGATGGTGTTGAATATCGCGGCATGATTGCACGCATGGAAAAAGACAAACCCCATTTATTAATCGTCACCCAAGCCATCAGAAAACAAATTAATAAATCAGCAGGCGATAAAGTTAAAGTTGTCATGGATATAGATACTGAAGAAAGAATTCTAACTTTACCGCAAGAATTAACTACACTATTAAATCAAAACCCGAAAGCAAAACAATTTTTTGATACGCTTTCTTACACCAACAGAAATGAATATGCACGCTGGATAGACGATGCTAAAAAACCAGAAACTAAACAAAACCGCTTATTACTCACTAAAGAAAAACTACTGGCTGAAAAAAAGAACCCTACTGTGAAATAAACATCGACCTCGGACGCTTCTTACTCTCACATCATAATTTGCCTAACTCTGCAATTTACTCTGAAGCACTCAGCTTCAGAGTTACTTCAGAGTAGATTTCAGAGTAGTATTTGATTGTGCACAGTAGTGGCGTGTTTTAATAGATATTGAAAAATGTAGTGATAATACAAATAAGTAGCAATAATTATAATTAAATTGTGATCACAAAAGATGAGGAATCAAATCATGCAAGTTTCTGTAAGTCAATTTAAAAATCATTTGTCACAATACTTACATCAGGTGCAAATCGGATCAACAATTTTAATCACATCACATCAAATTCCTATAGCAATTTTACAAGCTATACCAAAAACTAATAAACCAGGCCCAGAAAGACTAAATCGTCGTGAAAATATTTCATGGAATGGTAAAAAACCCAAAGGTCTACGTAATCCATCTAAAGTCAAAGGTAAATCTGCATCAGAAATGATCTTGGAGGATCGTAATTAATTCTAATGAGCGAGCCTCTACGATGTACTCTGAAGCAGTTTACTTCAGAGTTACTTCAGAGTAAATTTCAGAGTACATTTGGCTAAAACACAGCATTTTTCGAGAAAATCAGATAAAATAGTAAGTAAGCAACACATAATATGATGCCTCATTTTGGCCATTCAAATACGTACTCTGCATTCTACTCTGAAGCACACAACTTCAGAGTTACTTCAGAGTTCATTTCAGAGTATGAGTTGCTTCAACATAGGAGTGATTGTTTATTTCATTGACATTAATTACTCTGCAATCTACTCTGAAGCTATAGCTATTTAATTTGCTTCAGAGTAAAATGCAGAGTTATGGACATACTTGAAATCTTAAAAAAACCGGAAAGTAAAAATCTCGAATTTAAACGAGATTTATCATCGCCCGATGGAATGTTGAAAACTGTCATCTCCTTCGCAAATACAGCAGGTGGGCTAATAATAATCGGTGTCGATGATGGTAATCATCATGTAAGAGGAATACAAACACCTTTACAATTAGAAGAAAGAATATCAAATTTAATCAGTGATAATATTCATCCCAAATTAATCCCTAACATTGAAATAATACCATGGAGAAATACATATCTCGTTGCAATCGAAATATATCCGAGCTCCTCTCGTCCACATTTCTTAAAAAGCGTTGGCTTCTCTAAAGGGGTATATGTCAGAATTGGCTCCAGTAACCGCGTTGCTGATAGTAATCTCATTGATGAATTACGTCGTATGTCTCGAGGAGAATCATTTGACGAACAACCATTTCCTGAATTAGATATTAATTCAATAGACTTTAAAGTAGCTACAGAGTTATTTGCAGATTTTCGTAAATTAAAGAAATCCGATCTGGAGACACTTACTTTAGTCACCAATTATCAAAATAGATTAGTACCAACAAATGCTGGAATAATATTATTTGGTATAAAGAGAAATAAATATTTCCCTAACGCCTGGATACATGCAGGCAGATTTTCAGGCAAAACAAAAACAAATATCACTGAATCAATAGAAATTCATTCTTATCCTGTACTAGCAATAAAAGAAGCAATAGCATTTATTGAAAAACATCTATTTAGTTCTATTAAAATTACAAAAACAGAAAGAGTGGATGAATGGAAAATCCCACAAATTGCAGTGAGAGAAACAATAATAAATGCCATAGCCCACTCAGACTATTCGCAAAAAGGATCGCCAATACGCATTGCTATATATGATGATAAAATCGAAATTGAAAATCCTGGTTTAATTCCTTTCAACTTAACTCTCGATGATTTATATCGAGGAATATCCAAATTAAGAAATCCTGTTATAGCAAGAATATTAAATGAACTAAAATTAATTGAGCGTTGGGGTAGCGGAATTAGACGTATTATAGAATCTTGCGAAAATGCAGGATTAAAACCCCCTCTATTTGAAGAAATTGGGGCACATTTTAGAGTTACTCTTTATACAGAACAAGTCAATAAACCAACTCTTGATGAAATAGAAAAGCAAATTCTCAATTTATTGCAAAAAGATAAAGGGCATTCGACAACCATGATTGCTCATCAAATTGGCATATCACCAAGAGCTGCGCGCACAAGATTATTAACACTAATTGCAAAAGGATTAGTCTCTGAAATAGGTAGTAGCCCGCAAGATCCTCGAAAAAAATATTATCTACGAAAAGGCACATAAAATATACAAATATTTCAAAACTACTAAAAAGGCTTTAAAAAGAAATTTCTAAATCTTTTTTGCAGAAACCATGGAGAAATAGCCAAAAGTATTTATTACTTGCGGCGATTTAAAACCTATTTCTGTTAACAAATCAAATAATTCATCCCTGACAAATTGTTGTGATTGGTGATTAATAAACATTAATTGATCAAAATTTACACTTATCAACGGTGAATCATTGTTGTCATCTAATAACATTTCATGAACAAAAATAGTGCCGTCAGGTGTTAAAGCTTCATAAGCTTTCCTGGCTAATTCATAGCAAATGGATTTTGGCCAATCATGAAAGACATTACTAAATAACATACCATCACAGTCTTTAGGCCAACTGTCTTTAAAGAAATTCCCGGGATAAATCTTAATTTTCTCGGACAATTTAAATTGCCGAATATATTCTCGGGCAACATCGCATACTTGTGGCAAATCAAACATTGTTGCTTTTTTATCAGGATATTTACTTATTAAAGCAATATCAAAACTTCCTGCACCGCCACCCATATCAACTAAATGATTAATATTTTCGAAAATGCCAGAATTTACAGCAGTTATCGCTGGACCAAATATTGTCGCATGCATTTTATCTGTAAAGTCTCGTGCCGCTTCTGCTGTGATGGTTCCCTCTTGCCACATCTCAGTAAATGATTGTCCGTTGTGTTTTAGTTGATGCTGCGTTTTTTTAATCGCGGTCATAAGAATTTTATGCTCTTCTTTGGCTCGCAGACCCGATAACATTTTGCCCCAATAAAAATAACTAGTGGGGAGTAAATAATCTTTAGCAGTGGCGGTTAAAGATAAATAATTTTTATTTATATTAATTAATTTAAAACCACTTAATAATCTAATTAAAACTTCCACCGCACGAGATGATATCTCAAGCACACTGCTTAATTCATCGATGGTAATAGAATTATTATTAATTTTTTCAAATAAACCGAGCTCATCAGCTACGGTTAAAGTTGCAAGTTGATAGCGAGAAAAACAAAGATCCCAAAGAATATTGTCTGAAGATAAATTTAATTCTGATAAAGTCATGATCCTCTTACTCTGTATTACTGCATTTCACTAATTTTGTCATAAATCTAAATCACCCTCATCTACCGAAGGCACCTTCTCCCGCAAGCGGGAGAAGGAAAAAATAGTACATAGTATAACTATTAATGTGGAGGTATACCTAACCAACCGCCCGTATTTGTACCAGCCCAACAATCATTGTAAGCACATGATTTCAATTTTTCGCTACATAAGTTTTTAAACCAATTTAAATGACTGATATCTTGATTTGCATAACCACTCGGTACACACATGCGATTTTGATAATATCCTGCAACTCTTACCAAACCATTTACATAAGTATTATATGAAACGCTATAAACACCACTCAGTTCATAGTGTGAATAACAAACAATATAACAACCTGGCACTTTGAAATAATCTGCATTAGCGGGTAATTGCATCTTGCTAAATCCGGGATAGGGATGCGTTAAAAATAAACCATTTTGTTCATAAATGAAAAATGGATCAGGTAATAATATTTGATTAGGATCACTACTATTAAATTCCATTAACATGCCAATTGTATTTTGTCGATATTGTTGAATTTGTTCTGTGCAACCGGTTATGAAAAATAACATTACTATTACACTAAAATTAATTTTTCTCATTAAATATAATTCCATCAAAATTAAGCATGCGGTTGAGATAAATAGCGAGATAATAAATTATAAGCATATCCCACTTTATATTGATAAGATTGATTGAGTGGTGCTGTATTTGAATGATAATTTCCTATGCCATACCAAAAATTATTACCAGAATAAGCAATTTCTCGACTTAAAATCCATGTACCCACCATTACATTAACACAAGGATCATATTGCAATTCATCTTGCGTATACCCATAAGGTTGAATTTTTTTTAACCAAATTGTATTAATTTGCATAGGGCCATAATCATAAGTACCGTTGGAATTTCTTTTTGCCATGCCAACTCTACCGCCTTCAACAGCCATTACCGAAACGATAACTTTTGCAGGAACATAATAAGTTACTGCAGCTTGATTAATACATTCTATTGGAACTCCATTAATTAATAATGCGCTTATCATATTTTGCAAATTATCCTTAATAACATTTTTTCCTTCTCCCCCTTCGTTGCGAAGGTGACGAAGGTAGATGAGGGAATTTTAAAATTTATGATCATTATTTTTAAGCCACCCTCATCTACCGAAGGCACATTCTCCCGCAAGCGGGAGAAGGAAAAATAGATATATATAATTCGATTAATTTTTATCTTATACTGCAATACTTTATTCTCACCACCCCATAAGGATAATTCTATGCAATTAACCCGCCGCTTTACACCATTGCAAATGTTATTATTATCTATCAATGGCATGGTAGGTTCAGCATGGTTATTTGGTCCATTGTATGCTGCCAGAATTGCTGGCTCCTCTGCAATTATATCTTGGATATTAGGTGGTATTGCAACTGCATTAATCGCGTTGACCTTCGCTGAATTATCCACATTATTACCGATTGCCGGTGGCATGACACGATTTACACAACTCACCCATGGCACTTTAACGAGCATGATTATGAGTTGGATAAGTTGGCTCTCTTGTGTGACGATGCCTCCCATCGAAGTACAAGCAACATTACAATATGCATCAACTTATCTTCCATCATTAACACACACATTAAATGGTGCGCCGGTATTAACACATTTAGGCTTGGCCTGTGCCACAATAATAATGTTACTACTTTCCATAATTAATGTTGCTAGCTTTAAAGGATTAGTGCGATTTAATTCATTATTATTCACATTTAAAATTTTTGTCATTTTATTTACCATTTATGCATTAACTACCACACATTTTCACGCGGCTAATTTTACGGGTTTATTACCAACACTCTCTCATACAACTATTTCTAATCATTGGGAGGCCATTTTAACAGCTGTTGCGAGTGGTGGCGTTGCATTTGCATTTACTGGATTTACACATGGAATTGCTTTAGCCGGTGAAACAAAACGATCACAATTTGCCATTCCATTAGCAGTGATCGGATCTGTTGTTGTATGTCTTTTATTATATCTGGGTTTACAAATTGCATTTATTGGTGCAATAGATCCTAGCAATTTAATTCATGGTTGGAAAAATTTATCTTTCAGTGGCGATGTAGGACCATTTATTGGCATTGCCTCCATTTTGGGAATTGGCCTGTTGGTTAAATTATTATATATAGATACGGTAGTATCACCTTTAGGTGCTGGTTTTATCTATGTCACATCTACTGCAAGAACTGTATATGCCATGAGTAAAAATGGATATTTTCCACCATTTATTGCCACATTAAATGAAAAAGGATTCCCCATTTATGCAATAGTATTAAATTTTGTATTAGGCATGTTATTATTTTTACCATTACCTGGTTGGCAAGCAATGGTGAGTTTTTTAGTTTCTGCTGTTGTTATTTCTTATGCCATAGGCCCAATTTCATTAATCTGCTTACGCTTGCAATTACCTGCCGAAAAACGCCCATTTCATTTACCCGGCGCTAATTTAATCAGTTTATTGGCCTTTTATTGCTGCAATTTAATTAGCTATTGGACCGGTTGGGACACTATTTGGAAACTCGCCGTTGCTATAGGCATAGGCATAGTTGTTTTAATGTTCGCTTATTTTAAAGGATTGATTAATAAAAATGATTTCGGTTCTCGATCATTAATCTGGTTAGCACCTTATTTATTCGGATTATTTTTTATTTCCTATTTAGGATCTTTTGGCGGCAAAAGATATATTCCATTCGGTTGGGATTTTCTGGTCATCGCCCTATTTAGCATCTTCATTTTGATTTTAGCGGTTATATCAAGACAAAGTTCAGCCGTATTACAATTTAAAGTTTTTCAACGTGAATTAGAAGTAACACAAAAGACAGAGTTCTGGAATAAGAAATTAGTTTAAATACTTAATTTTTGTCATTCTCGATCAATGAAATGTAGCCTGGGTGCAGCCAAATAATGAAATAAAATGATGTAAAATTATAGCTAACCAATAAATAATAAATTGAATATACTGGCGAAACCCGGGAGAAAATAAATTATTTGTCTCTCTTTTTGCGACCAGGGTGCTGGCGTACAATTTCTTTTTGTTCGATTTGCTCACCTTCATAACCGCTCACATTTTTTGGCACATCAATTGGTTCTACTTCAGTTTGATTGGTTTGTGCAGATGCATAGCCCGTAGTATTTAATGTCATTTTTGATAATAGACTAGGGGGTTTATCTTGAGAAGAATTTTTTTTAACACTAATTTTATGGTTAATGTCTCTGACAATATTAATATATTGCTGTTGCGCCTCATCTAAAGATTTGATTTTCCCAGTGATAATATCATTAATAATTTGGTTCGCTCTTTTTTCTATTTCTTGACCAAACCATTTTATTTCTTGAAAATTTTCTTTTCGATTTTCGCGCCACTCATTTAAATGTTGGTTTATTTTATCAATCCATTTCAATTGCGCTGATCCCTCAGTAACTATGGGATCCAATTTAGCTTTAGCAGCGGCTATATTTTCAACTTTAACTCTATCAGCAATATAATCCCTGATTTTGTCACCATTATCTAACGCTTTAATTTGTTGGTATTTAGCTGATTTTTTGAACTCCTCTGTTACAGGTATCATCATCAATCTTTTAATACTCAACAATAAAGACATTATTTCATTCTCATTATTGATATCTTTAATATTGTTGCATTTACTCTCAACAACATGATTGAAATATTTCTCATTGGCTAACATAAGCTTATCTTGATCGAATTGATGCATGAGGTCGCCAGATAAATTATCATCAGGTAACGTCAATATGTATTCTCTGAAATAAAAAATAAGTTGATTAATTTGATTCCTAACGTGGGGGTCAGGACATAAACTCATAAATGACGTCATACACTGTAAAAACTGAGTTAATACTATAGTGTCACTTTTATAATATTCTTTTTTAGTCCTCATCTCATAGAATTCTTCAATCGTCTTTTGACCCACAGTCAAAATACTATAGTCGTGCATCACATCAGTTATGATTAAAGCAATCATTCCAATAATTGCCGTCTTCAACGCATAAATATCGGTATGCACAGATGCTTTATTTTCCGCAATATCATGGTAATCTCTTGCTGTAAGTGGTTTTTTATTGGACTGATGTACAGTATTTACCACACCTTGTTCATTACATTTACCAGACAAGCCATAATCACACAACACTAATGATAATTTTAAAAGATTGCCATCGTCATCAACAATGGGTTTATTTAAAATGAAATTGCGTGCGCCAATATCTAAATGCAAATAACCCATTGCATTAAACTGTTTTAGAATAGAATGCATTTCATTGATTAACTGTACACAGTGAATACCAATATCTTGATAGAGTCCGTTATGCACTTTATCACTAAATTCTTTGTGTTTAACATGCCCATAAACGATAGATTGGAAAAATGATTTCAAAAAAGATTTTAAGCTAAATGCAATTGTCTCAGTTGCAGTATCTTTAGTAGAGACATAATTCATACATAATGCAACGACTGTTTCTTGATTTTTAATAGGAACACCAACGATATACTTTTGATTTTCAATAGGTGATGATTGTTTTTGAAATAATTCCTCAGCTAAAGCTGACTCATCATTAAGATCAAATTTTTTCGCAGGGATTTTGACACACAATCTACTTTGAATATCACATAATTTTTTTATATTTTCATGATTTCCTGTATATCGACAGAGATAAACATCTCCAGCAACACCAGCACCTAAATGTTTTATATAGTGGAAATCTTCACCCAACAAGTTTTTTAATTTATTAACATTCTTATCGAAGTCTAATTTTTCTAATTCCGCAGGCGTTTTAGCCTGAACATCGCCACTATTAAACATAGTTATACCTATAATTATTAATTTATGATTTTTTATAATTATAGTGCAAATAGCGATTTATATTGGTCATAACAAATATTTAGCTGACAGTGTGCGATAATTTGCTATAATTAAACATTAGAATTATTGACTTAGGATCGCACTATGAATCACGACAAAAATACAGTTACCCCACCATCGATATGGGATGATAATCCATTTCAAGATATCGACAATGTAATGACACTAGATGTTCTTGAGAATAAATTGTTTACATTTTATGAAAACTATAATCAACCAGCATCGATTTCAATCAAAAAATTACTCAAAGCGACAAGCGCATTTCTCTATGCTACCACTCCAGAATATGGTTTTTCAGAATCCAGTGCTGATGCAAAAACGCATCATGATTTAGAAGTTTTATTCAAAAACATTACAAATTCATTTAAAATTGCTGAAAATGATGCTACAGAAAAATTTGATATTTCAAGTGGTAAACTTATATTACTATCAGCCATCGATTATTGTAAGAAATTTATTGAAATGAGATTAAATTCATTACAACAACTACCTAATAATAAATTTTATATTTTTTATCAAAAGCACTGCAGCGAATTACAAACACTTTTATCACTTTCAGAAACACCTAGATATAGATGCTAAATCCCGTTCGTTCCTTATGCACAACATTTAAGGTAATCTAATTTAATTATTATCACAATTGAGATGACCGATGAATAAACGCTATATACAATTAAATCTCTTTTTTTAAATAATAACGTTTTACCCCTTCTTTATAATCAAGCTCAGCGTAAATGCAGTAACCCAGTTTCTGATAAAATGGCAACGCCTGAAAAGAGAATGTATCTAAATGAACAAAATCACACTCATTCCGTTTAGCTTCTTGTTCTGCTAATTGCATTAATTGGGTACCAAATCCTTTACCACGTACTTCTTCATCTAAAAATAAAACATCAACAAAACAACCATCGCCATAACAATAACTTTTCAAACCACCAACAATATTATTTTGTTCATCTCTTACTAGTATCGCAAATAACTTTGCAACGAACCCTGACTTTTCAAAATTAAATTGTATAATTTTCTCATGTAAAAGCTCATTTTCTGATGATGATAAATTTGATTCAATTTTAATTGAGTAACTCACGGGACAGTCTCCAATAACTATTTTTAAATAGCGCAATAAAATTTTAAATTGACTTATTTTTTATTATCTATAACTAATGCTCATACATTTTTTATTTTAACTTACGCATTGCTTTAATTATTTACTATTCGAACCCTGGTGATAACCGGTGATTTAAACAGGGTGTTCAATTGCTAAGATTGCTTCCATTCGCTGTTTTATTTTAGGCAGATGTTCATCAGGATTTGTAAAAATATAAAACTGTCTTTTACTAATGCCCGAAAAAACCATGTCTGCAACATCTTTTGCACGCATCCCAAATTTTTGTAAATGTTCTAAATAATGATTGATAACGTTAGGATTAGATTCATCAATACTATTTGGCATTTGTGTATTAACCCAATGTGGAATTAATAAGGAAACATGAATATTTGAATTTATTTGCTTTAAGTCGGCATATAAAACTTCAGAAATAGCCGTTATTGCATGTTTAGAAGCTTTGTAGGCAGATAACCCTTGACCTGTCAGCAATCCGGCGCCAGCCGTAGTATTAATAATATAACACTCGTCCTTTTGTTTTAGCATGATGGGAACAATTACTTTAATGCCATAGATGGTTCCAAATAAATTGATACGTAATACTTTCTCAATACTCGCACTGCCCTGCTCCCATATTGGCCCTAATGCTCCAGCAATGCCTGCATTATTAAAAAGATAATTAATTTTACCGAACTCAGAAACTGTTTTTTCTGCTAATCGATAGATATCATTTTCATCTGCGATATTCGTCACAACCGAAATAATTCGTGAGTTTTTATTTTTTTTTAAATTAGCCTCAACTGCTTCAAGCTTTTCTTTATTAATATCTGCTAAAACAACAGCCATCTTACGTTCAAGGCATTTTTCCGCTAATGCTTTTCCAATTCCTGATGCTGCACCCGTGATGACAGCAACATTATCTTCAAAATTATTCATGTTATTCCTATTATTTAAATCTTTCTCTAAATGTTTTTAAATAAATTTCTTACGGGACAAAATATAATTTACTTATTAGGCAACCTTTATATTTTGCATAACTTAAATCGAAAAATATTTTTTAATTTAATTATATTCTTTAATAATTCCCAATCTTCAAACTCTTGTTTACCTATATCATGATTTGTAAACTATGCGATATCATACCAATAGCATCTATTCCTTGAATGAATGTTTTGACATATTATAATCAAGAATGAGTTTTGAATAGGGGAAATAGTTAATGCAAATAGTTTTTTTATTTTATGATGGTATGACTGCTTTGGATGCTGTGGGCCCTCACGAAATTCTTTGTCGTCTACCTGGTGCCTCAGTAAAACGTGTATCAATATTACCGGGCAATATTACAACGGATTCAGGATTAAAATTAACTGCTGATGAATCTTTTTATAATATATCAAAAGCAGATATATTATTTATTCCTGGGGCAGGGAATGCTACGACATTGCAAAAATATCCGGAAATACTTGAATGGATCCGATTCATTCATGCTTATACGACTTGGACAACTTCTGTGTGTACAGGAAGTTTAATATTAGGTGCGGCGGGAATTTTGTCTGGAATAAAAGCCACTACACATTGGGCTGCTCTTAATCGACTGAGCAAATGGGGCGCAGAACCTACTCAAGCAAGGATTGTTGAAAGCGGAAAAATAATTACTGCAGCAGGTGTGTCTGCGGGTATTGATATGGCATTAACACTGGCTGCAAAAATTTCTGGCGAACAAATCGCTAAATCATTACAGCTTGGCATTGAATATGATCCAGCACCACCATTTGATGTAGGATCTCCTCAAAAAGCTGGCTCTCATTTATTAGAATCATTGCGAGCAAAAATGGTTAAGTTATTCGAGGATTGATTATTTTCTGCAAGAATAAGTCTCATTGTAATTCGCGTTAATAAAATAATGGCAAGTTTTTTCGTAAATATTCAGTGCTGTCATTCCCGCACGGGAAAGTTGAATTAAGAACATTGAACTTTCAAGCGGGAATCTATGACAAAATTAGCATCGACGTATTATTTAAAAAATATCAACACAAGAGATAGATTTAGAAATAGATTCCCGCTGTAGAGTTAATAATGTCCGCTATTTTTTGTGCCAGCAGGAATCACAGCGCTGAATAGTTACGTTTTTTCTTTCGTTTCTATCTGTTAGATTATGAAAATATTTAAACTTACAATTAATCTGTTGTATTAATAACTCACTTTTAAAGCACCCCAACAAAGTAACTTATGAAAAAAGAGGAATACTACCGAAGATTAGAAAAAGCCATTGAATTTGTGGAGTCTAATCTTAATAATGACATTTCGCTATCTGATGTTTCAAAGCATGCATTTAGCTCGCTCTCTCATTTTCATCGCATATTCTATTTTATGACAGGAACCACTTTAAAAGAGTATATTCGATCGCGCCGTTTATCCTATGCTGCCATTGAATTGATTTCTACTAAAAAAACAATAATTGATATTGCTTTTGAAGCTCAATTTGATAGCCCAGAAAGCTTTAATAAATCATTTAAAAAAATGTTTACATTCTCACCTAGAGAATTTCGCAAGCAAAAACCTGAATTTCAAGTAGTAAGAAGAATGGAATTATCTCAAGAGTTAAATATTGACCGGCCCAATAATATAACTCTTGAATATGTGTATCTTCCAAAACAAGTAATAATGGGCGTAAAAACAAGAACAACCTTAGAAAATAAGCAACAAACACAAGATATACCAAAATTTTTTCATTATGTCATGGAAAGTAAATTACTCACAGATATTCACAACGTCATTGACCATCAAAAAATATTTGGAATTTATTCTGATATGAGCGATGAAGAAAAATTCGATTATACCGTGGGTTTATTGGTAGAAAATACTACACTGAATTGCCCGAGGTTTTCTACTCATACACTTCCAGCGTCAGAATATGCTCGATTTACAGTAAAAGGCAATCCAAGTGAATTAGAAACCGCGTGGCAATATATTTATGGTATATGGATGCTCACATCAGAAAATTCTCGACAAAAAGGATATGATTTCGAAATTTATTATCCCGCTAAGACAGATATCTATATCCCCATGAAATCTGGTAAATAAATATGATACATAATAACAGGTTTAATCTTCAGAAGTACTTTACTCTGTTGTTTATTTTTAAATAGGAGGAAAACACATGAACAAATTAGAACATCCAATACACATCGCAGGTATCAGCCTCATTACATCCAACCAAGAAGCACAAATACATAATACCATTGGAAATCTTTGGCATGATTTTATGAAATTCTCACTTAAAGATAAATTAAAAGACTTATCATCACCTCATATTTATGCAGTGTATTCAGACTATGAGAATGGTGACAAAGGTGGATACAAAATTACTATAGGCCATGCAGTAAATAACCTTGATAATGTGCCAGATGAATTATCCTCAATTACAATTCCAGCAGGAAATTACAAAACATATAAAGCAAAATCCTCATCACCAGAAGATATAGTAGAGACATGGAAAATGATCTGGAAACAAGATTCAAATCAATTAAATCGTAGTTTTCAAACTGATTTTGAAGAATATTCAGATAATCAAGTCATGATAAATATAGGATATCAATAATCGATATTCTAAAGCTAAAAAACCGAAGCCTGTTACATACCCCAATAAAAAAGGGCACCTCTTTTGATTGCCTTAGTTTATCCAATTAGGTGTCCATTTTTATCATTTTGATTCTTACCCTTAATTTCACCAGTAGTCAAAATTACTCGCGAGTAATTTTGACTATAGTCAAAAAAGATAGTATATACTATTTCCTATGGAACGTTACCTCACTAAGCAAATCACACATGATCTGACACGAAAGATGGTTTTCGTGGGAGGCCCTCGTCAAGTCGGAAAAACAACATTGGCCAAGACATTTTTGAGCAATGACAATGGTTATCTTAATTGGGACGTAGCAGAAAATCGCGAACGCATCCTTAAATTAGAACTGCCAATCGCTCCCTTATGGGTATTTGATGAAATCCACAAATATCGCTCATGGCGCAATTATTTGAAAGGCATTTACGATTCTAAATCTAAATCTCAGCAAATTATGGTCACTGGTAGTGCAAGGCTTGATTATTACAGATTTTCTGGAGATTCATTGCAAGGTCGATATTATTATTTAAGATTACACCCTTTATCATTTGCTGAATTAAATTTAAAAACCAATGATGATTTGATGAACCTTCTGCAACTGGGCGGATTTCCAGAACCTTATTTTTCAGGATCGGATATCGAAGCTAAAAGATGGTCACGAGATTATCGCACAAGACTTATTAGAGAAGACCTTGTTCAATTAGAACGAGTACATGATTTAGGAAATATTGAATTAATGTCAATGCGTTTACCCGAATTAGTAGGAGCACCTCTTTCCATAAATGCTATAAGAGAAGATTTACAAGTCAGCCATAAATCAATTGCCACATGGCTTAAAATCTTAGAAAGATTATATGCCGTTTTCCGACTATCACCCTTTGGCACACCTAAAATTCGCGCCGTCAAAAAAGAACAAAAACATTATCAATTTGATTGGACTTTAGTACCAGATATGTCATTTAGATTTGAAAATCTTGTAGCTTGTGCATTATTAAAATGGATACATTTTGAACAGGATTCTAAAGGCGAAGATTGGGATTTACGTTATTTCCGTGACGTTGATGGTCGCGAAGTCGATTTTGTATTAATTAAAGGCAAAAAACCTATAAAATTTATTGAGTGCAAATGGAACGATGTAGACGTATCCCCCGCCCTGAGATATATGAAAGAACGCTTTCCATCTTGTGAAGCTTGGCAAATCTCAGCGATAGGTAAAAAAGATTTCATAGCTGATTTAGGAATTCGCGTTTGTCCTGCCGCAATTTTTCTTGATACTTTAATTTGAAGTTAATTAACAATTCATTAAATAATCCGATCTCAATTCACGGCGAATGCATTGTATGCATGAGGCACTATAATTAATCGAAATAATCTCTATATAAAATAATAGAGGCGCTACATTATGAATAACCCAGAAAATAATAAAGAAGAAGCTCTAAGAAATCTGAATTTAGTATTTATAGAGTGGTTAGTGTGATTAATTATGCAAGATAAAAATGGCAAGATAAAACAACTCATCAATAATCAAACACAAAAAATATACAGGGGAAATGATAAAGAACCTCGCACCATTTATAAAGATATCGTTTCAGAAACTCAAGCTCCCATAGCACAACGTTGTCAAAGTTTTAATATGCCTATTGATAGAGGAGCTTTATTAATGGGATATACGTATGCTCCTGATAAGATGGAAGAAGAAAATAAAAAATTGAGAACATCCACTGAAACACAAAGAGTAATTACAAATTATGAAACCAAACCTATAACAAAAGAAACAGTAAGAGAAAAAATAGTATCTGTGCGTAGTGGCCTAGTAGATTCAATTCAGCAATCCACTAAAAAACTTGATAATAAAAGTTTTGTTACTGAATTTTGGAATATTTGTAAAGAAAAACATCAACAAGAATTAAAACATAAGAGTAAAGAAAAAGAATATCGCTTTGGCGATGATGCAACAGTATGTGCAGTTACAATTCCTGATGTTAAATTGCAACAAGAATTAGTTGTAGTAAATACAACATTACCTCCTCCAATAGTTTCAAAATCATTTGTGAGCAGTCTGTCTCTAAAAGTATCCTCTTCGGTAACATCACCAGCACCTGTGCACAATCAAACATCAACAACTGTACCTTTTGTTCCAGCTGTTGTTTCAAAGGATCAATTTACTCACGTCAGTGAATTAGTAAAAAAACCATCGCAACATAGAGCTGAAACAAATCCAGATAGTAATACTAAATCTCCAAAAGGACACAGATAATAAAATCGTCTACACAAAATAATCTATAAGCAGCTATTATCTAATTTTAAATCAATTATGAGAATATCTCTCAGTAGTGTTTCAATTTGTAATATCCTTCAGAAATGGTGATTAAAGACAATTTATCTGGGAAATGATCACAAAATATCATATTATGTTTAATGAGCATGGACACTAGATGAAGCCCGTCTCAATTGAATATGACAATGCTAACAACAATTTGGCATTTAAGCATACGCAATTGAAACCGTACTACATGCCACGACTCACAGCTAAACAATTTTTTTAACTTATTAAAGAGGGCTTGATCCATGAGACAGGTACCGATGTATGGGATTATTGGCGCCGGCCATATGGCGCGACATTTTATTCATTATTTACAATTATTATCGATTCCTTTCCAGCAATGGTCACGCGCTGAAAATAATGTATCAGATCTTGATCATCTTATTCAGAGTTGTAATCCAATATTAATTCTTATCAATGACGATGCAATTGAGTTATTTATTACTGACCATCCTCATTTGAAAGAAAAAACATTGCTACATTTTTCTGGTGCACTTTATACCAAGCTTGCGGTTGGCGCACATCCATTAATGACCTTTGCCGACGATTTATATGCTTTAAATCAATATCAAAAAATTCCATTTATTTTAGATAACAATGAACTGAAATTTTCACAATTGATGCCAGGCATTCCTAATCCGCATCATACTATTTCACCTGAAATGAAGCATTATTATCATTGCATGTGCAGTATGAGTGGCAATTTTACCTCATTATTATGGCAAAAAATGTTTGAAGAAATGACTGACAAATTTAATATTCCACATGAAATGATTCATCCCTATTTAGAGCAAATTTGTCAGAATTTATTGCGTAATCAGGCGGGTTCATTAACAGGCCCGTTTGTACGTAATGATAAAAAAACAATTTCTAAGCATTTAGATGCCTTAACAAATGATAAATTTTTATCGGTTTATCAAGGTTTTTTAGCATCTTACTTTAATTCTGATATTTAGTTTTTGATTCCGCTGAAAAATTCACATTAAATTTTTCTGGCATGATAAGAATTTGTTATGAAATTATTTGATAGTGTGAAGTTGCTATAACCGGGAAAAAATAAATAGTAAAATTTTTAAATAGTTTAATTAATGGTGAATGCGAGGTAATCTTAATGAATATTAATGATTTTAAAATCATGAAACAAATGAATAAAAAAATTTCAATGGTCACATGTTATGATTATTGGTCGGCAAAAATAATGGCGCATCCTGATACACAAATTGACTGTCTATTAGTTGGTGATAGTTTAGCAATGGTCATGCATGGTCATGCCACTACAATCCCTGCGACCATGGACTTGATGAGTTTACATATTCGCGCAGTAGTCCATGGCGCGCCTAATAAATTTATTATTGGTGATATGCCATTTTTAGCCGCACGAAAAAGTCAAAAAAATACCATGGAAAATGTTCAAAAATTAATGATGGCTGGTGCAAATGCCATAAAATTAGAAGCCGTTACTGGAGAAGAGAAATTAATTGAATATATTGTGCGATCAGGTGTTCCAGTAATCGCGCATTTGGGATTAACGCCACAATCTGTAAATCAACTAGGCGGATTTTGTGTGCAAGGAAAAACTGAAAAAAGTGCTGAACAAATCATTCAGCATGCTAAAAAATTAGAAGACGCCGGTTGTTTCGCTATCGTATTAGAATGTATTCCTGCGCAATTAGCGAAAAAAATTACAGAACAATTATCCATACCAACAATTGGTATAGGCGCCGGTTCTTATGTCGATGGACAAGTTTTAATATTGCAAGATTTATTAGGTTTAAATCCTGAATTTAAACCTAAATTTTTAAAACATTTTTGTGATGGATTTCAAATTGTTCAATCAGCATTGAATCAATTTAATGAGCAAGTCAAACAAGTGCAATATCCTGCTGTTGAGCATTGTTATAAATGATTGGGCATTTCCAAAGTTGTATGGGAAATATTGTGCACCAATCAGATAGATATAAAACTCTGCTGCATGATTTTTGCGAAATAATTTTTTAATAAATAGGTAATGTATGAAAATAATACGCACCATAAATGAATGGCATATAATACAAAATGAATTAAAAATGACTCAAGCAAAAATAGGATTTGTACCTACCATGGGAAATTTACATGCAGGTCATCAAAGTTTATTAAAACGTTCTCAAGCAGAAAATGCGATAACCATCTTAAGTATTTTCGTTAATCCCACACAATTTAATAACCCAGACGATCTTGCAAAATATCCGCGAACTTTTGAGCAAGATTGTGAATTGGCAAAGAATGCTGGTGTCGACATTGTTTTGGCGCCTAATTATGCAGAAATGTATCCTGATAATTTTCGCTATCAAATTAGTGAAAATGTCTATAGTCGATTACAAGAAGGCGCTCATAGACCAGGACATTTTAATGGCGTATTAACTGTAGTGATGAAATTATTACAACTCATTAAACCTACTCGCGCTTATTTTGGTGAAAAAGATTATCAACAATTACAATTAATAAAAGATATGGTCGCTGCATTTTTTATAAATGTGGAAATTATTGCCTGCCCTACTGTACGCGATGATAATGGTTTGGCACTGAGCTCGCGTAATAGTCGATTAAGTGCCGAACAATATCAATTAGCACTCCATTTTCCAAAATTATTAAAAAAATCGTTAGCGGTGACAGATATCATTTCTCAATTAAATCAATTGGGAATTAAAGTGGATTATATCGAAGAATATGAAGGTAGACGATTCGGTGCTGTCACTATAGGTGATGTCAGATTAATTGATAATATTTTAATCACTGTTTAAATAACACTTAAGAGATCTTGAATGAATAATTTATTTACTATGAAATCATTGACAGGAAAAAAAATACTATTAGGTATTACTGGTAGCATTGCAGCCTATAAAGGTGCAGATTTAGTTCGGCGTTTACGTGAATTAGGCGCAGAAATTCAAGTAGTCATGACATCCAACGCTAAAGCATTTATTACGCCGCTAACACTGCAAGCAGTTTCAGCAAATCCAGTACGTGACACATTATTTGATTCTGCTGCTGAAGCTGCCATGGGGCATATTGAATTAGCACGCTGGGCGGATTTAATTTTAATTGCACCTGCCAGCGCTGATTTTATTGCGCATTTAAATTATGGATATGCACAAGATTTATTATCAACATTATGTTTAGCAACGACTGCGCCAATTGCTGTTGCACCAGCAATGAATCAACAAATGTGGGCAAATCCTGCAACACAAAATAATATAAAAATATTACAAGATCGCGGAATACCTATTTGGGGCCCTGCTTCTGGATCGCAAGCGTGTGGCGATATGGGATTAGGACGCATGTTAGAGCCTTCCGAATTAATTATATTAATTCAAGAAATCTTCGCGCCCACCTTATTAAATAATAAGCGCATCATAATTACAGCAGGACCAACCCAGGAGGCCATTGATCCCGTGCGCTATATCAGTAATCACAGCTCAGGGAAAATGGGTTATGCATTAGCAGAAGCGGCTGCTGCTTCGGGTGCAAATGTATTATTAATTTCTGGCCCTACACATTTATCGACACCCCGCAATGTGCAACGAATAGATATTATTACTGCAGACCAAATGCTGCAAAAAGTACAAGAGAATATCAATGAATGCGATATTTTTATTTCTGCTGCCGCAGTAGCAGATTATAAAATAGCTGCGCCGGCTCCACAAAAAATAAAGAAAATGCATTATGAAATGACTTTAAATTTAATAAAAAATCCCGATATTGTTGCGACAATAAGCGCGTCAAAACGCCGTCCATTCATGGTAGGATTTGCTGCAGAAACTGAAAACATTATTTATCATGCGAAACAAAAGCTTCTATCAAAAAATCTTGATTTAATTTTTGCTAATGAAGTAGGAAAAATCAATTCAGGATTTGATAGTGATATGAATAAAATCACTGCAATTTGGCAAGATAAACAACAAGAATTTCCGTTATTGCCTAAAACAACATTGGCGAGAGAATTAATCAAACATATTGCTACATTATTACCGACAAAGCCAGGCATCGGTAATAACTCATGAAATATTATTTTTGTTAATTTGAATAATGAGTGAGAGCTCCTCTATAAGGAGCGCATTTTATTTTAAAGGGAGACGAGCATTTGAATTATCAGTTTTATTCGTTCTAACTGATTCTTCTAAATCAGCTCCGTCTTTATAATAATTCAGCACTAGCCGCAACACATCTCTTGGTAAAGATTGGGTATAAAATTGCAATTGACTTACACCTGCTGTAAACAAAGAAAATTGCATAAATCCTTGAACAACTTCTTTGAAATTTTTGCGATCCCATTCTTTCAAATAACCGTTAAATAAACGACGATTATCTAAAATAGATAAGAGAGGATTTAAATTTTCCCATTCCTTTATGCAATAAATTTCCCAATCCTTATTGATAAATATTCCGCCGGAATTACCTGACTGTTTGAGCAAACTACACAGTATATTCATATCATTCCCGAGCTCTTTGTGCAGCACTGAAAAATCTTTAAGATCATTTATTGGCGTTGTATCTGAACACTTAAGATTTAGAAAAGCAATTATTTTTTGTAATTGTTGCTCTATTTCTATTATATACTTACACCTCCACACATACGAAGATGCCTTAAATAATAGTATTTTCTCCTGTAAAGGTTTAAGCATTTTTTGTATAAAACGGAGTAGCGCAATGGTATGAAAAACTAATTGATCATTATCATTCCCGGAAAAATTCTTTATAGATCTCACATTATCTTTATATACATTTATAACGTCTTTTGCACTTAATAAATTAAGCAAGAAATAATACTTTAAATGAGCTAACTGTGTTATTTGATAAATGCAACTTAAGTATATAATAGGAGTAGGCATTGACGAATCAGCATCAAATATTTTTTTATAATTTTGAAGTTCTTCACTTGCAATGCAAGGTGATATTAGTGGATGCGATATCTCTTTAATCAAAAAATCAACATCTGCCTGACTCTTTCTTAGATCCGCCTTTTTGATTTGCGTAGTATTAGGCGCATGAATAAAATAATAAAATTCATTAAAAGATATTAGTCCAGTAAGCATTGCTTTTTGCAAACTCGCATTAACCAACCATTCTTTAACCACATTTAAAGAAAAATGAGCAAGTAGACGCAGCATAAGATATAAAGGCTTGTTCTCCGTTTTTGTCTCTTTGGTTAATTTTATTTGTTCTAAAAGAGGAATTACTTGAATATCATGCATTAATTGATTGAACTGAATGAGAACATTTAATTTTTTTTCTTGTGCCATTCCAGCACAATCAATGAAAAGATAGTAATTCAAGTCATTAAATGTTAAATATTGTTCTTCTAATAATTGAAAAATAGAATTTTCGCGAAATATTAAGAGAAATGGTTGTACATTAGCTCTTTGCTTTAAATAGTGCGTTATATAAAATGAGATATTCTCTTTAGTACAAATATTATTAATAATAAAGTTCTGTAATTTTTCATGGATTGGTTGTAAATGAGCCGCTAATTCTCTCAATATCTTTGGTGAAGCTGTTATAATTACTGATATCGATATCCATCCTTTTTCTAAAAGAGGGTATATCGCAGGTTCACTGCCACGTATTGCTGCTTTTCTTAACACATTAGATGCATTAACCAAAAGATCATTGGTTCCAATCATTTTATTACTATATAGACGTCTTACTTCAGGAATTTGCAAAGCCTCGATAGCTTGATTAAAACGCTCAGAAACGATTATGAAAAAGTTTTTTGTTGATTTAATTGTTAAAGATCCATCTATAATTTGTTTCAAAAATTCAAAAGCAAAAGGAAGAAGATCATCATCTGCAAAGAGCGTGGCAAATTTAATTAATTCAGCTTCGGTGAACCTACTCAAATAATCGATATTCAGTGGTGCTTTTGGATAAATCATTCTTAATGAATTATGTTGTAATGCCTGTATAATAGATGTGATTTTATTTTGTGGGAGAACGGCAAGCTCAACCACATCCTTGATGGTAAAAATATTATTTTCTAAAAGCATTTTCACATCAGCATTTTCAAGAAGCTTAATCAAGACAGTATCTTTCGGTTCTTCACTTGCATGTAGAAAATATTTAAAGAACAACAATTCACTCCTAATCAGTTGCGTGTAATATTTATCATCTAGTAAAACGTTAATACGCGCGGTCAGTTTATCTAAGGTTTTAGTAACGAGAGCATTCCGTTGTAAATCCACAAAACTACAGCTCATACGAAGTTCAATTGCAGAGAACCTTAAATATTCAGCAAATTTACGATAGAACGCGATCTCCTCTTCAGCATCCTTATTATGTGTAATTTCTGGTATGGTTTCTGAGTGTGATAACAAGATTGATTGAATTCGTAATTGAGTAAGAACTGCAAATGAACGTTCCATAATTTCTACAGGAAAACACTGACTCCAATATTCATCCCCTATGCTTAAAAGAGTAAATAGTGGATTGTTACGAACATCTTGAGTAAAGTATACGGCTTTTCTGGAATGTTCTAATTGATTAATTAACTCAAAATCGTTCGTTGTACTTCTTAATTTATCCAATGCTTCACTGTTATTTTTGAAACATTCTTTGAGTGTAACTATGAGCGTATCCATATCTTCATTAAAAAGATGGCGCCAAAAAAACAAATGACGAAATATTGACAAACTATCCTTTATTTTAAATGGATGATGAAAATGATCATGATTAAGTTGTTGTGAATAATCTTTCAATATATTGACAAACTCATCGAGCTCTTTCGTAGAATTAATTGACAAACTAAGAATTAATGAATCTAGTTTACGTTGTAATGCAAGTTTTATATCGATAGTTATTTTCAAAATAATTCTCCTATAGTTTTTTATTATCGCAAAATTTGCAATATAAAATCGATTCTGTATTAGAAAATTTAATATAATTTGTATAATGTATTTAAGAAATAAATAAATTTTGAGTATACTATAAATGCATTTTATATATTATCCTGAATGGCATTTTGATAAAAACTTATCAAATTAGGAGTTTATGCAGCGATTATCTCATAAAATTATCTGACTTTACAGAGTGCTAATGTATGAGAATACAAACCATTCTAAACATATTCATTTATCACACGACATGAAATTAGGCGCATATGGGAAAATTAATGATGAATTATATTGATATAAGAATAGCTAAACGTGAGGACGTGCCTCATATTATACGACTATTAGTAAATGACCAACTGGGAAACCAACGTGAGTCTTATCAAGATCCGCTGCCTCAACAATATTACGATGCATTTAATGAAATTGATAAAGATAAAAATAACTATCTCATTGTGGTAGTAAATGGCGAACAAATTATTGGTACTTTACAATTAACATTCATTCCCTATCTAACATACCAAGGCAGAAAACGTGGTCAAATTGAAGCTGTACGCATAGATGAATTATATCGTGGAAAAGGTATTGGTAAACGAATGATTGAATGGGTCATTGCTAAAGAAAAAAATTGCAGTAAGGCGCAATTAGCATTGGCATGGATATTAATGCATAACAAAAATATTGTACCTATCCCTGGCACCAAGAAAATTCAATATCTTGAAGAGAATTTAAGCGCGTTAGATATTCAGTTATCACAAGAAGATATTAATAAATTAAATAATATTTTTCCTGTAAATGTAGCGAAAGGCGAAAAATATCCGGAAGAGTTCGAATCTGAAGCATAATTCTATATTTGATAGCGATTAATAATGATGTGATTAACCGCAATAAATTCACGACAATACTAACTCATGTCTAACTGGAAAAATCTATGCAAAAAATTATATTAGTTACTGGTGCCAGCACTGGTATTGGTGCTGCAATAGCAGTCCATCTAGCAACTGGTAATCAGATAATTGTTCACTATAACACTTCAGAAAAAGAAGCTAATCAAGTTGCGCAGAAAGTCAATAATAGTGGTGGTAATGCACATTTAATTCAGGCAAATTTGACATCTGAATATGGCTGCAAAAATCTTGTTGATTCTGTGAAACATCAATTTGGGAAATTAGATGTTTTGATTAATAATGCAGGTGGTTTAATTAAGCAACATAATTCGCAAGATATTACCTGGGATTTCATGGAGAAATTATTTAAGTTAAACACTTATTCAGCGATGTATTTATCATCGCTGTGTATCCCGTTATTACAACAAGGCTTAGAACCTTGTGTAATTAATATTACTTCAGCAATTATTCGCAGCGGTGGCACAGTTGGGCCTATTTATGCTGCTGCAAAAGGTGCACTCGATGTATTTACGCGCAGTCTTGCAAGAGATTTAGCACCTCATATTCGTGTTAATGCTATTGCACCAGGTGTTATTCAAACACCGTTTCATGAAGGTGTAACGCCTGATTCAAAAATGAAAGAAGTAATTGGAATGACGCCCTTAAAAAAGACAGGTGAACCGGAACATATTGCAAAAGTAGCAGCGATGTTAATTGATAATGAATTTATGACTGGCGAAACTGTGGACGTGAACGGCGGTTTATATATGCGGTAACAAATTTACAAACTTTAGGATTTCTTTAAATTGAGCTTTTAATCCATATTCATTAATCAATTAATTTAGAAATTACTAAGTATGCCGTTGAAAGAAATAACGAAATTATTAAGCAGTTTACTCTTATTGGGTGGATTGCTCGTTATTATGATTATCATTCCAAAGCATTTCTCTTGGATTTGGCTTGTTTATGGTCTTGCAGTTATACCAACAGTGATGGCTTTACCAACTTGTACCGCTTGGTTATCGCATCATGTAACAGCTAAAGAACAAGGACAGGCGCTAGGGAATAATCAAGCATTGTTAGTGCTTGGTGAAGCTTCTTCCGCAGCAATGGGTGGAATAATTGCGGCAATAAATATTTCTTTGCCAATTCTCTTGATGGGAATAATATTATTAATTGCTGGAATTATTGTATTACTGAAATTCAAATCTTCAACAACACATGTGAATGAATTATTATGACGTGCACTAAACTCAACATTAATAGATAACAAATTAAATCCATTTGCAAACAGCAAACGTATCTTAACTTCAATCGCAACCTGGGTGAAGCCGATTGAAAATTATTATTTAATACTAAAGGCGAAACCCGGGATTAAAATTGATTTCCCGGATTTCAGCAGTGTAAGAAATAATTAAGATGCATATGTCATTTCTCAATATTTAAATAATTTTTTCATTTGCTTCCATCCAGGCTACATACTATTATGCGCGAAACAACATCAAGCAATTGGTTTTCATTTCGATAGCAATCAATCGCCTTTGCAATCAAATTCAAACTTGATGAATATTTAAATCCCTCTCTATAAATTGCATAAATAGAGATATTTAAATCATCAGCCCAACCCAGTTCAATCCCTTGTCCTGTTGAAGGATATGAAACTTCGGCAATGATTAAATCACAATTAGCAATTAATTCTTTTGAATTGCTGGGTTGTGGTGAATTATCATGCGGTAAAATAATTTGATGATGCACATATAAATCAGATTTTTTTAATGGAAGATATAGCTGATTGATGTAATCAAAAGCGGTTGAATGCGAGATATAGAGTTTCATTATTGATTGCCATAATTTGTTGGACTTCGCAGGGACTTTAAATTGATGTTACCGGAAATTCAATATCATCAATTTAAAATTATTAATCACTTGCTCAGTCCAACCTACAATAGATTAATCTTTTTTATCAAATCCAAACGCGCGCATTGCTTCAGCAGTATATCTGGTGCCTTTTGCAACATCCGGCGGTAATAATTCACTTAATTGATTAATCTCGTCGTGAGTTAATTGCACATTTAAACATCCCACATTTTCTTCTAAATATTTGCGACGTTTTGTTCCTGGAATTGGCACCATGTCATCGCCTTGTGCAATTATCCAAGCTAAAGCTAATTGTGCCGCGGTACAATTTTTTTCTTGCGCCATTTTTTGCACAATTTCTACAATTTTAAAATTGTGTTGAAAATTTTCATCTTGGAAACGCGGTAAATTTCTACGAAAATCTTTTGCGTCTAATTGATCAATATCTGTTATTTTTCCAGTTAAAAACCCTCTGCCAATGGGGCTATATGGCACAAGTCCAATGCCTAATTCACGGCAAGTTTTTAATACATCGTTATATTCAATATCACGGCACCATAATGAATATTCAGATTGTAATGCTGAAATAGGATGCGTTTTATGTGCGCGATGAATAATTTCCGCACTTGCTTCAGATAATCCTAAATATTTTATTTTGCCTTGTTCTTTTAATTTAATCATTGCGCCGATAGTATCTTCGATAGGTGTATTGTGATCGACACGATGTTGATAATATAAATCAATTGTTTCTATACCTAACCGTTGTAAACTTTCTTCACAACATTTTATGACATATTCTGGTTTACTATTAATTCCACGAGCAGTGGGATCATTCGGATCACGTACGATACCAAATTTAGTTGCAATAACAATTTCATGACAATGTTTTTGCACAAATTTACTGATTAATTTTTCATTTTCACCCATACCATAAATATTGGCAGTGTCGTAAAAAGTGATGCCTAAATCCCATGCGCGATCTAACGTCGCTAATGATTCTGTATTATCTAATTCGCCGTAATATTCAGACATGCCCATACAACCTAAACCGAGCGCGGAAACTTTTAATCCTTGTTTGCCTAATGATCTTGTTTGCATTGTTTGGATTCTCCTTGAATTTACTACTAATCTCGTTAGAAATAATTACTCATTCTTTTTAAGCCACCCTCATCTACCGAAGGCACCTTCTCCCGCAAGTGGGAGAAGGAAAAAAATTTAGAATAGAGGATCACCATTCTGATCTTTCATCGCATTTCCCTGATCAGGTTCAGGCTGCGTCGATCCACCATTTTCTGGAACAGTGTCATTTTTAAAATATTCAGTCACCGCATTACTTTGATTTGCGCTGACAATTTGTCCGGTATTGGGATCTACATGCTCCGTAACAATACCGGGAGGAATTGGCATGGTATGTTCAGGTTTATTCGCTAATGCTAATTGCATAAATTGAATCCACATAGGTAATGCGGCTTGCGCACCCCATTCATGCGTTGATTTAGGTTGATCATATCCAATCCATGCGGTTGCCATCACATCACTGTTAAATCCATCAAACCAGGCATCCATAAAATTACTGGTTGTACCCGTTTTTCCTGCCACATCAGAACGATTTAATATTTGTGCGCTATGACCGGTACCCGCATTATTTTGAATCACACTTTGTAATGCTGAAGTAATTAAATAAGCAATTTCTGGTGAAAGAATTTGAGGCGCTTGTTGATCAGGCGACACATTGGCTGAACTTGAAGCATTGGCTGTGGACATCACAGAACCATCATCAGCGATCGCATTTGCACTACTATCAGCAATACAATTCGAACAAGCTAATTTAGGCTGAGATTGATAAAGCACATTGCCATCGCGATCAACGACATGATCAATAATAAATGGCGTAACTTGATAACCACCGTTTGCAAAAGCAGAATAAGCTGAAGCCATTTGTAATGGCGTTACATCGGCAGTACCTAATGCCAATGTTAAATTGTGCGGTAATTGATCATTGCTGAAACCAAATCGCATCGCATATTTAACTGCGTAATTAATACCAATATCTTGCAATAATCGAATTGAAACTAAATTACGCGATTGCGTTAAAGCCGTACGTAAAGTCGTTGGTCCATAAAATTTATGCGTATCATTTTGCGGACGCCACCATTTTCCTTGGCCCGGATCAAATATCACGATAGGCGCATCATTAATCACACTCGCCAGTGTGAAGCCTTTTTCTAAAGCAGCCGCATAAACAAAAGGTTTAAAGCTAGAACCGGGCTGCCGTTGGGCTTGAATAACACGGTTAAAACTACTTAATCGATAATCATAACCACCGACTAATGAAGTAATCGCACCACTTTGTGGGTTTAATGACACAAAGGCACATTGTGCTTGCGGAATTTGTGATAACCACCAACTACCATCCGGATCATTTTGCACCCAGATAACATCACCCCGCTTTAAAATATCATACGGTGATGTGGGTTGACGCCCCCAGGTATCATCATCAATTTTGGGGCGTGCCCATGACATATTATCCCAAGGAATACTAATGATCTTACCAGTACCCAATAACACCGATGCGGAATCATCATTCACATTAATTACAGCACCTGCTACTAAAGCATTTGCTTTTGCAATGGTGTTTAATTTTGTTTGCCATGCATATAAATTATTGGGACTCGGTGGCGCACCCCAATTGGTCATCGGGCCACGATAACCATGACGTTTGTCATACGCTAATAATGCTGTTCTTGCTGATAAATCAGCATCATCTTGCATATGCGAATCAACTGTTGTGTATACACGATAGCCACTGACATAAGCATCATCACCAAAACTGGCGACCATCAAATCACGCACCATTTCACCGACATAAGGCGCATGCACTGGCACTTCTTCACCATGAAAACTGGCATTGATCGGTTCTGCAACTGCTAATTGATAAGTTTGTTGATCGATGTAACCTTGATCCAACATACGCTCTAATACGTGATCACGACGTTTTTTAGCGGCATCAGGATCGATAATTGGATTAGCTGCGGAAGGCGCTTGTGGTAAACCTGCCAACATAGCCATTTGCGCAATCGTCAATTGATTGAGTGTTTTACCAAAATACACTTGCGCAGCAGCGCCTACACCATACGCTCGTTCACCGAAATAAACCTTATTGAGATATAATTCGAGAATTTTTTGTTTGCTTAAATCATGATCAATTTTTTCTGCTAATAACATTTCATGTAATTTACGTGAAATTGTTTTTTTGCGAGTTAAATAAAAATTTCTGGCCACTTGCATAGTAATTGTACTACCGCCCTGTGATGGATGGCCTGTAGTAGCAAATTCTAAAGTTGCGCGCATTAATCCCCAAACATCTATTCCACCATGCTCATAAAACCGTTCATCTTCGGTAGCAAGCACCGCATTAATTAATTGTTGTGGGATTTGATCAATGGTTACCGGAATACGGCGTACTGGACCATATTGTCCAATTAGTTGGCCATCACTGCTGTAAATTTGCAGTGGCATTTGTAACTGTACGTCTTTTAACTCATTGACATCAGGCAGCTCACTCTCGAAATAGATATAAACGAGGCTGGCGCAAACGAACAATGTAATCAACAGACTAAAAAACAGCCCTAAACTTCGTGGCAACAGACGCCAAATAAAGTTAAACATATTGTTATAGACACCTATGCGATATACAAAGTCGCTAGTATAACAAAATTTTTAGCCAGGATCGTTAGGAATTTGTCCCATTGTTTGTTAAAAACTACAAAATGATCGCTACACGAATGATTTAAATATTGTTAATATTTTTAATAAACGTAGCCTGGGTGCAGCCAAATAAAAATTTAATAAAATAGTATGAATTTCCGATACGAATTAAATTATAAAGATTACTGGCGGAACCCGGGTTTCACCAGATTATATAATCGTTTTATTAGTAAAACATAATTCAATATATTTAATTGGTTTATTTATTTGGTTGCACCCAGGCTACATTTATTTCTTTAATATAAGAATTAAAATGGAAATTTAAAATGCTATTTAAAAAAAATAAAAAATCAAATTATTTGCTTGGCTTAGATCTCACTAACACTACCATAAAAATTCTGGAACTATCTAAGAGAAAACAACAGTATCAAGTAGAAAATTATTTTATTGCTCATTTAAATCAAAACGACCATTCCATTGAAACATTGATACAAAACGATACTTTATCACTAAAAAATATATTATCCGAACATCTCAAAAACATTTGCTTCAATACTGCAAATGCTGCTATTGCTATCGCTGATAACAACATCATGAATAAAATTGTCCGATTTGATAAAAGTTGTACAGACGAGGAAATTGAAAATCAAATCGCGTTAGATTATATGAAATATTTTTCCCCTCTCACTGAAGCGATCAATTATGATTTTTATCACCTAGGGAAATCACGGCAATATCCTGATTGTATTGATATTTGGATTACTGCCGTTAAAAAAGCTTTGGTAAATAATTGCATTAAGGCATTAAGTGAAATTAATTTACATGTTGCTACATTTGATATTGCTTCATTAGCAATAATTCGTGCTTGTCATATGATACCGGCTATAACGGCGTATATTGAAAATAATCATTTATTCGCTGTAATCAATATTAATCCAAGACAGGCAACCCTCTCGATATATCATCATGCGATACCATTATTAACTCGTACCATCTCCTTAACAAGTTTTGATAATAATACTCATACCACGGAAAATCCTTTACCCAGTCAAAGTATCCTGACGCAACAAATGCAGCAAATACTTGAATCATTTTATGCCAACTATCACTCAGACCCTGTTAAACATCTGCTGATTTGTGGCGATGGTTGCAATAGTGTTGCATTATGCGCTCATCTTAATGCAGAATTTAACATTCCGTGCAGTGTGGCAAACCCCTTCTGTAATGTCTCGTTTGCTGATCACTGTGACAGCCAAATTTTATTGCAACAAGCCCATCAATGGATGATTTGTTGTGGATTAGCAATGCGAACGAGTGACTAATGGCAAACATGACACCCAATATTAATTTGATGGCTTGGCGCGCCAAACAACAAAGTAATCGCACACGTAAAATGTGGATGCTGATAATGAGTACCATTTTATTAGCCATAATTGCTTTGATTGCATTTCATTATTTGTTGTTATATGCAATACAATCCACCAAATCTCAGATATTGCCTTTACAACAAAAATTAACTGAGCAACAACAATTAAAAGACATCACCTTACAAAACCAAAAAGAGATAACTCAATTAAAATCACGCATTAATTTCATTAATAATTTACAAACTCAACGTAATCAAACCATTCAATTGATCACACAATTAAGTAACATTACACCAGCGGGAATTTATATCATCAGCATGACACAAAATAATCAACAAGTGACCTTGGTTGGCAAAACAGTATCATCAGCACAACTGGCCAGCTTAATGCAAAATATTGATCAATCTACACTGTTAAACCAGGCAAAACTCAATGAAATGAAATTTAATAATACAACACCACCCTATCAAAATGATTTTGTCATTACCACTAATACCACATACCAATTTCCCTTAAGCTAAGGTCAATAAAATATGTCAAAGTTTTTATTCGAAGCAGTGGCTTTTTCTGATAATCATAAAGAATCTGCGGTTAAAAAAATGATTTATGCAGGGATTATCTTTTTGAGCATCTTTATGATTGGTTACTGGTATGATATTCGAGCATTGCAAAAAGAATTAATAACAGAGCGCAATAGTCATCAACAATTACAACAACAAATCGATCAATTAACACAACAAACTGCTGCTTTCAATCAACAACGTTCAGATTTATTACAATTGCAAAAACAATCTAATGACCTCCATCAACAAATTTCTACCGATACTGATAATCAATCTATCATTAATACTATTTTACAAGCAGGTCAATCTGCCGGCATTCAATTTAATTCAATAAAGCCTCAAACATTAAATAAACAATCATTTTATTCAATTTTACCAATAGAAATAACAATAACAGGCAATTACCCACAATTAATTAATTTTATGAATTTACTGAGTCAAATGAAAACATTAATGACAATACCAGAATTTAACTTGAGCCATGCCAATGCGGCATTAAGCACTGCAATGGATAGCACACCAACTAATGCAGATAAATTAGTGATGAGCATGACTATCAATGTTTACATACTATCGTAGCCTGGGTGCAGCCAAATGAAAAAATTGTTAATATTAATAAATTATGTAACTCAAAAAAATTATTTAAATTCTCAGGCGAAACCCGGGATATCAATCGCATAAGTTTTGCCGGATGTATACTATAAATTATGAAATCAATTAGGTATCAATCTATGAAAAAGAATTTAACAGCGATATTAATGACATTACTACCATTTATGTTAATCGCATGCAGTAAACAACAAACTTCAACTGAGCAGACTATTCAGCAACCTCAAGTTACTAATACTTTAAAATCTCCAGATAATAGTGCCCCAACTACAACTAGCCCGCCTTCAAATTCAAATAATTATTCCAGCAATAATAAAAATCCATTTCAAGCACAACCTAATGTTCCAAATAATTCTGTCACTACACCAGCGCAAAATATGAATCAATACGCGGTGAGTGATTTACGCATGGTTGGCACAATCACTTCCGATTCACAACTTTATGCCATTATCGCCTCGCCAGATGGCAGTACCTCCACTGTTACCATCGGCGACAAAATTGGCAAAGAAAATGCTGAAGTAACTGATATTTCTACTAATCAAGTGATATTAAAAATAATGCTGAATTTTAATGGTACTACTTATCAACAATTGATTGAATTAACATTAAGCAATCAATCAACACCCTCATCGCCTGGTATTAGCGCATGACCACTTTATTTATTTCTGATCTGCATTTATCCGAAGATAGATCAGACTTAGTCGAACTCTTTCTAAAATTTTTGCGAGATAAAGCACACAATGCAGAAGCACTCTATATATTAGGTGATTTTTTTGAAGTATGGATTGGTGATGACATTGAAACGTCTGTCACAAAAACTGTAGCGCAGGCATTACAATCTTTATCCCTAACAAATTGCAAAATTTATTTTATGCATGGTAACCGTGATTTCTTGATCGGCAAAAGATATATGAAGCAATGCGGAGTGAAATTATTAAAAGACATCAAAATTATTGATCTTTATGGAACAAAGACAATTTTAATGCATGGTGATACTTTATGTACGCAAGATATCGCCTATTTAAAATTTCGTAAAAAAGTGAGAAATTCTTTGACACAATTCTTATTTTTACGCAAATCGCTTAACACTCGCACAGATATAGCACGGCAAATACGTGAACGGAGCAAATTACAAATTCAAGAAAAAACATTAGCGATTATGGATGCCACTGCCAGTGAAATTCCCAGAATTTTACAAAAATATCAAGCTGAATTATTAATTCATGGGCATACACATCGGCCAGCGATTGAATTGATCAACATCAATAATCATTTTGCTAAAAGAATTGTGTTAAGTGATTGGGAAAAAACCGGGCATGTGTTGGTGTGTGAGTCTAACGGGGTGCAAAGATCAATTTATTTTGAATAAATATAAAAATGTATCGGGAATAATGATCCCCGGGTTTCGCCATCAAAATTAATATGATAATTACTGATGAAAAGATGACTTGCACATTACAAATTCATCGTTTGGCTTCACCCAGGCTACGATTTACTATTAAAAATAATAAAAAAGGACAACACCGTGAAAAAAACAATAATAATCGGTTTTTTAATTATGTATTTTCCCTCAATTTACGCAACAGATGATTCATCCACAATCACACTCGCTAAACAAACCACTGCAATCTTACAACAAAAACAAAACGCACAGATTTTTCATCCTTCATTTAACGAAAATGATTTATCCCCACTCCTTAAAAAACCAATTTCATTAGATGTACAAAATGTCCCGGTACGAAATCTATTACAACATTTAGCCGATTTAACACAGCAAAACATGATCATTAATGGCACAGTTAACGGCAATATCACTCTTCATTTAAATAATATTTCTTGGGCACAAGCCTTATCAGTGATTTTACAAACACAAGGATTAGCAAAACAACAATTAGGCAATGTCATACTCATCGCACCGATTGCAGAAATTGCTGCACGTGAAGTGGCAGAATATCAAGCGCAACAGCAATTAAATGATTTAACGCCATTACAATCGACTTTAATTACCATTCAATTTGGTAAAGCAATGCAAATTGCGACACTGTTAAAAAATCAAAATCATTCATTATTATCATCACGCGGTAATGTAAGCGCTGATGAAAGAACTAATACAATTTGGATACAAGATACACCAGATAAAATTGTGCAAATTAAATCACTCATTCAACAATTAGATATTCCTGTAAAACAAATATTAATTGAAGCACGCATTGCAAATATTGATACCAAATATGAACAAGAGTTAGGTATTCGATTTGGCATGACACAATCTTATGACAAAGTCACCAGTCCATTAAATAATATTAAATCACCTCAAACACATAATTTATTAAGCAAATTAAATATTGATTTACCCGCAACTAATGTAGGAAATCCAGGTGGCTCTGGATCACTTGGATTAGCAATCGCAACATTAGGCGATAGCACATTATTAGATTTAGAATTATCTGCATTAGAAAGCGAAGGCGGTGGAGAAATTATTTCTAATCCCAAAATAATGACCAATAATGATCAAGCCGCAATCATCTTATCGGGAGAAGAAATTCCCTATCAAGAATCTTCACCCAATGGTGGCACCAGCGTCACATTTAAAAAAGCCGTATTACGATTAAGCGTTACACCACAAATAAATCCCAATAATCAAATCAGCCTTAAATTACAAGTCAATCAAGATAAACCTAGCACTGTATTAGTCCAAGGCGTGCCGGCTATTGAAACTCGCGAAATACAAACCAACGTATTAATTAATAATGGAGCAACAATTGTATTAGGCGGAATTTATGAAGAAACACAACGCAATCAAATTGAACGCATACCTTATCTCAGCAGTATCCCACTCATTGGTAATATATTTAAACATTCTGTTACCCATAAAGATCGCAAGGAGTTATTAATTTTTGTAACACCGAAGATTGTAGGATGACAATGATATACATTATTGAGCAGAATAAAACGCTGTAAATGATTGGCAAAGCTTTTAGTTTCTTTTCAAGGGTATGTATTGAATAAATATTGATTGTTTATTACAAGCTAACGTATTATGCGTTTTAATAATGCAATACTCATAAACATATAGCCTGGGTAGAGCAAATGAAGATGTATGAAAGAACTACAATTCCTGAAGTTTACAATAAAATATTTTTTATCAATGGCGTAACCCAGGAAATATAAATTCCCGGGTTGCGCCTTAGTTTCTAATAGTAATTATTCATAAATCGCCATTCTAACAAATAAATAACTTCATCAATTGCTCCACCCAGGCTACATCTACAACAACTTGATCACAAATTAATTGTTACCAGAGCCAATTGACACTAGGTAATTACAGAGATTATCAAATTATTAGCTTAATCTAACGGAGACGATTGATGAACATTAATAAAATTTTACAACAAACCAGTTATTACAGAGAATATCTTTTAAGCGAATTACGCAACAAAAAACGAGCATCTGCTTATTTGCAGGTCACACTAGATAAATATCAGGAAGATGGAGATGTTGCAGCCCTAAAAGATCGCGATATGTAATGTCGCAGAAGCACTAGGTGGCATCTCGCAATTATCAAAAAAAACTGAATCGTCAAAGTCTTTATAAAACCTTATTTGATAAAGTGAATCATGAATTACAAACTATTGGACTTTTATTAAAATATCTTGGCTTCATCTTGTAATTTAGACAGCGTATTAGCAGATATTTTAATTTCATAAGTAAAAAGGAATTAATATGAACGCGATACTGTCGATTGTAATGCCTTTAATCGGTGGAATTGGAATCGGAACAATTTTTTCAGAATGGCTTAGAACCAATCGTGAACTTAAAACACTTTTATTTAAGTCAAAATTAATCAAATATTCAAATCTAATTGAAGCTTATCAAGAATGTGTTGCCGATCCGTCGATACAAGCAAAACAAAATGTCGTATCTTGTCAAAAGCAAATAGAATTAATAGCAACAGATGAAATTATCTCCTTGAGCAATAAACTCTTTACTCATCCGAACACTGTAGAAACAAGAGATAAATTAATAAATATCATGAGACTAGATTTAAAAAAATACACTTAATGCATTAATCTTCCTTCAATAATAGTCTCATTGAATTCGACGCAGTAAATTGTAGCCTGGATGAAGCCAGATTATGCATTATATTTAAACGTTGATATTCGCATTAAGAGTGAACAAGATAAAGCTGCTGGCGTAATCCGGGAAACATGCCTTCATATTTACCATTTAACATTAATGTCATTACTACTCATATTTCATATTATTAACATTGCATAATACAACCAACTATTAAATTCATTTTACTATCCAAAAACATTTTCATTTTGTGATAAATCAGTAAACCAATCGCTTTCATATATCCCCTTTCATATATCCCTTTTTTAACATAATGATGAAAAGTAGAATAAGGCCAATCAACAACTCTTTTCACCAATCCGTGTTTGACAGGATTATAATGAATATAATTGATATGATTCTGCAAATCTTCATCGTTTCTAATTGTATGTTCCCAAAACCGCCTTTGCCATAAGCAATATTCCCCACGTTTATCCCTTATTAATTGGTATCCAATTTTATTTAAGCTGAAAGTAAATTGGCTTTTAATACTACGCCAACGACCTGAATAGTCTGAATCATGAATGGGTAATTGCCATAATGCGTGAATATGATCTGGTAATATGACAGTAGCAATAGTTTTAAATGTCATAGTTGATTTAACATCACGAATAGCGTTTTGTATCAAATCAATATGTTTCACTAAAAGATCTGATTGTCTGTTCTTGAGGGTGACAGTAAAAAAATATACTCTGCCTTCTTGATAATTTCTTCTATAATTGACCATATTATCTTCCTTTTTATTTTTATGTTATTTAAATAATTATGATTTATTCCCGGGTTTAACCATTTAATATGTAGCCTGGGCGCAGCCAAATAAAGAATGAATTTAATATAATGCACTGTCTGATTCGAATGAAATAATTTATACCACTGGCGGAACCCGGGTTTCGCCAGTGGTTCAATAATGATTAGCAGATTTGCACACTTCAGTTATATAAAATATTTTCTCTTTTGGCTTCACCCAGGCTACATTTTAATATTAATTTTGCAATTCTACTTAATCGAATACGACGCTGTAAATGATTGGCAAAATTTCACGTTGTTTTTCATGGCCATGCATTGTGCGAATAATGATTGTTTATTACAGGTGAGTGGATCATGGATTTTAACGATACATTGATCATAGGTTTTGAAATAACCATCTGCTATGTTTGCGCAATATTCGGTGATTTTATACATCGCTTTTTGTTGATCGGATTTATTTAATGCTTGATATTCTTTATTTCCTTTAGCATCAGCAATGCAACCTTGAATAAAATTATATCTTGCTGCGGGCTCTTCAATGCCTAATTTTTCCATGATATTTAGCATGGTGCCGATAATAAATATCGCTAGTAATATCCATACCATGATATATGAAAATGGTTTTTTTTCTTTTCTGAAGAAATTAGCAATAAAATTAATGACAATAGTGATAACGAATGAAAATGCAATCCATTTTGTGGCTGTGCCTAACATGACACCGGAGTAGTATGGGTTTTTAACAACATGAGGAAAATAGTTAATGCCGCCCATTAATAGAGCGGTGTTTATCCAGGCAAATAACAATACTAATAAGGCTGTTATTGTGAATTTTTTGGAGACGAGATGTTTTTTTTCCGGCATTGGTATCTTTCCATTTCCTTTAAGTGGGATTGATTCCCGGGTTGCGCCCGAATTATTGAATTGATATTGGCGTTAATTTTAAATATGAAATATTAAATAATTTATTCTTTGGCTTCACCCAGGCTACATTTGATTATTTGGTTTCGCGATTGGCGATTAATTTGTCCATTCGGGCATTATGTAATACTTCTTCTTCAACATTGGCGCGGATTATTTTTAATGGTTTACGATCAGCTGAAACTTTAAATGTATTATTATGAATTTGTATTGATTTTGCACCGCCACTTTCACCATCAAATAAACTTCCTTGACCGCCGGTCATTGCTAAATACACTTTTGCTAATAATTCAGCATCCATTAATGCGCCGTGTAAATTACGTTGTGAATTATCCACTTTATAGCGTTTACATAAGGCGTCTAAATTATTTTTTTGGCCAGGATGGCGTTGACGGGCATAGAAAAGTGTATCGAATACGGTGCAATGATCGGTTAATTTTCCTAAATGTGAAGCAACTAATTGTAATTCGCTATCTAAAAAACCCACATCAAAAGGTGCATTATGAATAATCAATTCAGCATTTTTTATAAATTCAATAAATTCATCTATTTTATGTTGAATTAATGATTTATCTGCGAGAAATTCACTGGTTATGCCATGAACTGCAACGGCGCCCGGATCAATTTCACGTTGCGGATTAAAATAATAATGAAAATGTTTTCCGGTGAATATGCGATCAACTAATTCAACCGCTGCTATTTCTATTATGCGGTGACCTTGTTGTGGATCTAATCCGGTGGTTTCGGTGTCTAATACGATTTGTCTGAGTGCCATGGTTTTATTCCATTATTTAATTTAACTTTGTTTCCCGGGTTTCGCCCAAAATATTAAATTGATATTTGTGGTTAATTTTAATATGCGATATTAAATAATATATTCTTTGGCTTCACCCAGGCTACATTTAATTTTTCAAACAATTTATTTATTTAATTCTGCTATACCCTTATTCGCCAACGCATCCGCCATTTCATTTTCTCTATGACCAATATGCGCTTTGACCCAATGCCATTTAACATGATGTTGTTGCGCCAATTCATCTAATCTCTGCCATAAATCTTGATTTTTTATAGGTTTTTTATCTGCAGTACGCCAACCTCTTTTTTTCCATTGATCCATCCATTCGGTAATCCCTTTACGCAAATATTCAGAATCCGTTGTTAATATCACATCACACGATCTTTTTAATTCTGCTAAAGCCATAATGGCGGCTAATAATTCCATACGATTATTTGTGGTATGTGATTCACCACCATACATATATTTTTCTTTACTGGCATAACGTAATACAGCACCCCAGCCACCTGGGCCTGGATTTCCTTTGCAAGCGCCATCAGTGAATATTTCAACTGGTTTTGTCATGATTCATTCTTACTTTATGTATTCGTGTGGTAGGTTCAGCTAAATTACCGGGTTCAAAAAGCGGCTCTAATGACCAACGTGTTTTTACGGGTGTTAATGTGACAACTTGTTTTTTAATTTGCAAAACAAATACTGCGCCCATATTAGGCATTATTTTTTTTCCCGTTGTTTCAAAAAATTGTAAATGTTTTAACCAAAATTCATTATTTATGGGTGGACGAAAAAAGAGTGTTTCGCTATGAACAGTGACACATCCCATTTCTTCAAGCCATTGTTGCATGCGTCCTGCGGAAATAAATTGGCCTCGCCACGGTAATGATCCATCACGACTGCGAAATAATCTTCTTAATCCCCAAAAACTATAGGGATTAAATCCAAAAATAATCATATTTCCTTCAGGCATTAATGCTCTGGTTGCTTCTTGCAAAACTAATTGCGGATCAGAACAAAACTCTAATGTATGAGGAATTACAATGACATCTAAACTATCAGGACGAAAAGGTAAGTTATCGATCCAACCCCGCACCCACGATCCATGATGTGACATTTTTGTATCAGGCGCTATTCCCACATGATGACGAATGCGGCTTTTGTATAACCAACGTAATGATTTATTGTTGCCGATTTGCAATAAATGATAACCAAATAAATCGGGTAATAAATGATTGATAGTTGCTTGTTCTGCATGCGCTAATTCTTGTCCCAAGACTTCTGTATACCATCCTGATAGATGCGTATGTTTTACTTTGAATTTAGCCAAGCCGATGTCCCTAAAATGATAGGCAATAACATATTATAATAACAAAATGATTTACTCACGGCAGCAATTTTACTCTGTACGCGACAAAAATTAATTCTGTGTTATTTTTCCCACTCTTGTAGATTACCCTCATCCGCCTTCGGCACCTTCTCCCACAAGTGGGAGAAGGAAAAAAATGGATTAAATAATTTTTGTCGTATACAGCAGCAATTTCATATTTAACAGAACGAATATCTATGTGATAATTGCTGTCTTCATTTACATTTTTTAAGGAGCGAACAATGGCTGAAAGTGACAACAGAAGAAAAGCATTAGAGGCAGCACGCAGTCAGATTGAACGTCAATTTGGTAAAGGATCTTTAATGCGACTCGGCGATAGTAATATTGTCCCTGTAGAAACAATTTCAACCGGTTCATTAAGCCTTGATTTGGCTTTAGGCGGCGGATTACCCAAAGGCCGTATCGTTGAAATTTATGGGCCTGAATCATCTGGTAAAACAACTTTGACTTTACAAGCTATCGCTGAGGCACAACGCCAAGGCGGCACTGCTGCATTTGTGGATGCTGAACATGCTTTAGATCCTGTTTATGCTGCTAAATTAGGCGTAAACGTGGATGATTTATTAGTATCGCAACCTGATACCGGTGAACAAGCTTTAGAAATTGCCGATATGTTAGTCCGTTCCGGTGCTGTCGATATCGTGGTAGTTGACTCTGTGGCTGCATTAACACCACGCGCTGAAATTGAAGGTGAAATGGGCGATCAACATATGGGTTTACAAGCGCGCTTAATGTCGCAAGCGTTACGTAAATTAACCGGTAATATTAAACGTTCTAATACATTGGTGATTTTCATTAACCAAATTCGTATGAAAATTGGTGTTATGTTTGGTAATCCTGAAACAACCACTGGTGGTAACGCATTAAAATTCTATGCTTCAGTACGATTAGATATTCGTCGTATTGGTGCAATTAAAGAAGGCGAAGAAGTGGTGGGTAGCCAAACGCGCGTAAAAGTCGTGAAAAATAAAGTGGCACCACCGTTTAAACAAGCTGAATTCGATATTTATTATGGCAGTGGTATTTCTCGCGATAGTGAAATTATTGAATTAGGCGCACAAATTAATTTAATTGAAAAAGCAGGTGCTTGGTATAGTTACAAAGGCAACCGTATTGGTCAAGGTAAAGAAAATGTGCGTAAGTTCTTGCGTGAACATCCAGAAATAACGCAAGAAATTGAGAAACAAATTCGCGCGCAATTAATGACTAAACCATTGCCTAATGTGGATGCTGAGAATGAAGCTGAACCAGAAGAAGTTGGGCTTTAATTTAGTAGATCACGCTTATTTCCTTCTCCCGCTTGCGGGAGAAGGAAATAGTGGCCTGCGGTCTAATCCACCTTACATTGTTCCTTTTAAAGAATAAGGGAATCTCAAATCCATGAACAACACCTCTACTACTATAAACAATCCCCAAGAATCCCCTCTCGTAAAAGAAACAAAATCCCTACGTCAATTCGCCTTAAAAACCCTCGCCCGACGCGAACACAGTTATTGGGAATTACAACAAAAATTACTCACCAAATCTGAAAACAAAAATGCCATCATTACTGTCCTCGAGAAATTAAAAAATGAAAAATTATTAGATGATGCTCGCTTCGCCGAAAGCTATGTACGAATGCGCAGCAATCGCGGTTATGGTCCAGTACGCATTCAAAATGAATTACATCATCGCGGTGTTGCAAAAATAATCGCAGATGAAATTATCGAAAATATGAAAAATGAATGGTCCACATTAATTATTTCCGTGAGGAAAAAACGTTTTGGCACAACAATACCGAAAGATTTTAGTATGCGCACCAGACAAATGCGTTTTTTAGAATATCGTGGATTTACACATGATCAAATAAATGCTGTATTTGATAGATGTAAAATAGCTTAGCGCGATTCTGCAATTTCATAAAATGAGTATCTCTGTTAATAATCTCTTAATTTAAATCTGTTATCCTATCGACTCACTTTAAAATAATGGAATCTCTCATGATTGATCCAACAGAAGCCTTCGACCTTACACCTAAAGATCAACAGCCAGATTTACCCGCAGAAGATAAAGCTGCTGATAAAGAAGAAATAGAGCCAATAGCTCAATCAACTGAAGCCATCGATCCTTCAACTAAAGATCAACAGACAGATTTATCCGCAGAAAATAATCCTGCTGATGAAAAAGAAATAGAGCCGATAGCTCAACCAAGTAATAAATTGCGAGTGACAATAATTGAAACGCAGTCGACATTACCGCGCTTTTATACTGAGATTCTTCCAAGAGAATTGCTATTAAACCTCGCAGATTATCTTATTATAAGTCCAGCTACTGACTCTTTTAATCCTTACTCAATATTTCCACTACCCATATCAGATTTAAATTTGAATCCAGTTATATTTTCATCGCCAATATACAAAAATCACATGATGGAAAAACTATTATCGTTACCATCACTTCTCCCAGAATTTAGACACAAAACTATTCAAATTCGCAATCACTTAAGAATACCAGATGTAATAGTTAATAGGGATAATAGGCCATCAACAAGTATGGTAATTCAACCTCAGATAGATGATGAGCAATCAAATAATAAACAGACTAATTTAAATGATAAGAATAAAAATGTCGACAATAACCTTAGTATAACCAATACATTACCAATGGAACCCACTTCTTCAGCAGATTATTTCACCCCTTCTCCGATAGATGAAAAATTAAATAATACACAGAATAATTTAAATACATTATTAATGCTGAGTTATAATATTGCCTCTCCAGAAGCGCAGCTTGCTGTTATTGAGAAAGCATTTTCGCAACAGTGTCAACACTATATAGATATGCTACGCCATAAACAGCGTAGTATTATTAATCACAGAGAATTTCTTGAATTAGGAAAGATATTAACTTGCGATATCTATCAAAGTAATTTTGAACAAATACCTGCATTAGAATATGTGGTTTCCACTAATAATATCAAATTTTTTGATGCTATTTGCAGCTCATTAATGCAAGTCATCTACGAAAATAGTAAAAATAAATCTCATCAAGAAAATAATAAAGAACATGATTTGTTAAGTGACTTTTTTAAAAATTATAATAGATTTATCATAATATATACAAAAATATTAGATATAATACTTTATCAGCGTAACGCATTTTTCATGCAATGGATAATTGAAAATTTGTATACCTATAAAATTGATTATCTGACTAGATACATTGAAATATCTCTGGATAATAATATATTACAAAAATTTAGCGCTGATATTCTTAAAAATTACACAACATATGCACTCGATTTGTCTTACGCTATTAATGCTGCAGCAATACAAATACCTGATAATAAATTCGTAACTGAATTGAAAGTAAAGCACGGCCTGCCGAGTAAAACTCAGTTTCAGCGCGTTAGAAAAACGATAATGGCTCTTCTTTTCAGAATAATGCCACTCTATGAAAATGATAGCCAATCATCTAAATTAAAGTATGTCATTTCAATCTCACTAAATGACTGCGAAAGCGCTATAGATTTTATTTTTTCAATTCGATCCGAGGTATATACAGCAGAAAAAAAATTACAAGACATGTTATTGGCGTTCATAGGATACACCACTGGGCAGAAAAGAGTTGAATTGATTCAATATGCAATGACTTCCTATCAATTATTACCCCACTCTTTACAACTGCATCAATTCATTGATTTCAATACCTTAGATATCATATTGTTAATCTATATGCATATTCAGCATGATTACGATCAAAAAAAATTACAATTATTTACTTATTTAGTTAATGAATATTTTAGACTCAACAATTTAAACAATAATGCCGAAGAGACGTTAAAAACCATTATTTATGCAGGCACAAACGGAAGTGAATATGGAAAGATTTTTTTAAATAATAATCAGTTAAAAATTTGGTTTGAAAATAATTTAACCACCGAAAATGCAGGCTTTTATCTTATAGCAGCAAGCATTAGAGGATCATTTGATATAGTATCTGCGATACTTGACTTGCAAAGAAAAAGTCAAAATTTTCCAATTAACAGACAGCTATATCTATATACATTACATGCAGCATTGCAAAAAAATCATTCAATTGTTTGCAGACTATTAATAGATAGTCTCGACTTCTACTTTGTTAAAGGGTCTGACTTTTATTTATCTATTTCTGGAGATTCACTCAATTTTCTAAAATTAATGTTTAACGCAATTAAATTAAATCATTTTGATATTTTCGATTTATTGTATCAATACGCTAAAACTCGCGAACTTTTCGAAAAAGATCTTGACTTATATATAGTGCGTGTAGCGATTATTGAAAATGAAATTGAGGTTATACTTTATTTTCTTAACAAGATGAGCGATAGAATTGAGCATCTCTTAACAGGATTTAAAGGCGATCCAACAATGGAGCCAATTTTTAAACTACATAAGTTTTTGATCACACAGCCATCAATTCTCAAGTTATCTTTTTTGCTAGATAATTTTGAATTAGAGGAATGTATTAACTTATTTATTAACGTGTTAAAAGCAGATAATATACAAACAATTGTATTTCCCTATCTTACTGCAATTTTAACTGATAAATTCCCTCTCGTTAAACTAAAACTCGATAAATTTATACATGCTTTGTTAGACACTGATAGATTGCGGGATTATAGACCCCCACTAATTACTTTACTCAACATTATTCAAATTAAATACCCAGAGTTAGTGAGGAAATATCATCAGAAATTTCCAGGAATTAATAGAGAGGCAACACATACCAATTCACTGGATGGTAATTCCATAAAATTAAATCAATTCGCTTCTTACCTTCACGAATCGAATACAATTACGTTTGATCATCATATTAATCATTGGTTACAAGAAAAAATCGATAGAATTGCTTCTTTACAAGATGAATTAAACGAATTAGATAAGGAATGGCGGGAAAAACTCAAAAAACAATATTTTGAATTTGCTGATGAAGCGCATCAGCATGGCACACAGGATATGCCACAATATATGAGATTGTACCAACAAATCAGCTCTACAATCCTCAATGAATTGTATCAGAATGATGCAGATGATGATGAATCATTTTTTCCGGAAGATATGCCGCGGACTCCAACTGAAAGAACGCCCTCAGCATTGTTATTAAGTCAACACTCTGTATTTTCCACATCACCCAATTTTGATGAGGATCACATAGCAGCAATTGCATTGGGATTATATGAAAACAGCGAAGCTAATCTTCATGATCAAGAACCGGTATCTTCTGTTGCAAGTGATGCAGATACAGACTATTTGGATCAAGAATCTGATTCTTCAAATAAATTAAACCGCTAATTCTTTAGAAAATAGAATTAATCCCGGACACGTCGCAGCGCTCCGATGGAAGGGCTACAAATTTATAAAGTAATATTCATCGTATGTTTAGAACAAACAATATGATTTAATAATTCCTTAAGAAATATTGTTCATAATTACAAAATATAACATTACAATTAAACATTAGAAGGTTAAACAAAATGCCAATTATAACATTTGAAAATAAGTGGGCCCTCAATTTTTCGCCATTAACTGAATCAACCTATAAGATGAATTATCATGATACTATTTCCTATGGCGATCAAATTAAGAATTGCTTAGAAAGTCTTGATGACAAAGAAGATCAACACGCAATTCTGAGCGCCAAAATCATCTGTCAGGCATTTGGATATCAATCAATAGATGATATTACTGATATCCTTGTTTTAAAGGTGTTAATGAATACAAGCAACAATTTATGTCTAAAAATTGCAGTGCCTCATCCATTATCCACAAACGAATGTTATGTCGGCACTTTTGTTTTAAATGCCGCAATGAATATCATCAACCTTGATCATGTTGAAACCTTAAAAAGAAAAGTTCCTCCATTACCCCTATTTAAAGTACCTGAAAAAGCATGGTACGAATTCAATTTTAAGGAAAATACTGACCCAAATAAGCTTGCACATTCTGCAACTGCTAGCACGCCTAAGAAGAAGACAGGTTTATGTGATAGCTATCGTACATTACCTATCAGTGATGAAATGTTAGCGAAAATAATGGCTGATAATCTATCGATTAATGATAACAACAGTGGATTTAAACCATAATTATTCTCACAATTGCATGACAAATTCATGCTGATAAATCTGAACTTCTATTTCCGACTAATTATCCAATAGATGCAGAACCCACAACCTTACTAGAAGTAAAAGCAGAGAAATTTTTCATTAGACAAATTTGTCCAGTCACGATAGCTGTGACAACCTTTCTATGATGGCATACTGCTGATGCTTGCAGCTTATTCAATACATAATCAGTTCAAAACGAGTCTCAAAGCCTTTATACAGCTCGCCCCCCACTTACAAGCGCTATCTCAATTAAAATACCAGCATCACTCAGAAATGATTTAAAAATGCTTAAACAATTTAATAATGCCTTAATTTTACAGAAATTACCGCAAACTGGAACGATTGATGACATAAAAGTCATTCCAGTTTACCAATTTCTCTGCAATTTGACATGAATTGCTACTCCTCCTATCTACTGATTTTCTAACAATTGAGAAAAAACGCAAAAACTATGTTGATCTTAATATAAATGTTAATTGATAGCTTTAATAAAAATATTATTGTTTCCGCCATTAATAGAATGTTCAATCAATGATCAATATTAACCTCTTAACTGCGCCGGTTTATCGTTAGTTTCGCTATCAAATAATTGAGAAATACTTCTATTATCAGACGGTAAAATTTGCTTATCAATTAATAAGGATTCCTGAGAAGTATCAAAAGTCACTTCTGTTCCACTACTAACAATATAATTTTTATTAAATTCGATTGATAAAAAACGATGCTTACATTTTTCAACTATCCTTTTGTATACTAACTCTCCAGATAATACATTCCGCTCAAATACAGTTTTTTTAGAATTGTTGCTATCGTCACCGCAACAAATGAATAATTTCGATTGAGAAAGATTAATACCAATGTTGTAATTAAGCGTATCAAATAAATGGCACAAAATATTATCAACGCAGTCAACTACGTGCGCCTCTACAATCGGCAAATGAGCAACCAAACAAAAATTTCTTGTTTTATTGTATAAGAAAATTCCTGTACAAAATTCAAAGCCTGCCATTGTTACACTGAATGGATTGTTATCTCTAAGAACGGCAATACCTATACCCTCGAATTCAAATTGTGTTCTTGCATTTTCTCTGGAAATAACTATTTGAAAATCAGTTCCAATCGCATCGCGGAAAAAAATATCTTCATTAGCATTACCCGCAATGATAGATTCAACAATATCTTTATCGCCCGTTAAATGTGATAATAAAAATCTTTCTGTTTTTCTTTCAATGGATTCGATGACATCTCCAGGAATATAAGTATTAATAAATGCGATTTTTTGTACACGCTCTTTATAATGAAAAGCTGTTGAGAGGGTTAAAACGGATAGAGGATTAATTCTGCATACTGGCAGTGTATCATCATCTTCATTCATAGATATATCATCAAATTGTTGCATAGATTTTTATCTCTATTCTGATTTTATAGTTTTTAATTTTATAAAATTTTATCGGCTAGCTTAAAACACGATAAAATTCTGCATAACATTTTATCTCAAATAATGAGCTTTTTAGTCTATTATTTGTGCGAAGAAAAAAGGGGCAACTCAAATCTTACAATAGCATCTCTCTTAAATTGCAAGATTAATTTCGCCCCCTTCCGCTTAACGATAACCAAAAAAGTTAGATAACATTTCTTCTTGACATATTGTAGAGGCGTTATTCAAACTCACTGTAAAATTAGGATAATTTGCGGGTTGATCCCAATTACCCATGACCACTTGATTCACAGTAAGATTGTAATTCCATAATACTTGTTTCGTTAAAGCATTAATTAATTGGCCATTCATTACACAATACGCTTTAGGTTTATCAACGGGAATAAAACCATAATAATTTCTAACGGCACCATAAACTTGTAAATTGAGAATTAAAATCTCATCACTATTGGTTGCTGCGACAACTGTTTCATAATGTTTTTTATCGGCGAGATAATCAGGATATGCATAAGCTTGCATATTATTTTTATTTAATTTATTAACAAAAGTGCTTTGTAAATTGCTATACCAAATCATATTTGCTTTTGCTAAATAATCGTAAAAATCTTTATCAACCAGATCATTAATCGCAATATCAGCAAGACCTTCTGGGCCTTCTTTATACATTGTCGGCGTAGCAGGCTTGGTAAGAACAACAACAATTTTTTGATGAGGTGTTTGCCAAAAATTATCAGATAATGGCACATTGGGGGTTGCACATCCGGTTAAACATCCTAAAAGCATCACTACAATATAAATCTTATTTATATTCTTCATTCTTATTAACCTCTGTTATTTTTCAAAAAAGCATGTTATGCAAAATTAGTGAATGGGTCAAGGATTAATGGCATTAGTATGTGATTTACTGCAGATGTAGCCTGGATGGAAGCAAATGGCATATTTATTTAATTCACGATAATAATATTCACTTTTCAATAATTTCTTGCACTGCTGAAATCCGGGAAATTAACTTTACCCGGGTTTCGCCCTTAGTATTAAATAATTAATTGAAATGAAAATAAGCTTCTTAATATTAAAGATATATTTATTTGGCTTCACCCAGGCTACATCAAAACTACCATTTAATTTTTTCTATTCGTGAGCATAACTGATGCTTGCGCAACCGGCATAATAATAATTTCACTGATATTGACATGTTTTGGCGCAGAAGCGGCATAATAAATTGAGTCTGCGATATCATCACCTGATAATGGTTTTAATCCTTGATAGACTGATTTTGCGCGATGTTTATCACCATGAAAACGCACTTGTGAAAATTCAGTTTCTACCATGCCAGGTGAAATTAAACTCACGCGAATATCAGTTCCCACCAAATCGCTGCGTAAACTTTCTGTTAAACCACGCACAGCAAATTTAGTGGCGCAATAAACATTTCCATGAGGGTAAACTTGGTGGCCCGCAATTGATCCCAAATTAATAATATGGCCTTTATTTCTTGTAACCATGCCAGGTAGAATTGCACGAGAAATGTATAACAATCCTTTTAAATTAGTATCAATCATTTCTTCCCAATCTTTTATATCACCTTCATGAAGTTTACTCATGCCTCTGGCTAACCCTGCATTATTAATTAGTATATCAATATCACGCCAATGGTCGGGTAAATTATCTATCGCATTTTTTACAGCGTCTGCATTTTGTACATCCAGTGGAAAATGGTGTATTTGCACATTAAATTCTTTTTTTAAATTATCTGTTAATTCATTTAAAAGATCGATTCTTCTGGCACATAGAATTAATCGTGATTGTGCTTGCGCAAATCTTCTTGCTGTTGCAGCGCCAATGCCGCTGGATGCGCCTGTAATAAAAACGGTTTTATTGATTAGTTCGTTCATTAGCATTCCTTTAGTGTCAATTTTCTAATTACGTGATTCTCTTACCGTGATACATTACAAATTTCCTCATTTTTATTATATATGTGATAGGATACACTCATTCAATTTTAGTACGCCAATATAATTCTCGAGGAGTATATATATGCAACTAAATGCGCATCAAAAACAAATTATTGTTGAACATTCTGAGCCTGCCCATCAATGGCTAGAATACTTTTTCACTGAAAACAAAAAACATCGCCCGATAGCACAAACAAATTCACAACTAATATTTTCTTCTCATTTACTCGATGCGTTCATTTACTACATTTATGAACATCATGATGATGATATAAAAACAAATCTGATGCTTGCTCAATTATTATCTTTTAAATTAACGTTATCGAGCGATGATGAAACAGCTGAAGAAGTAAAAGCAGTAAATGATGAAGTCGCACAGATAACATCACTCTTAATAGATTTGCATGCAATATCAAACCAGCAATCTGTGTTACTGGATAACATAGAGCCTGATGTTAAGGGTAATGCCAAATATAAAAAAACACCTCCTGTTAAAGCAAATCCTATTAAATATAATTCTGAAAAAGCGCTTGATCATCTCTCCAATATAATGACCGGATTACGATCGGCTTTAACAAATATGATACCTAATAACAAATCAGAAAAAAATTCAAAAAATGCAAAAGACAAACAACCATTCAACGGAACAGGCCAAGCAACCCTCTTTGGCAATAGTAAAGATGCTGATCATGAAAAATCTCCATTATTACAAGTTCAACGGTCGGCTGTTCAAGATAAATTTATAGTGGCTTTTAATGCCCGATCTAAAATGATTAGTATTCAAATTAAAGATAACAAATTATTCGAACAATTAAATAAATGTTTACAAGGTCATGTTCAATTTATAGCAGGAGATGACAACACAATTACCTTACATTACCCTGCTTTACAAAAAATAGATTTAGGCAGGGTCCTCACTGCAAATTTAGCTGACTTAATTCCACGTATTAATGATACTGTTGGTCCACCTTCACCCTCGATTGAACCACACCGAGAACAACCACAAGAAGAAAGATCCTCATCCTGCTGCTGTTCTGTTTTATAAAATTATAAGGGCAGAGATGTAGCCTGGGTGTAGCAAATGATAATTTTATTAATATATCCTAATTTAAAATATAATTAAAAATCTATTCAACTTCGGCGAAACCTGGGAATGATTTCCCGGATTACGCCTTTGGCAAAACGATATTATCTTAATTCAAATATTATATCTCATTTCAATATTTTCACTTGCTTCATCCAGGCTACGATTTATTGATATTATCTGAACGCGCTCTTTTTACGCCATCTGTAATATAAAATGATTGCACCAATTGCTACGCTAATATTAAATGCAATACTCAAACCAATAATCCCCATATGTAATGGAAAAGCTAAAATATAAGCTAATGGTAAACCAATGATCCACATAGAAAGAAAACTGACTTTCATCGGGAATTTGGTATCATAGAGTCCACGTAAAGCGCCAGTAAAAACATTTCTTACACCGTCAATGATCTGCCCGATTGCAGCAATGATCAATAAAATCACACTTAAATGAATAATATTATTGTTTTCAGGCAAATCTGAATTAACAAATAACCCGGCTAATCGATGAGGAAATAATAAAAATATCACACAAATTATACCGGAAATAATTAATCCCAGCAGAACAGCGTAATTACCATAATGTTTAACATCTTGTGGACGTTTTGCGCCCATAGCTCGACTCACTAATACACCACTTGCTTGGCTTATCGCCAATAATGGTAATATCATTAATAATGTATATTGCACTGAAATTTGACGTGCCGCTAGCGTATCTGCACTTATCCATCCAGCCATAATGGTAACAGCAAAAAATATGATTAATTCACAACCCATTTGCATACAGATTGGCCAACCTATTTGTAATAATTTTTTTAAAATATGAAATGTTTTATTAATTCGTAAGTTGAATAATTCACACGCTTTAAATTGTTTACTAAAAAATAAAAATAGGAAAAATCCTGATACAACTAACCAAGATTGTATGGACCAAGCATAACCTAATCCTGTCATGCCTAATTGTGGAAAACCAAATCTACCGAATATCAGTGTGGAACCTATTCCGATTATTAATAATAAATTAATCAATGAGATTAAGATTATCGCAATTCGCTTACCATAACCCATCATGAATTGTATGCTACTAATGCCGCACAACATGGCAGGGATACCCCAACAAAAAGCATGAAAATAATTCTTAATATAAATGATTAATTCAGGTGGTTGTTTAAAAAATAGTAATATCGAACCAATATTCCATAAAATGAGGATCAGCGGAATTGAAAGTAATAAAGCTAATAAATATCCCTGCTGCATAATACTGCCAATTTCATAGTGATTTTTTGCGCCATAAGCATGTCCGACCATCACACTGATAGCAAATAACATTCCCATACAAATAACAAATATTGTTGATTGCGATGAGGTAATCAATGCACTGGCTGCTAGATCTATGCCACCCAATTTCCCTAACATTAATACACTGAGAAATGTAATTAATATAGAAAGAAGATTTGACACAATTAATGGCAAAGATAATTTTAATGTTTCAGCAATATATACAGAATGTTGCTTGATTTCATTGTGTTGAGATAACTCGGCATTATTGATTGATTCGTTTAGCATAGATTTCACCTACTCTTTGGCTTGCATGATAAAACTGAACAAAAGAGGACTATCATAACATACATTTCTAACAAATTCTCCGCATTTTGTTATCGAAACAGATTTAATCAACAACCGTATATGAGTAAGAAATCGGAGAATAGTCAATGTATAACTGTCATTTATTTAAAACAAAAAATCTTTGACTCATAGATGGTCACTCATTATAGTAGCGCAACAATTTAATCAAGAAATTCTTATAGAAATGCTATTTCTTCATTATCATTTATATTTATAGGATCAATTGTAGAGGGGGAGCTTATGTTATTTTTTGAAGCATTCATTTCCGCTTTTAAAAAAACAATAGACAATGTTTATCCTGTTGATGGCGTCGATTATTGCAAAAAGACCCAGAATAATGACATTACACTATTTAAATCAGAAGTTGGTAGAAAATATCGTAAAGATCGGCTTACACGATTAAGCAGTTTCTTTGGGCTATCTAACCGTCAATTAGATGAATATTCAGAGAAGCAAACCCTAAAAAATATATGGCACAATTTTATTGGCTATAAAAATAATGCATCTAATAATGAACTGCTGGTAAGAAAAATAATTTCAATTCCTCTCAATTTAATATTTACACCGCTGAGATTCTTAATTAATAGCGTTAAAATCCTAACTGAAGTCATTCCGGGCACTATTAGTTTATTCGTGATAAAACAAGGTACATCACTGATTGAATATAGTCAGTCACAATCAACTAAAAATGAAACACGCCAACAAGATGAAAACTCTCAAATCTCGAGTGCAAATAATAATTCATCACCATTAAAAAAGAATGCAGCATTTATTTTTGGTTATTTAATTTGGGGGTTGGGATGGCTATTAAGAACAGCTTATCTAGCTGGGCGCTCTCTCACATCCCCTATAGAAAATGTGAGAAATGCTTATTATTTCGGGGTTAATATTAGCAATAAAGGAAATAAACATCGCTCTTCTATAGCTAATTTCATTGGAATTATTATTGCTACCGGGGCTGCTTGTCTTAGCATCATCACATTTAGCTTAGCCATTCCGCTCGGCATTAAAGCATTGGTAGTTACAGTTGGTCGACATATGCCAACCGCAATAGTGAATGTTCTTACAAAAATTTCAAATTCACAAAAATTAACACAAATAGGTAATGATGTGCTAACGCATCCCATCATTGCCAAAATTTCAAATGTGCTCAATATTTCTGCAAAAATTGCAGACGTACCTGCATTTGCTGCAATCGGTTACATTCTAGGTGGAACTATTACGACCCTTGGATCTATTGCGAATTATGTGTTTAATAAATTTAAAGAAAACATTTGGCATAGAAAGCTAATTAATGATGAAGGAATAAATCGCGCCCCTTTAATTATTCCAGCTCAAGAAGATACTTCTGACATTCAAAAACAAAACGGTCAGTTTAGATTACCCGATGATGACGATTCACCACGAAAACAACAGAAAAGAGAGAAGGCAAAACAACAGTTACGTGATGGCCAACGTAGAGGAAGTTTAAGTCAAGATGGATCGCCCCGCAGCAGTTTATTTCCTCCAGTTGGTACAGATAATCCAATTGCAGCTGCCGCATCAGATGTCATAACTGGAGAATTAACAAATAATGATACAAGTAGATATATAAGCCTTCCCGGATCTCGAAGAAATGCTAAATAAATTATTATAAATTACACGATTAATAATATTTCTCATTTATGAGAATTATGTAAATCTACTAATTTATTTTCTAACTTTTACTTTATACATGGCGCAACAACTTGGGAAGGTAAAAGATTTATCCTTGGATAATTCACCAGGAACTTTGCCCAGAGTTATAATTAAAAAATTGGAATTAATTAAACCTTAAGTAAATTAATAACAACTCTAAACAGACGTTATACAGAATATAACTCGGTAACAATGTTTATCTCCTTATAAACCGCTGAAATTTCGTTAAAATCAGGATAGCCATTTGTCATCTGGTGAGATATCCTTATTAGTTCAAGCAAATACTTATCTCACATTTATTACAGCATGAAAGACACAGTTATGAAAAAAATGACAAGCAACGAATTACGCACATTATTTTTGAATTATTTTCAGCAAAATAATCACACTATAGTGCCATCCAGTCCGCTCATTCCTGCGAATGACCCTACCCTGCTTTTTACTAATGCCGGTATGGTGCAATTTAAAGATGTTTTTTTAGGTAAAGAAAAATTACCCTTTACCCGTGCAGCATCTTCACAACGCTGTGTACGTGCTGGCGGCAAACACAATGATTTAGAAAATGTGGGCTACACTGCAAGACATTTAACCTTATTTGAAATGTTGGGTAATTTCAGTTTCGGTGATTATTTTAAAGAAGAAGCAATTCGGCTTGCTTGGCAATTTTTAACAAAAGATCTGGGATTGCCACCTGAAAAATTATGGGTCACTGTGTTTGAAAAAGATGATGAAACCGCGGATATTTGGCTGAAAAAAATGGGGATTGATGCCAATCGCTTTTCCCGCTGCGGTGCTAAAGATAATTTTTGGGCAATGGGTGATACAGGTCCATGCGGTCCTTGTACTGAAATTTTTTATGACCATGGCCCTAGTGTTGCAGGTGGCCCTCCAGGTAGTGCTGAAGCTGACGGTGATCGTTATGTAGAAATTTGGAATCTCGTATTTATGCAATACGATCGATCTGCTGATGGTGAATTAATACCATTACCTAAGCCCTCAGTAGATACAGGTATGGGATTAGAAAGATTAACCACCGTTATGCAAGGTGTGCATACTATTTATGACACCGATATTTTTAAACATTTAATTGCAGCTGCTGCAAAAATAGCTGATATCACCGATTTAAAAAATAATTCATTACGTGTTATTTCTGATCATATCCGTTCCTGTTCATTTTTAATTACTGATGGTGTTGTACCCAGTAATGAAGGGCGTGGTTATGTATTAAGAAGAATTATTCGTCGTGCTATTCGTCATGGTAAACAATTAGGAATTCCTAGCCCATTTTTTTATCAATTAGTGCAACCCTTAATTGAAGTAATGGGTGATGCGTATCCTGAATTAATTAAAAATAAATCACATGTTGAACAAACATTAAAACGCGAAGAAGAACAATTTATTCAAACGTTAGATCAAGGATTAAAAATTCTCGAACAAAGTATTTCACGATTACATCATGAAACTGTTATCCCTGGCGAAACGGTATTTCGTTTGTATGATACTTATGGATTTCCTGTAGATTTAACAGCAGATATTGCACGCGAACGTAATTTAGTGATTGATTTTGCTGGTTTCGAACAAGAAATGGAAAAGCAACGTAAACGTTCGCAGGAAATGAGTAAATTTGAATTAGATACGGCATCTTTTGCAGGAACAACAGAATTTCATGGTTATAAAAAATTAACACAAGATGCAATGGTTACACATATTTATCATATTCAAAAGGATGATATTTCTGCAGGAAAAACAATGGCTGTCAATGATTTAAAACCACATGAATTTGCTTATGTGGTATTAAATCATTCACCATTTTATGCAGAAAGTGGCGGACAAGTGGGCGATCAAGGCATCATAGAATTTGGTGATAATAATCAACATAAATTTATTGTGGAAAATACCATTAAAAAAGATCAAGCCTATTTACATTATGGTCATAGTCCCTCAGGTCAATTAAAAATCAATGAAAATGTGCATGCTGTGGTAGATAAAGTAAAAAGAAAAGCCACCGCGTTAAATCATTCTGCAACACATTTATTACATGCCGCATTACGTCAAATATTAGGCGAACATGTGACACAAAAAGGATCATTAGTTGATCCCGATAAATTACGTTTTGATTTTTCACATCCACAACCTTTAACAGCAGAACAAATTAAAGAAATAGAAAATTCAGTGAATGAAGAAATTCGCGCTAATGAAATGGGTGAAGTCGAAGAAACAACACCAGACGAAGCGATTAAAAGTGGTGCAACGGGATTATTCGGTGAAAAATATGGCGCTAAAGTTCGCACATTAAAATTTGGTGATTATTCACACGAAATTTGTGGTGGTACTCATGTGCATCGCACCGGTGATATTGGATTATTTAAAATTACTTATGAAACAGGAATTGCTGCAGGAATAAGACGTATTGAAGCCGTTACTGGTAAAGGAGCATTAGAATATATTGCTAAAGAAGAAATGCAATTACTTCAAGCGGCCAATTTATTAAAAACATCTCGTGATAATTTCAGCGATAAATTAGCGCAATTAATCGAAAATAATCGTAACTTAGAAAAACAATTAGAAACATTGCGCCAAAAAATGGCCAATGCGGCACAAACGGATTTAAATCCAGAAACAATTCATGGCGTTAAAATATTAGCAAGACATATTGAAGGCAGTGATAATAAAACTTTACGAAATATGTTAGATCAGTTAAAAAATAAATTCGGTACTTCTGCAATCATACTCGCCTCAGTAACTGATAATCGGGTAATTTTAGTGGCTGGTGTCACTAAAGATTTAATCAATAAAATTAAAGCCGGCGATTTAGTTAATTTTGTCGCAGAACAAGTCGGCGGCAAAGGCGGTGGACGTCCTGATTTAGCAGAAGCCGGTGGCAACAAACCCGAAGCGTTGGCCTCAGCATTAGCCTCTGTGCCAACATGGATTGAACGTCAATTACAGTAAATTCATCTATGGCACTACTCGTTCAAAAATTTGGTGGTACTTCAGTAGGCAGTCTCGAACGCATCGAGCAAGTGGCGATGCGCGTCATAAAAGCGCGCAGACAAGGTCATGATGTAGTCGTAGTTGTGTCAGCAATGAATGGCGAAACGGATCGATTGATTAATCTCGCCAATGCTATCACTGATAATCCTGATGCACGCGAATATGCCAGTTTAGTATCCACCGGCGAACAAGTTTCAATGGCTTTACTAGCAATTATGTTACATGCAAAAGGTTTTGTGGCGCGATCGTATACCGGTACACAAGCTAAAATTTTGACGGATAGTGCCTACACGAAAGCACGTATTATCAATATTAATCCAATTACTTTACGCGATGATTTAGGCAAAGGCATTATTCCTGTCGTAGCTGGTTTTCAAGGTGTCACTGAATCAGGCGATATAACCACATTAGGCCGTGGTGGCTCTGATACCACAGCAGTCGCTTTAGCTTGTGCATTAAACGCTGCTGAATGCCAAATTTATACTGATGTTGATGGTGTCTATACCGCTGATCCACGCGTCGTTTCACAAGCACGCCGTTTGTCTAAAATCACTTTTGAAGAAATGTTAGAACTGGCCAGTTTAGGTGCTAAGGTATTACAAATCCGCGCCGTAGAATTCGCTGGTAAATACAAAGTACCATTACGGGTATTATCAAGTTTTGTTGATGGCCCAGGAACATTAATCACTTTCGAGAACGATACTATGGAACATGCTCAAGTTTGTGGAATTGCATTTAATCGTAACGAAGCCAAACTCACTGTGATGGGAATTTCCGATAATCCCGGTGTTGCGGCAAAAATTTTACAACCCATCAGTTCAGCCAATATTGATATCGACATGATTGTGCAAAATATTGCGGTCGGCGGAAAAATCGACTTCACTTTTACTGTGCAAAGAAATGATTATGTACGTGCAATGGAAATATTAGATGGCGTTGCACGTGATTTAAATGCGACTAAAGTGGTGGGAGATACACACATCGCAAAATTATCGTTAGTAGGAATGGGCATGCGCTCACATGCTGGTATTGCCGATACGATGTTTGCTGCGCTTGGTAAAGAAGGGATCAATATTCAATTAATTACCACTTCGGAAATTAAAATATCTGTAGTTATCGATGAAAAATATTTAGAACTCGGTGCTCGTGCATTACATGCTGCGTTTGGTTTGGAATCTGTTCCTGAAGAAGAAAAATAGTGCATTTTTCCTTCCCCACTTGTGGGAGAAAACAAAATTATCACCCTCACGCTGCGCTCCTTTGTCCGAGCTACAAATTTGATTTGCTTTTTCACCACAACCAATATAATTTGCTTTTATGCAGCATTTTTTTATTTTTATCCTGTACAGCGTGAAAAATAGAAATAGGTCAAATACTTAAGTTTCTCTTAAGCTTGAAAGTTTATACTATACTCATCTTATGGCTTACCCCTTTGTAAGGATTTTTAAGCTTAGGATATTGGTAAATTGACAATTTCCGCTGGTTTAAGGGCTCACGCCCAACAATGGAGATGTGTAAACAAGGAGATTCAAATGCTTATTTTAACTAGACGAGTCGGCGAAACATTAATAATCGGTGATGACGTCACAGTGACAGTACTTGGCGTTAAAGGTAATCAAGTAAGACTTGGTATTAATGCCCCCAAGGAAGTCTCAGTTCATCGTGAAGAGATTTATCAACGCATCCAACAAGAAAAAGAAAAAGGAAGCTCTTCCCCGCAAGAATAGAGATAAATTATTTGTTTCACATAATATTTTATTATTTTGTGAATTCATTACATACCGCAGTGTATTATTCTAATTAATCCCCTCTTTTTAGAGGGGATATTATTAATATCTCTCCAGCGAAATATTCTATTTTATTAAAACTCTTTATTTCATATTAAGTGATCATTTTGTAAGTAAATTTATGCAAATCATACGAATTATTATGTAATACATTAAGCTTTATTTAACTTGTTAAATAAATATCAAAATGATTAGATTTATAAATATATCTACCAATGTTCTTCAAATAAAAAAGGGTTAACAATGTCGACCACTTCTTCTCCTCTTCTATTAACTGCCTCTTCAATTCAAGAATGCATAATATTAATACGTAATGAAAAAGTTTTGCTCGATGTGCATTTGGCTATTCTTTAAAGTGTAGAAACAATAGCACTCATTCAAGCAGTTAAGCGAAATATCGAACGTTTTCCTGCTGATTTTATGTTTCAACTTAATCAAGATGAATTAACAAACTTGAGATCACAAAATGTGATCTCAAGTTGGGGTGGCAGACGCTATCTTCCCTACGTATTTACTGAAAAGGGCATCGCAATGTTATCCAGCGCACTCAAGAGTAAACAGGCTATACAGGTAAATATAGAAATCATGCGCGCATTCGTAGAATTACGAAAATTAACAGATTCCCATCAGGAACTGAGACAGAAACTCAAAATACTCGAACAAAAATATGATAAACAGTTTAAGATAGTCTTTGAAGCCATCCATCAACTGATGTTGCCAACAACAACCCCTAAAAAACGTTCAATTGGATTTCATTCGTGGGAAAATAATTAAATTAAAAAAAATCAATCCAGTATTATTTTTACTCAAAGCTATCAATTCAATATTATTTCTTCACACTTGATAAAAAATATAGTGCGAACTTATATATAATTGATTAAAATTTCGCCTTAACAATTTTATAACCAGAGGGAACTGTGATGAAATTTGCAAGGATGACTGCACTGACTACTTTATGTTTCAGTTTATTTACACACAATTGTTTAGCAGATACTTGCCCTTCTCCAACTGAAATTGCACAAGGTCAATTTAATAATTGGGTAGCTTATGTCATGTCAACCTATCCCATACCTGCAACACCTGCACAAATTCAAGCCTTTCAAACTTATAACAACCTCGCATTTGCCTACGCGCTTTGGCATGCCACATTACCTCCATTGCCGGGCGTTTGTGTGTACACCGATCCTGGCATAGTACTCGCGAAAAATGTACCACAACCGTTAGTTTCAAAAGGAACTTGGCAAGAAGAAAGTAGACTAGGACAAATTATTTACACCTGTATGATTTCAGATCCTACAAAATGTATATTTGGGACAGTTCCTCATAAATAGTTTTGTAATAATGGATGCAAGCAAATAATGAATGAATTAATTTTACTTAAATAATATTTACGCTGAAATCATTTCATGCACTGCTGAAATCCAGGATATCAAATCAATTAATTCACTAGATTTGCATTAGTATCATTTAAAATTTGAATGCTACGACGATAAAGATAACGACATACTATTTTCACGCTCCTCTTCACGGTGGTGGTCACTCGATAATGAAGTGCTTGAAATTTGACTTGTTACCGTGGCTATTGAACTTTGTTGTTCATGACTAACAATTGCTGCTGAATTCGTATTTTTAGCAGCAGTTCCCACACCTATATAATTTATCACTTGCCCTACGCTACCACCGATTGGAACTTCAACTTGAGACGCTAGATTCACATCAATTGAAACAGGCTTAGTCTTTGTAAATTTAAAAAACCGGCAAAAACCATGCCATTTTGTTTTTACATAATCTATGACGGAATCAAACCAACTGCCTGGAAACTTCGGCACAAAATGTTTTTGTGTAGATAAAACTTGATTAACAAAAACATAATTTCTCGATTTTTCTTCTATCTTTTCTTTAACACAATGCGGCAGCATAGGAAAATAATCATTAATTTTACTTAAAATACCACACCCTTCTTGTAACCCTTCGTTACCCGGATTATTTGTGCTAGCAATAAATTGTTGATGACCAGCAAGATAGGTATCTGCGAAACAATCAATAAACGCAGGAGGTGAAATATTGCCTTGCGCATCTAACACGGGCAAATTGCCATCAGCAAATTTCGACATAGCAGTCACAAGCACAGAAACAAGGCCCCAACGATCTTTAGCACTTTTACAACCACCAGTGACAGTACCACCAAATGAATTAACAGCAGTAATTAAATAAGCTGCGGCAAATAATCCTTTATTATTATGATCAGGCCGTTCAGGTTCAGCGAATAATGCTAGATAATTGATAAGCGCTTCTAAGCCAAAAGAGATTTTCTTCAGTTTATTGAGCATCTCTAATTGCGCATGCTTTGTCATCATTTCTTCACGAATTTGTTTACGCTGTTTAATAAATGATGTTATCGACAAATTATTTTTTAAATCATCTATTTCCTTTACTATATCCGCAGTGTTATTTGTTTTTGTTTTAAGTTTCGAAAGAGCATCTTTCAATCCCTCTATATTAATAGGATCTTTTTTAATATATCTAGCTATATCTGATAAAAGTGGTTTTAATCCAAGCTGATCAATAACAAGGTGATTTTTTAATGCCAAAAAAATTGCACTAATATTATTTATTAAGCTGTGATTTTCATCTAAATTTAAAATATCGGTAAACCCATTGGATTCTTCGCGTTCTGAATTGACAGGTAAATTAATACTCACCACATCAAATGATTTTTGAGATCTTGCTATAGATTTTATGGCATGGTGCTGCCCTTCACGCATATCAGTATTGTTATCACCATATTGAAAAATAATATCATATAATGCATAGGGAAATGTCATTAATGGTGACAATGCACCTACATCCACTATAAATGGTTTTGGTCTATTTTTGAAAGGTAAAAGATCAAAAGTATTATGCCAAAATTGTTTAAATTTTCTTTCAGGTTGTGCAATATTAAAAAGTTGTTTTGCATTTTGTAATGTTATTCGAGCATTTTCAAATGTGTCTTTTATATCTAAAGTCAGGTTATGACGACGTAATGAAGATTCTTCCCATGTCATAATCTCATTACGATCATTTAACGTCACATTGATTTGCAAAGAACAATTAGTAATGCCTGGCAATTTTCTGATAATGGCAGGTGGACAAATTTTCTGCCCTGAAATAATTAATTGACAATTGTTAATGACCCAATGTTTTTCTTCCGCACTTAACGTGGAAAACCATTTAGGCGGCTTGCCAGTTAATACTGCTTTAAATTCTTTAATTTGTTCTTCTGTTAATTGCATTTTAAAAGGAATATCGATTTGAATGTTTTTGCCATGAATAGTCGCTACCGGATTGCGATTAAATCCCCAAATAGCATAAGGTTCAAGATGTGAAAATGCTGCTTTAGTTTCACGGTAGGTATGACCTGTACAATGGGCAATTTTGTCAATAACTTGACCTGCAATTTGTGCAAAATGCCTCTTCAACAATCGTTTAAATGCAGCTCGATCTAAAGAATCATCATAAAACAATTTATTATCATTATTTGCTGCACTATCTACACAATCAATCATATATGCTTGTTTTTGAGCGATGATCGACGAAAGCTCTTTATTCAGTGTATCTAATTTTTCAGATTGTTCTGTTCCGGTTAATTCGCGTGCGATTAAATCTGCAAGTTCAGCAAGCACTTTGAACCGATCTAGAATACTATTTTTAATTAATGATTTTAAATCAAATGAATTTCGGATGATAATTTGTTTGCCCCACATTTCTTTTGCCAGCTCGGGCAATTTCACCAAATTTATTTTTTCAGGAGAATTTCTATTTTCTAATAAACAGGAGATTAATTGAGATCGCGCATAATGGGTCTGATATCTCACCACATTTTCATTATAAATTTCATTTAATTTTGAATTAATTGATGATAAAAATTTATCTAAACTGAAAAATTCATCAAAACCATAATTATCATAGGCTTCTTCAAGACTATTAAAAATATCATTTATTAATAATTGGTTAAGTGATACATCCGCGGGAAAAAACTTAATTAATTTTAACAAAAAAAGATGTGAATCGCTTATTTTATGCCAAAAACTCTCGTAAAAAGTCGCTGCGTTTATACGCCTAATTGCTATCTCTTGAGAAAGCAAATGGTGGTTATCCATTAATTGTTTCAATGTTTTATATTTATCAGACGTCGAACTTTTTGAAAATTTTTCCTTTAATTTTTGATGTTGAAAATAGTGTTTTATCAATTGACAGATATTGTGCAAACAATCTGGATGCTTAGACAAATCGAATTGCTCAGGAAAAAAAGATAACACTAAATCTAAAAACTGATCATTTTTAATTGTTTCACAATAAATAAATGTCCATGGTTCATAATTTTCAAGAAGATTTTGTGAAATCCATTGTTTGATAAAGCTTTTATTTTGTTCGGCTGACATAGGATGTTACCTTTAGAAAATAATGCTAAGTACAATGTTTAATTTTGTCTATTTTACTCTTTTGCTACCAATAATGAAATTGTCATTTTGTAATCAATTTAATCGTAACTGATAGCTCGTAGCTCGTAGCTCGTAGCCTGGATGAAGCAAATGATGATTTAAAAAGAATCACTCAACTCAGAAATACTTTCTAACAACTTTTTCCTAAGGCGGAATCCGGGAGTAATGTCCCGGGTTCCACCTTGGTTTGAAATAATATCCTATGTAATTTTATACATGCGATTTAAATAAAATTATCATTTGCTCTACCCAGGCTACAGCTAATAAATACGAGGTTCGATTTGTAAGACAACATCAAATTTTTCTTTGATAGATTGTTTAACTTTGTGTGCCAACGATAAAATCTGTTCACCAGTAGCTTGACCATGATTAACCAGCACTAAGGCATTATGTTCATAGATACCCGCATCACCTTCTCTATAACCACGCCAACCACATTTATCGATCATCCAGCCAGCCGCTATTTTTACTTGGGATTCTCCCATATTAAATCCTATCGCATCAGGATATTGTTTTTTAATTTCATTAAAATGTGTTTCGGAGATATAAGGATTCATAAAAAAACTGCCCGCATTGCCAATATTTTTATCGTACGGCAATTTACGGCGGCGAATATCGCAGATAATTTCACTTAATTGTTTTGCATCAGGATGCTCGATACCTAAATGTTTCAATTCATTTTTCACCGAATTATCCGTTAAAACCACGTGAGGATTTTTATGTAAACGCAATGTAACATTACAAACAATATAATTATCAATCACTTTTTTAAATAAACTATTTCGATAGGAAAATTCACAAGCTTCTTTATTAAATTGCATCATTTTGCCCGACGAAACATGAACAGCAGATAATTCATCAAATACATCTTTTAATTCAACGCCATAAGCACCAATATTTTGTATGGGTGCAGCACCGACTGTGCCAGGAATTAATGACAAATTTTCTATTCCGTAATAATTATTTGCTAAACAATATCGCACTAATTCATGCCAATTTTCACCTGCGCCTATTTTTAAATAGACATGTTCATCCGTTTCTTTTATTTTGCTGATGCCCATAATGGCCATATGAATAATTAATCCCTCATTATATTTAGTCATTAATACGTTACTACCACCACCTAAAATGATATAAGGAATTTTTTCTTGGTGGGCGAAATTAAGCACTGATAATAAACTGGCTTCATTATTTACATGAGTGAGATATTTGGTTTGGCCTTGGATATTAAATGAATTAAGCTGCTGATATGAAGCGTTGTTAATAATAGAAAAGTTTGAGTTCAGATTTGTCATTGTAATTTATCCATTATTTTTATCCTTCTCCCGCAAGTGGGAGAACGAAAAAAATGTTTGTTAAGTTTGATTATATGCTTGCCATGTATTTAACATTAAAGTCGCAACAGTCATTGGCCCTACGCCACCTGGCACTGGTGTTATCCATGCTGCACGTTCAACCGCTGAAGCAAAATCAATATCACCCGTAATTGATCCATCTTCTCGATGATTAAAACCAACATCAATTACAATTGCTCCCGCTTTTATCCACTCACTTTTTATGACATCCACTTTACCCACTGCAGCAACTAATATATCTGCATTTTTGACATGCAGTGATAAATCACGCGTAAAACGATGACAAGTTGTTACCGTACATCCCGCCAGCAATAATTCTAAACTCATCGGACGCCCAACAATATTTGATGCACCAACAACAACCGCATCTAATTTTTTGACATGTAATTGGTAATGTTCTAATAACAACATAATTCCATAGGGAGTACATGGACGTAATGAAGGACGTCGTTGCGCTAATCGCCCTAAATTATAAGGATGAAATCCATCTACATCTTTATGCGGTAATATTTTTTCTAAAATAGCATTATTATCAATATGCGTTGGCAAAGGTAATTGCACTAAAATACCATCAATATTTTCATCATGATTTAATTGATCAATTAATAATAATAATTCTACTTGTGTCGTTTTTTCTGGCAAATCATAAGCAAATGATTTAATTCCAACATCAACACATGCTTGCCGTTTATTCCGTACATAAGATTGTGATGATTTATTTGTTCCCACTAATACCACAGCTAATCCAGGTGATCGATGACCTTGCGCTACCTGCGTATCAATTTCTAAACGCAATTTATTACGCATATGCGCGGCAGTTAATTTTCCATCTAGAATTTGTGCTGTCATATTATTCACTCAAAATTATATTCATATCTTCCTTCCCCCCTTCGGGGAGAAGGAAAAAAAGGTGTTACAAAATCTGTGCTTTCTCTAAATTAGATTTTAATCGTTGTAATACTGGATATTCACCAGGCGCAAAATGATTTGCTGTCAAACGATTATAAATATCTATATATCTCTGACTCACTTTTCGCCAAAAATCCTGTGATAATTCAGGCGGCGTACCTTCACCACGAAAACCCTGTTCAACATAAGCTAAACGGACAATTTCTTTATCATAATTATCTGGTTCTTGTCCTGCTTTAAATTTTTGATCATAAGTATTCGCTAACCAAAATCGTGATGAATCTGGTGTATGAATTTCATCGATTAATAATATTTTTCCATCATCACTTAAACCAAATTCATATTTAGTATCCACCAATATTAATCCAGCACGATTTGCTAATTGTTGACCACGTTCAAATAAAGATAATGCGACGCTTTGAATATGTTCCCAAGTAGTGTGATCTAAAAATCCTTTCGTAACCACTTCAGCACAAGTTAACCGTTCATCATGACCCGTAGGACCACCTTTTGTAGTCGGTGTAATAATGGGTTTTGGTAATTGTTGATTTTTTTTCAAACCCTCTTTAAAGCGATAACCATATATTTCTCGTTCGCCTGCTTCATATCGCGCCCATAAAGCGGTGCTAGTAACTCCGGTAATATAACCACGCACAATCACTTCAATAGGAAATGGTTTGGCAGTAATTGCCACAACAGCATTAGGATCAGGTAGAGAAATTAAATGATTGGGAATAATATCTGCTGTTTGTTCAAACCACCACGCAGTTAATTGATTTAAAACTTGTCCTTTATAAGGCAACGCAGATAACACTTTGTCAAATGCAGATAATCTATCGGTAGTAATAAACAATCTGCGATGATTATCTAAATAATAACTATCACGAACTTTACCTTCTCTTTTATCCGTTAATTGCAAATCCGTTTGAGTAAATGGATTTTTAAATGCTACATCGAAATTAATATTATTTGACATAATTCACTCCATTTTTAAATAAAAATAAACCAGAACGCCCTTTTTGACCGCGTGTCCAGCGAGGAAATTGATAATCCACAACATGATCTTCTGGATGAGGCATTAATCCCATCACAGTACCAGATTCATTACATATACCGGCAATACCCCCAATGGATCCATTGGGATTATAAGGATAAATTTGATCAGCTTTTTGACCATCAGGTTTTGCGTAACATAAAGCAATTTGATCTTGTGTTATTAATTGTGACAATAATTCATTATTATTTAATACAAATTGACCTTCGCCATGTGCAACAGGACAATCAATGGGATCAACAAGCCCTTTTGTCCATAAACATTTTTGTGATTGCGCTACTAATGTCACCCATCGGCATTCAAAATGTCCTTGTGCATTAAATGTTAAAGTTGCTTGTGTATTATTCTGAAAAGGTGTTGGTAATAATCCTGCTTTCACTAATACCTGAAAACCATTACAAATTCCTAATACAGGTTTTTTTTGTTCAATAAATTTTTTCACTGCGTCAGCAAAATAAACTTGCAAATCTAATGCCAATAATTTTCCCGCACCTAATGTATCGCCATAAGAAAAACCACCAGGAATAACGAGAATCTGATAATCATGCCATGATTTTTCGTTTAATCGTAATTGTTGTAAATGGACTATTTCAGGATCGGCACCGGCTAATGTAAATGCGTAAGCAACTTCTGCATCACGGTTGGTGCCATTAGCATGTAAAACTAAAACTTTTGGTTTGATCATTTAATTAACCTTTTAAAAAAAATTATTTTTTCCTTCTTTTTTTCCTTCTCCCCTTCGGGGAGAAGGAGGAAGAAGTTATCCCTGCCAAGCCTTTAACAATTCATCAATTGAAAAATGAATGATTTCTGCATCTTTATATTTAACTGTTAAACTATCTCGATTATTCGTTTTCCCAATTAATTGAATTTCATCAGCCAGATCATCCGCAAAACAAGCAATAAACGCAGCACGATTTTCAGGCGTAATTTCCACTAAAAATCGTCCATTAGCCTCACCAAATAATTGCGATTCAATTGATTTATTCTCTAATAATATTTCACAACCAATGCGTCCTGCTATACACATTTCAGCTAAAGACACAGCCAATCCACCCTCACTGATATCGTGACATGATTTAATTAATTTATGATTAATTGCATGATGTAATTGACGGTATATTTCGCGGTTATTTTCTGCTAATTGTGGCACTTCACCCAATTCACTAACATAACCACCCACCTTAATAAAATGGCTCCCTAAAAATGTGCCTTTATTATTTGCGCCGATTAAATAAATCTCATTACCCGCATTTTTAAAATCCAAGGTAATTGCATTGGTAATATCGTCAATAATGGCTAATGCAGAAATTAATAATGTATGCGGAATGGCATGTCTTTTACCATCTGCCGCCATATATTCATTATTTAAAGAATCTTTTCCAGAAATAAATGGCGTACCAAAATAAATCGCTGCATCATGACAACCTTTACAAGCGGCAACTAACGCCCCTAATATTTTTGGATCATTGGGATTTCCCCAACAAAAATTATCTAATATAGCGATTCGGGAAGGATCAGCACCCACAGCAACCGCATTGCGAATGGCTTCATCAATTGCACTGACTGCCATGCGATATGCATGATATTTTCCATATTCAGGATTTAAACCATTGGCTAATACAATGCCTTTTTTACCTTTTGTGCCTTGCGGTTTTAATACACAAGCATCGGCAGGACCATCATTTTTTGCACCAGTTAATGGTTTGATGACAGTGCCACCCTGCACTTCATGATCATATAAACGAATGATTTTTTCTTTAGACGCAATATTTAAATGAGATAATAATTTTAATAATAACTCAGGTAGCTTATTATTCGTCTCTTTTGAGATTCCTAAATAAGAATTATTTAATTCGACAGATAAATCAGCCTCTAGATTTTTTAATGGCATGCCATCAAATAAAAATTCATTTGATAAATCTAAAACCAATTGTTGTTTATATTTAACTCGCAATTGTTTTGTATGAGTAAAATATCCTAAATCGGTTAATTCAATATCATAAATTTGGCAGAGATGAATTAATTCTTGCAGTTTATTTTCGGGAACAGCTAAAACCATACGTTCCTGCGCTTCAGATAACCAAATTTCCCACGGCGCTAATCCCGAATATTTTAATTTCACAGTATCTAAATTAACTTCTGCACCAATGGTACTCGCCATTTCACCCACAGCTGATGATAATCCACCTGCGCCACAATCAGTAATGGCATGATACATTTTTGCATCACGCGCACGCACCGTTACTTCAATTAATCCTTTTGCAATTAATGGATTTCCAATTTGCACAGATGCACCAGCAACCTCTCCCGTTTGTGCATCCATCGTCATTGATGAAAAAGTGGCGCCGCGCAATCCATCCCGACCAGTGCGTCCACCTAATAAAATGATTCGATCACCAGACTGTGGATCACGCGGATGTTGATTTTTTGGAATTAATCCAACGCAACCACAAAAAACCAAGGGATTTGCAGTATATCCGTGATCATAATAAACAGCGCCATTTACCGTGGGAATGCCTGTCTTATTACCATAATCTTGCACACCAGCCACAACACCATCACGAATTCTCGCAGGATGTAAGACGCCTTCAGGTAATTTTTCACTATCGACATCAGGTAAACCAAAACAAAAAATATCTGTTGCTGCGATTGGTTTTGCAGATACGCCTAAAACATCACGAATAACACCACCTAATCCGGTATTTGCACCACCAAATGGTTCAATTGCAGAAGGATGATTATGCGTTTCAACTTTAAATGCAATTTGATATTCATCATCAAATTCAATAATTCCGGCATTATCTACAAATGCTGACCACACCCATGGTGCTGCAATTTTTTCAGTTGCAGCACGAATATATGTTTTCAATAAACCATTAATGGTTTGTTTTTCTGTTTGTGAATTAATCGTCGCTTTAAATGTTTTATGGCTACAGTGTTCACTCCATGTCTGTGCAATGGTTTCAAATTCAACATCAGTAGGATCACGATTTAATTTTATATAATAGTATTGAATAGCTAGCATTTCTTGCAAAGATAGGGCTGAGCGTCTTTGTTGTGATAAAGATAATAATTGTTGTTCATTTAATTCGCGTAGCGCAATAATTTCAGTTTCATGACGAGCAGTCGCATCTTCTGGAAATAAAGGTGTAATTTTGCCCAGTGCAAAATAATGAATCACGGGATTCATTAATAATCGATTCGCTAATTGTATTAATTCTTTTTCATTTAATTTATTGTGTGATTGAATAATAAATCGTTGCCCAGTGGCTACTTGCATTAGTGATTTAATACCAATTTCTTGTGCAGCTCTCATAATTTGTTCAGCAACCGGATCGGTCACACCGGGTCGCAATGCGATTTCGATTAAATATTGCTGAGTATTTTTCTTTAGCTGTTGATCGGATATTAATTCTTCATTTTCACTAAACCAATTTTGTACCACTGGATCGCTCAACAATTTATCGGCGATGCGTGATTTATCATTCGCGGTAAGATTACCTTGCAAAAAATAAAGATCATGACAAGTAATTGAGGATAATGATTCATACCCTAATTTATGAGACGCTTTTAAAAGTGTATGAGAAGTATGATCGTGTTCAGGTTTATGTGACACGATGAAACGATGAATTTTTGGGGAAATTTGCATATTTAACCTGTCTCACTTAGTTTAAAGTGTTTTCCTTCTCCCGCTTGCGGGAGAAGGTGCCGAAGGCGGATGAGGGTGTGTTAATTAATTGCGTCATTCTTTTTAACACCCCCTCATCCGCCTTCGGCACCTTCTCCCCTTCGGGGAGAAGGAAAGAAACGAAGGAAAAAAAAGGAAGAATTATACCAGAATCACCTGCCAAATTTGTAATATTTTTGTTATCATGCCGCACTCTAATTCGAACGAACTACAAATAATTTATGACATTACCTATTCCTAATTTTGAGACTGCACGTGTGCTTGTGGTTGGCGATATTATGATGGACCGTTATTGGTACGGTAATACATCACGCATTTCTCCTGAAGCACCAGTGCCAGTAGTCCATGTAAAACAAATTGAAGAAAAACCCGGTGGTGCTGCCAACGTTGCATTAAATATCCAAGCATTAGGTGCGCAAGTTAATCTGCTCAGTATGAGTGGTGAAGATCAAATAGCTAATCAATTAGTTGATACATTGCAAGCACTGGGTATAAAAAATTATCTACAACGAGTTCCCCATTTACCGACTATTACTAAATTACGTGTACTCAGTTTACATCAACAATTAATTCGCTTGGATTTTGAAGAAGGATTTCAGCAAGTCAGTTCCGCACCATTAGTTAAACATTATGTGAAAAATATATCCGATTATAACGTTGTCATTTTATCCGATTATGCAAAAGGTGTATTAAATTGTGCACCAGAATTAATTAAAGAAGCGCGAAATCAAAATATTCCCGTGTTAATTGATCCCAAAGGTAGCGATTTTGTGCGTTATCGTGGTGCTTATATGTTGACGCCAAACCGTAAAGAATTTGAAGCAGTAATGGGCGTCTGTGTAGATGAAAATGAATTAGTGACTAAAGGTCTAGCGCTTATTAAGCAGCTAGAATTAAATGCCTTGTTAATTACCCGTGGCGAACATGGGATGACTCTCATTGAACCTCATCAAACGCCTTTGCATTTACCTGCACAAAAACGTGAGGTTTATGATGTTACTGGCGCTGGAGATACAGTAATTGCAGTTTTAGGTGCGGCACTTTCAGCAGGATCAGATTTACCATTAGCAGCAGCACTCGCAAATCATGCCGCTGGTGTAGTCGTCACAAAATTAGGTGCGGCTACAGTTTCTGTTTCTGAATTACGCCGTGCATTAGAAGAATATCATCATTCTGGTCGCGGCATTATTACAGAAGATCAATTATTAATTGCTATTAAAGATGCACATGCGCATGGTGAACGTGTAGTAATGACAAATGGTTGTTTCGATATTTTACACGCAGGACATATTACCTATTTAGAAGAAGCAAAAAAATGTGGCGATCGATTAATTGTTGCTGTAAATGATGATAATTCCGTATCTCGATTAAAAGGAAAATCACGCCCCATTAATTCATTACAAAATCGCATGACGGTATTGGCAGGACTCAGCGCAGTAGATTGGGTGGTGTCCTTTAGCGAAGATACACCAGAGCGATTAATTTGCCGCTTATTACCTGATATTTTAGTGAAAGGTGGTGATTATAAAATTTCAGATATTGCCGGTGGTCAATGTATTTTAAATAATGGCGGTGAAGTAAAAATATTATCTTTTGTTGATGGGTGTTCGACATCGGCGATCATTAATAAAATAAATTCGGAGAAGGCTTAGTGTCATTCCCGCAAGCACAATAATGAGCGGATTGTTTGAATTATCAAGCGGGAATCTATTTCCAAATTCATAACTTGTATCAATTTTATTAGGATACACTTTAAATACATTTGTGATAGATTCCCGCTTGCAAGTATTTATTACTTTATACATCTTTCCCGAGCGGGAATAACATGTAATTTTTTATGTGACTATATTCATTTAAAAGGTAAAAGTTTATTCATACAATCAAAGAACAAATAATATTTTAGTAATAATATTTAGGAGATACATAAATGGATGACAATGTTCAACAGAACCTTTCTAACGCACAAAATTATAATAAATCCACACAAATACTCACAAAAATAACCCCCATCCAACTTGCCAAAATCAGTCATGAATTAAGGACATTTTTAAATTCTATCACCGGTATTGCTCAAGTATTACAATTAAATAATCAATTATCCCCGGAAGAAATAAAAGAGTGTGTAAATAGCATTCAACAAACCAGCAGTGATTTATTATCACTGACCAATGATATATTAGATTTTACGACGTTAGGACAAGGTCATTTACAAATTCCCTTAAATACCATCAATTTGCAACAAACTATCGAACAAACATTACGTGAATTTGTATTACGCGCCAAACAAAAAAATTTATCTTTGGTGGTCGAGTACAGCCACGACGCCGCTCAATTTGTCAAAGCGAATGCACATCGTGTTCGTCAAATATTATCTCATTTATTGGATAATGCTTTAAAATTTACACAACAAGGCACTATTACTGTCAGTCTTAAAAATATTGCTCACCCTACAACAGGTAAATTATTTGCACAAATATCCGTAAAAGATACTGGGGTGGGGATTTCTCAACAAAAATTGTCCACAATATTTTCTCATTTTCCACATCATGATGAATCACTAGATGATCAATTTTTATATCAAAAACCAGGTGCGGGATTGGGCTTGATGATCGTAGGACAATTAGTTGAATCCATGCACGGTGAGGTAGATGTCATTAGCCATGAAGGTCAAGGCGCCGAACTGATTTTCACATTACCCATTGTTGAAGATGCCGCAGCCGAACAAGAAATTGCTGAACTTCATCAAAAATTAAATGGTTTAAATGTTTTAATTATGAGCGATGATTTATCACGTTGTGAATTTCTCAAACATCAACTACATGATTGGGGCATGATTTGCACCACCACCAATTTAAGAGATGCCATTGCCACAATCCGTCAAGCAGAAGAAAAACAATTACCCTTACAAATTGCCATCATTAGCACGCCCAGCATTGATCAACACACCGCTTATTTTGTGCGTACTATAAAAGCAAATGGTTTATATAAACATTTATTATTATTATTCGCACCGCCATCACCCGTACAATCCTATGAATTAGAACAAGCATTAGCTACCGGGTTTGCAACAACATTAACACCATTACAACCGACGACTTTTATCAAAGATTTAGCACATGCTTGGAAAACATGGGCGCAAAAACTGCCCAGTTTTGTACCACCGGTATCATTTAAAAAACATGCTATTTTATTGGTAGAAGATAACCCGGTGAATCAAAAAGTCGCGAAAATTTTATTAAGCGAATTAAATTGCCAAGTAGATTTAGCAGATAATGGTCAAACTGCAGTCAATTTATTGTATAATAATCGCTACGATTTAGTTTTTATGGATATCAGTTTACCCGACATGACTGGCATAGAAGTGACTAACGAATTACGACGTCGTGAAAATAATAAACGTCATGTCCCTGTCATTGCATTAACTGCAGATAGTACTCTCAGTGATAATGAAAAATTACTCACTATGGGCATTGATGATTATTTAATTAAACCTTACACCATTGAACAATTGGATATAATGATTAAAAAATGGATTCAAACACAAACAAAATAATTTTTAAATAATCGTTATATAATCGGCACCTTCTCCCGCAAGCGGGAGAAGGAAAAAACGGAGTGACAAAATTAATGAAACGCAGTAGCTCAGAATGTTTGATCTTTAGCAATCAATTAAAACTTTCCGGTGAATAAATTACGAGGCTGATCAGTAATTTCTCTTGATGATGCAGCTGTTGCAGATTTCCCAAATTTAGCCGACCTTAATGCAACAGGTCTACTCATTGGTTCATTTGTTCTATTTTCCACGCTTTTTTCCGCTGCTTTCTCTCTTGATTTATTTCTCATCCCCGTTACAACTGATATTTTAGCCGTGCTTTCATGCTCTACTGTGTTTGAACCGAAACCAACAAAGTTAACTAATTTATGCCAAGCTGAACCCAACATTGCAAACCAACTTTTAGATTCTGGTATTACCTTGATTTTATTATCCTGTATTTTGCTTAATAAATATTCGAGAGATTGATAAATACTGAATACATATTTAGCATCCTCATTTAACTTAGAAAATTCCTCATTAAATTTTCGAGCATTAATATTAACGGCACCTATCCCAGAACCCAGATGGCTCAATCGATAATAATTATCTTTATCTAAATAGGGCTCGAGTTGCGCCATAAGATCGTTCAATTTAGAAATAATCAATGTTCTTTCGTTTGCGAGAATAGTTTTATTTTGTGATTTAAATACATCGTCAATTTTTGCTCTCAGCGGTTTAATTTTCTGTTGAATTTCGATAATTTCTTGTGGAGGTGAATATTGAGTTGCTAATTGTTCATCTCTTGGCATTTTTTCAATAGGTTCTACTAACTGGACTTTTGATGACGCTGATAAATCCGACTGCATTGCAGGTAACACACTCTCACTATCTGTATCACTCAAATTATTTCGCGGTGAATTTTCTGATGAATTTGGTTCGCGAGGACTTACTAGAGGTGGTTTTTGATAGGTATCAAGCGCATTTGTCACAGCGTTAAATAATTGTTGTAAATTCTTTTCTTTGTACTGCTGTAATTGCAACACAATTTGATTGACCTGATTAATGATAGGACCAATTTTAGCTTGATAGTCTTCATTATTAGTAGTATTTGAATTCGCTAAATTTTTCAGAGCATCAAATTTATCTTTTAATGTCGTTACTAAGAAAATAAAATTATTTAATGGTGCGGCAACGGGTTTTAACAATTCATCTGAAAAAACGCTTTCATCTTCCAGATTAGAATTATCTACAGGTATTAAAACTGGCACACCTTCTACTGCTGATGGCCGTGCAACAACATAACCTTGATTTAACATAAACCTATCTCTGGTTGCGGCTATAGATTGATGCAATTGTGTCATGGATTTTTTATCATATGCTAATGCCTCTCTTAAACGATCGGTGAAATTATCATATTCTTCATGAATTAATAGTTGTTCAATTTTGATTCTTAATTGATCAATATTTTTAATTAATGGCTTTAAATCGTCTAATAATTTTATCGTTGCTGCTTCATAAACGAGTTGATGTAATTCATAAAAACTATTGATGAGAGATTCCACTTCTTCATTTTTAGAAAATGATAATCGTTTCTTTAGTTCAAGTAGGCCTATATGGTTATAGGCATCCGTTGCAATGCATAATTTAACAAACCGTTTTACATATCTTGATTTATTTTGATTAATTAAATCAGTTAAAGTCTGTTTGTAATCATTTAAGTTAGACCAAATTTTAGCATATACATCGGTATTGCCAGATTTTGCTGCTTTCATTAATACCATTTGCAATCGTGTCATATCTAAAATTAATTTAAGATCTGTCATTTCTGTAAATCGACTATCTTCTTCAGTATCGTTTAAATTTCTATACAATAATAATTTATTTACAGCATAACTATTTTGATTGAGCTTATTAAGAGCCTGATCAATACCCCCATTTATTATGGCTTCCCGATAAGCACTTTGTTCATTTGTAGATATCTCAGTAGATGCTGCCATCATTTTATCAACAGCCGTGACATTGAGATTGGCAGTATGTTGTAAATTTAACGGTGTTTCATTGGATACTGGCGGAGTGCTATTAACCTCTTTTTCGCTTTTACTTTGAGTAAAAGTGCTTATTAAATGATTAACAACGATGCCCTTTGTATGTGAAGACAATTTGCTCAATTTCCCTTGCTGCTCTAATTCTTTTGCAGTTGCTCTTAATTGATCTGAGCTTGTATTTGCAGCTGATTGATCAACAAACATATCCAATTTAAATCGTTGATTTGCAGCAATAGGTAGTGATAAATCATGATGAGTTTTGAAGATTCTAAATTCTTCTAATATTTTATTTTTTGCAGCGTCTTTTTTAATTTGTCTTGCCTGAGATACTTTTTTCTTTTGTTCTTCAGATAATGAAGCGTCAGGGACATCTTCTCCTGCTGATTTAGTCAGATCATTCAAAAGTAACGGTAAAGACGGAATAAATGTATCGTAATATTTTGCATTTGATTGCGCACTTCTCAGATTACTATAACTATTGAGATCATCTGCAATTTCACCAAACTGATTGAACAAATTCATTTTGTTTTTTGTTAACATTGCAAAAATGTTTTTTAACCGTGCAACATTCGAATCAGTCAGTACAGAATACATTATCATAAACATATAATAATTGCCTTTATTTCTGAACTGTTCTGTTATACGGATTATTTGGGTTATTCTCATTGCGGTTATGGTGGGATCATCAGCAGTTAACACATATTTTACAAAAGTTTGTGCCACATTATTTTGAAAATCGATGCATGTACCGAGATATGGAATTTTTGCACGTAATTCCTTTTTAGCAAATGCGTTTGTCTCATTTAACTCACTTTCACTGATGTTCGACATTAAACTAACTGATTCAGTATGCAGATTATCTATCAATGCCTGAGTCGCTTTCGCTTCCAAGTAATAAAGCTTTTGTACATCTTTATTACTGATATCCAACTTCTCAGCATAACATCTTAAATGTGCAATTTGAGCTAATGTTTCTAAATTTCCGATTTCAACTTGATTTGATATTTGATTAATCGTTTCATTTACGATTTCATTTGAATTGGTACTCATATTAAACCTCTACTATAACAATTTTTATTTGTAAGTGGATTATAGTAATGATTTAAAAAATATGTTGTTAAATGACAAAAAATAATGAAAAAAAGCAATATATTTTCATATTTTTAATTTTTAAGAACTATTTAAGATTTCCTTAATATTGTTTCAGTTATAATACATGACTTAGTATTAAGTAAATATGAATTAAATTTATCAATTTGGCCTATGTTCAATGATGACAGATGACTTTATACCGAATTAATTTTATACAGAAATAATTTTAATAATGAGTGAATAAGCATCGCACGTATATTCAAGCCATCTCTCTCCAAGAAATATTTAAATACAACATCGCTCCTGAATTTTTACTCACTCTACTGATTGATGCTGGTCTATGCATTGCGCGTATTAAGGATAGGATTTTGTAACATAACATGTAGCTTATAGCCCTTCATTCAGAACGAGGGGATGTGTGCAGGTTATGTGCAATTAACATTGGGACACATCACCGCGCTCATTTATTCAGGCTATTTTTTTCTAATACAATTTGCTTTTGCTATTTTACCCACAAGTCGAAGTGCTAGCGTCCCAAGGTTCGCCTACACCTTTTTCAACGTAATTTTTCAAACTTGTTTTAATAAAATGAGTCCAACCGTTAAAACAGGATTCATAGCATTGCAGATCCTTGGTGAGGCCTTCATGAGTGAAACTTAAATGAGTTCCGCCCTGCGCATTGGGTGTTAAATTAAATATCACGCGAGTCCCAACCCATTCATCATGTTTGGTAAAATCAGGTGAGGCATGATGTTGTTGCACACAGCGCCAATAGACTTGTTCATTGGGAATTAATTTTTCAATTTCCATCACATTAAATGTTTTACCAAATTCAAATCGTGCTTTGCCGCCCACCGTTGCTTCAGCAGTACAGGTTGGTGTCCACCAATGTCTTAATCCATTTTGTTCAGTGATAGCTTGATATACTTTTTGGGGATCCGCTTTAAGTGTAATTTCACAATGAAAACTATTTTTAATAGCAGGTGTTGCAAGTATATTTTCCAAATTATCCATACATCTCGCCCAACCATTTTGATGTTTGCTTTTAGTTTCTTCGTCAGTGAAAAATTCATGGGTTAACGTTAATTCAGTGGTATTTGCATCGATTGCTTTTAATTCAATAGTTACTTTTGTATTACTGACTGCGTGAGAATTCCAGGTAAATACCAGTTTACTGGGTCTAATAATTTCAACATATTCACCGGTATGTGGATAAATTTTTCCATCGGTATTATCAATCATTTCATGTTGATATTTCCCACCGACTTCTAACTGATTGATGGTTTTACGTTGCCAATTTCCTTCTGGCGAAAACCATTGTTGCATTAATTCAGGTTTAGTCCAGGCATCAAAAACACGCTCACAAGAAGCGTGAAATATTTTTTTCAAAACTAAGGGTGATAAAGTAGTCATTTGTGTTTGCTCCTTTTTACAGATTTAATAGAAGGTGATGATGTTTTTTCGAGAAAATCAGCAAGCGCGTCGAATTTATCTTCCCAATAGCGTTGTAACTCTTTAATAATTCCCGCTGCTTCTCGCAATGGTTTAGCATTCAATTGGCAATTGTGAATTCGACCTGATTTTTCTCTTTCTAATAAACCTGCGCGCTCCAATACTTTGACATGTTTGGAAATTGCAGCCAGCGACATCGAAAATGGCGCTGCCAAATCCGAGACTGTACATTGCTTTTTTGCAATTAAAAGCAACATTTTCCTGCGCGTTTCATCCGCCAGCGCATGAAAAATGAGATCTAATTGTTGTGACAGATTGTTAACCATATGGTTAAATATAGTGGATGATTGAATAATAGTCAACCATTTGGTTAACTATTTTTACCGCCATTATAAATGCTTGTAATTTGACAATAATGTGATGTCTCAGTAGATTTGAATTACTTCAACTTATACTTATTTTTATTTAAATTGTGGAGATAATGAAATGTTTTATCCTGAAAGCGGAAATACTATATCTAATACATCATGTGGTTTACCTGAAGTAAATATCGACAAGCCTGAAGAAATTATTGCAGCATTAGAAACAAGCAGAGGATTTATCACTGAAATTGGTAATGGTTTTGATTTAATTGCCGAAGAGCTTTTTAAAAGATACAACCAATTTATTCAACAACCTAACGAATACAAGCAACAATTCAAAGGTGAAATGACGACTGATACCAAGGGCTATTATGAAGATAGCATCGTGAATGGTAATAAAATTGGACCAAGATTTTTTATTCGAATGGATAAAAATAATCAACTATCCCAAACGCTTCCGATCTTTTCTGATGGCACTTCAATGAAGGTACTTAATGAAAGCTTACATGTTAATGTGCAGCCGATTATTGATAAGACAATTAAGGCCTTAGAAGATAAATTTAAATTCAATCGAAATGAATTAAAATCACAATTTTTTTGTGCATCAGCAACTTCCCTCCATCATAATAAGCCAGTGAGCAGAGAAAAGCTTCAGCACTGGTTAGACAATAAGCAATTAACAAAAACTCCCGATGGCAATATTGAAGCAATGATGCAACATAAAGATCTCGTTGGATTAACTGTCCTCATCTATCGTAACAATAACGCTAAAGGATTAGAAATCAAAATTAAAAACAATCAAGCTAAAGGCTATGTAGCACTTGAATTACCCCAATCAAAAGACAAGGTGAAAGTTGTAGTAATACTTGGTCGATTGATGAATCAGCTTATTCCTTCAATGAAAGCCCTCTCCCATAGAGTAATCGCCAGTCCATTAGCACCAAATGTTACCTTTTCACGAGATGTTATTAATATATTTGTATTACCAGATATGCAGGCAACGCTAGTGAAAGGAAAGCAAAAAATGACTGCGGGCGAATTTTTTTCAGAAGTTTTTAAATTATATGAGCAAAGGCGCGAAGAGAAAGCTGCTGTTTCAATTTCTACCAAAGAACTAGAAAGTTATCCGAAAGCAGAAGATATTGAAGTTATTAATACATCGCAGGGCATCAGTTACAAGCTAAAATAATGAGGTGTTAATGTGGCATTGTTAAATTACAGTGCCACCCCTAAAGTCTTAAATACTATTGGTAATTTTTAAAATCTACCGGTTATTTTTCCTGAAATATATCACACAATTCAGCAATCAGATGATGTTTACTGCAATCGTTCCTCCTTGTTATTTATCAAAAACGTGATTATAATCACATTTTAAGCACTTAAAACGTGTAAATAATCACACTTTACGCGCATATAATGTGAATTTGATCACAAAATTAGCACTCAACGAGAGAAAAACACATGACGGCCTCTTTATTTCAGCGTCACGCATACCAACAATTATTACGATGGAAAAACCATCGCAAACGAAAACCACTGATAATGCAAGGTGCCAGGCAAGTTGGCAAAACACATTTATTAAAAACATTCGGTAATAAAGAATATGAATCTATTGTTTATCTTAATTTTGAAGAAGATGAAGATTTAATTAATATCTTTGAACAAACAAGAAATCAAGCAGATTTGCTATCTAATATCCAAGTACATATTAATAGGAAGATTCGGCCTGAAAATGATTTGCTCGTTCTTGATGAAATTCAACAATGTTCAGCTGCAATCAGTTATTTAAAGTATTTGAATGAAGATCATTCTGATTTACATTGTATCGCTGCTGGTTCTCTGTTAGGCGTAAAATTGGCTTCGGAAAAATCATTTCCAGTAGGCAAAGTGGATCTGCTCCATTTAGCACCTATCACATTTGTCCAATTTCTTACCGCATTAAAATTAGACGAGTTACGCAATTATATTGATAACATCAATGAATTCACTCCTTTACCAGAACCTTTTCATATAAAACTCTGTGATTTACTAAAAAAGTATATTTATATTGGGGGAATGCCTGAAGCGATAGATTCATATATTGAAAGTGAAGATTACGAAGAAGTTCGCAGAGTACAAAATAATATTATTAATACTTATTTATTAGATTTTGCGAAACATGCACCACCTCATGAAATCATTCGCTTAAATCAAATTTGGAATTCAATTCCTAAACAATTGGCCAAAGAAAATAAAAAATTCATTTTTACTGCGGTTGAAAAATCTGCGAGGGCACGAGAATACGAAATCGCACTAGAGTGGTTAGTTAATGCAGCATTAATTCATAAAACATATCATTTAACAGCACCAAAACTACCATTAACAGGATATGGCGATACAAATGCATTTAAAGTGTACTTGCTTGATGTAGGATTATTAGGTGCATTAGCACATATACAACCGCAATATTTATTAAAACCCACCCATCTTTTTGCAGAATACAACGGTGCATTTACTGAAAATTTTGTTGCTCAAGAACTGCATGCACATTTACTACAGCATTTATATTATTGGGCCAGTGAAAATAGAGCAGAAGTTGATTTTATCGTTTCATATGATAGAGAAATTATACCTTTAGAAGTGAAAGCCAATGTATCTACCAAAAAAAGAAGTTTACGTGTATACCAAGACAAATTTCATCCAAAATATTGTGCAAGAAGTTCATTATTGAATTTAAAAAAAGACGGAACTATTTGCAATTTTCCATTGTATTTATTACACAAATTTCCACAATTAATATTTCATGATGAATAATTGACTGGTTTTGTCAGTAAATTCAATACCAGCCTAATACATTCTACAATCGATCAATGACTGCAATAATCCTAATTACTGCGAGGCGATGCACCATTACGTTGAACATTATCTGTAGGGCTAATTACTGTAGGTATACCAGAAGAAAAATCCGATTCTTTATAAAATCTAATTTTAGTGCCTAACACACTACTGCTAATTAATTTAAATTGATTATTATCTCTTTGTGTATTAGTAATAGCATCCACCACATCTCGTTTTCGTTTTAAAGGAATTCTATTCGATTCTGCCTTTTCTATATTCATTAGATAATTCTTAGCGAGCTGATAGGTTTGGGAGAAATTTTGTTTAACATTCTCATCATGACTATAACCTTCATAACAAGTAATAAATTGCTGTCCATGTTTAATTAATTCATCTTTGAGGGCCAAAGTTTTAAATGCAGCGAATTTATATGAAGCAATCTCTAATGCATTTATATCACTTAATTGAGATAAATCCATATGGTCCTGTTGTTCTATAAATTCAATCATTCTTTGAGCATACTTTATTCTTTCTTTGGGCGTATGCACAACGTTAATTAACAACTCGTAACACCCTAAAATGCTCAAACAAATTTTAATATTATTTTCGTCATTGCTTGATACTGCATGATCAATACTAAGTAAATAATGATTAACAGCCAATTCAATATAATTTCATTTGCAGTCATTCGATAAAATACTATATATGTCTGCCATTTTTTCATGCAATGAACGAGTTAATGGTGGGGAGATTTCGTCAGGATACATTTCAATAAAGGATAAGATTTTTTCATAACAATCTTTGATGGTAGCGAATTCTTTTTGATAGCGTACATTATTTTGTTTCATTTCAAGCAGCGCTGTATTTGTACCAAGTAGTGATAAAGTACTATTAATTTTCTGATGTATCACCGCTTTAGTTTCATGGTGCGCTTTTTGATAAAATTTTATAGAAGTGCTTTTAACCAAATAATTATAGGATTGTAAAGCTTCTAAAAGATACTGAAACCCTTTATTAATATTATTTAGGGATTGCAACACAGTCATATGCTCTCGATGTGAATTTTCGAGCAATGTACAGCCAAAATTATATTTAATACCCACACTATTTAACTCAATAGTGTTCAATGTAGTCGTTAAAGACGCTTGAATGCCTTCCATTGACCCTATATGGAATTCGATAGTAAGTGATTCAATATGTTTTAGCGCTTCTAATATATTTTTTTTTGCTAATTCCAAATTGTCTACATTCCTCGAAAATTCAAGCGTATCAGCTGGATTAATGTTGGTCGCACTGGTTTGACATTTGGCCATTGCGAATAAAACATCCACAATAAGTTCTTTTATGCTCATTTGATCTTCTGGATAGGGACATCTGTCTTTGATAAGTGATTCTAGGAGATTTTGGAATGCACGATAGGCTAAATCATAATTGTTATTTTCGGCGAGTTCATTGGCGGCAGAATAGAGATTTCTATAAATTGATACGGGGTTATGCATTTATTTCACCATATTATTAAATTAACTCTCACTTTCTTCCTGAATAAAGAGAGATATTAGTAAGAATTAACCAAGGTGTTCCAAATTTTTTATTTGGTTAAAACGATCATTATAACATAAAAAAATGCTCGATATAAATGCGTATGGCTTGATATAAAAAATATTACTTTCGATGAGTCGTTTGTAACGATTGTGAAAATGTCGTTGATGGTGGCAATGCTAACTGAGTCAGCATATTGCTGAAATTCGCAACATCTTGTTGGTATTTATTTTGATCAGAGTGTCTAAACAAATTCTCAAAAATAAATTCATGGATATCTTGTTCTATTTCACTTAATACTTCTCCTAGATTAATTTCACCGGGGTTTTTATTCTTACCATTATGAAATAGACGAATTACATTAACGATATCATCCATACTTTTAGGTAATCTTGGGCCATCAGGTTGAATTACACCTCTTGTGCATTTGATGAGCGTTGTATACCAATCTATATTACCGCTTTCAACATTTTTGAAAAATTGTTCAAGCAATTTACCACGCTCAGTATCATGATTTTTATCTGCCCAAGTTTGTAGCTCTTGATATCCGCTTAATGACTGAACGGTTCGAATAATTGTTTTATTTTTTAATAAATCGACGTTAAAACCACCTGCGCGATCAACTATCTCTTCTAAATTTCTCTTTTGATTTTGCTTTTCAATGATAAAAATTTGATTCCGTACTTCAAATAAATGATTAAACCCCAATTGCTTCTTAATACAATCACAGATTGTATCCTGAATCTTATTCATTGCTTTTTGCCACTCTAAATCATTTCTAACCTCTTTGCCCCCAGTATCAGCAATAATTAATTTTTTGATGTTCGCACCAGATAATTTTGATATATCACCCAGCATTTTACTTTTTAAAATTTGTTCATCATCATTTAGCGCATTTTTTATTGCTCGTAGTAAATCTCCCTCAGAGAGATCGTCCGCAAACAATTTATTTAATCTATTTATTTGTAATTCCATTTTTGCTTTTTTATGCATGAGTTGCTGTTCAACGGATAATTCAGGCGGTTGTAATAGCAACAATTGTTCAAGTTGATGTTTTAATTTATTTTTAAATTCCGCCGGATCAATAATATTAGCTGCATCAGTCTGTATAAATTGTTTGGTAAATATCTCGGTCATTTGACTATCATGCTCCAAGCGTATAATTAAATCTTTTAGCTCATTAACATTAAGCGTTTCGATGACTTGATCCATTGTGTCATATTTTTTCTGACTAACTAGCATTCTACAATTTATCCTATATTGCTTAAGGAAATTAGTAGTCATTTCATAACCGTTTGTATGAAGCGCCTTCTTTTGATAATCAGATAAATTAAATTCAGTTGATTTCACATTTTCATTACTAATGGGTATCACCAGTGGCGCAGCATCACTCCGCAAACGAACTGCTTCACGGTTGCGATTGCTGGTTAAATTTTCTACCATTTCAGGTAAAAATATTTTTTCGCTGGCTTTAAGTGTACTCGGTTGATGCGCACGGAACATTGAATGTGGATTTTCAGGTGATACAAATTTAAAACCTACTGTTTGTGCAATATTGAATTCTTCATTATTTACTTGAAATTCAGGACTCGCAAAAACTGAATAAGGCAAATTCTGTTCAACGCCACCATCTATATAGGATTTGTTATTATATTTTACTGACTGAAAAAATGTGGGTATCGAAGCAGAAATACGTAATGCCTCTGCAATTTCCATATGGGGTGAATGTAAAGCACTAAACAACACCATCCGTGTCTCATTATCTGTGACCTTTTCTGCCCCTGTTACTATTAATTGTTTAATATTTTCTTCAGGACAAATTAATGCCAAATCAGCTAAATTTGCAAAAGTAATTTTATTATTTGCATAGGCATCATAAATACCAAATTTTCTTATTAATTCTAATTGGTTTGCTGTCGCGCGTTTAATTATACGCTCAATACCAAATTGAATGACTTCGCGTAATTTTGTTAACAATGCCTTACCTGAATTAATAAATACTTCACCATGGATCTCTCTATTAACAGACGCAGCGCCTACATATAATTCTGATAACAAACCAACCTCAACACCAAAAATATTGCCCAACCAACCACCGGGCTGAGAAACATCTTGTAATTTTTGGAAATCAATTTTATTAATTTGGTTGGTAAAAGATTTAGCACTGTATCCTAATGCAACCAATGCAGCAGTAATCGCGCCAGCAGAACTACCAGCAACATGTGTAATGTTTTGCATCACTCCATTTTCTGTAAGTGCTGTATTAGCACCACCGTATGCAATTCCTTTTACCCCCCCTCCTTCATAAGCAATATGTTTATAATCAGGATAACTTCTAATGATTTCTATTTTATTTTCTTTGGTAATATTAAAAGTGACCAGATTGTTAGCTTGTTTTTTGACAGGATATAAATATCCAATTTTTGTAATGATATCTTGATCAAGTGGATAAAATAATATTTTATATTCTCTAGCAAATGAATTATTTTCATCCCAAACAGATGGATTAATACTGTTCATGATGTGACAACTGTCATTTATTACGGTTAATAAATCTATAAGATCAGTATCGGTAGCGGATCGTTCTTTTTGAATTTTGTTTTTAATTGTCACTAACGCTTTATCTAACTCATTAATGGTTTTATATAGAGTTTGATCGTCTGCGCTGTCTTTTTTAGTTGGATTGGGATTATAGATATGACGTAATTTGAGTAAAAAAGTTTTTAGGTTAACGCCGAAATCAATAAATTGTTGAGTCTTATCCTGTATAGGATTAGGAAGCTTTTCCATAAGGATTGCCTGCAAATAATATTTATAATTAGATGAATTATAGTACAAAAAGAGGTCACCTTTTTACTTACGCAATTTCACTTGACCTCATTTTTGGGATAGTTTTATTTTATATTTCCACAAATATTTTGCAAATTGTTAGAAATCAATGCTGAATTATTGATGACATCGGGTAAATCATTTGATTGATTCTGTGAAATATTGGAAAATTTATTATATTTATACACACTGAAAACTTTCGCAGTGTTCAAAATATCAATCACGCTGGGGCTTTTGGCTGAAATTGTATATGTTAGTTTAAATTGATCAGCGGGAACTGATAAATATTTTATTGCCGCTATTTTAAAAAAATTAATATCATCGTTAGAATCTTTCTTCACCCCTAAACCCGTAGCATACATAATGCCTAATTGATTAGCAGCACAATAATGCCCTGCAGCTGCTACTCGCACCAGTGAGAATTTGTTTAATAAATATAATGCTTTCGCCATATTGCTAGGATTATTAACATCGGATAAATACTGTGTTGCCAAAATATATTGCGCTTCATTGACATTTTGGTTTGATGCCTTTTCAAACAATGAATTAGCAATATTCATGTTTTGTTGCACGTCGAAGCCTTTTTGATACATAACTCCTAAATTATATAAAGCATAAACATTGCCGTGATCAATTGCTTGTTGATATAAATGTATTGCTTTATAGATAAGACACAAATTATTCGTAATGATAAAATTGTTGCTAGATTAATACCTTTATTTTTATAGAGAGATTTCACAGGTTCACTATAAATCAATGCAATAATCATCCCGAGCAAAACATAACCAGGATCTTCGAATATTTGCAAACTGGCAAATCTCACTTGCGGGCCATAAAGGAAATCATGGGATAAAATAAAAAATATCCCCAGCAAAAATAAGCAATGACCTACTTTATTTCGTGCCAATAAACACAATGACCCCATTATGATTAACACTAATCCAATGGCACCACAAACCATTGCTTGATGATGGGTGGGATAATTCAACACAGCCACTTGAATCTGACTGGGCATTGCTGATGCTAACCATTGTTCAGCCGCAAAATGCCCTATTATTGCTATGAAAAGTAATCCGATGAATAACTATAGGGTTTTAAATGAAGGTGTAAAACTATCAATTTTCAACATATAGGGACTCAATTATATTTATTAAAAAACGATGAAAAGGGAGAAAACAATATTTAAAAAATCGAACATTATATCATGAAATATTATTTCTTACCTTATCAATCCGCCTTCGCCACCGTCTCCCACAAGCGGGAGAAGGAAAAAAATGCATTAAATATAATTTTGTCGTGTACAAATAAACCTTCAAAAAGCACTCATTTATTTAATATTGTCTTAATGTTCGTTTGATAAAATTATCCAACAGTTGAAATTATAAATAGATGCTTTTATGCCTAAACCCGATAATTCAAACCAAAATAGATTCGTTGCATTTTTTAAAGGATTTAAAGATAAGTGCCAGTATCTCCTCGCGTCAAAATCACCCGTTGAAATCTACGATCTTTACTTTGAAGGTGAATTTTTAAGAGTCATCGATGAAGATTTTTTCACGCTGTTACGAATCCCTGAAGCAATTGATACCGGCGACATTTTAAATCATTATGATTACAATGGGATAAATAATTGGATCGCTCATCACCCTTATTTTGTCGTGCCATTTTTAGCCTGTTCAGCATTAGTAGGCGGCGCCCGCGTGGTACAAATGTTAGCGTCAGCGCCTGCATATCCTAAAACAATCAGTGAATTTCTAGCCTTAATTAGACAAGATTCTCAACAAGATGACACAGATGTATCACCCGATTTAGAAAAAGATAAATTTTTACTCAACAAAATATGTGATGACTTAAAAATCCCTTATTACTACCAAATTTTCACTGTCAAAAAACGCAGAAAAAAGAAAGCAATAGAGACACAACCTTTATTAGCAGGTGATAATAACAAAACAGCTTCAACAAATTCTAATGAATCAAATGAAGAAGACACACATGAAAACCAACAAGTGTTGATCTTATGTAAAAGACATGAACCCAACAAAACAATTCCTGAACCCATTGCAACACAAACACAACCTAATTGGTTTGAAAGAACATATCAAAAAATTGCAAATAGTAAATTCGTGGAATTTGTTTTAACACCACCTTGGAAAGCATTAAATAGAGCAGCCTACAGTTATTGGATATTATGGTTCGGCGCTGTCATTGTTTCCGCCTTTTTAACAGGTTCGTTAGTTCTGACTGCTACGGGAACTGTAGCGGTAACAACGGCTGCATTAGCAATTGTTATTGGAATTCCTACTGCAATTTTTTTCAGTTTTTTTGGCATTGAATTGATTGATAAATTCTGGCCTAAAAAGAAATCAAATAACGAAATAGAATTAGACGAATTAAATCACCATAAAATCGTCGACAATAAATCCGAAAAAGAAAATGTATTTTCATTAATTGGAAAAGCATTAGCTTTAAGATTTCATACTACACAACAACAAACTGTTTTAAATCAAACTTTTCGTCAACAACAATCAAATTTGGCTAATGAATCTATAGACTCTGATAATGAAAAAGCTGGCTATGTATCATTTCCGAGAATTACTGGCGACGATGTGGATATTGATGGAAAAATCAGTACTGGTAATACTGCTCAAAATAATCAACAAGAAGTATTAAGTAAATCTAAAACCCCAGAATCTTCTTCAACGCAAGATAATTCCCTCTCAAAAAAACGACTTTCTTGGCAATCATTTACTAAATTTTGCGAGGGATATGTTAGGAGTACCTTCTGTGTTTGGTTCGCGACATCAGTAGTTACCTCATTTGCAATTAAATTTGGTGCAATGGCCGTCGCAGGTGCATTATCAGCCACCGTGATAGGTATTCCAGTTAGCTTATTAATTTCTTTCAGTGTGGGGATGACTGTTGGCGGATTATTTGCTGTCAGCGGTGGTACAGAATTAAGTCTTGCAGAAAAAGAAAAGCAAGCGTTTCTAGCTGCTAATCCTGAATTACAACCTGAGGCAATTAAACAAAAAGAATCGCAATGGAAATCACTGAAACAAAAAATAAAATCACTAGAACAACAACATAATGAACTCGTAGAAAAAAACCATTATTTAATTTCCCAATTAAATAAATTACCGCAAAAAGATCAAAAAAATAATATTATCTCAATTGTAAAAGACGATAACCTTTCAACCCCATTACCTATTCATAGAAAAAATAATTATCATGCGCTTAAACAAAACCATATTGCTTATCACGATGTTAATCAATCAACATTTAGCAAAGTAATTGATTATGTTTCCACAGCCATTGGCAATGCTGGCCGGATGGGATATATCACCAGAAGCTTAATGATTGGCGGCATGATTACTCTGCTAGCATTATCTTTTGCACATCCGTTAGGATTTATAACAGGCCCCGCAGTAATTGCTGCAGCTGTCGGTATGACTGGTATAGCTTTTGCAGCTGCAACGGTGGTAGATAGACATTATCAACAACAAATGCAAAAAGAAGAAATTAACAATTTAAAACTCAGATTATTTGAAATAAAAGAAAAAGAAACTTTACATCAAGGTATTGAAAATCAATGTAACGCTTTAGAAATACGCAATCAAAGATTGAGAGCACAAATTGAGGCAAATGAGACTGAATTCAATAATAATAATCCCGCTCCATTTGCAAGCGAATGGGAAAAACATAAGGAAAGCAAAACATCGGGTAATTGGAGTAATATTCAGAATTTCTTTTCAGCAAAACAAAAAAATATTACACCTCAAAATGCGGTTAAAACCATTCCAGATAGCAATATTCAAATGGCTGCTAATTTCTCATAATTTTGACTAGCAACAGTGGGGCTCTAATTTCTTGCTTTAACATACTAAACGTTTGACGGTAATATGTATTTAATTAAATACAAAATGCAATTATGTCAATTTTAACGTTAAGTACTCATTAACTTTTGTACAACCCTTTCTATTATTCGTGTACAATAGGCCCTTTTTAATCCATCAATTTAAATCACTTATGAATAAACAAAATCATTTTGATGTCATCGTCATTGGTGGTGGCCATGCAGGCACTGAAGCAGCCTTAGCAGCTGCGCGCATGGGCGCAGCCACTTTATTATTAACACATAATATTGAAACATTAGGACAAATGTCTTGTAACCCTGCCATCGGCGGAATTGGTAAAGGTCATTTAGTCAAAGAAATTGATGCTTTAGGCGGTGCCATGGCACGCGCCACAGATTTAGCAGGCATACAATTTCGCATCTTAAATGCCAGTAAAGGGCCAGCAGTAAGAGCAACGCGTGCACAAGCGGATCGGGTATTATATAAACAAGCCATTCGCCATATTTTGGAAAATCAAATTAATTTAAGTATTTTTCAACAAGCGGTTGATGATTTAATTATTGAAAATGATCGCGTTATCGGTGCAATAACGCAAATGGGTTTAACATTTTATGCCCGCACTGTCATTTTAACCGCTGGCACATTTTTAGCGGGCAAAATTCATGTTGGATTTAATAATTATCAAGGTGGCCGCGCTGGTGATCCACCCGCATTAACATTAGCACAAAAATTACGTGAATTACCTTTCCGAGTGGGCCGATTAAAAACAGGCACGCCACCACGAATTGATGGGAGAACAATTAATTATTCATTATTAGAAAAACAACACGGTGATAATCCAACGCCGGTATTTTCTTTTATGGGAAATAAAGAACAACATCCTGAGCAAATTTGTTGTTACATCACGCATACCAATAAAAATACGCATGATATAATTTCAAGTGGTTTAGAACGATCACCACTTTATACTGGTGTCATTGAAGGCACTGGACCACGATATTGCCCATCTATTGAAGATAAAGTCGTGCGCTTTGCAGATAAAAATTCACATCAAATATTTCTAGAACCCGAAGGATTAACCACACACGAAATATATCCCAATGGTATTTCAACCAGTTTGCCATTCGATTTACAAATCGAATTTGTACACACGATGCGTGGTTTAGAAAATGCACACATTACGCGGCCAGGTTACGCTATTGAATATGATTTTTTTGACCCACGTGATTTACATCCCACTTTAGAAACACGTGCCATTAAAGGGTTATTTTTTGCAGGACAAATTAATGGCACAACAGGATATGAAGAAGCCGCCGCACAAGGATTAATGGCTGGTATTAATGCTGCATTACAAATACAAGATAAAGAACCTTGGTTTTTACGCCGTGATCAAGCATATATCGGTGTATTAATTGATGATTTAATTACGCGTGGCACATTAGAACCTTATCGCATGTTTACTAGCCGTGCTGAATATCGATTAACATTACGCGAAGATAATGCTGATTTACGTTTAACAGAAATGGGTCATCAATTAGGATTAATTTCTGATCAGCAATGGCAATTATTTAATACAAAACGTGAAACAATTCACACTGAACAAAATCGCATTCACCATATTTGGGTGAGACCACAAACACCCAGTGCAGAAATTGCTGCACAAATCAGTGAACAAGAATTATCACGTGAATACCGTGCCAGTGAATTATTACGCCGCCCTGAATTTAATTATCAATCACTCATGTCATTACCTGATGTTGGACCAGGTGTTGATGATGAAAAAGTGGCTGAGCAAATTGAAATTCAAGCGAAATATGCAGGATATATTGATAGACAATCATTAGAAATCGAAAAACAATTACGACATGAACAAACACGATTACCTGCTGATTTGGATTATGCAAAAGTCCCAGGATTATCTACCGAGGTTTGTCAAAAATTGAATGCAGCAAAACCAACAACAATTGGTATGGCATCTCGATTACCTGGAATTACACCTGCCGCAATTTCTTTATTATTAATTCATTTAAAAAAACGTGCATACCAACATTCAAAAATTTCTGAAGCTAATACAGACAGCACAACGTAATCCTATTTACAGTCGCATGAATTTGATAACTCACATTCTACTCATACTACACTTTAATATTGGATCATTTAGGAAAAAATATAAAAGGTTCAAATATTGCCGAATTACATTCTATTGATCCTTCGCAAATAAAAGATTTAGAAAATATTAAAAAAATCTGGATAGCCTCATCATCTAAAAATTTACCTGAAAAAATTCTAGCCGTATTAAATGATTATACGGCTGATAATAACAGGATGTATCGCTTATTTTCGGGTAAAGTAAATAGAAGCCATATTGATGAGATTGAAAAAATTATAGAAGCCATTAAACACATTAAAAAAGAAGATAAAGAGTTTAACAGTTATAGTGATGTAATAAGTCAGTGGGTACTTAAATGTCTTTATGAAATGAATATAAGCAATCCTAAAGGGACATTGGCTACTACAATTCAGTTTTTAAGTTTGAACATGCCGAGTTTATCTTCTAATGAAACTGAACTCAGTGCAGATATTAGCATACCGGAAAACCTTGTTTGTGGACTATCTCAAGATTTATTCAAAGACCCAGTAATTGATGAATATAATATTAGTATCGAAAGAAAATGGATTAATAATTCTCGTAAAATTCAAAATATTAGCCCATATGATCGTCGACCCTATAAAACTCCCATCAATCAAGAATTTCCAAAAAATTATTTATTACAATTGCAGGCAGAAATATTTAAAGCGAAATGCGTGGGTCTTTTGAACGCGCCAAAATTAAATACTAAACCCTCACCCTAACCCTCTCCCTGAATGGAGAAGAAGTTAAAATATTGCCAATTAATAGGACTAATAATACCCTCTTCTTTTAGTTCTATTAATTTTCTTCTATACGTCGATACTAGACTAATCTGCCATATTTATTTTTGCTCGCTTAGCCAATTTATAGACAAGCATTTCCCTTCAATATTAATTCATTTAAAAAAACGTACTTATCAACATTCGAAATCATCTGAAGCGGCTACGGGGAGTTATGTTAAATCGGAAAATACTTTCACCGTTGAATATACATTTTATCTAACATAATTATTTTTTTGCAAAATAATCATCTCCTTCTTATTTACTATTTATCGCCAGATTGAGATAATTGTTGTTTGATTTGTTTTATTTCTCGCTTAAGCTCTGCCTCCAATTCTTTTTCCGTAGGTAAATGAAATTGATATTTGCTTGCAAATACCTGTTTATTTTTTTCACCCAAAGTATATTTGACCATTGCATCACTTTTATTAGTACATAATATTAAGCCAATTGTTGGGTTATCATTTTCCATTTTTATTTCTTGATCAAAATAATTTACATAAAGTAATATTTGTCCTAAGTCAGCGTGTGTTAGCGCTTTTGTCTTGATGTCAATAATTATGTAACATTTCAATATGGTATGGTAAAAAACCAAATCCGCATAAAAATGATCGCCATCTAGTGTTAATCTTTTTTGTCTTGGTACAAAAGCAAATCCTTTGCCAAGTTCTAATAAAAAATTTTGCAAATTGCCTGTTAATGCATCTTCTAATTTTGATTCAACCAATCGATGCGACTCTGGAAGATTTAGAAATTCTAAAACCATGGGTTCTTTTATAGCATCCTCTGCTCTGCTAATTTCTTGACCATTACATGTTAATTTCATTAATCCTTTTTTATCTTTACTTTTAGCCAAGCGATCAAACAATAGGCTATTAATCTGTCTTTCAAGTTCGCGACCTGACCAATTATTTTTTTCTGCCTCAATTTCGTAAAATCGCCTAGCCTTATCCCGATCAACTCTCATTAAAGCCCGATAATGTATCCAACCAAGATTAACGCTAAATTGTTTTTTAGATTCACCGCGCACTGCGTGGTGGATTGGAACATAATCTTTATAAACAATATAAAATTGTCTAATATCACGCTATGTGGATATTCCAAAACCACGTCCATAATTTTTAGACAATCTTTCTGAAAGAACACTTAGCAATAAACTTCCATATTCAGCTCTTTTTTTACCTTGTTGTTCTTCTTCCACAATATCTCGACCAATTAACCAATATGATTTGACCATCTCAACATCAATTGTTTTTTGCACATAAAGCCGGGCTTTATCAATATGCTCTGTTACACGATGATACAGTAAATCGATCCGCGTATTATCAGCCCGTAATAGAGAATTTTTTGTTGGAATTTTTTTATTCATCGCGATTAATTCCTTTAAAAATAATTTGTTGATAGCTCATATTTATTATAAATTTTTATTTATTAGCTTCCACGTCGTTTTCTACGAGGAGCTCTTGCTCTTATCGGTAAACATGCATCTTGTAATTTGCGACCTAATTCATCATCCCTTGCTATTAAACTTAAATCTCTATGTAAATCTAAAGAAAATAATACATTAACATATGCACCAAAAGTTACACTCGGATTTCCCTTTTCAATTGCCCGTAATGTATTGCGAGATATTCCAGCACGTTCAGCAACTATTTCTGCAGAATATCTTCGTCGCAATCGCGCTAAGCGAATATTTTCACCTATTGCAGCGAGAATTCGTTGCAACACTGGAAATATAATAATTTTTTGCTTGCTCATAATGACCAATAAATTAACCATTAAATATAATTATTGTTCATTTTATTACCCATTATAATATCTGTCAATGTCTCAAATGAACAGTATTCGTTTTCGAAAAATGATTAATTTCACAATATTGCTCCCACAATATTGAAATTTAATCTTGTGATAATTTATTCAATACGCTACCGTATTTATTTCACAATTTTCGAATTTAATTTATGTTTAGAGAAAAAAATAATTACATATATGATTTTTAGATAATTAGTGTTTTATTTACTTTTTTCTTACCAATTTTTTTAAATGGAATTATTCTAATGTCACAAATAATCAAGGATGATGCAGATATTATTATCATCGGCGCAGGTCTCGCGGGATTAGTTGCAGCCACTGAAGCAGTCGCTGCTGGAAAAAAAATAATTATTGTTGAACAAGAACCTGAAAATTCATTAGGTGGGCAAGCATTTTGGTCATTAGGTGGATTATTTTTAATTAATACACCTGAACAGCGTTTTTTTGGTATTCATGATTCGCGTGAATTGGCTTGGCAAGATTGGATGGGATCAGCAAATTTTGATCGCCCTGGAGATGAATTACCCAAAAAATGGGCAGAAGCGTATCTTGATTTTGCAGCCGGTGAAAAACGTGCTTGGTTACATTCATTAGGCATTCGCTTTGTGCGTATAGTGGGTTGGCCAGAACGAGGTGGTTATTTAGCAACTGGGCATGGTAATTCTGTGCCACGTTTTCATATCGCATGGGGCACTGGTCCTGGTGTGTTGGAGCCATTTATAGAACACATTAAAATTGCGCAACAAAAAGGATTAATTAAAATTTATTATCGACATCGCGTCACACAATTATTAATTAAAAATAATGTTATCACTGGTGTCGCAGGTGAATTATTAGAAGAAAGTAAAATCGCAAGAGGTGCAAAAAGTTCGCGTACTGTGATCGGTGATTTTTCATTTAATGCGCAAGCGGTCATTATTACATCAGGCGGAATTGGTGGAAATCATGATTTAGTTCGACAATATTGGCCTGACAGATTAGGCAATCCACCCAAAAAATTATTATCAGGCGTACCTGATTATGTCGATGGCAGTATGTTAAAAACAGCAAACAGCATCGGTGCAAAATTAATTAATATGGATAGAATGTGGCATTATCCTGAAGGATTACAGAATTATGATCCTATTTGGAGTCAACATGCGATTCGTATTTTATGCGGGCCATCACCATTATGGCTTGATGCGTTTGGCAAACGATTACCAATGCCATTGTATCCTGGATTCGATTGTCTCGGTGCTTTAACACATATTAATAAAACAGGACATTGCCATTCTTGGTTCTTATTAAATCAGCTTATTATCGAAAAAGAATTTGCATTATCGGGTTCTGAACAAAATCCTGATATCACAGCAAAAAGTTTTTTTGAATTAATTAAACGCGCTTTTTCTGGACCAACAGAACCTGTAAAAAAATTTCAACAATCAGGAATAGATTTTGTATCACACCATAATATTGCAGAACTTGCGCAAGGAATGAATAAATTAGTGGGTGAAAATTTAATTGATTATGCACAACTAGAAAATGAAATTAATGCACGTGATCAACAAATCATTTCAGGATTTGGTAAAGATGCGCAAATTAATGCAATTCGATGCGCACGACGTTATTTAGGTGATCGAATTATCAGAATTGCATCTATTGATAAATTAACCAACCCTAAACATGGACCATTAATTGCAGTACGATTATCAATTATGACCAGAAAAACATTAGGTGGCTTGGCCACGGATCTTTCTGGCAAAGTATTGCAAATTAATGGGACGCCTCTAGCAGGTCTTTACGCCGCAGGTGAAGTAACAGGCTTTGGTGGTGGTGGCATGCATGGCTATCGCGCATTAGAAGGTACCTTTCTCGGTGGCTGTTTATTTTCAGGCAAAATTGCAGGTAAAGCTGCTGCAAAAGAAATATAATCAGTTCTATTTATTATTAGGATTTTATGAATCATCCCGTCTCACATTTTTTTAAAAATATTGAATACAAGTATTTAGTTGCAGCTATCTATACTTGCATTCTTTTTTTAGATCGATTAGACCTCACCATTGTTAATATCACCTTACCTACTCTAGCAAAACATTTTCATGTTTCGATAATAGAAACTGATTGGATCACCAATAGTTTTTTATTAGCTTTAGCGATCACTATTCCTATTAGCAGTTGGATAGGTGATAGATTTGGATTAAAAAAAACCTTTATTATCGCGACATTTTTTTATGGGTTATCGTCTTTGCTCTGCGCTTTTTCGCCTGATATTACATTCATGATAATAATGCGATTTGTAGAAGGATTAAGTGGTGGATTTATTATTCCGATTGGATTAACCATGGTTTATAGAGTATTTGACCATACCGAATATGCCAGCATTACTAGTTATGTTGCAATTCCTTCACTGGCAGCGCCTGCTTTAGGACCAGCATTAGGTGGCTTGATTCTTTATCTATTTAATTGGCGGTGGGTATTTATTTTTGTGGGCCCCATTTGCTTTATAACTGTTATTACGGCCCTCTTCTTACTCAAAGAACAAAAAAATGATGATAATAAACAATTCGATTGGCCAGGATTTATGTTATCAGCCACATCATTAATATTATTATTATATTTTTTAACCATGGTGAGTCGAAATGGTCTAAACATAACAAATTTATTTATTTTAATTTGGTGCATGTTATCAGTTTATTTTTTAATTCATTTTGAAAAAACTGCATCGCATCCGTTAATCAATCTCAATTACTTTCAAAATAAATTATTTTTACAAGCAAATTTATTGCAATTAATATTTCAAATTGCTCATTTTGGCGCTATTTTTTTAATCGGCATGTATTTGCAAGTTGGCTCAGGCATTTCTGCCTTAGCCAGTGGCATTATTATGGGAATGCAAGCAATTGGCGCAATATTTGTGAACCGTTATTCTGTTAAATTATTTCAACAATTTGGCCCAAGCAGACCTCTTATAATCGGTTTTATGGGTAATGCGTTATTAACGCCTTGCATATTATTCATTAATCATCCCGATAAAATGATGATGGGTATGGCATTATTATTTATACGCGGTATTTTCAGTGGTTTTTGCGGTATACCTATTCAAGCAACCGGTGTTATTGATTTTCCCAAAAGTGCCATAGGTGATGTGAATATGCTATTTAATGCGGGTAGACAAATTTCAATTAGCCTTGGTGTAGCATTATCATCATTATTAATTGCATATGGATATAAGGTTAATCCCCAATTGGCTCATTTAACGCAAAATGGCATTGGTTATCCGGTATTTATTTATGCATTTATATTGATTTCGATTGTATTATGTTTTGGGATTATCTGTGCATTAACAATTAATAATCAAAAGGTGATTGCAATTGCAAATATGACAACAGCCCCTACATCAATGTAGGGGCGTTATTAGGCATGTTATCCGTGGGTTCTTTCGCGAATTTCATCTAACGTTTTACAATCAATACATAATGTGGCTGTTGGACGGGCTTCTAATCGACGAATACCAATTTCAACGCCGCAAACATCACAAAAACCATATTCATTGTTTTCTATTTTCTGTAATGATTCTTCGATTTTCTTGATTAATTTACGCTCTCTGTCTCTAGCACGTAATTCCAAACTGAACTCTTCTTCTTGGGTGGCGCGATCGTTAGGATCAGGAAAATTCGCAGCATCATCTTGCATATGATGTACAGTACGATCCACTTCTTCCATCAATTCTTTTTTCCATAAACGCAATATTTTTGCAAAATGTTCGCGCTGATTAAGATTCATATATTCTTCATCTTTGCTTTCTTGATAGGGTGGTACGCCCATGGTGCTGAGATGAGATTTTGTTGATATTTTAGTCGGTTTAGGTCTAACAGGTGTTGCAGGTTTTGTTAATAAAGTTTCTGTCATAGGCTCCGTCGCTTTCTTATTAATAGTTTGAATTTCCGATTTAAATTTCACTGGTTCTTTTTTAGCAATAACTTTTTTTACAACCGGTGCTTTTGCTACTTTTTTCGGTAATGCTTTGCTTACTTTTACTGCAGATATTGCAGGTTTTTTATTAGCTGGAGATTTTGTAATGGTTTTTTTCACAGCTTTTTTAGAAGAAGTTAAAACTTTCGCCGCCGGTTTTTTAATCACTTTGGCCTGACTTTTTACAGTTGGCTTTACTTTGGCCTTAGCTTTCACTTTCGTCTTCACATTCACTTTTGCCGCTGGTTTTAATTTCGAATTAATTTTCGTTTTCTTACCAGCTTTTTTAACAGGTTTTGCTGACATAACCACACCTCCACACTACCATATCGTTCCATAACATAATTACTGCCTTAATACTTCATCCGGTGAAAATTAAAACGTGCATCTATAGCAGAAAGAATAAATGTTGTAAATCTAAAATTAATATTCATTTTTTTTCCTTCTACCTGAAGGTAGAAGGCGCCTAAGGCGGATGAGGGGTATTAAAAGGTTTTATACATGTATTTAAACCACCCTCATCCGCCTTCGGCACCTTCTCCCGCAAGCGGGAGAAGGAAAAAAAGTAGGATTCTTTATTCGTACAATCCGGTTTGCCCCATCGCAACACGAGGTTGTCCTGCTAAATCTTTTAAGCCAACTTCATTTAAATAACCAGCGCGTTGTAATAATGTTTGCACTGCTGATCCTTGATTATAGCCATGTTCTAAAAATAACCAAGCGCCAGGTTGCATATATTTTTGAGCTTGTGCAATGATTATTGTTAAATCTTTTAAACCATCCGGGCCAGAAGCTAATGCAGAACGCGGTTCAAATCGTAAATCACCTAAATCCAAATGGGGATCTTGCTCAGAAATATAAGGAGGATTAGATACAACTACATCTAATTTTAAATGGGTGGGGAGCGCTTGAAACCAATCGCCATAAAAAAATGTAATGTTGTTTAATCCTAATTGATATGCATTTTGTTGGGCTATAGATAATGCAGCCCATTCATTGTCCGTCGCTAAAATGTGCCAATGAGGACGTTCTTTAGCGAGAGAAATTGCAATAGCGCCACTGCCTGTACCCAAATCCGCAACAATAAGTGGTTTTTCAGCAGGCACTGTTGCCAATACCATCCCTACCAAACATTCTGTTTCAGGTCGAGGAATTAATGTTGCAGGAGAAACCTGTAATTTCACTGACCAAAATTCGCGATGCTCAATTATATAAGCAACTGGTACGCCTTTTAAGCGCTGATCAATTAATTGATTAAATAGTGATTGCTGTTCTGTCGTTAAAACTTTGTCAGGATGTGCACGTAAACTACTGCGCTTACATTGTAAAACATGCGCTAACAATATTTCCGCATCTAAATGGGATGTATCAGAACAACCAGCAAGTTGTTGGTAAGCATTCTGTAAACTATAATAAATCGTCGTATTCATTTTCTTACTTGGGATAAACGGTCATGAAAATTATTAATATAATCATAGCATTTTTTATACTAACCACATCAATATTATTTCCATCTGTTTTATTCGCTTCATCGACACAATGTCCTGACAACCCTGCAACTGCATCGCCGAATGATTGGGTGATCACACAACCATTACCTAACACTTCAGGTTATTTTTCACTGGCTGAAGTTGGACCACAAAATCGCGTGTATTGTTATTATAGTCCTAAACAGGGTTATTTTGGTTTTCTTTATACGATGGTGAGTATTAGTAAAGTAAATAATCCCCAATATTGGACGAATAAACATTGTCAGTATGGCGGACCATGTTGTACTCAATCACCAGAATTATGTTCTTTTTCTGTACAATAATGAGATTAACAAATCATTCAATTATCAATTAATCATCACCCATTGATGCTAATAAATCCGCTTGATGTTCTTGACGTAATGGATTAATCACATCCTCTAAATGACCTTCCATAATGTCATTTAATTTATATAACGTTAAATTAATACGATGATCTGTTAAACGACCTTGTGGGAAATTATAAGTGCGAATTCGTTCAGATCGATCACCAGTACCGACTAAATTTCTGCGTGTTTCAGCTTGCTCTTTCTGTTGTTTAGTTTGTTCGGCATTTAATAATTTTGCTTTTAATAGTGACATGGCGCGTGCACGGTTTTTATGTTGTGAACGTTCGTCTTGGCATTCAACCACTGTGCCAGTTGGAATATGTGTAATTCTAATGGCTGAATCAGTTTTATTCACATGCTGACCACCAGCACCGGATGCACGGTAAGTATCAATTTTTAAATCAGCAGGATTAACTACGATATCTTCAACCTCATCCATTTCCGGCAAAATGGCAACAGTGCAAGTTGATGTATGAATTCTCCCCTGCGCTTCTGTTTCAGGAACGCGTTGCACGCGATGTGCACCCGATTCAAATTTTAAATTCGCATAAACATCATTACCTGAAATTCTTGCAGTTACGCCTTTATAACCACCATGTTCGCCATCAGATTCACTGATAATTTCCACAGCCCAGCCACGTGATTCTGCATAACGGGTATACATACGAAATAAATCACCTGCAAAAATTGCTGATTCATCACCACCGGCGGCAGCACGAATTTCTAAAAATACATTATTATGATCGTGCGGATCTCGCGGCAATAACAAAGCTTGTAATTGTTGATCAACATTTTCCAAACGATCTTTAATTGTCTGTAATTCACTTTCAGCCATTTCTCGTATTTCTGGATCGGTTTCATTTAATAATTCTTGTGTTTCTTGCTGATTTTGCAGTAATGATTGATGCTCGCGATAACATTGCACTAAAGATTCTAAATGGGCATATTCTTTTGATAACTCACGAAAACGCGTCGTATCAGAAATAACTTCTGGATCACTTAACAAAGCACTAATTTCTTCGTGACGTTCGACCAAAGTGGTTAATTTATGTTGTAAAGAGGGTTTCATAGCTGATTAATGCTGTCCTAAAAATGTAATTAAATAGTATACACTGACACCATTTTGAATTGCGAGCGGTATTGTTTGAATGTTTATATTTTATGCGCTAAACAGAAATCACTTTTCAAATATCATTTTCTAATTTACTTCGTTACACCGACTTTTTTATATCCTAAATCAACTTTTTAATCTAGAATGATTGCTCCTAAATAAAATTGAATCTTTTTACCATGTCCAATTATTATGAAATTCTAGGTGTACAAATAACAGACTCCGCAGATGAAATAAACACGGCTTACAAAAAACTTGTGCTCAATTCTCATCCTGATGAAAATCCAGAAAATGCAGAAGATACAACAGAAAAATTCAAAGCAATTAATGAAGCTTATAGAACATTAAGCGATCCAGAGAAAAGAAAAAATATGATTCAGAAAATAATTTAAATTTACCTGAAGATGTTAAACCATCTATATTTTCTACTTTGGTTCCATTAATCGATTACACACAAATTTTGACACCTTTATTAACTGCTGCGAAAAACAATGATCTTAATGGTGTACGTGCAGCATTGGCTGAACATTCAGGTTTTAATTACGTGCATACGACCCTGCCATACAATGGTGGATATAAAATAAACGCCTTAGAAATAGCCATTATTAATGGCAACACCAGTGTTGTTCGATGTTTATTAGATTTAAATTTTGACATTGACACTAAAGAAGTAGAAAGAGATAGATGTGGTAACTTGATATCTATTAATGATTTAAAAACTATTCCTATCGCTTTTCTTCATTTCAACAAAGAAATTATTGACTTATTAATAAACAAATTAGAACAACAAATTCAATATGGTTGTAATAGTAAGATTTATATACCAGAAAGAAATAAAAAAAGTATATTAACAAGTGGGCTAATAGATGCACTGAAATATACTCCAAAAAACTTAATATTTAAAATTGTTGATCAATTTGTGACTTACGGCGCCGATTTATTTGAAGCCATCGATACATTGTTACATCTAAATCCACCCGGTTTAAAAGCCTATTTTGATAGACACAATCCCGGTAAAATTATCCATTCCATGATTCGAAGGAGTTATCACATTAATGGATTAAAAGATTTAAACACACTACTTTCATTGGGTTATTCATTCGTTCCACATGATGAAGATAATGACACACCCTTTATAGCCTTGGCTGATTGCAATATTCGCGGACGAAAGTTTAAAAGAGTACAAGAAACAATAGTTTCTATTTTTAATATGCTCATTCCATTACACTTACTACCTTCTTATAATGATATTGAATATTTTGCAAAAAATAACGCACTAGAGCTCCTGGCAGAATCTTTAATCTATATGGCTACTCCTCAAATGAAAGATTATTTGAGCGCTGATCAATATGCAAAAATATTTCAAATTACGATTGCACATTGCTTGCTTCATTTAAATCAAACAAAGTCAATATGGCGACAACTACTCGATTTATCTCCTCAAGCTGTTTTTTTAAAGATGGCCAACAAAATAATTGTTTACACATTATTGCAGAAAGAGATAATAAGAAAAATAAAAGTAAATCAAAACTTCATTTTGTAGAATTTTTTGAACATTATTTACTAGAAAAATACCAATTAGAGGCTTATAAAATGTTGGGCGATCTACTTGCCGCAAAAAATAAAAATGGTCAAACCCCAGAACAGATAACGCAAGATGATAAATTAAAAAATAAATTTCAACAATTAACTCAATTAGCAGCAGAACAAATCCAAAAAAAACAGCGCCCCAAACACTACCAATAGCTTATCGCTATTATCTAATTTCAGTATTTTTAATCAACCCAATCAAAACAATGACACACAATCAGATAGATTAAATTTGCTTATTAAACACATCGAAGCAGATGAACTAGAATTGTTTCAAGAAAAATTCAGCAAATATTCCGCACAGAATATTGCAGATCCTAAAATTGGCTTTGCATTACTATCAAAAGCGACTGCTCTCAATAAACAACCATTTGTAGAGTATTTACTTGAAAAAGGTTGCGATATATTTATCACTAAAGATAATCCCTATCACTGCGCTTTAACCAGCTTATCGACTAATCAGGAAATTGTTAATTTGTTTGCTCAGACACTAGAAAAAAATAACAAAAGATTACTAGATAAAAAAAGACCTGCTCCCTCTCTATAAATTCATCACCAATACCACACCAATCTAACAATAAAAAAGAACCGGTTCTTTTTTATGGATTTGACTAAAACAACCTATTAAAACTGAGAGAAGAGGAATTGATGAGATATTTATCATGCAAAGAGCTTGTATACCTTTTTTATTAAACAGATAGGATGCACCTGACCGTAAGCCATTATTAATGAGAGACGCAAAGCAAGTTGGCAAAATTTGGCTAGGTAGAATCCCGGATACGTCGTTGCACTCCTTTGTCCAGGTTACAATTTTCAAATGGATGATTGAATTTAAATATCAACAGGTACAATTCGATTAATCTACATCAAACATTTCTCTTGCCAGCGAAAACAATTCTGTTTGATCTTCCAAAGCTGCGCGGCGTAACTGCATGGTGGGTTGATGTAATAATTTATTTAATAAAGATTCAGAAAATTGATGCAAAATTTGCTGTGGATTTTCCCCGTTACTCACCCGTTGCATTGCTTTTTTAAGCTCTTGATCGCGTAAATTTTGCATTTTTTCTCGATAAGATCGAATGGTAGCAGCAGCCAATCGTAATTTTTGAGATTTCATAAAATATGTCGTTTGCAAATCAATAATATTCTCTGCTTGTTGCGCGGCTAATTCACGCTTGTCTTTGTTTTCCAGAATAAAACGTTGGAAATCATCAAGTGTATATAAATAAACATCATTTAATTGTGCAATTTGTGCTTCGATATTACGAGGTACAGCTAAATCGATAATTAAAATAGGTTTATGTTTACGCTTTTTTAACGCGGATTCGATAACACCTTTTCCTAAAATAGGTAATTCACTTAAAGTTGCTGCAATAATGATATCTGCTTGGGATAAATTATCGGATAAATCATTTAATGAAATTGCGGTTGCATTAAATTTATTGGCTAATTGTTGTGCTCTAGATTTCGTTCGATTGGCAATAACTAATTGCGTGACATCCTGTTTAACCAGATGTTGTGCCACCATGTTAATCGTATCACCTGCGCCGATACATAAAACTTTACACTTTGCTAAATCAGCAAAAATACGCTTTGCAATCGTGGTGGTGATTGTGGAAATAGTTAATGGACTGACACCTATCGCTGTTTGTGTTCTAACCGTTTTACTCGCTGAAAAAACAGCAGAAAATAATTGTTTTAATCGTTTACCTACAGTACCTACTTGTTCTGCACTAGCAACAGCATTTTTCATTTGGCCGAATATTTCTGGTTCACCCAAAATCATTGAATCTAAGCCACTAGCAACACGTAGTGCATGTTTAAATACCGCGTGATCGTGATATTGATAATAATGCGGTTGCAATTCATTGGCTGAAATTTGATGATACTGGCTCAACCAATCTAATAAAATGATATTTTTATTGGCTGCACAATAAATTTCGGTGCGATTACAGGTAGATAAAATCGCAGCTTCTTTGATTTCTTTATGTTGAATTAAATGATTTAAGGTAGGTGATAATTTTTCAGGCGTGATAGCCAGCCGTTCTCTTAATTTAAGATCGGCTGTTTTGTAATTAATACCACATGCTATTAATGCCATATTTTCTCTTCTTTATTGTCATTCCCGTTTGCACAGTAATCAGCGAACATAATGAGATATCAAGCGGGAATCTATTACAATTTATTTAATCTAAAAAAACTACTTTCATACTTTTCAATTTTGGGCTATGGATCCCCGCTTGATAGCTTAATATTCTTTTCACATTCTGCGCGTGCGGGGATGACATCATTCATGTACATCACGTGCGTTGATGACACTACAAGGGTTATTTTGCATTCATAAACGCCACTGCTGTATCCAACATTCTATTAGAAAAGCCCCATTCATTGTCATACCAAGCCATCGCTTTAACCATTTTTCCAATGACTTTAGTTTGAGTTGCATCAAAAATAGAGGATGCTGGATTATGATTAAAATCAACAGAAACTAATGGTTCATTATTATAGATTAAAATGCCTTTTAATTCGGGGGATTCTGCTGCAGCATGCATTATTTGATTGATTTCATCGACAGTGGTTTCACGTTTCGCAGTAAATACTAAATCAACAATTGAAACATTTAATACTGGCACGCGAATTGCTAATCCATCTAATTTGCCATTTAAATCAGGCAAAACCAAACCAATGGCACTTGCTGCACCTGTTTTAGTTGGAATCATGGATTGTGTTGCAGATCGTGCACGATGCAAATCGCTATGCGCTGAATCAACTAATAATTGATCATTGGTGTAAGCATGAATGGTTGTCATTAAGCCTTGTTCAATACCCACTTTTTCATGTAACACCTTTGCAAGAGGTGCTAAACAATTTGTAGTACATGATGCATTTGAAATAACCGTATGTGATGCTTTTAAGGTATTTTGATTGACGCCATAGACAATTGTGGCATCAACATCTTTACCACCAGGCGCAGAAATAATCACTTTTTTGGCACCTGCTGTTAAATGTACGCTGGCTTTTTCTTTTGAAGTAAATAATCCAGTACATTCAAAAACCACATCAACACCTAATTCTTTCCAAGGTAATTTACTGGGATCACGTTCTGCGTAAACTTTAATAATATCGCCATTAATTTTCATTGCGCCTTCAACAGCAGATATTTCACCAGGAAATCGTCCGTGTGTTGAATCATATTTTGTTAAATGGACATTGGTATTTACGTCACCTAAATCATTTACAGCAACAATTTGAATTTCTTTGTTACGTTTTGCTTCGTAACAAGCACGTAAAATATTGCGACCAATTCTGCCATAACCATTAATTGCGACTTTGATTGTCATAGAGTTTCCTTAATAAAATTCATTATTAATTAATCCTGCCTTTTCCTACTTTCAAATTATTCCCATTACCGCTTCAACAATTGCTTCTTTTGTAATTCCTAACGCCTGATAAACTTTTGCCGCTGGCGCTGATTCACCAAAGCGATTTAAGCCGATTATTTTACCATTAAATCCAACATATTTATACCAAATGTCTTTTGCACCAGCTTCAATTGCGATACGTGCAGTGATATTTTTTGGTAAAACAGTGTCTCGATATTGCTCCGATTGATGATCAAAAACATCGGTCGATGGCATAGATACGATGCGTATTTTTTTACCTTTTTCTGTTAATACTTTCGCTGCTTCCACCGCCAAACTCACTTCCGATCCTGTTGCAATTAAAATGGCATCAGCTTGTCCTTCACAATCCTGCAAAATATATCCACCTTTTTTAATATTATTTAAAGTTTGATCATCGCGCGTTTGTTGTGGTAATGCTTGTCGTGAAAATAATAAACACGTAGGTCCATCATGACGTTCAATAGCCATTTGCCATGCCACTGCAGATTCAACAGCATCACAAGGACGCCATAAAGATAATTGTGGCGTTAATCGCAACATACCAATATGTTCTACTGGTTGATGCGTTGGGCCATCTTCACCCAGTCCAATTGAATCATGTGTATAAACAAAAATAACTCTTTGTTTCATTAAGGCTGCCATGCGCACTGCATTTTTTGCATAATCTACAAAGGTGAGGAAAGTGCCACCAAATGGAATAAATCCACCGTGCAAGGCAATACCACACATGATCGCTGACATTCCAAATTCACGAACGCCATAATAAATATAATTTCCGCCGGTATTTTCAGCTGATAATGTTTTTGCACCAGTCCATAAAGTTAAATTAGAACCTGTTAAATCAGCAGACCCACCAATTAATTCAGGTAATTGTTGTGCGAGAACATTTAAACTATTTTGCGATGCTTTTCTCGTGGCAATCGATTCATTTTTATGTTGTGTTTGTTCAATAAATTGTTGCATATGATGTGAAAATGATTCTGGTAATGCGCCATTAATACGTCGTAATAATTCTTTAGCTAAATCAGGATATTCTTTTTGATAATCATCAAATAATTTCTGCCAATTTTTTTCAGCATGAGCGCCCTTTTCTGTTGCATTCCATGCTGAATAAATATTTTCAGGAATAACAAATGGCGGATAATTCCAACCTAAATTTTTTCGAGTCGCTTCAACTTCTTGTTCACCCAATGCAGCGCCATGCGCATCATGTGTACCAGCGGCATGAGGTGCCCCATACGCAATAATTGTTTTACAGCAAATTAATGTGGGTTTATCTGTAATTTCGCGCGCTGATTTAATAGCGGCAGATATTGCATCTGGATTATGCCCATCAACATTTTCTATGACATGCCAACCATAAGCTAAAAATCGTTGTGGTGTATTATCTGTAAACCAACCACTCACATGACCATCGATAGAAATTTCGTTATCGTCCCAAAATGCAATTAATTTACCTAATTTTAATGTGCCGGCTAACGAACAAACTTCATGTGAAATTCCTTCCATCATGCAGCCATCACCCATAAAAACATAAGTGAAATGATCAATAATATTAAAATTTTCACGATTAAATTGTGTGGCTAACGCACGTTCCGCAATGGCCATACCAACACCGTGTGCAATGCCCTGCCCTAATGGACCAGTGGTTGTTTCAATACCAGGCGTATAACCAAATTCCGGATGACCCGGTGTTTTAGAATGTAATTGTCGGAATTGTTTGATATCTTCGATGGATAAGTCATAACCCGTTAAATGCAATAATGCATATTGCAACATAGAGCCGTGACCATTAGATAAAATAAAACGATCACGATTTAACCAATGCGGATTCGATGGATTATGTGTTAAAAAATCATTCCACAAGACTTCAGCGATATCAGCCATGCCCATTGGCATTCCAGGATGACCTGAGTTGGCTTTTTGAACAGCATCCATACTTAATACGCGTATCGCATTGGCTAATTCTCGACGTGTGGTCATATCACTGATTCTCCGCTGTTGTTAGATTGGCGTTAAAAATTGCACATTATAACAAGAGTTCTGCGGATCACACGTAATTGATGATAAAAATTAATGAAACAATAAAATTCTGCTTTTATAATGTTAAAATATATTTTTTGCCAACCATGAGAGACCAATGAAAATAGAATCGAAAATTGAAAAAAAATTACTGCATTACACGGGTAAAGCCATCGCTGATTACAATATGTTGCAGGCGGGTGACAAAGTTATGGCTTGTCTTTCTGGTGGTAAAGATTCATTTACCATGTTGTGTATATTAAATCTTTTAAAAAAACGCTTTAATAATAAAATTGATGTTGTGGCATTTACTTTAGATCAAGGTCAACCTGGTTGGGATGATAGTGGTTTACGTGCCTGGCTCACCGAACGGCACATTCCGTTTGAAATTTTAAGTAGAGATACTTATTCTATCGTTAAAGAAAAAATTCCTGAAGGTAAAACGTATTGTTCTTTATGTTCACGTTTACGACGTGGCAATATTTATACCTACGCTAGAAAAAATGGTTTTACTAAAATTGCTTTAGGCCATCACCGCGATGATTTAATTACCACATTGTTAATGTCGATTTTATATAATGGTCATATCAAATCGATGCCACCTAAATTATTATCAGATAATAAACAACATATCGTGATACGCCCTCTCGCTTATTGCCAAGAAAAAGATATTATCGCGTATGCCAAAGAACAACAATTTCCTATTATTCCTTGTAATTTATGTGGTTCACAAGAAAATTTGATGCGCAAAAAAGTTAAAAAATTAATTGCAGATTTAGCAACAGATAACCCAAAAGTACCTAGTAATATTTTACATGCGTTAAATAGCGTGCAATTAAGTCAATTAATGGATAGAGATTTATGGGATTTTAAGAATTTGGAACAACAGAGAATAAACGCTATGGATATAGCACTTGAAAATAATATCGAAGAACCGTTTGAAGCATTATTTTAGACGTTAAATTTACGAATCGTAACAAATTTTTCTTTCGTACCCAATCGTACTCAAATTTTTCCATTCGTACCAATTGGTCAAATGGGGAAAAATTGTACTGTTATTATTATAAATTACTCATTGGTTTGTATATTTTTTGCTCTTGTTTTACTTCTTGTGCGTCATCAATTGCAGAAGAATCCCTTTTTTGTGCTGATTTTGCTGACTCATGAGCCAAAGTACCATGTACTTGATCTAATCTGACACGTTTATATTGCACTACCTCACTATCTTCTTTTCTGCCATGTTCAGCTATAACTTTCCATTTATCAACACTAGTCTTATTAACTAACATATCGACTGGTATAGGTGTTGAAGAATTGTTTTGTAAACTAAGTGAGGGGGCGGGAGGAATTAATGTTTTTTCTATATCAGCTTGAGAAGGGGAGCTTGATGAGGTGTAGTTATTGCAGATTTGAGTAATTGCTGACGAATAAATTCAAACAGTTGGTTATAAAACTTTTCATTGTCAGCAGATGAATTATAATCGGGATTTGTTAAGCAATAATTTTTTAATTGTTCAACCAGCCATAAAATATTTTTTTCACCTTTATCCACTAAGAAATCAATCCAATCTGATTTATTTTTTAATAACCGCTCAATTTTAATTGAAAAAGGATCGGTTCCTTTCAATTCGCAAACCGTGATTTCCTCATGAGGACTATCTAAGCGAAATGCTCGCGCGATAGCTTGCCGCATTGCTGCCGGTGACAATAAAGAATCTCCCGGGATAACTTCATCTGCATACAAAGAAATTCCCACACCACCAGCTCCCGCTGATAAAATACATACTCTGTGATCAGTTCCATTATTAAAATAATTTTTATTTTGCTCGCGCTGACTTTCTGATAATGCACCAATAAATACTAATGGTTGTGTAGTTTTAGAAGAGATAGCACCTTGTTTAATTTTTTCTTCTATCGTCACTTGAATCATTGCCGCAAACGGAATTGAACTTACTGGGATTAATACTTTATAGTGATCATTTTTATTCAACGCCGTAATAGTGTGATCGATAATGGCTTTTAGACGCCCTGGTGCAGCAATAAATAAATCAATATTGCCCTCATACTCTTTTGAAATAATATCTCTTATAAGTTGCATTTTTAATTGAAAGCCATCTAAAGAATTCTTGGCTGACGGTTCAGCATATTCTTCACAGTCTTCTGAGGAATCACCGCTAGATTTATTTAAGCCTGAAGAATAAAATTTATTTTTATATTTATGAGAAACTAAAACGGGGTGATACGTTAATTTCTCTAATTCACGTAACAACACTAGTCCCGTGATTGCGTCCTTATCAGAAACGTCTTTCTCTTTTTCAGGATGAATAAATGAATATACGCGACACGCACGCTCTATGTTTTCTTTAGTAAATTTTTCAGATGTTTTTAATACTTTCATTTGTTCATCAGAAAAGTGCCACTCTAATTGCAAGGGTACACGTCGCGGCATACGTTTATGCGAACCATTACTGGACGATTGATTCATATTTGCCAAAACCTGCAAATCATCACACTGATGCCTTACTGATCTTTTCTTTAAATCTTGCGCAATTTGTACTAATTTTTGATAAGCATCATTTAAATAGGGAATGATATTAGCTGCATTAAGCATTAATTCTTCATCATGAATCTTATCTAAAACCACTTTAAATATATTATTAAATCTATCCAGAAAAATTTTACGCAATCCTAAGCTACCAGGATTTAACATATCATGGATATCAAAGATATCTTGATAATTATTTGTTATAGGTGTGCCTGTCGCCAATATTCGAGGTATACGGCGACTGGCTGCTGTTTGCAAAATATGCTGCATATAGCGATAGCGCACCGTATTTCTTTTAATTGCGTTGTGCGCCTCATCTGAACAAATTAATTTCCAAGCGAACCCCCTGCTTAGCTCTTTTACTAAACCAATAAAGTTTGCTGTAGTTAATATCGTGTTATTCGCTAATTTTATCGAAAGGTAAGTACTATATTCAGCCTTAGCGAATGATAGATCTGACTCAATAATTTCTAATGCACAATTGACAGATTCCTCATCATTAATTGCACCATATTGATCGATGATTTGATTTTTTTCCAAGCAATGCCATAAGTATTTACTCAGAAATATTTTGGCGAATGCCTTTATAGAAAGTTGACCATGATGTTTTGTTATGAGCTTTAATTCAGTATCCGAAGGTAGTCGTATAATATTGTATTTTACTTTTTTTAATTTTTTAGCACTTTTAGATTTCCCTTGTAAAAAATCATTATCTTCTTCATCGTCATTGGAAGCTTGTATAATGGGATCTTTAATCAATTCACAGTATTGTGATTGTACATGACTTATTAAGTCGCTTAATTCTTTGTCTTCAATATCCTTTATTGACCCCAAAAAACTAGACAGCAATAAATAACCGCATGCTCGTTTAAATTGTGAATCTTCTTTATTTCTCAATTCACTTTTAAGCGTATCAACACTAGTGATGACAATACTTCTGTCTAAATTTGCGGGTAATTTCCTAGCACTTCCATGATATATATTCACATTTAAATCAGTAACACCACACTTGTTTATTAACTCATTCTTAAAGTTTTTCATAAGAATAGCAGGACAATTTATTAACACTGGAAATTGATTATATGATTTGATTGTCATTAATATTTCTAATGTCTTCCCCATGCCCATATCATCAAACAATCCAATCCCTACACCATTAGCCCACGCAAATAACATTTTAGAAATTGATTCTTTTTGATGAGGATATAAGCTGCATGTATTTGAGGCGGAAAGAGTTGTTAATATTTTTTCCTCACGATTCTCATGCATTGCTGTAAAAAGCGCCTGATATCTTTGCATATCAGAAAAATTGATCTTTTCATAATTCCTAATAAATTTTAATAAATTTTAATAAATTAGCTTTATTGATTTGCGATAACGTCGTCAAATATTCTATGCGGTCAGACTTCTGCTTTTTCTTGCTCTCACTTTCACTATTTTGATCTTCAAACAATACCAAAACATCTTTATGTGTTTTCAAATCTACAAATAAAGCCCTTAACTGTTTAACATCTAACATGACACCCGATATCTGTTGAGTATTGCTCAGCGCTGAATGACAGAGCATCTTAAATTGACTGTCACGTTTTTCATCCACCACTATTGGAGTCATTAATGGTTTAAATAATGTGATGCCAGAGTTATTTTCTACCTGAATTTGTAAAACAAAACACTTAACTTTGTTTTCTGATATTGTTACTGATTGAGGTGCTTTTAAATATACTATAGAAAATTCAGCGGTATTATTCGCTTGATCATGAATAAAATTCGTATCAGACAAACGATGCTGAAGGGTGTAAAGCGCTTGTAATACATCAATATCAGCCGTAATTGGTTTGGTCTTTGCGATTAAAGTGGCTTTATTATTAATTAAAGCATTATTAATTATCGCTTCAATTTTTAGTACATTCTCATAATGAGGCTCATACAACAATTGATTGGCAAATTTAATGAAGAAATTGGTATTATTTAATTCAACAGATATATGATATCGTTCAATAAAATTTTTAAGAATATTTGCCACTTCATTCCACATCATCTCTTGTTGTTGCGGTATTTTTTTAACATGTTTCAGCACAACTTGACCTAACTGCTGCAAAAAACACAGGGGTAGCCACTTTACATTGCAAAGATTGATAATCCTGCAATATTTGTGCAATTTGGGGTGTAAATTGTTGAGGAATATGTTGTTTAACGAGCGCGATTAATTCATCAGAAAATAGTCTAAAAAATTGATAGGTAGTATTTAAATCAATATCGCTCATCGAGTGATGGGAAGATAAATCAAGTATGGGTGTTTTTGTACTAAAAATACTTTGTGGCTGATATAACGCCAATATGACAGCATCTAAATTATAAACTGGTAATGCGTTGCGAATGATTTGCAATGAATATTCACGATTATTTAGCGCTACATCTACCAATTTTCCAATTAACGGATCGGCTGTTAGCACTGATGATTCTTGCATAGTTTTAGATAAGTTTTCTAAGACTTGCTCTTTTGATTGATTTGTCTGCGGAAATATTTTAAACGATTCAAATAAATGTATCAGCGGCGTGTAATACGAATTATTCTTTAACAGTTCCATAATTAAAGGATTCTAAGACAGTTGCTTCATTTGTGTTGAAATAACATTGAGTATATCAAAAAATAATTCTTGAGATATTGGTAATACCCAATGCCCTTTATATTTCCGCAATGCATCTCGCTGATTTGAATCTTGACTAATATCAAATAGAACTTTGATGACTAAATTTTTTATTTGAACCGATGTATTCTGAATGGAACCTTGTATGTGTTGCTCCAGCATTTCGCGCGACGGTGGTTGACCAGGACCTTTAACTACATTGTTGTTAGCTGAAAGATGGGGTGAATCACTACTTAACCATACTGATAAACCATCCCAATCTATGTCATCACTGGGTTGAGTTGGTTGTTGTATTGTATTTGCTATTTCTTCTAATAAATCAAATTCTGGAAAACTCATAAATTCCACTCGTCGGTTCATTGTCAATTAGATGAGAGTTCTATTCTTATGTATAAGTAATATGTAATTCCATCTTAATAATCTCATTAGCATGCTCATTTTGAGATGAGTTGACTTCAACCCTTATTATAAAGAGTGGGTATAGTAGAGGGGATTTCTTAACTGAATATTAAGAGATCACAAAAAAATTAATGAAAACTCTTTTTAACCATTCTCATCCGTAACGAAGTGACACCTTCTTTCGCGAAGGTGAGAAGGAAAAACAACGTGGAATTTATTTTTTGTCATACACAGAGAAATTGTTGACAAAAATTACATCCCGTTAATAATAGCTTAAGGTATCATTGATACCATAATGACTCTTAAATTTTTATAATAGAAAAATAGGTATATTCATGGGAATACAAGTTACTGCGTTAACAACCAATCTAAAATTTACTTACACACCTCAAGACTACCTCAAATATTTAAATTTTATTTTAAAGCATTATGATGGCGAAAATTCACACTCTGCTGAATTAAATGAATTACAAAGTTATTCCCAACAAATACATAAAGATTACATTTCTATTGCAAGCGTTTTGTGTGAACATGAAAAATTATTAGTCGCTCAGAAGCTTAAACTTCATCAACATCATTATGATGCTTTTTTATATTTTAAAGCCATTCAACAACATTTTATTAATTGTGTTGATGAATTGAGTTATTACATTATAAAAAATGCACCTGTAACTCCAGATGAACATCACTTACAAGAAAAGATTGAACGTGCAGAAAAATTCAGTAATTTCATCAAAATATATTATCAAATTGAACAAGACTTTGCGGCAATTAAAGATAGTAAGAATATAACAGAACGCGAACATAGAAGGCCTGGGGTTGAAAATCTACGTAAAAAAGTAAAAGACTTCATTGACGCGTTAAATCAATTGAATAATGCCAATGCTAAAAATTATGCAGAACGTTCAAAGAAACTCGAAGAGAGTTTTCTAGAATGTGAAAAGTTTAAATCCGCACTTGATACCCTGTTAGCAGTTGCGCCTAAATCACCGACAAAATCAACTTCTTCATCATCTCTCGCTTCTCCTGCAGCTGATAGCAGCGAAAAGAAAACAAAGAAAGATAAGAAAGACAAAAGTGATGTCAAATCTAAAAATGATAAAAAAGATTCAACAGATAAAAAAGTTGAGCACAAAAAAACCACATTAAAAAAACCGAAAACCAAAAATGCATCAGGACTATTCAATACTTTTAAACAATTTAAAAATCTTACAAAACAAGCTACTCAGAGTGTGGCCAGCGCTCCAGGCAAAGCACTAGATATCGTCAAAGAAGCAGGTAGCGCAGCACGTTCATTATTGAAAGATGATGAAAACAAAATTGATCAAAATACACCGCTGTTGAGACGTAATGAACAACAAGATTTCGATATTGTCCTTAAAGATGACAACACACTCACTAACTTATATCTTGAGGCTCTAAAACATAAAATTAAAGATTTAACCTTAAAGAAAGATCAATTTAAAGGTATCGAATCCGACCTGAAGAAACCCGCCAAACGCCTTATCAAATCAGCACAAGCATTTCACGACAAAATTGTGAGCATTACCCAACAGTGCAAAATTTCTGAATTAGCCTGTGAAGAAAAAATCACTTTTAAACAATGCTTAACAGAGTATGAAGAATTACAATTATTTCTGCAGATAAAATCTCAAACTAATGCCCAGTTAAAAAAACGCATTAGCGATTTAGAAGGTGAAAAATTATTAATTCAGAAGTTAACAAGCAATGATACTGACTCTCGTGCAAAATTAAAGGAACTTTTTGCGGTTATTGATAAATTCTCTGCAAAAACAAAAGAAACACGCAAAGAGATAAAAAAAGCTCAAGATAGAAAACGAATCCAATCCTTAATGGATGCGTTAAATATATTCAAAGATGAATATAAAAATGCGAAAGCTGCTTTTGATAAATTCTTATCATCAGCCAAACCAACTCAATTCACATTAACTACACCTTCTGAACCTCAATCTGTTAAAGAACAAATGAGTGATGAGGAATCATCAGTTAATTCATGCGGAAGCGTTGGCAGTAGTGGTGGCTCGAGTATTTTGGGTTCCAGTGTAAAAATAGCGATTGATGCAGCCGCCGCAATAAATCCTAATAATGCAGATAATAATAATTCAGAATTGCAATCGCCTACTGGATCACTGACACCGACAACACGCTCAAACTCTCCTCACACCCCTCCATTAATAGATTTCAATGCAGAGCTTCTGAAGACACAACAACTTGAAGCAAAACTAAAACTCCTCGCTGAAGAAGAAGAAAATAAACGCGTTGAATTGGAAAGACAGCAAAGCGAAGCTGAAAATCGCCGCGTTGAAATCGAAAAACAAAGACGGGAAGAACAAATACGTCGCGCTGAAGAAAGCGAAAGACAAAGACGTGAGGAAGAAAAACGTATCGCAGATGAATCTGAAAGACAAAAACGTGCAGAAGAAAAACGTCGTGCTGAAGAAACTGAAAGACAAAGACGGGAAGAGGAAAAACGTCGCGCCGAAGAAAGCGAAAGACAAAGACGTGAGGAAGAAAAACGTCGCGCAGAAGAAACTGAAAGACAAAAACAGTCTACGGAGTCAAACAATGTAGGGAAAAAAAATAACGCTCCATCTGCAACAAATTTTATACATGAAAGCCCACGTCAAACTCTATCAATTAATAATGACTCTCCAAGGCGCCCCACTACAACAAGCAATAATCAAAGTTCCGGTGGATTTTTTAGTAGCCTATGCTGTTTCTTCGCATCAGCAAGACCAAAATCTGAACCATTACCAAATTATGAGGCCATTCGTAATCAGATTAGATATCTATCTGAAGAAAATGCTGAAATTATTTTAGAATTATTAAAGGATCGTTTATTAACAGGAGCAATCACTGAAGCAGGAAAGGCCCCCTATGAGTTAAGTTTATTTGCTAACGATTATGCAGTATATGAAGATACTGCTAATGTAGCGCATGAAATAAACATTCCTAAAACTGTGGCGAGTGCAATAGAGAAAATTGATATTGCACTTGGCTTAATATCCAAGAAAATTTTTATAAATAAAGCCGAACAATTATTAGAAACTTTAGATCTATTCGTGACAGCATCACAATCTCGTGGATTTACACGATATGATAGCACTCAGCATTTTTATGAACGGGTAATTCCTGAATTTATTCAAGAAAAAATTATTAACAACCCTAGTCAACAAAATCGAGTTAAATAGTAATTTATTAATAAAGTGATCATTACTAAACCATATAAAAGAGGCGTATAATTTCGCCTCTTTTTTCTTAACTTATTTATCACTGATCATAAAATAAAAATATATTTGACTGATTAACCAACAATTCAGCATAATTTCATCCCTCTCTTTCTCTAACAAAGAGGAAATTAATTATTATTTATGATTGTTAACAAGGAGCGTTAGTATGAGTTTTTTCAGTGAATTTAAAGCATTTGCCATGCGTGGTAATGTCATCGATTTAGCAGTGGGTGTTATTATCGGTGGCGCATTTGGCAAAATCATTTCCTCCTTAGTCGATGGCATTATCATGCCAGTACTAGGATTAATTCTTGGAGGCATTGATATCACCGCAAAAACGATTACAGTGGGACATGCTGTTATTAAATGGGGCGCATTTTTACAATCCGTTATTGACTTCACTTTAATAGCATTTTCAATATTTTTATTTATTAAACTCATAAACATGATTCACAAAAAAGAAGAAGCGCAACCAACCCCTCCTAGCACTCAAGAATTATTACTCACAGAAATCCGTGACTTATTAAAACAAAATATAGAAAAATAATTTCCCTTAAAATATATTCAGAGTAAAAATTAAATGAATACACATATTAAAACGAGATACCATTTTTAAATTCGATCAAAAAATTGTTACTAAAGAACATCAAACATATCAATTAACAATGCCTGCTCCTGATCATCTCATTAAAAAGATTAATTGATAAAATGCAGATGATTTAATATGGAATTAGGTAATATTAGAAACACATTATTACAGTTGTTATAGACGACCAGCCCAAACCAATCACCCACGTATTTAGCTGCGCCGCACAACCACAACATCCTATTTCCTCATAGGCAAATCATTATTTTTATACTATTATGTATGGCTGCCATTAGTAGGTCCCGCTTGACTCTGCTATTACTACTGTCCTTGCATCGCATAATTTATCTAAGGATTATCAATGGAACAGACTGTTAACTTTAAGAAAAATATATCTACATTCTCTCTGACCATGACTGGTGTCACTGCAATTATTGGTTCTGGCTGGCTACTCGGCACTCAGAAAATTGCTATGCTAGCTGGTCCTGCTTCTGTCATCTCTTGGGTGCTTGGTGCATTTGTAGCCTTGCTGGTAGGTTTATTCTACATTGAAATTGGTAGCGCTCATCCATCCGCCGGTGGTATCGGATACTATTCACATCTCACCCATGGCCGCTTTTGCGGTTTTTTAACCTCATGGATTAATTGGTTGAGTATCGTTGCAGTCCCACCCATAGAAGCACAAAGTATTGCGCAATATTTAAGTCAACTGAATCCTGAATTTGCGCACATTTATAATGTGACAACCCATAATCTTACTTTACCCGGTTTATCATTTGCTATTTTATTAATGCTGATATTTATGTATATCAATTATTGGAGCGTACAATTTTTTATTCGCTTTAATAATTTCTTCACCGTATTAAAAATTATTGTGCCGATTTTAACCATTATTTGTTTAACCTATAACGGTTTACATTCTCAAAATTTTGGCAGCAATTTGCATCAATTTATGCCATTTGGTTTTAAAGCTGTGCTCACGAGTATTGTAACTTGTGGCGTTGTTATGTCATTTAATGGATTTCAATCACCATTAACATTTTCAGAAGAAATTAGATCACCCAAAACACAATTACCCATTGCTGTAATAACCAGTATTTTATTTGCGTTAGTCATTTACATATTATTACAGTTAGTATTTATCGGTAGCATTGACCCCACAAAATTAGCGCAAGGTTGGGCAAGTATTAATTACCGTTCACCATATGTTGATTTATTAATTGCCGCAAATATACAAATCATGGTAACCACGGTTTATATTGGTTCTGTTATTTCTCCAGGCGTTTGCGGTGCTGCATTTTTAGCATCTAGTTCACGTGTGTTGTATTCCTTATCACATGAAAAACATTTACCTGCTTTTTTAAGTAAATTACATCCTGAATTTAATAATCCGCGGAATGCTATTGTGCTTTGTACTCTAGTAGGATTTATTTTCTTAGTATTATTTAAGGGCTGGTTTGAATTAGTTGCAGTTATTTCAGTGATGCATTTATTTTCTTATTTACCTGCGCCAATCATTACAATTGCTCATCGCAAAAAAAATCCCGCTATTCTTCACGCAAAACATCAATTTATTGTGCCCTTTGGCAAAATATTTGCACCGATTTTATTATTTATTTTGTCGGTATTATTGTTTTACGCAAAATGGCCATTAACCGGTGAAATGTTGGTATTAATTCTGCCAGGATTATGTTTCTATTTTTATTACGAATATCATACTTATCATTACAAAGGTTTTATGAAAGCATTAAAAGGAGCTTCTTGGCTCATTTATTATATTATTGGCATTAGTTTAATTGCTTACGCTGGTGATAATCCTACCTTAGGCCAAAACTTTTTTAATTCAACAGAAAGCGTTATTTGTTTGGCATTGTTATCTTTAACAACTTATATTTTTGGTGCGTTTCTAGCGATAGATTAAACGCACTTTTTTAAAAACAGCCTCACGGATGCGGCAATGAAAATCAAAAAAGTGAATATGGCTTTACAAGGTGGTGGCGCTCATGGCGCCTTTACCTGGGGCGTTTTAGATAAATTATTAGAAGATCATCGCATTGCTTTTGAAGGTATTTCAGCCACCAGTGCTGGTGCAATGAATGCAGCAGTTGTTGCACAAGGTTTGCATCAAGGTGGTAATGACGAGGCACGTGAACTACTCGATAAATTTTGGCGGAGAATGAGTGGTTATGGAAAAATATTTAGCCCAGTCAGAGAAACGCCTCTTGATGTATTATTAAATCTTGATGTCACTCATTCCACTTCTTATTTTATTTTTGAATTATTTAGTCATTTTTTATCGCCTTATCAATTTAATCCGGCTAATTTTAATCCTGTTAAAGATATATTAAGCGAGATGATCGATTTTGAGCAATTCAGTGAAATTAAATGCGTAAAATTATTTATTTGTGCGACTAATGTGCGAACAGGAAAAATAAAAATATTTCAAGATGGTGAAATTTCGTTGCAAGCCATTTTAGCATCATCTGCATTACCCCATTTATTTCAAGCGGTGCAAATAGGTAATGACTTTTTTTGGGATGGGGGTTATTTAGGAAATCCGGCGATTTATCCATTAATTTATGAAACTAATGTGCGAGATATTGTTATTGTTCATATAAATCCCATTGCCCGTCATAAAATTCCACAAGACACCAGCGAAATTCTCAACCGTGTCAATGAAATCAGTTTTAATTCCTCTTTATTACGTGAATTACGTGTGATTCATTTTATCAGCAATTTATTAGATAAAGGCTGGATTAAAGATGAATTTAAAGATCAAGTTAAAAAGATGAACATTCATTCCATCCGCGCAGATAAAATGATGGAAGAATATTCTGTTGCCAGTAAATTAAATCCTAATTGGGCATTTTTAACTAAACTGCGTGATAAAGGACGTGAAGTTGCGGAAGAGTGGTTAGATAAAAATTATCACGCTATTGGTAAAGGCTCCACTATTAATTTTGATGAATTTGTTTAATATCAATTTTTTTCATGTCTGAATCGCCTCGTTTTTAAAGAATTTCTTTAATATCTTTTTTTTCATACGCGAATAATTTGTTTTGTTTATTTTCAGATGAAAAAAAATATCTTGATTAATTATTTAGAAATAAATATCACTTAATTATTCGCTGTTCACTAATTTATGAATAAATGGCATCAAATCCATTGCTAATAAACCACGCTCGCCATTTTCTTTTGCAGCAGCATCACCTGCTAAAGCATGAATTAATACACCTAATTTTGCAGCGTTTTCAGCACTATAGTGCTGTGCTAATAATCCGCCTATAACACCGCTTAATATATCTCCCATACCGCCGCTAGCCATGCCAGGATTGCCATAAGGACATACTGAAGGCACATACTGATTATCACAAATAAGGGTTCCTGCACCTTTTAAAATTACCACTCCACCAAATTGTTGTTGTAATAATGTCGCTGATGCTAATCGATCAGATTGAATAGCCATTGCGGTGGTATTTAATAAATTTGCGGCTTCGCCCGGATGGGGTGTTAATATCCAATTTTGATTGGCTAGATGATAATCGCCTAGCCAATATAATCCATCAGCATCAATTACCATGGGTTTATTTGCTGCAACGGCGATTTTAAATAATTGTTCTGACCATGTTGATCGACCTAAACCAGGGCCAATCACTATCACTGTGGCACGTTCGATTAATTTTGTTAATTCATGCATTTCATGTATGCCATGACACATGATTTCAGGACGTGTTGCGCTGATAATGGCGATATGTTCTGGGCGTGTTGCGACGCTCACTAATCCTGCGCCAACGCGAGCTGCAGCTTCTGCTGCCATATGTGCTGCACCTGGAAAACCATAATCACCGCCCATTATTAATACATGTCCAAAATGGCCTTTATGGGCATCACGTTGTCTTGGCAATAAATAGTGTTTTATGAGCTGTTGATCTAAACATTGTGCAATTGCTGGTATATTTGCAATTATTTTTGGAGAGATTGCTAAATCATCAAGTTGAATTAAGCCAGAATATGCTGGGCCTTCGCCACTAAATAATCCTAATTTTAATCCTAACAGGGTAATGGTGAGCTGTGCATGGACAGCAATACCTTGTGGAATTCCTTTATCAGCATGGAGACCTGATGGGATATCAATTGCTAACACTGGAATATGACTGTTATTTATCATTTTTATGGCATTTAAATGCACGCCTTCGACAGTACTGTTTAAACCAATACCAAATATTGCATCCACTACAACATCCGCTGTTAATTGTATTGCATCAGAATAAGGAATAAATTCAGCGGCTGTTTTTGCACAATCTTGTTTTGCAGTTAATGCAGGATTTTTTAAATTATTGTGATCACCGATAAGAATGACTTTTACATTTTTATTATCTTGCGCAGCTAAATTTGCTAGCACGTAACCATCACCACCATTGTTACCATGGCCGCAAAAAACCGTGATATTTTGTGCATTAGGCCATTGTTTTTTTAAGGCTTGATAAGCGGCGTTTCCTGCGCGCTGCATTAATTGATATTCGGTTAATTTATCTTCGGCATACGCTAATTGTTCTATTTGTCTAATTTGTGTGGTGCTGAAGATTGCTGCTGCGTTATTAGGCATAAAAAGTCCTTCTTTAATAAAGATTCATCATGATAAACTATCAAACATAATTCCAGAAATGCAAAATATCTCACCATGACACAATCAGTAAATCAATTTAACTTCGATCAGCTCGCTGATGCAATCAAACAATGGGGCCTAGAATTAGGTTTTCAACAAATTGGCATTGCTGATACGCAATTACAGCACTATAAAAATAAATTAAATCAATGGCTAGCCAATAATTATCATGGTGAAATGCATTTTATGGAAAAACACGGGGAAAAACGTAGTCATCCTGAACAATTAATTGCAAATACTGTACGAATTATTTCTGCACGCATGAATTATTTGCCTGCCGATCCACAAATTATTGAGACATTAAATGATCCATTAAAAGGATATATTTCGCGTTATGCAGTAGGTCGTGATTATCATAAATTAATGCGTAAACGATTACAAAAATTGGCGGAAAAAATATCTGGGCAAGTGAATAATTTTGGATATCGCGCATTTGTAGACAGCGCTCCTGTACTCGAAAAACCTATCGCAGAAAAAGCAGGATTAGGTTGGATAGGCAAAAATACCATGTTAATAAATAATAAAGCGGGATCATGGTTTTTTCTGGGAGAGTTATATACTGATTTACCATTGCCTTGCGATAATCCTGCCACCAATCATTGTGGTAGTTGTAAGGCCTGCATTGATATATGTCCAACAAAAGCGATTGTTGGGCCTTATCAATTAGATGCACGATTATGTATTTCCTATTTAACCATTGAATTACGCGGATCTATACCAGAACATTTACGTCCATTAATGGGTAATCGCATTTATGGTTGCGATGATTGCCAATTAATTTGCCCATGGAATAAATTTGCCAAACCGACTGACGAAAAAGATTTTCATCCTCGTCATGGATTAAATTCACAGCAATTAATTGATATATTTTTATGGACTGAACCACAATTTATGGAAAAAACTGAAGGCTCGGCGATAAGACGCATTGGCTATGAATGTTGGCTGCGGAATATCGCTGTTGCATTAGGAAATGCGCCTTATTCAGCAGAAATCATATGCGCCCTACAAACTCGATTAAATCATCGTTCTGCATTAGTGCGCGAGCATGTGCAATGGGCATTGCAGCAGCAACAGCTAAAGTAGTTTTTTCACACTTTTCTAGTATTGTATCAGCCTTGCTGAATTTTCCTTTATATAAATATTTTAATAAGGAAAATGTTGTTTTAAATACATCAGGGAAATCATTAGCACACTCAAATAAAAATAAATTTTGCTTGATTATTTGGCGCCATAATTTGGCATCCACATGATCTAATAGCGCATTGAGTATGCGCAAATCGGCCAACAATTTTTGTGGCTGCTTTTTAATAATGCGTTTACTTTTCGGCAAGAAATTGGTTAAAAAGAAAGATTTTAATTTATTCATGATGCGCGATTGATTGGATAGTTTAGCATTATTTGGCTTTTGATAACCGTGCATATATTTTAAATGAATTTCAAGTTGTGCAATTCTTTTTGCAATTAACCCTGTAACAACTTGACGCTCTTTTTCGTTATTATCATTTTTATTATTTAGCGATTGCATAACTCTCAATTTACGTTGTTGTTCAGTTTCATTAGCAATAAATGTATTTTGCGGCAAATTAAATACTTCAATAAATGACTTTCTCTTAAAAATGTTGAGAGCGAAATATTTAATTTTTGCGATATATTCCTCTATTGCAACCAGCTCTATTGATTTAGATATTACGCCACTATTTTTTAATTTTTCTTGATCATACAAGCTCATTGCTTCTTGATATTCATTAGAAGTTTCACCATCTAATGCAAACACATTGATATAACTAGGATGATTTAAAGCAAATGGTTTTTTATCCGAAATAGGTACCAAATCAATATGTAACTTTGTATCGTGAAGCAATGAACAAAATTCCGTTAAAGTATGTATTTTAACTCTATCAAATCCCATCACATACAAACGATCTACAATCTCTTGCATGAATTGAGCTGTAATTTGTGAATCGCTGATTATATTTTCAATGAAATACACATCTTCAATTTTCTTACGCTGTGGTAAATCGGGTAAGTAACTAGTAATTTGATGAATAATTTCATCCGTACTATCTGATAATTTATGATATGTAATCGCGGTAATGTTACTCTTTCTCATATATTTTCCCCCATTTTTATCTATTCGCTATTAAATCTTTTAATCGGCTTTATCTGTGAAAAATGGATGCGTAAATTTTACTTGAAAAATCTTAAGGATTTATGAAGTTTTAGATAACTTACTGAAAGTTAGAGCGTTTTTGATATGTAAAAAATATTAAATGTTTACAACTAACTTAGCTTTAAAGTAGGCTAATGAAAGAAATTGGTTGCCAAGTTAGATGTAACATCAATTCACTAAACCAATTTTCAGATTTTATCTTACACATGAATTGCTTATAAAGGAGTATTGCAATGAGTAAAATGACTTACCCTCTTTCAAAAGTATATGGATTACTTGAACCCGGCCCTGTTGTAATGATTTCCACCGCACACAAAGGCCATAACAATATTATGACTTTGTCTTGGCAAACTATGCTTGATTTTGCTCCACCACTGGTTGCATTTGTGATGAGCAATAGGAATTATTCTTTTGATTTATTAAAAGCCAGCAAAGAATGCGTTATAAATATTCCCACTGTAGAAATTGCTAAACAAGTCGTTCAGTGTGGTAATACATCTGGTAAAAAAATTGATAAATTTGACATGCTTAATTTAACACCTGAAGTTGCATCAAAAGTAAAAGCACCATTGATTGATGAATGTTATGCTAATCTGGAATGCAAAGTGGTAGATACTAAATTAGTTGATAAATATAATTTGTTTATTGTTGAAGTGGTAAAAGCCTGGATTAATCCTGCTAAAAAAAATCCTAAAACTATTCATCATCTAGGAAATGGCATTTTTACAGTGGATGGTAAAACAATTAAAATTCCGTCAAAAATGAAGTAGAAAAATAGAAGCGAAATTCAGCTTTCTTGTATAAAATTTTAATAATCTTATTCTTACTGAATTTCGCTACGCGCTGCTCCACAATACATTCCCTTGTTATCATACATTCCATGGGTGGAATTCTAAGGATGTAAAATTACTTTACTACTATTGATGAATTATTATTTCCTGGGTTGCGCCATTGTTTTAATAGTATCAGCGCGATTATTTTATAATTTAATTATTATTTTCTTTGCTCCACCCAGGCTACGTTTTTTATAGGTACATCATTTCAACTTTTATAGTAAAAGCGAAATCCAGTTTTCTTTTATAAAATTCTGGTAATTTTATTATTACTGAACTTCGCTTGTGCTCGGTTAAATCAAAATCTCTGCAATACGTTGAGCAAAAGGTGGTTTATCTCTTAAAAAGGCACCTACTTCACAACTAATCACATATATATGCTGAATTTTAGATCTTTCATTTTTATCTGGGACAATACGTTTCATTTGCTTAACAAATGCATCAACATCGTATTCACCACTGGTTTCTTTATTTGAGTGGCCAAGCATTACCATGCTTTTTACTGCATCTGGATGAATATTTTTTTTATGTGCAGTTTCAAATTGGCAAAGAACATTTTGTTGATTGTCAGTAGACCAACGTCTTTCCGCAACAGCATATGCTGAAGAATCAAATGCTCCCTCATCGCCAATAGTGAATATGTACATGGGACACCTCATAATTAAATTAATTTGTTTTTAACTCTTCTTTTTTTCTTTTCTTTTATAAAAAAATACAACGTTGAGAAAATTTTACCTGCTTAACCTTAAGGTAATATTAAGAACTAAGAGCATGCGAAAAAATTTTTAGATATTAAAAACCAATAAAAATCTTAAACAGATTCTATTTCTTTTTTAATAAAATTGACAAAACCATTTTCAAGTTTAATTAATAAAAACATTACAAATACAGTATTTTTTAAGCTGCTCGTCTTTAAATATATTAATATCTAAATACGATTTACGATGTTGTAATGATGCAGAAAAAAGATGTAATACGCATTAGAATTGAAGGTATTGCAATCAGGTACGTCCAATTTACAAATAAATTGGACGTACTAAAAATCGGGGACGAAAAAAGTTCGCTAAATCTATTTAACCCTGAGCTTCATCATTTAAACCACCCATTGCAGTAGCATGAAATCCGCCATCTACATGGATAATTTCACCGGTGATTCCCAATGCTAAATCAGAGGTTAAAAATACGGCGGTATTACCGACTTGATCGATAGTCGTGTTTTCTCGCAATGGGGTGGTTCGCTCGTGATAACTTAACATTTTTCGAAAACCCGTAATGCCCGAGGCGGCTAAAGTTCGGATGGGGCCGGCAGAGATACCATTCACGCGTATGCCTTTAGGGCCCAAGCTATTAGCTAAATAACGCACATTTGCTTCTAAGCTGGCCTTTGCTAAGCCCATTACGTTGTAATTCGGAACGGCCTTTTCTGCCCCTAAATATGTCATGGTCACAAGTGATCCTTTCCGGGCTTGTAACATTTCGTATCCTTCTTTGGCTAAAGCACCAAAACTATAACTGCTTACATCGTGGGCGATTCGAAAACCCTCTCTAGTTAAATGTTCAACATAATCGCCTTCTAATTGATCAGCAGGAGCGAATGCCACAGAATGGACGATGGCATCTAAACTGTCCCAATGTTGTTTTAATGAACGAAATGCTTGAGTAATTTCCTCGTCTTTACTGACATCGCAAGGAAGGACGATATTAGATTGCCATTCTGCTGCCATACCTGTGACACGTTCTTGTAATTTTTCATTTTGATAAGTAAATGCAAGTTGCGCGCCCTCGCGGTGCATGGCTGATGCGATGCCTGATGCGATAGAACGGTTGCTGGCTAAGCCTACGATCAAAATACGTTTGTTGGTTAATATGCCCATGGAATTGTCCTATTAATATATAAATTTATGACTTGAAAAAATCCCTCACCCTAATCCTCTCCCTAAAGGAAGAGGAAATCCGCTCTGTTAAAAATAAGAGGAGATGCGATTCTCCATCAAAATAAAGTGCTCTCTCGTCTGGCTGTAAAAAAGTGAGTAAAGCAATTAACTAATTTAATTCACGCAATAATTCTTTCATTTTTGCTTTAATGACATCGATTGCGATTCTATTTTCACCACCACGCGGTACAATAATATCTGCATATTTTTTAGAAGGCTCTACAAATTGCAAATACATAGGTCGAACAGTTTGTTCGTATTGATTTAATACCGATTCAATGCTCCGTTTTCGCTCTACAATATCGCGTTTAATACGTCTTACTAAACAAATATCTAATGGGGTATCCATATAAATACGTATATCCATTAATTCACGCAATTTTGGTTCAACAAATAATAATACACCTTCCAAAACGATAATCGCATGTTGACCTACAGTACGTGTTTCTACCGCGCGAAGATATTCTGCATGATTATGAATAGGAACTTGTACTGTTTTACCTTCTTGTAATTGCTGCAAATGTTGAATAAGTAATTCGTGTTCGAATGCATCGGGATGATCATAATTAATTTTTGTGCGCTCTTCAAAAGACATCTCAGGACAATTTTTGTAATAAGCATCTTCTGAAATAATTGCTACTTTGTTGGTGCCTAATTCTTCAACAATCGTTTTGGCCAATAAGCTTTTACCTGAAGCTGATGCACCAGAAATCCCAATAATAATTGTATTTTTCATTATTTTTCCCGTAGATTCACACAAAAATCAGGCAAAAATATCAACAATGCCCATATTGAAAAATTGATTATGTTACGATGATCGTATTAGCGTTGCAATTAAACTTTCAATTTAATCACGCTGCCTACGCAATAAAACATACACCGCACCCGTGCCACCATCCCGAGGCAACGCCGAACAAAAAGCCAAAACATCGGACGCTTGGCGTAACCAAGTATTCAAATGCGTTTTTAAAGCCGGTGGTTTATCAGCATCCAAAGCACCTTTACCGTGAATAATCAACACACATTTACATCGTCTTAATAAACAATGTTGCAAAAAAAACTGCAGTGTTTGTCTTGCTTCGTTCACTGTTTTGCCATGCAAATCAAGCATAGCGGTATGTTTAATTTTTCCTCTACGCAAATCTTGCATGACTTTCCCTTGGATACCAGATCGCGCGAAATATAAACTTTGGCCACCGGTTACATTCTCCACAATATGATCAGAAAAAATATCTTCGATGAACTGACGTTGGATAATTTTTTTAGGGGCACGTGTTGGGGTTTGCGGTTTAGTAATAATTTTATTGGATGATTTTAGAGGCTTAACGCCTTGCATGGCTGCTTTGAATAATTCTTTGGGATCGTTTGATTGGGTCATTAAAAAAATACTCATTAAAATAAAATTTTTGCATTTATTTCCTTTTCCCGCTTGTGGGTGAATGTGCCTTCGGTAGATGAGAGTGGATTAAAATTAATGATGAATCTTTTTTAATACCCCCTCATCCGCCTTCGGCACCTTCTCCCCTTCGGGGAGCAGGAAAAAAAAATCACGATGTTGTTAGTCTAGCGTAGTTATATATAATTGAGGCAATTATTAATTCCTGGAGTAATCATTTTGAACACCACTACCATTGCCTCTTCAGTAGAAGCCGTTGCAGAACTAATAACTATCCGTGACATGTTGCGCTGGGCTACCAGTTGTTTTAATGCAGCAGAACTTTATTACGGACATGGAACAGATAATGCGTGGGATGATGCAGTACAATTAATTTTTCATAGTTTACATTTACCCATTACAATGCCCTCTTCCATTCAAAATGCACGGCTCACTACCTCAGAACGCAAAGCCATTGCTGAATTAATTAATCGACGTGTTAAAGAAAAAATTCCCGTGCCTTATCTCACACATGAAGCCTGGTTTGCACGATTAAGTTTTTATGTGGATCAACGTGTGTTAATTCCACGCTCACCTATCGCTGAATTAATTGAAAATCATTTTTTACCTTGGTTAACAGTACAACCCCATAAAATACTTGATTTATGTACTGGCAGTGGTTGTATCGCTATAGCTTGCGCTCATTATTTTCCTGAGACACGAATTGTTGCTACAGATATCTCCGTTGATGCTTTAGCCGTAGCAAAAACCAATGCAGAAAATCATGGCGTAGAAAATAGAGTGCAATTTATTCATTCCGATTTATATCAATCAATTCCACAACAATCATTTGATTTAATCGTCAGCAATCCACCTTATGTTGACGAACATGACATGACTTATTTACCTGCAGAATTTAAACACGAACCTCAATTAGGTTTAGCCGCTGGTAAAGAAGGATTAGATTTTGCCATTAAAATATTAAAATCAGCGGCAAAATATTTAACTGCAGATGGTTTATTAATTTTAGAAGTGGGCAATAGTGAACAGGCATTGGTAAAACGTTTTCCTAATGTACCATTTTTATGGTTAGAATTTGAACGTGGTGGTGGGGGTGTTTTGTTATTTACGGCGGAACAGTTACGTAGATATCAAAAAGAGTTTGAGTCTCCTGCTCCCTGAAGAGATAAAGTGCCAAAGAAGTATGATGAATGTTAAATTATATGATTACCCTCATCTACCGAAGGCACCTTCTCCCGCAAGCGGGAGAAGGAAAAAAGTAAAGGTTACCCATCCGACGACAAATTCATTTCTTTTTCTAATTTTTGTTTTGTTAATTCACCAAAAATTGTTTCTACTAGCTGCCCGTGAGGATTAATTAAAAAACTGGTTGGAATTCCTGGGATTTCATGGATACCGATTGCTGGACCAGGATAAGCCAGTACTGGATAATTAATATTTAATTGTTTAATAACTTGTGGCAATTGTTGATTATCCGTTTGATCAATATTAACCGCTAAAACGACAGCATCTTTTTGATTATGCGCTTGATAAAACGCATTTAGCTCAGGAATTTCTGCTTGGCAATGACCGCACCAACTTGCCCAATAATTTAATACTATCCATTTACCTCTATAATCTGATAAATGAATAAGATTACCATCTGCATCTTGTGCAGACGAATTAAGTCCCGATTTGTAAGTACAAGAAACAACGAAAATATTAATAAAGAGTAAAAATAATAAGCAGGGTAAAACTTTGGTACGCGTATTATTGATAAAAATTTTCACATCTCACCTCTGCATTTATATTTATTTTACTGCCGTCCTCAAAAACCAGCGTAAGAGGCACTTTATCCATAGCCCTTATGTGGGAATTAAAATTAATCATCATAATTTGATACCCCTTATCTGATAACGCAAATGACTGATTAACATTGATGGGAATTTGTTTTATTAATTTCGCTGCTAATGCACCTGCTTTATCTTTGCTTGTGTATTGCAATTGAATTTGTTCGGCTGCGCGCGATTTTACAGTAATTAATTTATGATTTTCATTACCATTGTTTTGTAAATTGAGTAACAATTCTGATGAAGATAAATTATTTGTCATTTTTTGTAGGATTGGCAAAGAAATTGCGATGACACTGCCTGCTATTTCTGATGCATAGGGATTATTAAAACAAACAATGGATATAGCGTTGTGAATATTTTGTTGCTGATATATATCACCAGCAAACATTGGCATTAATTTTTGGTTATCAAATTTGATGGGATTCAAATTACCCTCACATAAATCCTGTTGTGTTGTTGTATTTAATCGAGTGGCGAATTTTAATTGATAAGGCGTTATATTTGTTGCATTGATTAACATCGGATAAAAAAATACACATAATATTAGAGATATTTTGTTAAATAATTTTGCCATATGTAAGAGCCCTGTCCTTGAAATCTTCTACGCCAAAAAAAACAATAAGCTGATTGTTGGATATCGCATGCTAATATTCGATTTTTCATGTGCTTAAATAGATGAGAACAATTATTAACTCATGAATTTGCTCAGTCCGACCTACAATTCTTCAGTAGATTATGAGATGTTAAAAAGTATTTCCCATTTATTTAATACACCCTCATCTACCGAAGGCACCTTCTCCCGCAAGCGGGAGAAGAAAAAAACACATTCCCAATAATTAATTAATGCGCATGACTACATTCGTGTTCTGGCATTTGACCACCAAATTTATCATATAATTTATGATTTAATTGATGTAATGCCTCTTCCATGTCTTTAGGTAAAACAAACTCCGCACCGTTTCCTGCGCGCAAAATCATTTTATCGCCTACTTTTTCACCATTAACAGCCATCATTAATAAACCCAATGCTGCGTCGAGTACCGCTTGCGTTGAGTCATAAGGACCCATTACTTTTAATGCGTTAATTACTTGAATTAATTTTGCATCTACGCTTAATGTTTTGTATGCCATTTTTTTCTCTCACTTATAAAAAATAATTGTAAATATTATTTAAAAAATCCTCATCCGCTTTCGGCACCTTCTCCCACAAGTGGGAGAAGGAAAAAAATTATTTGTTACAACACTTTTTCTATTTGTTCTTGCGCCATTTTTCGAAATAACAATGGATCATTGAGTAATGCATAAACTTCTCTTGAACCACCAGTACCATGAATAATAATCGACCCATAATTTAATATGCGTCCTAATAGTGATTGATAGACCTGAATACTTTCTACTTTTTGTAAAAAATTTTCAAACGTATATCGACGAAGAAATCCTAATTTTATCATGATACGTTTATCGGTGATACCAAACTCAGATGTTCTATATCTAATTTGTGCGCCCATTGCATATGTCAAAGTAAATATAATTGGTATCAGTAATGCAATTTTATGTATCGGAATAGGCGCCGCACCTGTTGGGCTATAATAAAGCGGTGGCACTAATAGGTAGATTAAAATAGCAATTATTAACCAAAATATCGCTTTAATAAATATTATCCAATGTAAATGTGCTTGATGTACTAAATGTTCATCATCCAAAAGATTGCTCTCAATATAACTCATAGACCGTCCTTGTTTACATTCCGCAACACGCTGCATAACTCCACCAAATCATCCTAATGAAAAGATTGACTAAAACTGCTATCACTGATTAAAGGTTGCAGATTATAGGCACGCAATTGCTGATTTTGCCAGATGTTTGCAGGTATTGGTCGGTCAGAGGAAATTAAGACCAGCCGCGGAGACATTAATGCAAATGTTTACTTATTTGTGACAATGTCTTTGCAATCTTATCCTCAACGGGTTCTTTTTTAGTGGAACCATACAGTGCTTGCAGCGGATCCAAGTTAGTTTTTTTAATTTGCATAATTTGCTGCATAGAGGCATTAACAGATGCCATTTTAGCTTGAATGCCAGCTCTCTCGTCGAAAAGAAAACTATATTTTAATTGTTGATCTGAGGTTAATTTCATCGTTTTTAAATGCTCATTCATTCTAGTTAATATTTGTTGATATTTTATTAATTGTTCAGATAATTGATTAAATTTCGTATTGAGTTGCTGTACTTCTTTTAATCCATTCCTAAATAACACTATTTTATCAGGGTCATGATAATATCCTTGTAATTTAACATGCGACTGAAGAATATCTGTCTGCAATCGTTGAATTTCGCTATTAATAGCTTCAGGATTAATCTCATTAAATGGCGCTGTCAATCGTTCCAATTTTGCAAGTTTACTATTATGTGCCATAGCCTGATTGAAATTATCAATAAATTTACTGGTTAAAAACATATTTTTTTCAGCAGTAATTGAAAGGCCAGGTGCTTTATTAAACAAGTGATAAAACTCGTTATAATTTTCAGGAAATTCATTTTCTGTTCTGTATTTAATATTTAAAGCAGCAACCATTGGCATAATAAATTTTGTTAAAAAATCATTAAATTCTTTTCCCTCTAAAAAATCGATCTTCATATGTCCGATCTGTTTTAATAAAAATTCTTTAACAGCTACCGAGGTTGTACCACTTATTGCTGTCACCAACGAATCCTTGTTTTTTGAAATCTCTTGCATTTGAGACTCTTGTTTCATGGCGAAATTAGCGCTATATCTTCGAAAATCTTCCAAGGTTGGCCTTCCTTCATGCAATGCCTCACTAATATATTTTTTACTGGTAGGATGACCTTTCCAAAAATGCGAATCCAAAATTTCAGTATTAATGATTGCTTTTTTAAGTTCCGGTTCGGCATGTTTAGCTAATCTTAATAACGGGCTGATGGGTTCCACTAGATTATCAGGTAATTTAGCAAATTCTGCATTGCCATTTTCAATAGCTACTTTAATAAATTCTTCCCTGTAATTACGGGTTAATATGCCGTATTTTCGTTTACCTAAATATTCACTAATATATTTTTCTATCATTTCATTATCTTTTTCTTTCTGTGCTTTTAAAATAGCATCGACGATTTGATCGAGATCCATTAGCTGTACTTTAGCCAATTCTTTTTCAAGAAAACGATCTCCCTCAGTATCTTGTAATGGTTTAGCCATTAAATCAGTGATTTTGCGCCTGGTTCCCGTCATTGGAATATTAATGGGGGTATTTGAATTTTGAAAATCTACAACGCCTGTTTTGTTTTTCAATAATGCAGCAATTGCTGCTTTTTCTTCCTGGTTCGTAAAACCATTTTGAGAATCATGAATAATATCAACATATGCGCGTTTGATTAACTTGATTAATTCTATTTGTTCATTCAGTAATGGTTGACGATTTTCTGAAAGCAAATCAGCAAACAGCGGCATTTTTTCACCTTTCGGTAGCTTATAAATATTTTCTTCGCCCCTACTGTTTCTAACTTTATTTTCTTTTACAAAATTAAATAAAATTTCACATACTTCTAATTTTTGACTAGGACTTAAATAGGAGTGTTTCATAAATTCCAAAAATTGATCTAATCTCTTTGTCGCATCAGTTATAGTATTACTGACGATACCGATGAATTGCTCAATATTGTCTTCAATAAACATTCTAGCCGCATGATTACGGGGTAATGTAAAATTCATTTTATTATTTGGAAATTTATTTAATATACTTTTTTTATAATTCATAAGGAGTTCGTAATGAGAAGGCAATATAGGATCTAAAGTAAAATTCTCAATTGGAATATCAGCTTTTATCTGCGAGTCATAACTAATTATCTGTTTACCATCTAAATCATTATTCAGTATCGCTTCAAATATGACTTCAACTATCTGCCTTTTACCTTGCTCAGATAAATTGAGGTGCATTAATTCATCATTAAATTCGTCATATTCCTCATTCAGAATTAATTCAAAAAGATGTGATCTATTATTTGTCCATATTTCTAAATCTTTAATATCATCTGGTTTTCTTTGTTCAAATTGTTCACGTATTTGAAATGGTTCCTTTTGTTTTATATCGGCTAAATATTCTGTAATCGTTTGACGAGAACCATCTAAAGTTTCAATCATCCAATTATCTGGATTCAGCATTTCAGGAGAAGTCCAAGGTGATCCTGCTAAGCGAGCACCAGATGCAGCATTAATAATAATAGGTTCTGCACTCCATTCTGCTAGTTCATTTCCTAATGGTGTTCTATTATCAGGACAAGCATCTATCCCTTTAAGCGTTTCAGAACTCATCGTACTAAAATTAGTGAATGTCATACCAGGTTCACTCAATTTCTTTGGATTTACATTCAATTGCATATGTTCGTTCTTACCTATTCCTCTCACTTCATCATCCAAGAATACTTTCTTATACGCATTATATTGACTATTTTGTGAAGGAGATTCGTCATTTTCTTCTAATTTTATTGGAAATTCGATTTCTTTAATACGATCAAATTGATAACGCTCCATTACTATTTTGTATGCTTCATAAAAGAATAATTCCATATCTTCTTTAATATGATAATCAGGATTACCGCCTAACCAAGCAAATGCATTTATACCTGAGCTTACAGCACGCCAGCTACCCATTGCATCTTGTTGTTTTAACCAATCATTGAAACCTTGTAATTTTGCTGCAATTTCTTTCACCCTCATTTCTAAATATGCTTTTTTATCAATAAATATGCATTTTTCAATATCGAATTGTTTAGTTCTTACATATCCTCCATTGGGTGCTCTTTGAATAAATTCACCTTCTTTATTAACCAAAGGGACATACCTACTTTTATTACCATGCTCCTTAACATCTCTCAAAACATCACTATAAGTTGGAATTTTATGATCAGGTAATAGATTAAGACTTTGATCAAAAACATTGCCAGGTGTTTGCAATGCCCTCATCTTTCTCATGAAGTCATTAACATTGTCTTTTGTATTTTGCACAGGATCGACAATGAGAAATCGATAATGCCACAATTGTGGGTCATCTAATTGCGGAGCAGCAGTCGCAGAAATATAAACATTTTCATATATACCTTTTATATTTTTATTTTTATCCTTATCAGTAATAGTTGTTACAACATACCGATTTAATGCTTGCGCATAAAAAGACTCGTCTTCATTTAATAATATATGTGGTTTATTCTTAACTGTTTCAATTAATTCTCTATTGCTAGCTGCTGTATGCTGACGATCCTCACCCGGCACATGAAAGTGTTTACTACCATTCATCACCATCCATAATGTCTTAGTGAGGCTATTAAAAACTGAACCAGGAGTATTCGCAAAATCCATTAATTGTGCTGTTGTTAAATCACCCTCTTTTATAATAATTTTTAATTCAGGTTTTTTAGCAGGAGTTGAAATTTGAAATACACGTCTATATTGTTCTGCTTCTTTAATCCAATCCCTTCGGTAACTCATTTCATCAATATATTGCTGCTTCTTCTTTTTCGCTGTTACTGGTATAGCCATCACTCTCGCATTTAAGCCTTCTGCCGCTGCTTTAACGTCCCCAAAATTCTTATCAATGTCATCATCAATAAAAAAATAAGTATGTTGCGAGCCTAATTGTGAGACAACGTATTTAAACATATCACCTTTATTAGGACTATTTGATTTAGCAATTTGTAGTACTTTTTTCTGCGATTCAGACGATAATTGATTAAATTGTTCTTCTGTCATCCCCATTCGAAATTCCATTTCAAGAACTTCAACTTTATGTTTATCTTTTTGTAAAGTATCACTATTAGTTGCTGCTGCTTGCTCTAATGGTAATAATTTATCTTTATACCATTCACCTAAACCACGTTGATAAAGAACATCATCCTCAACAATGACACCCAACACTTTAATATTTTTTGAAGCAAGATATTGAGTTAATTTATCTCTGGAACCTTTATTTTCCTTTGTACCCGCTCCATTAGAACTATATGATGTAAATAAATAAACTTCTGATATTCCTTGTTCAGCCAAAGCATTAATCAATTCATCATTATACAAATCATTTCCCATAACCAATGTATTATCTACATCTAATAATGGAATAATCCTGGATTGTTGCTCTTGATTTTCGCTTGAAACAGGAGGAAAAACATGTTTTTTCTTTAATTTTTCCAGCTCTTCATCACTCAAAACTTTAGGCGTTTGCTGTGATGGTAATGGTTGAGATGAAAGTGATTCAGCTTCTATTGGTAATAGTGATATCTCAGGCATAGATACTTGTGCAGCAGGTGCTTGATCTAACAAATTATAATAATTAAACAAATCTTTGGATGTTTCCATTGATTGTTTACTGATTTCATATGTCGTCTTAAATTTTTTGAACCAATCCTCAGAATCTATTAACAGATTTTCTCTAGCATAATTAATCAAAAAATTCAGTTGATAGCAAAGATCATGTAATAGACGCACTTCAAAATTATGTGGCGTTGATTGAAAATTATATAATTTTTCTAATAATTGGACCATAGCATCTGTATTGATTCGTGTTAATCCCTCAATCGATTCATTAAAATCGTCAGATAATAACGCTCTTATATTACTGACTATAACCATAGCTTGTAGCGCGTTTAATGGTTCAGGTGATTTAGCAATCAATTCGATTTGGTCAATAAATTTCTTTTGAGATTCCTCATTAAACTTCTTATTTTCCAAGATTTTTTCATCTGCTCTATTTATTCTATCTTGAAGTTGCGTATGAGTAAGTTCCGGAGTTTCTAATTCAACCGCTTCCCTTTCACGATCAATGTTAGCTTTATACTCATTTAATTTATCTAATGGCAGTATGAATCGAAATTTTGTTTCTGGAATAATAGCGGGTGTAATTAATTGTGATGGTGCTGCTGCCGGTTGAAGTACTGCCTCGGGTATCAAAAGATTTTGCTTTATCATTAATTGCATTTCAACATTAAATTGTTCAAATTTCTCTTTTTCTTTTATTAATTCTGCTTTTAATCGATCTTCCAAATCCGTATTGCCTAGCATAGCAATAATTGCATCATATTTTTGATTCACTATATAAGCCAAATCAATAAATACGTCAGGATTGAGCGGTTTTGATAATGCCTGTCTAAAAGATATATTTAATGCATCATCTATTTCTGACAAACTTTTCGATATAAAATTAATTAAAGAAATATTTTTCTCAGAAGCATCTAAATCTTGAGCGCTTTTTCCATTAATCGCTAATAATAATTGAGTGATATTATCATTGCGATGTCCTAATGAGACATCCCGTTTTACTAACTTTCCATTTTTATAATCATAATAATTAATTAAAGGAACATTGGTCGATCCACCATTTTTATCTTTGTACAAAATTTTGCTTTGTTGATCTACTGTAACTTTATGCCCCTCATAAACTTTATATTCTAACTTGCCATTTTCAACTTTCTCACGCAATCGATAATATTTTATAATAAATTCAATTTGTTCATAATTTAAATTATTTACTGTTGCATTAGTAAAATTAGGATGCCCTTCAATCTCCTTTAATTTGACTAAAATTTCTTTGAATTCATCTTCGCTAACATCAACAAATATTTTAGATTTATTATAATTTATAATATGATTAATATTTTCTGACCCCATTCCATGTAGCAATGATAAAATGGGTTCGTGAGAAAACATTTTATTATTATTGAGCAATTGATCAAAACGCATAAATAAGTCAACGCTACCATGTAAAAGTTTATTACTCACTAAATGTTGTTGTTCCGGAGCAGAAACTACCTCACTTAAAGGTGATAATAATTGATGACCCACTAATAATTCTGGTTGTATTGTGGCGGCAATGTCTGTATTTTTCGGTTCATATTCTAATGACAATTTATATAATTGATTATTGAGTGCTTCTGATTCATGTTGAAATGTTTGATTTTTCAAAGTTACCGGTTTATTAACCAAGTCAATTAATGAATGATCTTGAGATAATGGTTTTAGAGCATTTGAATTAATCGTTTTCTGTGCATTTATCAAACTATGAGCTATTTTTATTCCTGCATTTGCATCTTGCCATGCTGTATTATTATTTCCTTCAATAAAAAATGTGACATCACTCATATAAGTACCTATATAAGGTACAACTGGGCCTTTATGCTCAGACACTAATCTCCTTAAATTTTTATAACTACTTGTCATAGAATAATCATCATTTAAGATTTGCCAATCTTTCTGAGTTGATAGGGAAAGTGCTTTTACTGTACTTTTTAATCGGCCAACTTCAGATCGATTCAAGCCTACGACTATTGCCATACTTCCGTGAAAATCACCTAAATTTCTGCACATTATTGCGAGTTTAACGAGCCTTTCAAACATCAATACACGTAAATTAATATCAGATTGCATCATGGTTACTACGACGCTCTCAGATAAATTATTAAAAAAGTCAATTATATTTTTAGTAGCTGGATGATTGGCATCTCGATAGACTATAGCATTTATAGATATTTGACTAAATAATTCTCTATCAAAATCTACAATTTGAGTTGCAAGTTGTTTGGTCAATTTTTCATTGATACTCTGATAAATTTTAATGACATCCGGTCCATGCGTTGATCTTTCTGTAATCAATCTATCTAGTTCTTTAATTTTATCCATGACAGACAATTTATTATCCGCTTCTAAATTTTCCATTTTAATATTAAGATCAGCTTCATATTCAGTTAATGCGGCTTCATAATTTCCATCCAACTTACTTGGTAACTTTATTTCAGGTTGCTCTTTCAATATTGCGTCTAATTGCAAAATGGTTTTTTTATCAACTTTTTTTGTAAATAAACCATTTATTTTTCTTAATGCATTATCCTTGCCCACTTCTGCAAGGATCTGCTGCGATATTTTTTCAGCTAGCTCTGCATTCTTTGCCAAGAGATCACTGTACTGTTTTTGTAATTGTTGCAATAATCCAAGTCTTTCAAGTGGCTCGTGAGAAAACGCAGATAAATTATTAAAAATATGAGTCACTACATTCATCACTAGCTCTTTATTTTCTTTTTTAAAATCTTTTTTAGTTGTTTTTTTCAATTGTGAAGACTCTAATGCGCTTGATAGAACACCGGTATTACTTCGCTCAAGTTTGCCTTCGATAGCCAATAAAGTGCTTGATCGAATTCTTTCTTTTTCAGCCTCTGGCTGTTTTTGAAATGCTTTATCATTGGTGTCATTAAATAATTCTTTTATTTTTCTATATACATTATTATTTCTCCCTTGCCCTGCTGTTCTAACTATATTTAATGCATTTTGTATTTTTATTTTTTCAGCGTCTGTAATAGTAGGCGAATCCAGTTTTTGATTTAATAATATTTTTATTCTACGCATTTTAGTGATATAACCATCTGGAATTTCGACTAAAGCGGTTGGATTCCCTTGCATTTTAAATCCATTGATTACATCGTTTATCTCTGCAAACCATTCATCATTTATTTTTTTTGCAAGTATTTCTGATTCCTTATCATCATTTGATTCATTATCTAAATAATTAAGCTGATTAACGATGACATTTCGCAAATAATTAACCATACCGTATGCCGCGATAACATCGCAGAGCTGATCGAGTTTTATGGGCGGTTCTTTAGGCAAATCATTAAATTTTGCATCTAATGCTGTAATTGCGATTTCCAACAATGGTTTAATCATTTCTATATTTTGCTTTTCAAGTTCCATAATTAATTACCTCATAAATATTTCACTTTAATCAGATTTTTTGTTAAATATCTGTACTTGAAAGAAGTATAGTAGAAACAAGTCATTTAGCTTAGGAAATTAGCCATAAATGCTGTCAGAACGACGGAATATAGCGAAAATAAAGGGGTTTGTTAATTTTCATTTTTTGGAAGTTATTAAAAAATGGTAAGCTTTTGATTATTAAAGGATTAATTTTCGGGAAAGATTAAAAATATATTATCCTTTTTCTATGATTTAACCTCTTCACCTTTTATTCTGCTCTTAGCGTTTCGATAGGATCCAATTGTGCTGCTTTGTAAGCTGGGTATACGCCAGCAATTATTCCCACCATCACTGATACAACAAATCCAATCAAAGGCGGCAGGAAAAACACACCCAAACCCCAACCCGCAAAATAAGCAATCACCAGAGAAATCAGAATTCCTGCAATAACGCCACCAATACCGCCCAACAAACTCAAAGTGACAGCCTCGATAACGAATAACCCCATAATATCTTTTCTTTTTGCACCAACTGCTAATCTCACACCAATTTCACGGCGCCGTTCTAAAACAGAAACCAACATAATATTCATCACACCAATGCCACCAACCAGCAATGAAATACCACCAATTACACCTAATAATAAAGTAAAAATATGTTGTTGCGCGCCCAAACTTTTTAATAATTCTTTTGCGCTACGAAAAAAGATATTTAATCCTGGTACCACTGAATTAATATAATTAGTTATATCATTTTGCACTTGGTCAATATCAGCATGTTGTTGTAACTGCAAAATCACATCACTAATTTGTATATTTTTTTCTAAAATTTGAGAGGTCGATAACGGAATAATAATTGAATTATTAATATCACTATTAAAAAAAGCACTTTGTGACCACTCATCTGCAACGCCGATAATAGTAAATATATTCTTACCTATTTGCAGTTGTTGTCCTAATGGTGATTGTAAAAATCCTTCACCACGTAATTTCTGATAAAGCTCATTACCAATTACACAGTAATATCGATAATCATCTAAATAGGAAATAAAACGCCCTGAGGTTAATTTAATTTTCAATAATTGTTGTAATGAGGGTGTCGCGCCAACAATTCCAGCATTATCAGAATTGCCGTTATAACTCATATTTTCAAAGAGCGAAGTATAGGGGGCCACTTGAATTACAACGGGAACTTGCGTGGTTAAAGCCATTATTTGATCAGCTGTAATAGTACTTTGCGTTGAATTAGTCGCTGCATTGGGATTTTGCGGAAACATATTTATTGCTAATAAATCTGTGCCTAGTGCACTAAATTCTTCTAATGCTTTTTTAGTGGCTAATTCGCCCGAAGACACTAATGCAACTACTGCAGCAGTGCCCACCAATATTCCTAACACAGCGAGAAATGAACGTAATTTTGAGACCCGCAAATTAATGAGCGCATCGTGCAAATAAAATAATATGGTTTGATAATAGATATGCAATTTTTCAGTCATTAATTAAAACACCCTCATCCGCCTTCAGCACCTTCTCCCGCAAGCGGGAGAAGGAAAAAGATATCTTGCCATAACCTTGCAAACATCTTAATCTAAATCATTTTTATATGGCCAATCTCTATGAATTTCGACATCGCCCGCACACAAATGATTAAACAACAAATTCGCGCATGGAATGTTTTAGATTCTCATATTTTAGATTTGATTGAAACAACACCACGTGAAGATTTTGTGCCGTCAGCTTATCGTTCACTGGCATTTGCTGATACCACTATCCCGCTAGGTCATGACCAAATCATGCTCACACCCAAAGAAGAAGCACGTATTTTGCAAGCATTACAAATCCAATCCCATGAACGGGTATTGGAAATTGGCACAGGCAGCGGCTATTTCACAGCATTGTTAGCCAAACAAGCAAAATCGGTCATTTCATTAGACATATTTCCTGACTTTATTAGTCAAGCAACACAAAAATTAAACACCTTGAGGTTTACCAATATTGATTTACGGGTAGCGGATGCGGCACTGGGGTATGACAGAGATGGCGCCTACGATGTCATAGTCATTACTGGTTCACTCTCTTATATTCCCGATGTTTATCGCAATAGCTTAAATGCCAAAGGACGATTATTTGCCATTGTTGGACAACAACCCGCTATGGAAGCTTTATTAATGACCAAGACAGTTGATAGTCATTGGCATTCACAATTTTTATTTGAGACTATGGTCCCGCCATTAATTAATGCGAAACAACCCAATCCATTTACTTTTTAACAACGGTCATTATTTATCGTATGAAAAAATACCTACTAATAATTTCATGCTCCAGCTTACTGGGTTTATTTTCTGGCATTGCAGAGAGCGCAGATCTCCTGAATGTATTTAATCAAGCAGTAGTCAGTGATCCCGAATTTCAAGCAGCGTACGCGACCAAAATGGCCAATGAAGAAGGTGTTGCTATCAGCCGTTCGGCATTGCTCACTCAGATCAGTGGCAGCGGTTATGCACAAACTAATCATGTGAATATCACTACCACAAATAATAGCTTGGGTCTTTCACAAGGCACTCCGGTTGGAAATCCTATTTTCAATGGCTTTGGTATTGCCGGCAACAGTACTTATAACACGCATGGATATACATTAAATGCAGCACAACCCATTTTTAATTTCGCTGATTGGATGTTATTACGCCAAGCGCAAGCAACAGCAGCGGAAGCAAATTATACCTACGGTGCAGAATTACAAGCATTAATTATTCGTGTGGCTACTGCTTATTTTAATGTGTTGTTAGCGCAAGATACGCTCACTGCAACTGTTGCACAAAAACAAGCGAATTTAGAATCTTTGCAACAAATTAAAGCAAAATTCGAAGTAGGTTTAGAAACAATGACCGATGTCGATCAAGCACAAGCTTCTTATGATAATTTGGTCGCGCAAGAAATCAGTGCCAATAATAATGTCACCAATGCCATGCAAGCATTAAAACAAATTACTGATCAAACATATGCACAATTAGCACCATTAAAAAATAATATGCCGCTGATTAATCCAAATCCCATTGATTTAAGTGATTGGATAACTGTAGCGGAACAAAATAATCTCACTTTATTAGCATCGCGCTATAGCGTACAAGCTCAACATGAATTTGTTCGCGCTAATTTTGCCAATAATTTTCCCAGTCTTGATGCAGTTGGTAGTTATGGGCACAACGTTTTTCCCAATAGTATTACTAATGCATTTCCAGGTAGAGAAACTGAAAATTTAGGGACGCTCGGTGTGCAACTCACCGTGCCAATTATTTCTGGCGGATTAACTGTCGCTCAAACAGAACAAGCTGAAGATAATTACGTTGCAGCCAGTGATCAAATGGAAGAGACACATCGCTTAGTGGTATTTAATGCTAATCAAGCCTACAACAATGTGATGGCAAATATCAGTAAAATTAAAGCCGATCGTCTGGCGATTATTTCAAATAATAGTGCATTAAATTCGATCAATGCAGGATTTCAGGCGGGCACTAAAACGTTATTAGATGTTTTAACGGCACAACAAAATCTTTATCAAGCAGAAACAACGCATTATCAAGATCAATATAATTACATATTAAGCACTTTGGAATTAAAACAAGCGGCAGGTAGTTTAACGCCTAAGGATTTAATTGAAATTAACGGCTGGTTGCAAGATGATCATTTGCTGAAAGTGAATAATGCGGGTTAATTAGCTTTACACTTTTTTGCATTCTTATCCAGCCAATTTTCTCATAGGAATTACAATAATACTATTTCTACCTCTTCCATCAGTGCATAGCGACATGGCCAGAAATTTTAACTGAATGATTTAGTTAAAACGAATATCTGGCCGCATAAATTAATTTATTATTTTTTAGGCACAAATGATTTGGGTTCAAAAATATTTTTTAAATGATGATTTTGATATAACGAATAGATTTTATCATTAGCATTTTTCAAACATTTAATTCTCTCTACAATGCAATTTTTGCAATATTTAATGGCTTTTTCATAGGTTGCTTTAAAAACAGGATTTAAATCTTTGCTCTTTAATTTTTCTTGTGCATTTAATAACGCTTTATCAATGTCATCCAGAATCTCTTTTAATTCATTTTCATTTTTAGACTCATCACGAACCTGTTTAAAAAATTCTTCCAAAGTAGTTCCATTTAAAAAATTATCAGTGTCGCTCAATATGCTGTAGATATTTCCAAGAACAAGCTTTAATTTTTCGTCAGCTGATACATAATATTGTTGGTAGCTATACAATTTATTTTTTAGTTCTTCATGCGTATATTGCATATCTGCATTTTCAAAATGATTGATTAACTTATCCTGAACAGGTGGCATCATTCTCACTTTTCCTGTAGTTGCCACTGAACTTAATTGATTTGGATCATTAGGATTGCGCATATTTTTCTCCATCATCTACACATAATTTGTAATTAGTGAAGAATATCAAAATGCTTTAAACGCTATCAGTAAAGCATATAATGAAGGCATTTTTCTTAATTTAAGGCAAGTACAAAAAATATTAGAACCTACAGATACCCAACTAAACAATGAGGTTCGCACGCGAGAACAAAAAAAGAAAGCCATTGATAAATTATTAACTGAATTCGCTGAATATGAAAATGGCCTTAAAGATAATTTAAAACAATTCAAATGGGTGCTCTATGAAAAGGGCTATAAGAGCCAAGACCCACATATTCAAGCTATCTTTGAATTCAAAAACAAAGTAGAAGAAATTCGCGATAAAATTAAAAAAGGTGATATTACCGAGTTAGATGACATCAAACACTCAATTACACCATTAGTTGAAAATATCAACGCCAAATTACAACAAAAACCATCACGAATAATGCAAAGTAAAATGATAATTTCTTTAGATACGCCTACTACTCAAATAGAACCACCTCCGCCCATAAACAAAAACCGTTTTAAATAAAGTTCCTACTATGGATGTTGATAACGATAATTTGGAGAATGAGTAATATCTGCATCGATCTTAGCATTGCGATGATTTTTATTCGCTGAATGTTTTTTCAATTTAACCATCGTAATTTTTGAAATTTCATATCTACTCCACTCTAATTTTTCGCGCATAAAACTAGATTGATTATATTTACCTGCTAATGATGCGATCTTTTCTAAGAGCATTCTATCCCTGTCTTTAGAATCCACTCGATAATATCCTCTAACCGCTATTTCAGCACACCACAATGCCTCATTATTTTTACCTTCGCTATTTAATTTGTTGGCTAGAGATGACAAATCATCTGGATGTGCAAGTGATAATACGGAATCAATGCAATGTGATTTAATATCAAGATTTTTTCCTGTTTTTCGATCAAATGATAAATAACCAACCCGTATATATGCATGCACCAATTGGTTCTTAAAATTTTCTGATAATTTGCCTTTGCAAATATCCAAGCATTTTAAAGCGTCTTGATAATTGGGTGGCAGTATAGATAACAAATGTTCACTTAGCCATAACCATATCAAATTGGCATTATTTGCGAATTGTGCAGAATACCTATCACCACAGTGATTGAGTAAAGTTTTTAATAGAGATAATGGATTTTCGCCTGGAAAAGCAATGATGGCATGATTTAAATGATAATATAAAAGTGACATAAATTTTTCTTGGCTGCCAAAATCTTTTGCCGTATTTGATTTTAATATTTGAAAGCAACAACATGACAGTAATTCAAATCGCACGGGTTGTAACAAAGGAAAATCCTTTACCACAGCACTGTATATTTCTATGTACAATTGATCATTTTTATCGATATTGAGGCATTTTCTTAATACATCTTTAACTTGAAGCAACCTAGGAAAATAGGCACATAATTCCTTAATTGCATGAAGAGCTTCTTGTTGTTTATCAGCAAGCTGTGCGTCATAAAATCTTTTTTCAAAGGCATTTAATGCAATTTCAGCAAACCATTCAGCTAAAAATGGCTGATTTTCTGACACATACCGTTTAGCATTTTCAAATATCTTCTCAGCAGGCCATATCAATTTAATATGCATTGAGCAAACATTTTGCAGATAATAACTATTCTTTTGCAATATCTCTCTTTCTTTTGAAGCAAGCATAATAAATAATTCTATTAATAGTTCATTATTATATTGATGATTAAGTTCAATGGTAAATTTATCAAAAAACGATTTAACGTAATCATAACTTTCTTTCGAAATAAAATAATAATTTGCTAGCTGAAGCCAAACAAATCTTTGCTTAAATGGAGAAAGAGGCAGATTGCTTTTAGCATTAAATATAAATTCAAGAATTTCTAAAATGGATTTTCCTTCGACTTCATTACATTTACTTTCACGCATATCTGAAATTAATCTCACTAAATGAATATGCCAGCTTGATGTTGTATGATTTTTCATTTCATAGGCGACCCACATTTGACGACAATATAAATGTACAAGCGATACAGAAGGCCCGATCTCATACGGCTTTAATTGTGCTGCTCTTTTATATCTCACTATCGCTAAATTACTAGCCGAGGTATTGATATGGCTCTGTAAAACATTGCCATAATAGCCAGCATAAATGTCTCCTAATAATAAATTCGCTCGATATCCATCTGCACCGAAATCTTTAGTCGCAAGCTGAACAAGCTTATTATATCCCGCCATTCTCTCCCCTATTGATAGGGTCTTGTCTAGTAATGTTTTAAATAAGTCATCGACTTTACTCATATTATTTTCCTTGTGTTATTAAAAATGATTTCTTAATGGCAACTTTAAAGCATTTTATATTTTAAGAAAATAACTTCTGCTCTTGGAGCTTTATCAAACCAATAAATTATCCTTAGGCTATAATTATTAGTAATTAAGTGGGAGAATTGTTATGAGCAAACCAGAACAAATTAAAAATTGGGACGTTTTACAAAAAACACGTAATACTTATGAAAGCACCGTCATTTATAGCGGTCAAATACCAAGGCCTAAACTAGAAAATTTGGATTTAGAGATGGATGATTCTCAAGTTAAAGAACATCTAAAAGATATTCTGCATAAAGCAGAAGAACACACGCTTCGAGAACTAGATCATCATGGCCTACTGAAACACGTTGACAGTTCTAATATGCGAGTAACCGCACAAATCCAAGGCAATATGATCAGCATCAATGTTCAAGGACCTGTGGATAAAGCACATGCTTTTCAAGTCAAATCAGCAATTAAAGAAAGTTTAGATATCTTTTTAAAATCTCAAGAGGAACAAAAAGTATCAGAAGAAAAGAGTGATTTTAGTGATAAAAAAGAAAACCACGAATTTTTAAAACGCCATTATAAAAATCAAAATGCAATGATCAAGAAAGATGTGCAAGATGTTACTCAACCAATGAGTCCATTACAACAAGATCCCCAACAACCCACCCAACAAAATACTAGTCGCACCCCGTTTAGTCTTATACCTAAAAAACCAACTGATATCAGATAATGTTTGGTGAATTAGGCCTCAGGCCGTTATCCATCTAACGATTTAAGGTGGATAACAGCCTGCGGCCTAATCCACCCTATGGATAAAAATAACAGACCAATATAAATCTACTGACACTTCATCTTCGCAGCCCGTCTTGCACATTCTTCATCTGAAATATCTTCAATATGCGTTGAAATATTCCACACATGGCCAAATGGATCTTTAATGACAGCAGATCGATCACCATAAAATTGATCAGCTATAGGACGAACCACTTGCGCACCTAAAGCAACTGCTTGATTGAATACCGCATCACAATTTTCAACATAAAGATGAATCAATACCGGTGAGCCATTTAGAGAAATTGGGCTATTAAAATTCATTTCAGGAAATTCATCTGCCAACATGATTTTTGAATTGCCAATGACCAATTCGGCATGACAAATTTTTCCTGTTTTTTCATCTGGCATTGCCATTTCAGCTTTTGCTCCAAATGCTTTTTTATAAAATTCAATCGCATCCTTTGCCGATTATTTAAGCTCTTAACTTTCGACTTTTTCACCTTCTTTAAATTTATTATTGATACTTTCACTCGTGGTATTAAATAATTCTTCAATTAATTGCAAATGTTTCTGCACAGCCCCACGATTTTTTTCAATGACTTGTTGCCCTGCTTTTCCTGCTTGTTCGCGTTGCGCAGGATTTTGCAATAATTCGTTAACTTTATCAGCTAATTGTGCAGCATCATTGATTTGCCATAATGCACCCGCTTGTTTTAATAACTGTGTACTTTCAACAAAATTAAACATTTCCGGACCCGTAATAACAGGTATTCCCGATACAGCAGGCTCTAATACATTATGGCCACCTGTTGCAATTAAACTACCACCGACAAAAGCAATATCTGCAGCAACATATTGCGTCATTAATTGACCAATCGTATCGGTGAGAAAAATATCAACTTCATGAGTAATTGCTTTTTGTTCGGTAAATAAAACTATTTGGAAATTTGCATTTTTGCATAATGTAGCAACATCTTTTGCACGCTCTGGATGTCGCGGTACCAATATTAATAATAATTGCGGATATTTTTGTTTAATGATTTTAAAACTTTCTAAAATAATTTCTTCTTCTCCCTGATGCGTACTTGCTGCAATCCACACTGGACGATCGCGCCCTATTTGTTCACGAAATTGTTTTCCTTTTTGCATGATTTCATCTGCTACAACCACATCGAATTTAACAGTACCTGTTACTTGAATGCGATCAGCGGGCAATCCTAATGCAATAAATCGATCGACTTCCACTTGAGTTTGCACCGCAACTTTGGTGATGTTTTTCATCATTGCGGAAACCAGCGTAAAGAATTTTGCATAACGTGCAGCAGAACGTTGTGATAACCGTGCATTTGCGAGAAAAATAGGAACATTTCGAGCAGCACAGATATGTAACAAATTAGGCCATAATTCCGTTTCCATGATTAATAACATTTTGGGTTTAACATGATCAATAAAGCGATTTATAGCATCTGGCAAATCATAAGGCACATAAACGTGTGTAACTGTTTGACCAAAACTGGTCACAACTTGTTTCGCACCATTTATCGTCATCGTAGTAACGACAACAGGTACATCTGGATGCATCTTTTGAAATCCTTTTATTAAAGGGACAGCAGCGATAGTTTCTCCAACAGAGACTGAATGTACCCACAAACAATTTTGCGGGATATTTTTGGGTAAAAATCCAAATCGTTCAGCCCAACGTTGCCGATACGCTGCATTTTTGCGTGAGCGCCATAATAAACGGCCTAATACAATTGGTACGCATAAATAACAAAGTGTGCTGTACACCTGTCTCATCATCTAAAGTAGCTCCTCAATGGCGTTGTTGTGCTTTGCGAATCGGCATTATCCTGCTAATCTGTTTATTTAACTAGTCTATTTTTAGCTTTTATGCGTACTCTCATTCAACTCATTGCCACAATAATTGGTTTTTCGATGGGCGGCTTTCTAGGGGCTCTCGTCGGCTTTATTGTTGGTGAAATTATTTGCCGACTCGTGGAGCAATTTGGTGGTCATTTAGGATTTTTTAACACGCAAACTAATCAAATCCGTCATCTTCAAAATATTTTCTTTAGCACTACTTTTAAAGTCATGGGACATGTTGCAAAAGCAGACGGCCGAGTCAGTGAAGAAGAAATTCGCGCTGCACGTTATGTGATGCAACGTATGGGTTTGAATGAACAACAACGCCAACTGGCCATTCAATTTTTTAATCAAGGAAAACTATTCAATTTTGATTTAGACGCTGCGTTAACGCATCTCGCACAGTCGTGCCAAAATAATCATGCTTTATTGCAAATGTTTGTTGAAATCCAATATCAAGCAGCAACAGCATCACTCAGTCATAGTGATAAAAAATTAAGGATTTTACAGCACATCAGTCAACGATTAGGTTACAAACCCTTTACCTATGATTTTGGCTTTGGACAGCCTTTTGGTGGAGCTGCTGGTAGAGGCCCTGGTGCTGCTGGTGGGCAACAAGGATATTATCATCCACAAGCTGAAGTGAAATTCAGTGCATTAAAAAATGCTTATGATTTATTAGGGGTCAAGGAAAGTGCCACAGTAGATGAAATCAAACATGCTTATCGTGTACAAATGAGCCAGAATCATCCTGATAAATTAGTTTCCAAAGGATTGCCAGAAGAAATGATTAAAATGGCAACTGAGAAAACGCAGAATATTACTAAGGCTTATGATCTAATTAGAGAGTCGCGAGGATTTTGAGTTAGAATTATTTAATTATTGCAATATCATCAATGTCGCTTGTTTTAAATCCTATGCATCTTTTATACTGTACAACCCAAAGTGCCGGTGTAGCTCAGTTGGTAGAGCAATTGATTCGTAATCAAGAGGTCAGCGGTTCGATTCCGCTCTCCGGCACCATATCTTGTCTTAAATCAAAACATCAAATAAAAAATTAAATGGTTAAAATTATTTATCTACCATGATTCTCAATCATGTATGCATAGGTTTTCTCATTATTATCATATAACAACAGAGAGTTTATCAAAATGGCATTAAATAAGTGTTGCCTATAATTTCAAAAGCAGCGAATAATAATTAATGGTCATATATTATGAAATTTTACCAACAGGCATAATATAAATAGGATGATAATCATTAGAAACATTGAGAATTTTATTTATTGAAGCATCATCAAATGCACCCACTGTTACAGTGCCTAATTTTAATGGCACTGCTTGTAAAAAAATATTTTCAGCAGCATGACCAGCTTCCATATAAACATATCTATCGCCGCGTGCACCATATTTTGATTCGGTACGATTAAACACACCGACAATAACAATATCTATGGCTGCATTTTTGACCCAGGTTTGATTAAATGCAGCGCTCGCTAAATCTTTACGCTTATCACCTTTTGCAATAAATTCAATTGATTGTGTTGCTGGAACATAATGATAAATACCTGCAGATAATCCTGTGACATTGCCACAAATTAAATAAATTTCTAAAGGATATAAAGCACCTGCCGATGGCGCTGTTCGACCACCATGTGGTGAAGTAATCCCTTGTGCCGCCCATAATAATTGTGAAACTTGTTGTAAAGTTAGTGGACTATTTTGATAAATTCTCACTGATCTGCGCGCCAATAATGTTTGCTCAATTGATACATCACTATGATAAATAGGCTTGGGTAATGTAATTGTTGCTAATATTTGGGATTGCTGAATTGTACGCATTTGATGTTTTTCCATGATGGTTATTTTTAGTACAAAAATAATGATTAAAATTAAACCTAATATTAATAACCAATTGAAACGGATAGGTCGATGTGAATTCATTTATATTCGCCTGATTTAAATTAATATCCAATTGTAAATCGCATTTTTACATGTTGTGGATCTTCTAATTCATCGATCATCGCTTTGGCATAATCTTGTGTAGATATTTTACTAACACCATTGGCATCAACAATTAATTGATCAGTACCCAACCGATAAATCCCTGTTCTTTCACCTGGTTCAATCTTTGCGGCAGGGCTAAAAAATGTCCATTCCAATTCATGTTCTTTTTTCAACATATTTAGCACTTCACGCATTGCTAATGCGCCTTGTTTATATTGTGCGGGAAATTCAGGCGTATCGACAAATTGCACGCCCGGAGAGACTTCTAAACTACCCGCACCACCAACCATTAATAATCTTCTAACACCACCAATTTTAGTTGCGTCAATAATGCAACGCGTGCCTTTAATTTGCAGATTATAAATATCAGGATTTGACCAACCGGGATTGTATGCACTTATAACAGCATCATGCGCACCAATAACTTCTGCAAGATTATCTACATTAAAAATATCGCCTTTATAAGGGATGATATTATGTAAATGAACTTCTTTTTTAGGTTTATGTTCTAAAATATCTTCGAGTTTTTGCAGGATATTTTCATCACCGGTTAATTTATTGGTATCTCTGACATAAGCTGCTACAACATGATGTCGATTTAATGCTTCGTTTAATATAAATGAACCTATGAAACCAGTTGCGCCAATTAATACTATTTTCATATTTATTTCTCCAATTTTCGCACTATTTTTTTCCTTCTCCCGCTTGCGGGAGAAGGATCAAGAATTGTAATTTATTTACTTGCTTCTACTTCAATATCAAGCTTAACAAGATCACCCAAACCAGGTAAATATGCTTTAATCCCGTAAGTAGAACGATTTAATTCTGCTACTGCTGAAAATCCTACCGTCATTTTGTTAGTAATTGGACTAATGCCACTTTTATTGAGTGTGACATAGAGAATAATAGGTCTAGCAACGCCATGTAAACTTAAAGTGCCATATACTTTCGCCGTATTTTTTCCTGTTATATCAACGGAATTACTGACAAATGTTGCAATTGGATATTGAGCAACATTTAAAAAAGTATCAGATTTAATATGCTCATCTAATTTGGGTATTCCTGTGTCCACATCAGCGAGATTGATTGTAACATTGACTTTACTATTTTTTGGATTTGCTTGATCTAAGGTAATTGTTCCTGATGCAAACCACTTTCCAGAAGGATTAGAGTAACCAAAATGATTAATATGCCATAAAACATAGGTATGATTAGGATCGATTGTATAAATATCTTGAGCAAAAGCGGAGATTGAATAAGTAAAAAATAGAAAAACAATAAACAATAAATTGGATAAAACCTTTTTCATAATCCCTCCTTGGTATTGGAAATGTACTAACACTATTATAGTAGCTTTAGTAAAAACATTCTTAGGTGTTTGTTGTATTTTATCAATTAGCACGACTATTAATTCAATACGATTTGCGAAAACTTATAAAATAGCGTTGTAATCAGTGAAGAACAAATATTGGTTTACCGCTTCTTATCAACTTTTTTATTGTCATCAAGACTCATTAATGCATTTTTATCGGTAATTAATTCAGTGGGTATAACAAATCCAATATTTGAACCCGCGCGTGACATTGCCGTAGTAATGCCAATTAAATTACCGTTCACATCAAAAAGTCCACCGCCACTTGATCCCTGTGAAATGGCTGCATCCGTTTGTAATATGACTAATTTTCCATCTGATGAGGCATATTTATTGGAAATAATGCCCGAAGATATTGTCCTTTCAAGTCCTTCTGGATTGCCAATGGCGAATACATTCTCACCAATATTCACTTCTTTAGAAGGGCGGATTGAAACAGGAATAAAATTAGCATCTGGTACTTGAATTAAACACATATCACCATTCTGAAAATAAAGTTTTGCTGGATTTAAATTATCGCCAATACGAACTATCATATATTTTTCTGATAATGCAACATGGCAATTAGTAACAAGTATATTTTTACTGATGGCAACGCCGGTCCCTAAAACACCATATTTAGCATATTGTGATTTTTCACTATATACCGTAAAAATAGAATCACTGACTTTGTTATAAATTTCCTGTGCGTTAGAAATAAAGTGATTCAGCCATGATTGTTGCGAAAAGTTGATATTGTTACCATAGACTGCACGCATAATTATTCCTAAATTTTCTTTTCCTGAATTAAGCAGTGTTTTATACATATCAATAACAATACTTGCCACCTGTATGTTATTGATATCCGTTGAACGCATATTGGCAAATACTTGATTAACTAATTGTTTATTATATTTCATTGATAATTGATCAATAATTTTATTTTCACGATTCTGCGCATCGGCTAAATCAGATGGGGGCTGTGGATCTGTTACTGCAGAAATGACTATTTGATTCGTTGAATCTAGTAATTTATTAAACATTTGTGGATCAATACTACTAAGCTCATTTAATTCTCTGTTGTTTGGCTGATTAGACATTTGTAATTTATCAATGATATGGGGATCTTTTTTATTTAATGCCTCAAATATATTAACGTTTGCCTGTATATAATTATATATAGCCTCATCGGAAGCATTACCCATATATTTATGCAATATCATGCCATCTAAATCGCTACTATATTTAATCACATCTAACGCGTTTCCTCCTGCCAATGCATTTGCTTCAATTTTTGCGACAAATTCGTCAAATAAAATGGGATCAGTTTGTTCAATAGTATGATAAAAAGGGATTTGTTCTATTTGATGCAATGTTTTCCAGATAATAAAATAAGGAGAAAAATAGACATTTGATAATGCAATAAAAATGAAAGTGACAACTATTGCAAGAGAACGCACTATAAATGGGTTGATACTTTTTACGAAAGATAAGATTAACAATGTTAACGCACCTGCTGTTAACCCTACTAATATATTTAACCAAAACATGTAATGTTAACCAGTGATATAAACAATAAATTTAGTTATTCTTGATTAAAGTATATACCACTTCGAATTTAATATTCGGCCATTTTTCCTTTCTGAGCTACTTTTTTATCAAGAAATACAAAGCGACTATAAAACCAGCTCAAAGCTATCAATATAAAGCCTAGCAGTAAAAATGAGAAAACACGGTATAATCCAGATAAAGCTGAGGCATCGTATAAAAACACTTTGCCTACAGTTAATATGATGACGATTAAAGAGGCAATACGTAGCATTTTATCGTGTCTTAAGGTACCAGCGATTAACAATGCAATACCTAACAACATCCACACTACCGAATAGGTATAAATCTCAGCATTGCTTGCTATATTACCGTCTAAATACCCACCTTGAAAAAATTGTCTGACATTTAATGATATCCAAATAAATAACAAAAATAAGCAAAATTTATTCGCATTTTTAATAACTGTTTGCTTTGGCATTGCTTGCAATTGTTTTTCTGCTATATAAAACCAAAATATGCTAAGAGCATAAGGCAAAATCAAAGCATTTATGATCGGCACTGCCCCCACAAATTGATGCGTCCATAATGGATTAAGAAACAGAATGTCAAAGTAAATAATTCTTAGCATTGTAAGATAGATAAGCACCATTCCGCATACTGTTAGAATGGGTCGCGCATATTTATTACTCACGATTAAACTTATCGTGCCAATGAGGAAAAATAGATTGGTAATAACACCTCTTTCGGTAAAATCAGGCACTATTGCAAACCAATTATTGGATACATGAAAAGCATTGCGAATTAAACAATATCCCATCACGCTAAATAACATCACAGTAATTATTTCTAAATATTTTACCAGCTGATTATCTTGTCTATATCGCAGCATCCAACCAGCGTAAGCAAATAATATCGCTGGCACAGCTAATTGAAAAAGTGGATCAGTTGCTATAACAGGCATAGGAGATATATTGATTCCTTGTATAATTAAGCTGTCTAAAGCCAGCGCCAAAAATATAATTAATTGCGGCAATAAAATAATGATAAATACTGCTGTTAATAAACCTGCAATCGGTAATAAGGCTTTGATCTCAACTTTCGTATTAATCCAACTGATGACCAGAACTTGCGTTGCAAAAACAAGACCAAACATATTTTGTTTTAATAAAATAGTTAAACCCAAAGACAAAAATGCTACCGTTGATAATACAAAAATGGTCAATACATGTTGTTTTAATTGTTTATTATCATTAAATAAATCGAGCAATCGCCACACAATAATGACCGCAAAGACAGATAACAATAAAGCAATTGATCCCCACATCCAGGAATGATTAAATGTAACAGTAAATAAAGATATTTTTTGTATTTGATAATAGGCAATCAGATAATATAAAACGGGTGTAGCACCACACAAACCCGCCCAAGGTAACGGTTTTGGTACGCGCCACATTAAATAATAACCGCTGCTTGCATATAATAAAGAAAATATTATTGCGATAATTATAAAATAATAAAACGGCGGATTATTCCATGATAACAACATTACAGCATTCACTATCATAAATAACCAGGGCATAAATCCATATAATTTTTGATTAAAATAAGCGATAAAAATACTGCCAGCCGCGAGCAAACCAAATAAACTCCATTGTTGAATATCAAATCCACCTTTAAAACTGATCATCCCCATCAATATCGCAGCACTACCTAACGTTAAATAATTTAATATTAACGGCAGTTTTAATCGCTGCGTTTGATTTTGAATATTGAGATCAAATTGTTTATTTGAAGTAATAATATAGGTTGCGCTCACCGCCACAAGAAATAATCCCAACCAAAGACTATCTCCTGGAACATAACAAAAAAACAACCAAAATAAAGTCCATAAAATAGAACCTATCAACATGGGAAACGCTAAGGCCCACCATTGTTGTTTTTTAATGATAATAAAAAGCCCTAATAAAACTATATATAAATACATAAACAACAATATTGCATTAGGTGTATTTGAATGTATTAACGCAGGCGTAATCAAACCACCGATTAATCCCAGTAATGCAATGGGCATACCATGGCGCAATGACAAAATAACAGCTAATGCTGTCACCAAAGCCATGCCAATAAATCCAATCAATGCGGGAAATAAGTGATATAAACTGCTTGCAGCAAAAATACACAAATATAAATCAGCAATACCTGCTCCTGATAAGGCTTGAGCAATTCGCACACCATTAGCAAGATCAGGTTTTTTTCGAATAAAATAAGCTGAAATAATTAAACTGCAACCAAATAAAATGCCCAATACAACACGTACTTTTTCCGTAATTAAGCCAGCCTGAATGGTATATTTAACTAAGAAAAAACCTGCCAATGCCAGGGCAATCGCTCCTATCCACACCGGTAAACGTGCGCCAAACTGTAGCTCAAAATCAATTTTTTTCTTTGGTTTTATGAGGATTTCACTTTGTTTTCGAATCATTGTTTGATCAGAAAGTGGCACATCATGTTTTGATTCTGCAGCAACATCTTTAGAAGTAATTGATTCATGTTGTGCTGATAAAACTGTGGTAGCTTTTGGAATTGCTGGAGGTATTTCTTGTGTTACTGTTGTCTCAGATTGGGATTCTTTCGCTTTTAATTCCTTTATCAAATTATTCATTTGATCACGCAATTGCTGTATTTCTTTGCGCAAACCATTTAAATCACCACGATTCACCCAAGATAAAATCAATGTGATGATTACAAATCCACCAAGCAATACGTAGAATAATGTAAAAATATCCATATATAGAATTCCTGCACTGTTTATATAAAGATTAGCAGGTTTTATTAGAACGTCTGGAATAAGTCAATTCAATTGATATTAAAATATCAATTTATTAAGACACGCTAAGCAAATACAAATTTTTCATCTTTTAATTATCAGCCTATTTGCTTAACTCATATTGGTTTTTTCTCAACAAAATTGTATTCAATACAATTAATGATAACGCCCCAGCCCTGGACTTGGCTGTGGAGGTGGTATTTGCGTATTATTCCCGTCGTTAGTCGGATTTGGACCAATTCCAGCTGCTGAAATAGGATGTATATGTTCCTCAGTATTTTTCTTTACGTTTGTATCTAATTTTGCACTTCTTGCATTATGCCGTTCACCCCAATTAACACTTGATCGAGTAATCCACGGATTTTTATCGGGCTCTTAATTTTCCAGTGGTAACTGACTTTCTTTTTTGCTTCTCCCAAGACCGCCGCACCAAAATAACAAAATGTCATTTTGGTGCGGCGATGTAATTGATAGAATCTCCGAACTAAATTATATCTATATCGCCTGAAAAATAATTAGCAATATTTTATTTGATGAAATAAAGATGTGCGTGATAAAAATGATCGTGATGAATTGTTAAATTTAAATCATTAAACAAACCACTCGACATCTTGCCATGAACCAATGTCATTTTTTTTCGCATTAATTCTCGCTTGCCAATTGCCAACATGGATTTCCAATTTATGACCATCAGGATCTAAAAAATATAATGATTCACCGGGTGAGGTATTGCCTTTAAATACATGTACACCTGATTGAATAATACGGTCACTCATTTTATGAAAATCATCAGCATGAAGACTAAACGCATAATGGGTATAACATGGGTTTATTTCTCGGTTTGCATCAACGTTTAAACAAAACCAAAAATCATTGACTAAAAAATAAGCACCTTTGTCCCATTTACAAAGCGGTTTAAGGCCTAAAATATCAACATAAAATTTAAATGATTTATTAATGTCTTTGACAGCTAATGTAATATGGTTCATGCCGTGAATCATACATCGTTCCTCCAAGGTGATTGGATTAAGAAAATTAATGATTAATATTTAAATTCAAATAACGCTAGCGAATATTAAAAAATATATGATATAAATATAATACAATTAATTCAACAAACAATCATAATGGAATATTATATATGCCTTATATCAATGAACTTAACTCCGCGCTTAATCTTTACTATGAACAATTAACTAACATCAATAATATACTTGTTACCCTTTACAATAAGTACACCACAAATTTTTTATTAACTATTGAAGACTTAATAGCAATACTCTCCAAAAAAAAGACACACAATGCTTTAATGCATTGTCAAGAGTTCAATACTTTAATTGCTCTCGCCTTAGATAACAAAGCCATCGAAGATGAAATCATTCGAAAATGCGAATTAATTAAATTTTTGTATTCAGCCAAACAAGATACTCGCATCCCCATAAAAGATTACAATCAATTTTGTCAATTCATTTGCTCTCAACAAGAAATGACTATCGAACAATTGGTCAATAATTTGTTATATGCTAATCTTCATGAATCTATTTTTAACGCATTAATGGAAACAATACCAGGCTATTTATTTGTAAAAGATGCATTACCAAAATGTCTCATCAATATATTTCAAGCTGAAGAACTTAAAAAACCGCAAATACCACGAATCAAAGAATTACAATTTCTAGCAGGCGATATCGCCTCGTCACTTGGAGAAAATCTTGTATATAGCAATCAGACGAATCTATTTGTTGAGCAATCCACTCAGCACCGAATAAAACCCAAAGCTTGTAGAGAGATAAAATATGATGATGATATCGAAATGCAAGAATTGAACTCAAATCAGAATAATAACAAAAAAAACATACCAAATTCAGATAAACTTGAACCGCCAAAAATATATCCATTGAGGATGCACAAAGCTTTCATACAAATATTATTTTTCAAGCACATCGCCAGTGATCCTCGTGTCATACAGTTAGCAAATAATAAAATCCATCCAGCAACACAACAAACTATCGAAAGAATTTGCACAACAATTAGCAATTATGCCCATCCACAGCAAACAAGTGCTTATGAAACTGAGAGCGGTTTCAAAATAAATCATTTTGTGAAAAACAATGAAACCGCTTTTTGGAATAGCATTAATCAGTCACGCAATTTTCGTCAGAAAATAGAATTAGAAAATCGAAATTCAACAACGGATAAGAATTTAAATACCCAAGTTCGAAATATTATCAACGATATTCAGCACGCAGAATATACGGAAATTCCAGACTCTTCTGAGGAACAACAATCCAAATTAGTTGAACATACAAAAGTAGCCAAACCCTTCTAAATATTTATACCCCCTTTTATAGGGGGTCTTTAGATTACTGATATACCCTCAGCAAATAACTTACAACAGCTACACGAATTGTCTTGCTGCTGCCCCTAACAAATCTGCCTTGTAGCATCCCTGTCCTTGGACTAAGTTTATCCGTACGAAAAATTGTATTAGAGGAACAAACTATGAATACACTAACAGAAAATCTAAATACTAAAGCTAATTTAGGTGTTGAATCCTTGAAAAAAGCTGCAACTTTAGGTGATGCACATGCCACTTTCGAACTTGCTAAACTTTATCGTTATGGCTGGGAAGTGCCACTCAATGCCGAGTTAGCTATGCAGTTATTTACATTAGCCGCTAATAAAGGCCATGTAGGCGCTAATATTGAACTCGGTAAAATTCACTTAAAAGGTGATAGAACGCTTGGTATAGAAATTGATATTAATAAAGCAAAAGAATTTTTTGAGAAAGCTTTGCAAGGTAATCTCCATTATCATGCCGCCCCAAATTATGATCCTAGTCAGGCTGTTGGTGAAGCTTATCGATATTTAAAAGCTGTTCAAGCAATACGCACCAGAGAAATACCTGCTGCATAACTATTCAGGTGACAATTCTATTCACATAAATACATAATTTAAAAATGAACTCCACCTCTCAGTCCCCTCAAGTGGGGGGACTTTAAAGAAGGAAAAATTATGTATCAACGCAATATGATTTCTTTCCCAGCTGACACTGAAACGCTCAAAGGATGGTTTTATCAACCACTCGCAACGAAATTACCTGCACCCTGCATCATCATGACGCATGGCTTTGCTGCACTCATTGAACATCATCTTCTACCTTTTGCAGAAGTTTTTGCAGCAGCGGGATTTTGTGTTCTCGTTTATGACAATCGTAATTGTGGCATGAGTTCAGGTGAGCCACGCAATGAAATCAATCCCCATATACAAATTAAAGACTATAGCCATGCGATAAATTTCGCGCAGACTTTACCTCAAGTTAATCCTGATTACATTGGAATTTGGGGCACAAGTTATAGCGGTGGGCATGTATTAGTTGCCGGCGCAGATGATAGACGCGTAAAATCTATTGTTTCGCAAGTCCCATTTATTAAAGGGCATCATCAGTATTTACAAGAAAAATACCCCGAAAAATGGCTTTCTATACAACAAGCTTATGAAAAAGATCGTGCTGATCGCGCTAAGGGTTTAAGTCCGCAAAAAATTCCTGCGGTATCTTTGGAAAAAAATAATAATGCAGTGATGGTGGGTGAACGCGCCTATCAATTTTTCACAGGTGTCAAATATTGGCAAAATGAAGTGACTTTGCAATCCGTTGCAATGAGTGGTGATTATAATCCTGGGAATTGGGCCGCTAAAATTACGCCCACACCTATTTTATTTATCGTTGCTGAACAAGATCGTTTAAATCCTATTGAATTTGCACTGGAATGTTTTGATCAAATGCAACCACCAAAAAATTTAATTAAATTAACAGGGGATCATTTTTCTGCGTATTGGGAAGAATTTGCAATCGCTTCGCAAGCAGCGTGTGAATGGTTTAAAGATACATTAATGGAGAAATAAATTTATTTAAAATCCATTCGTGCTTGTACCATAACACCCAGTATCTTTGATTTTTTATCTATCATCTGCATATTAAAATCAGCGTTAAGCGGTTTTAAATAAATATCATCACCATTTAATAAAAATTGCCTAAATAATGCTTGTTTTTGTCCAAAAATATGCGCAATCACAAAATCACGATCGTTTGGCTGCAATAGTGGATCAACAATTAATAATGTATTTTCAGGGAATCGCGGTAACATCGTTGTATCTTTCACACGCAGCGCATAAGCATCTTTGCTCACGGCCATTTCAGTTGATTCCTGTTTTTCTATATTTAATGATTCTTTTTTCACTGGCCAATTGATAACTTGCTCCCAATTGAGTAATGGGATTGTTGTCCAACCATGTGAAGTTATACGAAATGTACCACTAATGCGATCTTTTGGAATTGGTTCATTACCGAGCAGCTGACCAATAGAAACGGCAAAAAAATCAGCGATGGGACTTAAGGTAGTTACCTTAGGATTATCAGTTTCGCCTGAAAGAACGCGATGGATTACAGGTTGACCTACCCCCGTTCGACGCGCCAATTCTGACACGGTCAAATCTTGTTCTTTCATTAATTGATTTAAAACTTTCGCTAATTTATTCATTGCCAATCTCGTTATAATTTTACCCGGAATAATTTATCACAGCTTATTCTTACAAGCATTAAATGATCAGGGGCATGGGCAATTATCTCACAATTTTATTCGTTGAAACATAAAAAAATAATTAATTTATGTGTTGACACATAATTTATGTTTTGTTAATTTAGCGTCGTACGCTGATGAAATAATTGAGAGACTTTAATTTTGTGCTAAATCATTTGATTAGCCATAACAACAAAATAATTTTAACAAAAATAAAAGGGCTAAATAGCTATGCAACAACCATATTCCAATTTAACACCCATCGCAGAAAATCATATTGATATACTCGAACAAAACCAACAACACAAAAAACCAACACTCAGTAGCAAGCGATTTTACACAACGTGTCAATCTTTATTACAAGAAATAATGAAATGCTCAGGATATACTATGACAAGAATTTCCACAGAAACACAAATTCCTTTAATTACCTTACGACGCTTACGAACAGGAATCACCAAAGAACCACGTTCTGCAGCATTTCATAAAATTTTTAGCTTATATTGTAAAGTTTGTCTTTGTAAAAGCGTCAACACATCCGGTTAAAAATTTTTATTGAGTGATTAAAAGCGTGCCTAGACAAAATCGAAATGCTGGCAAATCAATGACCATGTTAATGCTAAAGTAAAATTAAAATAAAAAATGTGTTTTGCGAAATATAACAATAATAATAAAATCGCCCACAACTTTAGGTTTGTTCATAACATGTTGGCTTGATAACTCTAGGCACACTTTTAATCACTCTTTAAATCGATTTGACCATTATGGCATGATACCGCTCCATTTATGTGTTTTATCTGTTATTTATGAATGGATTCTCTCTATTTTTCATCAGTTAAATTAATATTCAATTTGTCCTAAATTTGCATGTATAACAGAGCCATTAATTACTGGATGAGTTGCGCAATATAATACCAATTCCGCAATTTCTTGTGGCTCTATAAGTCGTTTTGCAGTTGAGCTATTTTTTATCTGCTCTAGCTTATTATGATCATGATTTAAATGATTTAGTAACATTTTAGTATCAGTAAATCCAGGGCATACGCAAGCTGTATGTATACCCGTACCATCTAAATCCTGGCAGGTTGCTTTCATCATGCCCACACAAGCATGTTTAGTAGTAACATAAGAAAAAGAACCTTTTACAGCTTTGCTCGATAATGTTGAGCCTATGTAAATAATAGAAGATCCCTTCTCCATAATCGGTAATATGATCTGATTTAGGATTGATGGTGAAATTAAATTCACCATAATTGTATTTCTATACTTTTCCACATCCAATTTATGCACTGTATCTTTTTCATATCTGGCAGCATTGTGAACTAGGCAAATTTTATTTGGATTAGAAATTAAATTGTTAATATTATTATTTAATTCTTTTTCCCAACCTATGAATGATATATCCGCTATAAAATTCACACACGCCATATCGCACGGGGTTCTGGAAATATTGATAACTTTCCAATTTTGAAGTGAAAATGTATTAGCGATACTTCTACCAATGCCCTTACTTGCCCCTGTGATAATTACAAAGTTTTCCATTATTGATTAATCCATGTTGAAGCACCGGACTGGCCAGGCGTTGATGATATTCTAACCATTACTTCTCTCACTTCTTTGTTATTCAAATACTCATCATCTTTAATTAGCGCCTCAACAAACCATCTTGAAAGTTCTTCCACGGTTATATTTTCAATTGGCAAAATAACAACATCTTTTTTTAAGAAAGGAATTTTCTCTTTATTAAAAAAAGCATAGAGATATTCACCGTCTGATTCTAAATGTAGATATTTTGATTTAGATGGCAATAAAAATGATTCATCTAATTGTTGACAAATATTGTAAATCTTATCTTTATAAATACGATAATCATAATTTAAGCCATTACTATTATTATTTAAAATAATTTTAAATGAAACGTAAACTCTAAAATTATGTCCATGCAATTTTTCTCGTTTCTCATTAGAGAATATTGTAAAATGGCCTGAAGAAAATTTCATATATTCTTTATCAAATTCAATAATTGATATACTGTCCATAAGCTACCTTTAAAAAGATTCAAAATTAATTTAAACTGATATTGTTAAATCACTTATTTCTCGGCAATAATGGTAAACTCTCATTAGATGGTAATAATTCTTTATCCTGACCTTCATCTTTCTGATGCGCAGTAGAAATACCATATTCCTTTATACTATGAAAAAAGCAACAAAACTTACCGAATTTTGGATTAGTTTTTTCAATATTGTATTTTTTATTATAATATTCCAACATTTCGTTTAACTTGACATTATAATAATCGAAGTTATTCAAATTAACAGGAATAGAGAGGGTTGCTACTAATATTAAAATATCATTGAAATTTAGATCAGTGTGAATATTACTACTATTTAAACTATTATTTATTTGTGTAAATGCACCCAAAAGAGAAAATGTGAATGCTAATTTAGTAGATATATTTATAGCAGTAGCTACAACAGAAAGTTTATTATTATTAACAACGTTATTATCTTCTCCGACAGAAGATTGTTTCAAGGAGTCTCTAATTATATGGTTAAACGCTTGTCTATAACTGATGTAAAATCCATGTGCTCCCATGCTTACCCCCACTAAAGACGTCAAAAAGACTTTGGCTAACAAACTAGTAGGTAAGTGTTTGTATAAAAGGAAACATGTTCCTCCAGTACGTATAATTCTTAAAACAGATGGAAGAGCAGCATTTTTAAATATGTTTGATAGTGCTATGTCATTTTTGCTTAAAATATAATTGTTTTCACTCGGGCTTAGGAAATATTCTCTTTGAGTATCTAAAAAACGTGAAAAAATCGTAGAGTATCCTGTAGTGATGGTTACAAATAACATAATATACGGATATAAATTGCTATCAAAATTTTTGATAAATTCTTCATTCTTGATTAGAAGTATTAATGAGTATGAATATAAACCCGATCTTAATATAACATTGGCACCTACGTTCATGATCACTTCAAGAGACAATAATGGGTTTTTTATAATATTTAAAAATACTGAAAAAGTCGATGTTAATAAAGGTGTATAAATCTGCTCATGATGTTTAATCGTATCTTTATAGACAAGCATATGATAATAAGCCGTACCTAAAATTACTGGAATTATACTAACTGGCCACTTTATATACTTAATTGACAAAAATGTCACAATTGGAATACTGTCAGTTGCTGCAAGAGTTATAAAAGAAGTATAAGCGTTAATTAGCGAAAATGCTTTAAGCGGATAATTCAAGCAAAAACTGGTGGTAGGATTTAATGTATTTTCATCTTCAATTGAATTTAAATCAGTATTTTGGTTATGCGTTAGATCATATATTTCTTCCACAGGATTTATGGATATCACGTCTTCTAGCAAATTAGCAATTGCCAATATAATTGATATTGATATAAATATGCGAGATGTAGCTCTACTATCAAAATTATAATTTTCAGACAATGCTTCAAATGATTCATCTATTGTTAAATACATAAAATATGAGAAAAATATTTCCAAAAGAACTCCCCCATAAATAATTGAACTGATAAAAATCTTATTTAATCGCATAAATTATCCTTCGGATTTAAGAGAGACATTAGTTGGCACAACGTTGAATAACAGTCTTATCAAAAAATTTATAGGATTGTTTTTCGGGGATTTGTAAACATTTACTATAAATAAATTTTAATGTATCAAAAAACACAAATTTATTATTCTTAATTGGTACATTTTCTTCCATCCATTTAGATATCAATAAATCTTGTTTATCATACGCATTCTTGGAAAGTAAATTGCCCAAATGGTCTAATTCACTTAAAATGCAAGAATATATGTTTTTTAAATTTTCAAGATTAACTGACATGAGTAGATTTTCGTCGAATGTAATGCATTTTGATTCGATATACTTGTTCCATAGATAACTACCAATCCAGGCATCATTATCCTTATTTAAATCACCATGATAATGATCTAATTTAAAGCCAAATCTTCCAAACCAGAATAATCTTTGTAAAAATATAAAAATCATAACCTCAGGATATTCATGGAGAAAATTGATAAGAATGATATCGGTAGACAATTCACCTAATATGTCTTTATAAAAACTATTAATTTTTATTCTGCTATCTATACAAGGTGATATTTTCCAAAATCCAACGCGGTGTCCAATCTCATGGAAAATTGATGCCAAATATACTATTTGATCTAAACGCGGTTTAATTAAACTAAAGATTTTAATTTGAGATTCCAGATTAAATGTAGCTCGCATACAAGGCAGTATTATTTCATCGAATATTGAACCCCAACTATCAATAAATTCAAACCCAAAGTAATCACTGATTTCTCCTGAATTTATATTGCCAATTGCTTCTGGAAAAAACATAAAAATATTCTTACCTTCAGCCAAGCAACCTGTTACATTAATAAATCTTATTGCGTAATGTTTAGGCCATGACAAGTCATCTAATCGTTGATCATAATATTTATATCTATTAATAATATTATGAAATCCAATTCTTTCTTGAATCCAATTTTTAACTTGCTCTTCTAAATATTTATCTCGTAAAAGCACCCCCTCAGATCGATGAGGATTTCCCTTGGTCAAATAAAGCATATTGTTAATATATAGGATGTCTTTTCCACTAAATAAATCATCCTTGAATTTATCAAAATAATATTGCTCTAACGCTTGAGAGTCTAGAGATATTGAGTTGCTTATCATTTTATATACCCCTTAAATAACCAACCATTTTTAAAATAAACATGTGATATTTCCACATATGTATAAATCCAACACAATTACGCTCTTTTTATAAAAATACCGCTCCCTATAAGCGTTCCAATTAATACAATAATTCCGGCAAAATATTGTATTTTATTTATATTTTCATGCAGAATGAGGCTAGCAAAATACAAAGAAATAATTGGCTCTAAATACTGGATGTTGATACTAAACACTTGAAATCTTCGAAGGCCATATGAAAATAAAAAATACGCAACGGGAACTATTAATCCAATAGCTATTGTTAAGATTAATTGAGATGTATTAACTCTGCTAATTATTGCACCAGTAGCAATCCATATGCATATGCTAGTTAAAAATGCAAATAAATTTGTTAAGGTTACTATCTCTATATCTGAATAAACACCATGTAATTCTTTAATTAATACAACATATAGTGACCATGTAAACATCCCGCTCAGAAGAATTACTAGAGTGATAGGCTTAATAGTCGATATTAATTCAGCGCGCTCATAATAAAACAGATATATACCTAGCAACGCCAACGCTAAACCTGCATATGTTGAAGCTACAAATCTATGACGTATAAACAACAAAGTTAGTATTGGGTTAAGCGCATATACAATAATGTACCAACTGGCTGGTACCTGACGAAGTGCATATGTTTGTAAATAATAGTTTCCGCTGATGATTAAAATAAAATAACATGCCTTATAAAATTGTAATCGTCTCAGTTTATTTAAGCTTTTCGGGATTAACCAACAGAATAAAATTGTTGAAAATAAAAATCGTTGCGCCAAAAATGAACTAATATCCTCGTTTACTACAACCAACTTAACTAAGACAGGTAAAAGCGCCCATATAACAACAGCTATTAAGCTAGCCCATAAAGAATAAAATTTATTAGTAGAACAATTAATATCTTTAGTTAACTTAGACGTATTAATAGACTTTAGATCCGTTTTCAAAAGATGTGTGTTATTCCTTATTTGTGTCTTCATCAAAAATGCTCGTTGTTCTGATTATTTATTTTTTTATCGCATTTAAGCGCACTCTTTGTTCATCTTTTTTGTCTAAGGAATTGTTTTCTATTACTTCTGTCTGTACTAATTTATCGAGTTCAGCAATCCCATTTTTTAGAAAACATGGTTCAAATTCACCTTTATCTGTAACTATTTTTACTGACTCTAAAAATTTTAAAAGTTCTTTAGGATATCCCACTAATATTCCCAACCATGACCAATTATTAAGTCCCATTTTCGGGACTAATGTTCCGCTATTTAGAATTTGTGTATGCAAAACACGTAAATTATTTGGCAAATTTACTTTACTAAGAATTGCATTTTCTGGTACGCCATAATTTACAGATAATGTTCTTAAGGGGATGTTTTGGTATATATCGAGAGATGTTCGTTTGAATAAAGTAATTTCAAGAATATGATTATAAATATCAATAGGATTTTTATCATACGAAAGAGCTGCTTGTTGAGCAACGGCGCCACCGCCGATTCTACCGAAATTAGCATCAATAAGATAATACCTATCAAAATCTATCATAAATTCTGTATGGAAATATCCATTTTGAAAATTTGAACGAGATATGAGATCATTAATAGCTTGATAAGTATTTGCTATTACTTTTTCATTTAAAAAGTCATTTGCAGGAAAATGATTAACAGATTCCGTATTATCTATTTTTTGTCTTGCAGAAAAACCAATAAAACGAGCTTTTCCATTGAGCGCATAACCTTCTAAACTAAAAAGTCTGCCTGGTAAAAAAGGTTGTGCAATCCACTCTCCATTTATTAATTTATCAATGCTAGTGTTTTTTATTATGTCTATAATATTTTTTAATTGATCGCTAGTAGTAATTGTAAACATTCCTAAAGCACCAGCTGAACAAGTAGGTTTGAATACAAGCCTAGTACAATTCGCTAATACATTCTCTAAATCATTAAAAGGCACATCACCAATTCTAAAACTAATCGTTTTAGGACTATATTCTGGTATTAATCTCGCAACTTTTCCTTTATCACAAAGGGTCTTGACAGCTGGATCAACCCCGGGCACATTGAAATATCTTGCCAGATCGAAACTGACACTCAGTCGACTATCTAACATAGTGATAACACCGACTATATCTTCAATATCATTGCTTTCTATAACTTTAACTATTGGTTCAATTTGTGTAGTGTCATTACAATCATAATAAGTGTATTTAATAATTTGATTGTATGTATCTGATTGATAATTAGACATCGTACAAATAAAAATTGGTTGATATCCAAGTCGTTTAACAGCTTCCGCAGTATACGCCGCACCAACGTCAGAAGTTTCAATAATTATAATTTTATAGTTAATCGTTTTCATAAATAATCCTTAAAAAAATTGTCATATTAAATTGAATACCCCTCAGCAATTCTCTTACAAAATGTTACTTATGCTTGAAAAAAAAATTTAGTATTATTTTTAATTTGTGCAATCCTATACATCCAAAAAAGGAATGAAAATACCAAAATTCACTAGGTACAATTGAGCATGTGAAATTTAGGGGGTAAATTTGTACAGGTGTATTTTTTTTAAAAATTATTTATCGTATAACGTTAAAAAAATATGGAAATTGATAGATAAATTTTTATGAGGATTGTTGTGGTCGAATAGGCGCCTCATATCATCTTATGGAAAAAAAATATGACTTTCTCATTACGTAAACCAGTTAAAATAAATAGATTTTCCGCCAATAAAAAAAATGTAGCGTTATTAGAAATAATGAGCTGGCAAGAAATTCGCGATCAAATAAAAATAATTGCGCCGGATATTTATAAAGTTGTTGAACAGTTAAATCCTGACAAAAGCTATAAACTTTATAAAATACGTTATCCCTATGGCGCTCATATTATTGGTCAAAAAGGTATTTTTAATATCCCAATTAACGATCGGCAATTAATCCCTATTAACAACAAAAAAGATATTTCATCATCGATCATTGATCAAATAGGATACAATCAATTTTCAATACCGCTTTGTTTGGTATTACTTGGACAAGTCCATCTCTTTAGTGAAACAAAACAAAATGGCGTCTTTACGGAAGGATTATATTCCACTGGAGATATCGTAACTTTGGGCGATCCAATGAATATCGATGTGTCTTATGATGCGCGATCTATTTGGCGGTTAACCTCTGGCGCACGCACACCTGTTATGTTGCCCAGTATTTCTGATGAAGCATCTTTTTTACGTTTACAAAGACACTTTAATTTAAAATCAGATAAACCGTTAAACCAGCAAGATCACTGGCGTTTATTTGTTGATCTCGCTACTAATAAATATTTTCCCCAAGAATGGTATACCGAATTATTAATATTCTCATCAAAATGGCTAGAACACCGTGATGATAATGCGTGGAAATTATTTAAATTATGCTTAATAGAAAGACAATGGAAAAGATCCGCTTATGCCAGAAATATCGCAACCATGAATCAAATTTGGGATTTATTTATCAATGATATTAGAAACAAAAAAGTAAACCGATTCGTATTATCAATGGTGCGATATATTATCGAAGCCAGTTTAAATCAAGAAATAGTATATGCGCCTTTTGACAACGACGAAACTGCCGGACCTTTTAATTCTCTTACATCTATTTTCATGGATATTTATGGCTTAAAAAAACACGCGCCCATCATTATGGTGCCTGAAATTTTTAATGAAAAATTGAAACGCCCGTTTTATATTCCCATGCAAATGCCAGGAACGCCTACATCCAGAATTAAACCTGAAACGTCAAGCAGTATTATCGACAATACACGCGATACTAAATATTTACTTAATCAATTAATTCAACTTATTTCACAAAATGATATTAATTTAATAGACACTGCATTTTCAAAATTAACACACATTAATTATTCTTTTTATCATGCTGACAAAGATAAATATGGTGAATTAATTCCTTCAGCAGTTGCATTGGCAGACGATCCTGTAATGCAAAAATGGCGTAAGTATCCTCGTAATTGTGAAATTGCTTATAAAAATGAATTTATGAGAGCTTGCGTGAAAATGGTACGCAAGTAAATCAATTCTGATACTTGAAACATTCTTCTTCGTGATCGTTTACCATACCAGATGCTTGCATAAAAGCATAACAAATCGTAGTACCTACGAATTTAAAACCACGCTTTTGTAAATCTTTAGACATAGCATCTGATTCTGATGTTCTCGTGATAATTTGATGAGTTGATGATCGTATTTTTTTATTGTCTGGTGCGAACTGCCAAATATATTTATTGAATTTTTGTCTTTCTTCTAAAATTTCTAAATAAGCGCGTGCATTATTGATAACTGCTGCAATTTTCAAACGATTGCGAATGATGCCTGTGTCATTGAGTAACATATTTATTTTTTTAATGTCATATCGCGCAATTTTCTTGGCATCAAATTTATCAAACGCTTTGCGGAAATTTTCTCGCTTTTTGAGAATTGTCAACCAACTTAATCCCGCTTGCATTCCTTCTAACATTAATAATTCGAATAATTTTTGATCATCATGTAAGGGGATGCCCCATTCATTATCATGGTATGTAATATATAAAGGATTTTCGTTACACCAGCTGCATCTTTTCATATGAATTCAATAAACATTTAAATTAATTACGTTTCTGTAAATCAAACCACCCTCATCCGCCTTCGGCACCTTCTCCCGCTAGCGGGAGAAGGAAAAAAATTATTGCTAATGGAATATTTAACAGCGATGGGATTCTGACTTAAATAAAACTCTGAATTTTATCAGCCAAAGATTGTGCTAATTGTTTAACCTGCATTTGATCCTCACCTTCAACCATAATGCGCAATAAAGGTTCAGTTCCTGAAGGTCGCAATAACACTCTTCCTTTGCCATTTAATACTTCTCTTGCTTCTCTTACTGCGGTTTGGACCTGAGGGCGTTGTAATATGTCGTCATCACCATTTAATGGGAGATTAAGCATTACTTGTGGATATTTCATCATACCTTGTTTCAAAATATGTAACGATAAACCGGTGTGATATATTGATGCCAATACTTGCAAGGCCGAAATAATACCGTCACCAGTAGTTGTAGCACTTAACCAAACAACATGTCCTGAAGTTTCACCGCCGAGTAACCAACCCAATTTCTTTAGCTCGGAAAGAACATGTCTATCGCCCACTTTAGCGCGAATAAAATCAATACCCAGTTGTCTTAACGACAATTCCAATCCTAAATTACTCATTTCAGTGCCTACTACGCCACCTTGCATTCGGCCAGTTGCTAAGCAATGTTTTGCAATAATAAATAACAGTTCGTCGCCATCAACCACGACACCAGTATGATCGACCATGATCACGCGATCACCATCCCCATCTAATGCGATGCCTAAATCAGCTTGTTCTGCTAAAACGATTTTTTGTAATACGTTGGGTTTGGTCGAGCCACAATTCTCGTTAATATTAAAACCATCAGGATTCACTGAAATTTCTAGCACTTCAGCACCTAATTCACGAAAAACATCGGGAGCAATGTGATACGTTGCGCCATTGGCACAATCAACAATAATTTTTAAGCCTTTTAAAGTAACCTGTGAAGGTAGCGTGCTTTTACAAAATTCAATATAGCGTCCTGGCGCATCAACAATACGCGTTGCACGGCCTAATTTTGCAGAATCTACCGTAGTCATCGGTTCTTCTAACTGTTTTTCAATGGCAATTTCTAATTCATCTGGCAATTTAGTGCCTTGATCAGAAAAAAATTTAATGCCGTTATCGAAATAAGGATTATGTGATGCGCTAATCACAATCCCAGCTTGGGCACGTTGCGTCCGGGTGAGATAGGCAATTGCTGGAGTAGGCATGGGCCCTAATAGATGAATATCAACGCCAGCAGAAGATAAACCAGCTTCTAATGCTGATTCGAACATATAACCGGAGATTCTGGTGTCTTTACCAATGAGGACTTTGTTACTGCCACCTTTACCTACTAAAACCCGGCCAACTGCCCAGCCCAGTTTTAATACAAATTCTGCAGTAATAGGATATTCACCGACGCGACCACGGATACCATCTGTACCAAAATATTTTTTTTCTATGGACATTCTTTATGAATCCTTGCCGGTCGCGCCTTGTTGGGTTACGCCCGGATTAGGTTCAGTAGTAACATTGGGTACTATGGGTGCGCCATCAACTTGCGTAAATTTCCGTTGGGATTTATCGTCGGTTGCCCAATCCTTAGGAGGACCAGGTTCTTTACCGCTCATAATAGAATCGATTTGATCACTATCTATGGTTTCATATTTAATTAATGCTTGTGCCATCATGTGTAATTTATCTAAATTATCTTTCAATAATTGCATTGCACGATGATAATTTCGATCAATAATTGCACGGACTTCTTGATCAATAATACTCGCTGTACCTTCAGACACTTCCTTACGCTTCGTAACAGAATGGCCCAAGAATACTTCACCATCGTCTTCACCATACATTAGCGGACCTAATTTTTCTGACAAGCCCCATTTAGTAACCATATTTCGCGCTAATTCAGTAGCACGTTGAATATCATTGGAAGCACCAGTGGTCACTTGTTCCATACCAAAAATAATTTCTTCTGAAATTCGTCCACCAAATAAACTGGATATTTGACTTTCTAAACGTTGCCGCGTAAAACTGTATCGGTCTTCTTCAGGTAAAAACATCGTCACACCTAAAGCCCGACCTCTGGGAATAATACTCACTTTATAAACAGGATCATGATCAGGTACTAAGCGCCCCACAATGGCATGGCCGGCCTCATGATAAGCTGTTAATTCTTTTTCTTTTTCGCTCATGACCATTGAACTGCGTTCTGCACCCATCATTATTTTATCTTTGGCTTTTTCAAATTGGGTCATATCAACAATTGCTTTATTGGCACGTGCAGCGAACAATGCTGCTTCGTTAACTAAATTAGCTAAATCAGCACCTGAAAATCCTGGGGTACCCCGTGCAATAATCATCGGGTCAACATCATCAGCTACAGGAACTTTACGCATATGCACTTTTAATATTTGTTCTCTACCTCGTACGTCAGGTAATCCTACAACAACTTGTCTATCAAATCGGCCCGGACGTAATAGCGCTGGATCTAATACATCTGGACGGTTAGTTGCTGCAACGACAATAACTCCCTCATTGCCTTCAAATCCATCCATTTCAACTAATAATTGATTAAGCGTTTGTTCACGTTCATCGTGCCCGCCACCTAATCCAGCACCTCTATGACGGCCCACCGCATCAATTTCATCGATAAAAATAATGCAGGGTGCTTGTTTTTTAGCTTGTTCAAACATGTCGCGTACGCGTGATGCGCCCACGCCCACGAACATTTCAACGAAATCAGAACCTGAGATGGTAAAAAAGGGTACTTTGGCTTCACCAGCAACAGCTCGCGCAAGCAATGTTTTACCGGTTCCTGGCGAACCAATCAGTAATACGCCTCTAGGAATTTTTCCACCTAATTTTTGGAACTTACCGGGATCACGTAAAAAGTCGACTAATTCTTTAACTTCTTCTTTTGCTTCTTCTACACCAGCAACATCAGCAAATGTCACTTTAACTTGATCTTCACCCATCAATCGGGCGCGACTACGACCAAATGACAACGCACCGCGTCCCCCTCCACCTTGCATTTGCCGCATGAAAAATATCCACAACCCGATCAGCAAGAACATAGGGAACCAACTGATAAAAATATGCATTAAAAGACTTTCTTGTTCAGGAGGTTGTCCATTAACCGTGACATTTTTTTTGATTAAATCACTTAATAGATACTGATCTTCGACGGGCATGTAAGTACTGAATGTTTTATCATTAGACATTACACCATGAATATTACGCTCATCGATGGTAACTGATGACACATTACCTTGGTCGACTTGGTGTAAAAAATCGGAATAACTCAGTTTTTGTTCGGCTGTTTCACGTGGGCCGAATGAATTGAATACCGAAATAAGAATTATTGCGATAATCACCCATAATACTAAATTTTTAATCATGTCGCTCAAGGTTTAAACCCCTTTTAATCTGAAAATAATCGCATATTGGAAACAGGTTTCAATTAATTATTTATCGTATAAATTATTATTTCTCTATTTAAATATTATAGTATAACGTAGCCTTTCTCGTTTGTTGAGAGATGAAACTAAGATTGTACCATATAGTTTTTTGCAAGCAGATAAACTTCTGCAGATCGTGATCGCGACGCATCGGGTTTACGAATTAACACTGGCTTAAAATGTCGCCGTAGCTCTTGCAAAAATGCATCAAAACCAGTTCCTTGAAATATTTTTAATAATAATGTGCCACCGGGTTTTAATACTTGTTTTGCCATCTCTAAAGTTAATTCTGCTAAATAAATCATGCGCGGTTGATCGACACTACCCACACCACTGATATTGGGAGACATATCTGAAATAACAAGGTCTACACCATCTGATCCAATTTCATGCAATAACTGGTTATTTATTTCAGGCTCTCGAAAATCACCTTGTATAAATAAAACCCCAGCTATCGGTGTCATTGGTAATATATCTAATGCAATAATGCGGCCTTTCTCTCCTACAAGCTGACCAACTACTTGTGTCCAACCACCCGGGGAAGCGCCTAAATCTACCACTGTCATGCCTGGTTTAATTAATTTATCACGCTGTTGCAATTCTAATAATTTATAAGCAGCACGAGAACGATATCCTTGTTGTTGCGCACGCTTAACATAAGGATCTTTAAAATGTTCTTGCAACCAGCGATGACTACTTTTTGAACGTGACATGAATTAATTAACCTTTATTAATCCTTTTATTGATTTAATAATGAGATATAATATTTTTTTATATTCAAAATGGTCGAACCTACTTATGAAAATATCTTCAGCACAAAAACAAAGTCTACGCGCAAAAGCACATGTTTTAAAACCAATTATCATTATTGGTAGTCATGGCTTAACGGCAGCAGTGCAAGCGGAAATTAATAATGCATTAGAAGCGCATGAATTATTAAAAATTCGTGTCAACGCACTTGACCGTGACGATAGAAAATCTATGACTGAAGAAATTTGTCGTGTACAACAGGCAGAATTAATTCAAACAATAGGGCATATCATTGTTATTTATCGAAAGAAGTTAAATTAATTTGCTTAATTAACCAAAGCTATTTTTTCTTTTACTTCTTTCGCAAAAAGCCTTGTTTAAATATATTCAACTTCAGTTATTTCATAATCTACAGCCCCAGATGGTGCTTGCACGGTAATTACATCACCCAGTTCTTTACCAATTAAAGCACGTGCAATAGGCGAATTAACTGAGATTTTTGCTGCTTTCACATCGGCTTCATCCTCACCGACAATTTGATATTTTATTGTTTCTTCGTTCGACACATTAAGTAAACTGACTGTAGCACCGAAAATAACTTTACCGATATTATTTATCACTGTGACATCAATGATTTGTGCATGAGATAATTTACTTTCAACTTCAACAATTCTACCTTCAATAAAACTCTGACGTTCTTTCGCAGCATGATATTCTGCATTTTCTTTTAAATCGCCATGCGCACGAGCTTCCGAAATTGCTTTAATAATTTCAGGCCGCTCAACAGATTTTAAACGTTGTAATTCATCTTGTAATAATTTAGCGCCAATAGCTGTCATTGGAATTTTATTCATAATGTTCCTCATTTTATAAAATCATTAAGATGATTTCATTGTTTCAAAAAATTTCTTCACGCCCTCAAACCATGATCCTGCTTTAGGATTATGTGAATTCTTATTATGATTAATCTCATTTTCAAAGTGTTGCAATAATTCTTTTTGTTTAGCCGAAAGATGCACAGGTGTTTCAACAATCACTCGGCATAATAAATCACCCAGGCTATGACTTCGTACCGATTTAACACCTTTACCACGAATTCGAAATAATTTGCCGCTTTGTGTTTCAGGTGGAATTTTTAATTTAATAGCACCCTCTAAAGTCGGTACATCTAACTCTCCACCTAATGCAGCAATGGCAAAACTAATAGGCACATCGCAAAATAAATCATTTTCTTCTCTGGTGAAAATAGCATGTTCTTTAACAACAATTTGAACATACAAATCACCACCAGGCGCACCATGCATTCCCGCCTCACCTTCACCAACCAATCTGACACGGTCACCATTATCAACACCCGCTGGAATATTGACCGCCAGTGCTTTATGTTCTTGACGTCGGCCATGACCACGGCAATCAGGACAGGGATGAGCAATGATTTGTCCAGTACCTCTACAGTGAGGACAGGTTTGTTGAATAGCAAAAAAACCTTGTTGAATGCGTACTTGCCCCGCACCACCACAAGTATTACAACTACTCGGATGAGTTCCTTTTTTCGCACCAGAACCGTGACAGGAATTACACTGCACTAATGTCGGGACTTTAATTTCTAATTGTGTACCACGAACCGCTTGTTCCAAAGTAATTTCTAAATCATAACGTAAGTCAGCACCCCGTTGCGCTTGTGATCGGCCACTACGTCCACCACCAAAAATATCGCCGAAAATATCACCAAAGATATCACCAAAACCACCAAATCCTTGGCCACCGCCCATACTGCCTTCGAATGCCGCATGCCCAAATTGATCATAAGTTGCACGTCGTTGGCTATCAGACAATATTTGATAAGCTTCGTTAATTTCTTTAAATTTTTCTTCGGCCGTCTTGTCACCCGGATTACGATCAGGATGAAATTTCATTGCTAAACGCTTATAGGATTTTTTAATTTCATCTCCACTCGCATTACGTGAAATACCGAGGACTTCGTAAAAATCTCTTTTTGACATTGAACCAGTTCCTTTTCCTTCTGTCGCCAAACGCGAAAATGCCGAAAACGGATGAAGTAAACTACCCTCACCCGCCTTCGGCACCTTCTCCCGCAAGCGAGAGAAGGAAATAATGTTAATTACTTATCTTTAACTTCTTCAAACTCCGCATCAACCACATCATCTTTAGGCTTTCCTTTGCCCTTGTCACCAGCATCACCACCTTCATGAGTACCAGAATCAGTTGTGCCAGTAGATGAATCAGCAGCGCCAGCTTGTGCATACATATGCTCAGCCATTTTTCCTGAAACGTCCGATAATTCAGAGGTCAACTTATCAATTAATGCTTTATCATCGCCTTTCACTGCTTCTTGTAATGCTGTTATTGCTGCTTCGATACGTGATTTCTCATCGGCAGAAACTTTATCGCCCGCTTCTTTAATGGTCTTTGATACAGAATGCATTAAAGTATCAGCGTGATTACGTGATGCCACTAATTCATGGTATTTGCGATCGTCTTCCGCATTGGCTTCAGCTTCTCTAATCATGCGCTTCACTTCTTCGTCTGATAAACCGCTAGAAGCTTTAATCACAATGGATTGCGCCTTGCCAGTTGCCTTGTCTTTAGCAGACACATTTAAAATACCATTAGCATCAATATTAAATGACACTTCAATCTGTGGAACACCCCGTGGTGCTGGTGGAATACCGGCTAAATCAAATCGTCCTAATGATTTATTGTCACGCGAACGCTCACGTTCACCTTGTAATACATGCACTGTTACAGCAGTCTGATTATCATCAGCAGTAGAGAAAACATTGCTTGCTTTAGTTGGAATAGTGGTATTTTTCTCAATTAATTTCGTCATAACACCACCCATGGTTTCGATTCCCAAAGATAATGGTGTGACATCCAACAATAATACGTCTTTAACATCACCAGATAATACAGCGCCTTGAATTGCAGCACCAACAGCAACTGCTTCATCAGGATTAACATCGTGTCGCGCTTCTTTACCAAAAAAGTTATTGACCGCCTCAATCACTTTTGGCATACGGGTTTGACCACCCACCAAAATGACATCGTCAATTTCGGACACTTTCAAGCCAGCATCTTTTAATGCAATCTTGCAAGGTTCAATGGTTTTAACGATTAAATCTTCCACCAATGCTTCTAATTTTGCACGGGTCAATTTAATGTTCATATGTTTTGGACCACTGGCATCAGCAGTAATATAAGGTAGATTAACATCGGTTTGTTGTGCGGAAGATAATTCAATTTTTGCTTTTTCTGCAGCTTCTTTTAATCGTTGCAATGCTAATGGATCATTATGTAAATCAATACCAGAATCCTTTTTAAATTCACTTGCTAAATAATCAATTAAGCGTAAATCAAAATCTTCACCACCTAAGAAGGTATCACCATTAGTGGCCAATACTTCAAATTGATGCTCGCCTTCAACATCGGCAATTTCAATAACAGAAATATCAAAGGTACCACCACCCAAGTCATAAACCGCAATGGTTTTATCACCGGGTTTCTTGTCCATACCAAACGCTAACGCAGCTGCGGTAGGTTCGTTAATAATACGTTTCACTTCTAACCCAGCGATACGTCCTGCGTCTTTAGTAGCTTGACGTTGTGAATCATTGAAATAAGCAGGAACGGTAATAACTGCTTCAGTAACAGGGTGCCCCAAATAATCTTCTGCAGTTTTTTTCATCTTAATTAATACTTGTGCAGAAATTTGTGGTGGCGCTAATTTTTCATTGCCCACTCTCACCCAAGCATCGCCGTTATCAGCAGACATAATTTCATAAGGCACCATTTTAATATCTTTTTGCACAACATCATCTGTGAACTTACGGCCAATTAATCGTTTAATCGCAAAAAGGGTGCGTTTAGGATTTGTCACTGCTTGACGTTTTGCAGCTTGTCCACACAAAATTTCACCATCTTCCGTATAGGCAACAATCGAAGGCGTAGTACGCATACCTTCGCTGTTTTCAATTACTTTAACTTTGTCACCTTCCATTACGGCAACACAGGAATTCGTTGTTCCAAGGTCTATACCAATTATTTGAGCCATTGTTTGCTTTCTCCAAAAAAATCTATAAATAACGTTTACAATTTAATTACATTTAACTATTTATTAGTTTCTCCCCAAATAACTCAACAACTTTTCTTGTTTTCTATTGGGATGAAGATAACGAATAAATAATTACCTAATATCAACATGGGGACTAGCCAGATTTTTTCAACTCCGCATTTGAATTAATTAATTCGTCGCTCTTGCAACAATAACACGTGCAGGACGAATAACTCGATCATGGAGCTGATACCCTTTTTGTAATACCGATAAAATGGTATTTGGCGCAACACTATTATTTTCTTGTGCCATCATCACTTCATGAAAGGTGGGATTAAATAATTCATTGTCACCAGGATTAATTTCTTTAACGCCAAATTTTGCCAGTGCTTTCAATAACATTTGCAGAGTCAGCACCATACCTTCACGCATGCTGGTAACCATTTCATGATCGGTATCTTGTACGGTGGCAACGCTTTGAGTAAAGCTATCAAGAATTGGTATTAATTCTTCAAGTAATTTACTCACAGCATATTTTTTTTCTTTATCAATCTGTTCATAGGAGCGACGACGTACTGTGTCAGTTTCAGCTTTTGCATGTAAATATTTTTCTTTATATTCATCCACCAACTTTTCCATTTTATTTAATTCTTCTTCTAAATCTTGTCGGCTTGTTAAATCTAATTCTTTGTGTTCTTCACTCGCTGCTTTAGTCTCTTTTTTTTGCGCGTCTTTTTGTGAAGAGTCTTGTTCAGCTTCTTTTTCAGGCTCTCCCATCATATCGTCGTCTTCATATAACCAATCTTGCTTCTTTGTCATGCTTGTACTCCGCTAAAAAAATAGTTGATTTTCCTTCTCCCGCTTGCGGGAGAAGGTGCCGAAGGCGGACGAGGACGATTTAAATAATTGCGTAAATCTTTTTAATACCCCCTAATCCGTCTTCAGCACTATCGCACCGAAGGGTGGAAGGAAAATAAGATGGGGATTCTTACGATCGATTCAAGGCCGCACTCAATAATTTTGCCGTTAAATCTACAACGGGAATAACTTTGTCATACGCCATACGTGTCGGACCAATCACTGCCAATACACCAACCACTTCACCCGACACAGAGTAAGGTGCAGTTACTAAACTACAATCATCCAACGCCTGATAACCTGATTCTTCACCGATATATAATTGCACACCTTCCGCATTTAAACAGTGATCCAATAATCCCAGAATAACTTGTTTTTGAGTAAAAGCCTCAAACAATGATCGTAAACTTTCTACGCCAGATTCTTCAGCCATACCAATTAAATTAGCTTGTCCAGCCATTACATAGTCATCAGGATTGCTCGTTGCATTGATATTAAGACCTTTGCTCGCAACATCCAGTGCTGTCTGCATAAATGCATTCACTGAGTCTCTATCAGCGGCCATACTGGATAATATTTTTTGTCTCGCGTGCGTTAAATCCAACCCCGCAAAATTAGAATTTAAATAATTGGCTGCCTGCTGTAATTCACTTTGCGAATAGGAACGATCCGTATAAATAATTCGATTTTGCACTTCCCGCTCATTGAGCACCAAAATGACTAACACCCGATTACCAGATAAAGGTAAAAATTCCATATGCCGCACGATGACTCGCTCATGTCTTGGGACGGTAACTAATCCCGCCAAATGCGTAATACGCGACAATAAAGTCGACGCTGAATTAACCAAACTGGGTACATTTAGATCAGGATCTAATTGCTGCTGAAACTGTTGCACCATTTCTTCTTGTAATGGTTGCACCGTGAGCAAAGAATCCACAAAAAATCGGTAACCGCGTGCAGTGGGAACACGCCCCGATGAAGTATGCAATGAACGTAGATAGCCCTGCTCTTCTAAATCAGCCAATACATTTCGTATTGTTGCCGAACTTAAACATAATCCCATTTCATCAGAGAGCGTGCGCGAGCCAACCGGCTGACCGTCACGAATATAACGTTCTACAAGACATTTAAATAGATGTTGTGCTCGCTCATTAAGCGTTTTGTCTTTGTCTATCATTGACTTCAAACTGAATGTTAGTAATTAATCGGATTTATCAAAAAAAATATTATATAACACTTTAGCACTCAGTTGGATAGATTGCTAATGAGTAAAAAATAATTCATCTTGGCTTAATTACAGCTCTTTTGACCATTCACAGATTCCCTACTAATCTTTATTTCAAAATATCAAAAAAATAAACAAATAAAACGTTTTGTATTTCAGGAAATATATGGATATTCATAATTCTATTGCGCATGTTTATAAGGATGAAAAAGGACATTGGCATGAGCATTTGCTGATAGATCATTTAAATGCCGTTGCAAAATTATCCAAGAAATTTGCAGACACTTTTGGCAATGGGGATTGGGCTGCTCTTGCAGGATTGTGGCATGACCTTGGAAAATATTCCGTTGAATTTCAAAATTATATTCGTAATGCAAGTGGCTATAATGCGGATGCGCATATTGAAAATTCTCAAAATAAAGTTGATCACTCTGCTGCTGGGGCTCAGTTAGCTGTAGAAAAATTTGAAGCCTATGGAAATATACTAGCTTATCTCATCGCCGGACATCACACAGGATTGCCAGATTACCGAAAAATAAATGCGCCTGGCGCATCTTTAGAAGAAAGATTACAAGATAAAGAATTACTTAATAAAGTAATTAAATTAAATCCACCACAAGAATTAATTGAACAATCAAAACCTACTTCATATCCAACCGGTAATTTTCCATCTCTGTGGATTCGAATGTTATTTTCATGTTTAGTGGATGCAGATTTTTTAGATACCGAATTATTTATGGATAGCGGTAAATCAAAATTACGCTTAAAATATTCTACATTGGAACAATTATCGATATTATTAAACCAACATCTGCAAAATTTCTTGAACAATCCACAAAAACCGATCGACCACATTCGTAATAATATTTTGCAACAATGTCTTAATAAATCTGATGATAAACCAGGGATTTATTCACTGACAGTACCAACAGGTGGTGGCAAAACACTTTCTAGCATGGCTTTTGCATTAAATCATGCAATTAAATATCAAAAACAAAGAATTATTTATGTTATTCCTTACACAAGTATTATTGAACAAAATGCAGAAATATTTCGTGATATTTTTGGCAATAATGTTATTGAACATCATTCCAATCTCGACCTAAATAAAGAAACTACAAGCAGCAGATTAGCTTGTGAAAATTGGGATGCTCCAATTATTGTCACTACAAATGTTCAATTTTTTGAATCTCTTTTTGCCAGCAAAACAAGCAAAACGCGAAAACTACATAATATAGTTAATAGTGTCGTGATATTAGATGAAGCGCAATTATTACCACCTGAATTTCTCAAACCAATGCTGTTATCTATGCAAGAACTGGTTGATGCTTATACAGTCACTTTTTTAATATGCACAGCTACACAACCAGCTTTCCAAGAACGTAAAAGTCTTGGTTGGCATTTTGAAGGATTAAAAAATATTACTGAAATAATTGAAGATAAAGAAAAATTAAATAATGATTTGAAAAGAGTAGATATTCAATTGCCTCACGATTTTAAGCAACAACAATCCTGGCAAGAAATATCAGAGCAACTACAACAATACCAAACAGTGTTATGTATTGTAAATCGACGAGATGATTGTCGAAAATTATGCCAACTCATGCCGTCTGAAACCGTACATCTTTCTGCATTAATGTGTGGTGAGCATCGTTCTCAAATAATAAAAAAAATTAATAATCAACTAGAAAGCGGTAAACCTATTCGAGTTATTAGTACACAATTAGTTGAAGCAGGAGTAGATCTCGATTTTCCAATAGTATTTCGAGCTATGGCGGGACTGGATTCAATTGCTCAAGCAGCCGGTAGATGTAATCGCGAAGGGAAACTCAAGAGAGGAAAAGTCATTATATTTAATCCATCTTCACAACCGCCACCAGGTCTTTTACGCAAAGCCGAACAGGTGGCTAGAACAATGTTAATGACTAATATTGATGACCCAATATCTCCCATACATTTTCAACATTTTTTTGAAGAACTGTATTGGAAAATAATTGACTTAGATAAATACAATATTCTTAAAGATTTACATCCAGAGAATCAATTACAAATGCAATTTCGGACTGCAGCCAATAACTTTCAAATAATTAATAATGACCTATTAGCGACAATTATTGTGATATACGGAGAAAGCCAACAATTAATTAATGAATTCACTACAAAAAAATATAATCGAGAACTTTCTCGTAAATTACAACGTTACACAATATCAATTAATAAATGGCATATCGATAACTTACTAAAATCATATGATATCGAAGAAATTGATAGAGGACTATATGTACAAATAAATCCAAAAATATATGACGAAAAATATGGTTTTACAGTAACAGACAATGCTCTAATCAAACCAGAAGATTTTGTTTGTTAATGAAATAATGAGAAGGAAATTAATTTTTAATAAACCGTGTAAAAAATGGTGTAGCAATATCAATCGATTACATCTTAATAATTTATTGCATATTTGAACAACATCATAGCCCAGAAAATAAAATATCTAATATGGGCATCACGTAAAATAAGGAGATCATAAATGAGAACCTATTGCTTGGAAGTCTGGGGAGATTTTGCGTGTTTTACCCGCCCAGAAATGAAAACAGAAAGAGTTTCGTATGACATCATAACACCCTCCGCAGCACGCGCCATTTTTGAATCGATTTTATGGAAACCAGCAATTAGATGGCAAATCACTAAAATAGAATTATTACATCCAATAAAATGGATATCGCTCAGGCGAAATGAAATCAGCAATATCATTTCTGCAAAAAACGCTAAATCAGCAATGAAAAATAATAAAGGGTTTTTACATTTATACATTGAAGATGAACGTCAGCAAAGAGCAGGATTGTTTTTAAGAGATGTGCGTTATCGTATTTATGCCCATTTTGAAATTATTGAACAATCAGAAAATAATTTACCGGGTAAATTTTTTGATATGTTTGAGCGTCGCGCTCTAAAAGGTCAATGTATTAATCAACCCTATTTAGGCTGTCGTGAATTTGTTGCAAATTTTGCTTTAATTGAAGATCAATCCATTTCATCACGACTTTATAATGAAACGCGTGATTTAGGATGGGTGTTATATGACATGGATTATTCACAAACTGATAATCCTATTCCCCGTTTCTTTCATGCAAATTTAAATGAAGGAAGGCTGATCATTCCAGATTGGAAAAGCGAGGAGATAAAACAATGATTCTACAATCTCTTTATAATTATTACCAACGCAAATCTGCTTTAGGAGATAATCAAGTAGCTCCTTTAGGCTTCGAATGGGTGGCGATTCCGTTTATTATCATCATCGATAAAGATGGTAAATTCATTGATATACATGACACAAGAGAATTAGATGGCAATAAAAAAATTGCAAAACAATTTTTAGTGCCGCATAGAGTCAAGAAAGCATCAAAAATAATTCCTAATTTGTTATGGGATTATGCACCATACATTTTTGGACTAGATAAAAAAAATGATGAACATAAAGCAGCTCAAAGAAAACTCGCTTTTGAAAATAATATAATTAATACTTTTTCAAATCTACCATCAGACATTGGTGTTAATGCCGTTTTATCAATTTTAAAAAATGGTCAACTAGATACTTTACACCAACATCCTTTATGGCCTGAAATTAGTAATCCTGCTTCAGCTATTGCATTTCAACTATTAAATGACACAGAACTTGTTTGTCATAGAGAAATAATACAAAAAGTTATTGAAGATCAGCATAATAATTCTCACAATAATTTACATACCTGCTTAATAACCGGCGAACCCGGAGAAATAGCGCGATTACATCCTTACATTAAAGGTTTAGCCTTTGGCCAACCATCCGGTACAAATATCGTCTCTTATAATTTTGATGCCGCTTGTTCATTCAATAAAAAACAAGGAGAAAATGCGCCTATTAGCATTCCAGCTTCAGAAGCATATACAACCGCATTAAATAAATTACTGGAAAAATCCTCAAATCAAAAAATATTATTTGGTGAAACTACCATTGTATTCTGGGCAGCGAAACAAGATGACATGGAAAATATCTTAGGTGAATTATTTTCTCGGAACTTCAAGAAAACTGATGACAAAACTGATGATCCTGATGCTGGCGTTAAAGCCGTTGAATCATTATATAAAAAACCACTTACTGGCGATGGTTTTATTTCTGATGAAAACAAAACGCAATTTTTTGTGCTTGGGCTAACTCCTAATGTATCACGTATAGCAATCAATTTTTGGCACGTTTGCCCTATTGCCGAATTAGCAAAAAATATTCGTCAACATTTTGATGATATTAAAATTACACATAGCATTAAACAACCTGAATATTTAACACTTTATCAACTGTTATCAGCAGTAGCGCTACAAAATGATATTAAAAATGTTCCTCCAAATTTAATAGCAGAAACAATGCAAAGTATATTGAAAGGAACTCAATATCCACACATTTTATTACAATCCACATTGCGCAGAATTCGTGCAGCTCATACCGAAGACCAAAAACATCCAGTACATAAAGTGAATTATGCAAGGGTTGCATTATTAAAAGCCATCATTACTCGATCTATTAGCAAAATAAACGCACAAGAAAAGGAGAATCTCATGTCACTCAGCACAACAAACCAAAATATTGGGTATCAATTAGGTAGATTATTTGCCGTATTGGAAAAAACGCAAAACGAAGCATTAGGAGATTTAAATGCAAGTATATGTGATCGTTATTATGGTGCCGCCTCAAGCACGCCAATAGTTGTGTTTCCAAATCTAATAAAACTTAATAATCACCATTTATCACAATTAACTAACAATGGACGAAAAGTTAATTTAATAAAATTAATTGGTGAAATAGTAAATAATTTTCAAGACTTTCCATCTGTTTTATCTCTACCTGATCAAGGACGATTTGCAATTGGTTATTATCACCAAATGCAATATTTTTACACTAAATCTGATACTAAATTACAAGGAGATTTATCATGATTATTCAAAATAGATACGATTTCGTTTTATTATTTGATGTTGCGGATGGAAATCCAAATGGTGACCCAGATGCAGGGAATTTACCCAGATTAGACCCAGAAACAGGGCAAGGGATCACAACAGATGTTTGTTTAAAACGCAAAGTTCGCAATTACATTACAATTCTGAAACAAGAAAAACCACCTTATGAAATATTTATTAAAGAAAAATCCATACTTAATAAAACACTTGATAGAGCTTATCAGGCATTGAATATTGATTTGTCGAAACAAACAAAAAAACGGCAAAGCGGAGAAAATGTTGATAAAGCACAATTATGGATGTGTCAAAATTTTTATGATGTAAGAACTTTCGGTGCTGTTATGTCCACAGGTGCAAATTGCGGTCAAGTTCGAGGACCTGTGCAATTAACATTTGCTCGTAGTATTGATCCGGTCGTCGCACTCGAACACACTATAACTCGTATGGCCATAACTGATGAAAAAGATGAAAAACCAGATGCACCTCATCAAACTATGGGTAGAAAAAATACCATCCCTTATGGTTTGTATCGTACTCACGGATTTATTTCCGCATTTCTAGCTAATCAAACAAATTTTACTGAAGAGGATTTACAATTATTTTGGGATGCTTTGAAAAACATGTTTGAACATGATCATTCTGCAGCACGTGGACAAATGAATACACGCGGCCTTTATATATTTAAGCACGATAATCAACTAGGCAACGCACCAGCACACGAATTATTTAATAGAATTAAAATCACACGCAAAAATGATGTAGTAGTAGCACGAAATATTTTAGATTATGAATTCGATATAAATGATGCCGATCTACCTTCAGGAGTGAGTTTAATTCGCATGGTAGGTTAATCATGCAAGAGAGTAATGAATTATTAATTATGATTTCGGCAATAGAACATTATAGTTATTGCCCACGACAATGTGCACTCATTTACGTTGAACAAGAATTCAAAAACAACGTCGATACTCAACGTGGTAATTTTGCTCATCGTCGTGTTGACGAACCACATGAAAATATAATAAGCAATAAAAAAATAGTTTATGCTCTCCCGTTATTTTCTGAACGATTAGGATTAATTGGCAAAGCAGATGCTGTGGAATTTTTAGAAGACGGCACACCATATCCAGTAGAATATAAATATGGCCCCAAACGACAAAAATTACATGATGATTTGCAATTAGCTGCACAAGCAATTTGTTTAGAAGAAATGCTAGGAAAAGCTATTCCTTTAGGTGCAATATTTCATTGCAGTTCAAATCATCGACGTGTCGTAAAAATAAATGAACTATTACGCAATGAATTAGAAAAAATTATCAAAGATATCCGCAATATGTATTCGTCCAAAATAATACCTCCTGCTGTTAATGATGCACGCTGCAAACATTGTTCACTACATGATATTTGCCAACCCGAAGCTTTAGCAGCGAAATCACAATTAACAAAATTGCGTAAAGTCTTGTATGTAACGGAGGACAAATGCAACAAATATTAAATACATTATATATTACAACGCCCAATGCTTATCTTCATTTAGAAAATGATACAGCAGCAGTGATGATCAATCACGAAAAGAAAATGCAAGTGCCATTACATCATATAAGTTCTATTGTTTGCTTTGGAGATGTAATGATATCACCTGCATTAATGCAACGATGTGCAAGCGATGGTATTAGCCTTGTTTTACTTGATAGACATGGACATTTTAAAGCGCGATTAGAAGGCCCTGTTAACGGAAATATTTTATTGCGACTTGCACAATTTCAAAATGCTTCCGATCCAATATTTACACTTAATATAGCAAGAGCAATTATTGCAGGAAAATTAAAAAATTCACGTCAAGTTTTAATGCGTGGTGCTCGCGAATCAGACAATCAGCGGGATAAAGATTTAATCACGAAGGGTGTCAATTATTTAGCAAGCTCCATAGTGAGTTTACCTAAAGCTTCTGATTTAGATGTTTTACGTGGTATCGAAGGTGATGCCGCTAAAATGTATTTTTCTTGTTTACCTTTATTAGTCACCGTTGATTTACGAGAGCATTTTACTATGGATGGCAGAACCCGAAGACCACCACGCGATCGATTTAATGCCCTCTTATCGTTTTTATATGCGTTAGTGATGAACGATTGTCGAACAGCCATTGAAAGTGTTGGCCTAGATTCACAACTTGGTTATTTACATTCTGTGCGCCCTGGACGTTCAGCGATGTCACTAGATTTATTAGAAGAATTTCGCGCCCCATTAGCTGATAGACTTGCATTGACATTAATTAATCGTAAACAAATTGGAATTAAAGATTTTAAAGAATATGAAGGTGGTGCGGTTTATTTAGCTGATGGTAGTAGTAAAAAAGTTGTCATTGCCTATCAAGAACGAAAACAAGAAGAGATTACACATCCTTTAACTGAAAGCAAAATGTGTCTTGGCCTTGTACCTATGTTACAAGCTAGATTAATTGCGCGTACATTACGCGGCGATATGGAAGGTTATTTGCCTTTTTTAACGAGATAATTATGTTAATAATAGTAACATATGATGTTTCAACTGAAACAAAAGCTGGGCGCACAAGATTACGTCATGTCGCAAAAATTTGCGAAAGTGTTGGACAACGCGTTCAGAAATCAGTATTTGAATGCCAAGTAAATTTAATGCAATATGAAGAATTAGAAAATAAATTATTAAATGAGATTAACGAAGCGGAAGATAATTTACGAATTTATCGAGTATCAGACGCGGTTGATTGCAGCGTAAAAGAATTCGGCAACTTTAGATCAACTGATTTTAATAAACCACTTGTAATATAATGAAGCGCGAACATAAAGCAAAGACAAAATCACGGCAGGTTCGCGCCATAACAAAACCCCATAAAAATAGGCAAAAATAATAATGAGCTTAATAATACATGATATACCCAGCTTAAAAATGTTAAGGTTCGCGAAATTGATATATTTTTTCCTATTAATTATAAGTCAAAATAACCGCAGGGGTTGCACTCATTTTAATTAATGAGTGAGGATTGAAACCGTTAACCAATTTAGCTTTTAAAGCGTTTTTTGCGGTTGCACTCATTTTAATTAATGAGTGAGGATTGAAACTCTCATAGTAAAACTTTAGCAAGTGATGTAAAGGGTTGCACTCATTTTAATTAATGAGTGAGGATTGAAACATTAATAATGTATAACACAATTTTTCATCGTTTAAGTTGCACTCATTTTAATTAATGAGTGAGGATTGAAACGTTCCTGAAAAAGCAAATTGGTATGGTACATCAGTTGTTGCACTCATTTTAATTAATGAGTGAGGATTGAAACACTGGTGGTGATTTACCAGCAAATTACGTTGTTTGGTTGCACTCATTTTAATTAATGAGTGAGGATTGAAACAACTGACGTTGAAAATGTACTTGTTACATTAGCATGTTGCACTCATTTTAATTAATGAGTGAGGATTGAAACATATCCGTACCCGTTTTAATAGGATACAATTGATTGTTGCACTCATTTTAATTAATGAGTGAGGATTGAAACTCCATTAATTGTTCTTGCAAAAATGATCTTAATCTGGTTGCACTCATTTTAATTAATGAGTGAGGATTGAAACTAGTAACAGTGTAGTAGTAGTGTATAAGGGGAAGTGTCGTTGCACTCATTTTAATTAATGAGTGAGGATTGAAACGTACCAAGAGTTATTTCAGTGATGGCCGTAGATGAAGGTTGCACTCATTTTAATTAATGAGTGAGGATTGAAACTAATGTCTTTATGGCGGAGCAGTTCTCTTACAGAAGTTGCACTCATTTTAATTAATGAGTGAGGATTGAAACAAGACAGTTCCAACATTGTAGCTGATGGCTGTAAAGGTTGCACTCATTTTAATTAATGAGTGAGGATTGAAACAGTTTCAAACGTAGCTGTAAAGACTGCACAAAATGTTGCACTCATTTTAATTAATGAGTGAGGATTGAAACTCCACATGAAGCGCAAATATGACTGCAATCTGTATTGTTGCACTCATTTTAATTAATGAGTGAGGATTGAAACAGTTAATGTAATTCCAGTGCCTGCGGTTAAAAATGGTTGCACTCATTTTAATTAAATCTTTAACCGCTGCAGCTGCAGACATTTTTTCCTTTATCTTATATTGAAAATAAGGTGTTTTTGCGGATACCTTTATATTCGGTGATAACACACCCACAATAGCGCCCTTTTTTATGGTCTCAAAAAAACTACTATTGCTATATCCTTCTTCACGTTCTTTTGAATTATTCCAGTTTCTAAATTTCACCGGGTGGCTATTAATAAAAATTGCTGATCTTGCTAAATGTTTTAATAAAATTGATTCAATACTCATTGATACGCCTATTATCTATGTTCGAATAATTTTTCATTATATCATAATTTACTTTTCTTGGGAGCTGCTTTAGGTCTCATAATTTAAAATAGAACACCTCATCTTTATTTTGATGATTGTCACATTAAGTCAAAATAATTTCGATCTATCATCAATCAAATTGTAAAATATCTTTGTTTTTTGCATTCAAATTAATTAACAAATAATGATGTCATCAATTTATTTTAAGTCAACATTAAGAAGTTATTGATCTGATTAGTCAGTTTGGACTTTATTCTTAATGATAAAACAATAAAATATCATCATCCCAACCAAAGAGATTAAAAATAAAAAACACCCAAGAGGTAATGCGGATTTAACGCTGAGGGTGCTCATATGTGATGTAATTACACCGCCAATGAGCATTTGTAATCCACCTTGTAAAGCACCTGCAACTCCGGCATTTGCAGTAAATGGTGTTAATGCGCCCATATTGGTGTTGGGATAAATGATGCCAACGCCCACCATAAATAACATCATCGGTAAAACAATGGTATATATTGATAAATAATGAAATAGGCTTGGCACGATCATCACAAATCCTGCAATAATTAATATACACATTCCATAAAATACCATCGCATCATGCTTAAAATAATGGGAAGTAAATCGTGTAATGAGTGTGCCGATGAATAAACCAACAATTGTAAATAATGTTAACCAACCAAATGTGATCGCGCTTAAATGTAATTGTTGCACAATTAAAAAAGGGCTTACGATGTTATATAACATTTCACCTACAAAACAGACTAATCCTGGCACAAAAAAACCGAGAAAAACGCGATTTCTGAATATAAATTGATAAGAATGGATAATATTTTTAAAGTCAACTTCGACAAATTGATCGAGAGGTTTTGACTCAGGAAAATAATAAAAAATTGAAATTAAAATAATGAGGGCATATAACAACATAATAATAAAACTAAAATGCCAATTAAAATAAACTTCTAAATAGCCACCGACTAAAGGTCCCACAAAAGGGGTAATAGTTGCTGCCATACCAATTGTCGCTGCCGCTTTAATAAAAGCTTTATTATCAAATCTATCACATAAAATGGCTCGGCCCATTGTATCACCACAACCTATACCTAGACCTTGTATTATTCTTGAAATTAAAAATATAGTTGTATTATTTGCAAAAATACAACCTAATGTCCCAATTAAAAAAATCATCAAACCAATTAATATGATTACCCTTCGCCCATAAATATCTGACAATGGCCCGTAAATAAATTGCGAAAAACCATATGCAATTAAAAAAACAGTTAATGATAATTGAATTGCAGCATGTCCCGTATGAAAAGATTTTACTAACGCAGGCATTGATGGCAAATAAATGGTTATTGCTAATTGACTCATGGTCATTAAAAAAATAATAAATAATACTAATTTCTGTCTACATTGCGTATTAGTGATATACGCAATGTAGTGAGATTGTTGCACTCTTCTTAAATGTTCAAATAATTTTTTGAAAGAAACAACATAAAGGTCTTTATATGTCATTAACATAATGCAGCAGTCCATTATTTATTATTGAGAATTATTAAAATTAAAGCGCCTTTTAAATCTTTATTGATCTTATGACCTGTTATGTAATAAATAACCGGCAATTAAGCCAACAGCTCCTAAAATCAGAGCTGATTTAAAGGGGCTTTCTTTAACGAATTCAGCAACCTGAGACGAATATTGCTGCACGTTTTCTTTAATTTTTTCCGCATTATTAACTATTTCCTCCTTAATTTGTTTAACTTTTTCACCGACTTGATTATCAGACAGAAATTGTTTAACTTCTTTTTCAATTTCATCTTTATTTTTCCCATAAGCTGAGGCTACATGCGCAACTAATTTATTCACATCTCCTTCTATCTCATTGATATCATCATCAGTTAATTTGTACCATTGTTTTTTTACTTTACCTTTTAGCTCATCCCAGCTACTATCTAACTTATCTGTATACATAATAACTCTCCTTAAATGTTTTTTACTGTGAATAGCAATCATAGTAGGTTCAAGAAATTCAAAACGACGACTTACCTCAACATTAAAGAATGACAGCACTCTTTGCTTTGACAACAATCAATGGAGGTATAATATGATTAAGGATCGAAAACTCTCAGGAATTAGTTGTAAAAATTGCCAATTCTCCCATTTATGCATCTCGCGACAATTCACTACGGAAGAAAAAGAACGTTTAGATAACATGATTCAAAAAGTCAGCATTGTGTCTAAAGGCGAACATATCTACCGTAGCAACGATAAAGTCGATTATCTTTATGCATTACATACCGGAACAGCTAAAGATTATTATGTCGACGAAAATGGGCAAGAATATATTAATAACTTTTATTTTCCAGGCGATATGCTTGCACTAGAAGCATTAGCACAAAAAAAATATAGCTTTTCTGCTGTAGCATTAACTGATGCTACATTCTGTATGATTCCAATCGTAGCCCTTTTTGCAGAAATGCAGACATTTCCCGCATTAATGAGGCGTATGATAGAAATTAATAGTTACAAAATGATCAATGATAAACACATACGACCAACAACCAATGCAAAACAACGCGTTGCAGATTTTTTGGTAAATATGTTATTTAGATTAGAAGAACGTGATGGCAAAAAAGATAATTTTCAATTACCGATGTCGCAGGTTGATATGAGTTATATGATAGGCATGGCTTATGAAACAGTTAGCCGTGTTTTACATTATTTTGAAGAAAATAAAATAATACAAATTAAAAACCGTCATATAACTATTATTGATGCCAAACGTTTATTAGCATTAGGTAATGACACTAAACATCTTGGTCAACCCACTTTATAAATTTTCTCTCACCATGTGATGTCTTTCTCACGTTCATTAGAAAGACATCACATTGACTCTTATCAAAGAATAGCTAACTACTCTTATTTAGACTAAAGCCAATCATTGTAACAATTGCAAAATGAGGGGGAAATATCATGAAAAATCCTATTCGCTCGGATTATGAAGATGAAGATTTTAATTTATTTCACATAGATTCATCGCATATACATTCACCAATGCCGGATCCTAACCCACACCCTTTTGATCCTATTCCTAAACTCTATATGCTTGCCCCTAACGATAACAAATTACTTCTTGAGAATAAGCCAGTAATGAGCAAATCAGATATCGCGAGAAAAGCAGCAGCAACACGAAAAGCAAATGATCCAGATGCGTTTAGAAAGATGGGATCGAAAGGTGGTAAAGCCAAACATAAGCATAAAGAAGAATTGGAACTGCAGGAATAACATCATTAATACGGAGTGAGCTTAATTATTCGCGCTCACTCCCTCCTACTGCGTCATTCTAATTGAATATTACAACGCTGAAATTTAAAAAAATTATTTACCGCCTTTCTCGCCTGCTCATCATTAAACCCATAACGCTGCTGAAGAATATTTATAATAATTTCATTTTTATTTTTTATTTTTTCTAAATCTTCACCTGTTAACAAATCCCATTGATATTGCAATTCATCTTTAAGTTCTTGCCAATTGTTCCACCATCGATTACGAGGTAATAATCTTTCATAGATATCTATTAAATTAATTTTTTCCATAGTTATGTCCCCCTTCTAAAATCAGTCCAACTATCCATATCAATATTAAATTTTTCAACAAGGATAATCATCGTATTGAAAATAGTCTGGGATAACTTTGATCGAAATCAAAATTTAAATATTGATTTCAATCAAAGCTATTAAATGGATAGTTATTAATATGAAATCATCAATTCATCTAAAGAGGAGATATAAATATGTTAGCGAAAAATACTCTAAATTTGGCAGTGATATGCTTTCTCTTTGTAGCAATACAAGGATGCGCAATTATTCAAGGCAAAAGCACGCCACCACAATATGCAAATGATGCAGCTATTACCACCACTATCAAAGCGAAATTATTACAAAGTGATATCACTTCCGCGCCTAATATTCATGTGGAAACACAGAATGGTGTAGTACAAATGAGTGGCTTTGTCAGCTCTCGCGCGCAAGTTAAAGAAGCACAACAAATCGCTGTCACTACGCAAGGCGTACAAAATGTGATTAATGATTTGGTTGTATTACCCCGCAATCGCTATAGAAGTAATTAGCGAAACACCATATTGTGATAGCTTGATAGCTTCTGCATAATAATGCAGTGTGTTGTATGACACACTGCATTCATCTGTTTAATCAGATTTCAATACGCCAATGCGACCAGGAAGCTATTATGCCGTTACATTTTAAAAATATTGGTTTAATGTCTAAACCAAATCCTAACAGTGAAATAATTGATACATTACTGTCACTCAAACACTATTTATTATCAAAAAAATGCCAACTATTTGTTGAAGATGTTATCGCCAATGAAATAGCAGATGATTCCATTTCAATTTTTCCGGGAGAAGATTTAGGTGCACACTGCGACCTCATTATTGTGGTCGGTGGTGATGGCAGTATTTTACGCGCAACAAGACTGGTTGCTGATCATCAAAAACCCATATTAGGGATCAATAAAGGTACATTAGGTTTCTTGGCAGACATAACGCCTACTGACTTAATTCATAAACTGGGTAACATCTTAGAAGGTAAATACATTGAAGATCCGCGATTCTTACTGAATGCAGAATTAGAACAAGATGGTCAGATTACTCATCAAGAATTTGCTTTAAATGATATTGTGCTCATGCCCGGTGAAATTGCGCATTTAATCCGTTTTGAAATTTTTATTAATGATCAATTTGTATGCCCACAACGCGCAGATGGTTTGATTATTGCTACACCAACAGGTTCTACCGCTTATGCGCTTTCAGGTGGTGGCCCGATCTTACATCCTCAATTAGATGCAGTGGTGTTAGTACCGATGTTTTCTCATAATTTGACGAGCCGACCATTGGTAGTCAATGGCAATAGTACTATTAAAATTGCCATCCCTTCCGAGAGCAAAATAGCACCACGATTAAGTTGTGATGGCCGTGAAAGCACTGCGATTGTTCCAGGTAGTAATATTTATATTAATAAAAAAACAAATCAGCTTCGCTTAATTCATCCAATCGATTACAATTATTTTGAAACATTAAGATCTAAATTACACTGGGAACATAATTTTTAATTGAAAAGAACTTAACATGTTAAATCACATCCACATTCAAAATTTTACCATTATTGATCAAATAGCAATCGATTTTAGCAAAGGCATGACTGTGCTAACGGGAGAAACCGGCGCAGGAAAATCGATTTTAATTGATGCATTATCATTAACACTGGGTGGCCGTGCAGATAACAAAGTAATACGCCATGGCACACAGCGTTGCGATATTTCAGCCACATTTGATATCACTGCATTAAAATATGTTCAAAATTGGTTAGCAGAACATGAATTAGATAATGATAATGAATGCATATTAAGACGCGTTATAAATAGTGATAGCCCCTCTCGATGTTATATTAATGGTCAACCTGTACCACTCCAATTAGTAAGAGAATTAGGCGATTTATTAGTCGATATTCATGGTCAACACGAACACCATTCTTTATTAAAACGGGACGTACAAAGACAGTTATTAGATGATTTTGCTGGCCATCAACAATTAATTTCTCAATTACAAACAATTTATCAACAATGGCGCACTCTTTCACAAAATTATACCGATTTACAATCACGCAGTCGCGATCAAGCTACTCGCAGTGAATTTTTACGTTTTCAAGTGCAAGAATTATCGCAATTAAATTTATCTGAAAAAGAATTAGAACAACTCGATAAAGAACATAAACAATTAGCTAATATGGATCAATTAATTCATCACTGCCAGGCTGCTTTAACTTCGTTAACTGATCAAGAGGAAAGTAATGCCATACAATTATTAAAACAAGCACAGAATGCATTAGCTGCGTTAAAAAACATTGATCATAAAATTTCTTCTTGTAGTGAATTATTAGATGCCGCCATTATACAAACACAAGAATCAATCACCGAATTAAATCATTATGTCGATAGACTTGAACTTAATCCCCAACGATTACAAGAAATTGAGCAACGTATTGCAGAAATTCATAATATTGCGCGAAAACACCGTATTAAACCTGAAGAAATCCCCTCTTTATTGCAACAATTCGAAAACGAATTACAACAATTAGAAAACAGCGATCAAAATTTAACCGCTTTACAAGAACAATTACAATCACTTGAAAAACACTATTATGAAATTGCCACGCAATTAAGTCATAGCCGTCAAAAAATTGCCAAAAAACTCAGTAAAAATATTCAAGAAAGCATGCAGCAATTAGGCATGCCAGGGGGTCAATTTGAGATTCAATTAGAAACGATTAAAGATTCTCCTATTAATCCCAATGGCTTAGAACGCATTGAATTTATGGTTAGCGCAAATCCGGGTCAACCATTGCAGCCCTTAGCTAAAGTGGCTTCTGGTGGTGAATTATCGCGTATTAGTTTAGCCATTCAAGTTATCACTACTCAAAGCAATGTCACACCCACACTTATTTTTGATGAAGTCGATGTAGGAATAGGCGGCGGTACCGCAGCAATCGTAGGACAATTATTACGTCAATTAGGAAATTCTGCACAAGTATTATGCGTAACGCATTTACCCCAAGTAGCTGCTCAAGGTCATCAACATTTACAGGTCAATAAATTCACTGATAAAAATCATACACGCACTGAAATTAATTTATTAACTAGCGATGCTAAAATTCAAGAAATTGCACGCATGTTAGGCGGCATGAAAATTACGAAACAAACTTTGGCACATGCAAAAGAGATGCTAGAAATAAGCGCTTAAGTCAAACACCTATTTGACCTACAAGGTTAATTAAAAAATCAATTAACTTCCATACAAAATATCAGCAACTTACAGAGTGATCTATTTTCTTTTTTTAACAATTCGATATAATCACCCGTTCAGTAATCAATACTAATAATCCAACAAGGACAAATTACATAACAAAGGTATGCCACTATGAGTTATAAACCAACAATTTTTACATCACTACCAGATAACAAAGCTCAAACTCACCCATTAGAATTTATCGATCAAATTCATAGTGCCACTCATTCTATGCAAAAGACCTTAGCCGCTCTTGCATCTAATCCCAATGTAACCTCAGAATTGAAAAATACTGCTGAACGCAATTATGCCTGTGTAAAAACTTTACGAGATAAATCCGAGAAGCTTGCAGATCAAATTCGTGAAAAACACATGACGTTTAATCGATCAAGAAATAGATCCTAATTGATTATCAGGACAAAAATGACCTCTCTTGTCTTGCTCAGTACTAACTAACCTGAATTGAAATAATCTATCGGTTATGAGGAGTTTCAATTCACTAAGCTCAGATAGCCAAAAGAATAAAGATATTGTGGCTCAAAAAACTAATGGAATTCACAATCCAAAGTAATTTTGAGCCACTTATTATTTAAAATGCGCTTGCTTTGGTAGGATAAACAGCATGTGCTGGAATATCATTGCTGGAATAAACACTAATTAATTTTAATGGTTTATGTTGATTTAAATTAATTACGTTATGTACTGTTCCTTGAGGTATAAAAATCATGTCGCCAGCATCTGCTTTAATATGTTGACCATTTAATATCACCTCAGCATCACCTTGAGCAATATAAATCACTTGATCGAATGGGTGTTTTTCCACGCCTACTTCATTTGCAGGGTTTGTTTTGGGGCATACATCCATAAACACGACTTGTGCATTTGGAGCTGTAGCATAGGCTAATTTCCAATTTTTATTGGCCACTGCTTTGTTTGCAATATTGAAAGACACTAATGGCACTTGATTAAATCCTGCTTGGTTAGCATTCATCGCAGCAGATGATAAAGAAGGTAACACTAAAGAAATCAATAAAAGCATCAACAAAAATGCTTTTTGCTGAACAGACATTCTCATAAAAATCACTCCTTGATTTTAAAAAAAATAAAGTATAGACCATATTCTAATTTTTCAATAATTAATGCTAAAGAAATATTGAATTTAAACCACTTAGCCCCCATCATTCCCAGCAATATCGGCAACACAAAGGAATTTAAATATGTCTATCGAACGATTTACCAGTAAATTTCAAAATGCGTTATCGGCAGCGCAATCCATAGCTGTGGGCAAAGAAAATCAATATATAGAACCCATTCACCTGATGCTGGCATTGATGGACCAACAAGGCGGAACTATTCGTCCTTTATTAGTACAAGCGCGAGTCAATGTGGAGTTGTTACACACCGAATTACAACAAGCAATACAACGATTGCCGCAAGTACAAGGAGAAAGCATTCAAGGTGAAGTTCTCATTTCTCCTGATCTAAATCGATTATTAAATATTTGCGATAAATTGGCACAACAAAAAAAAGATCAATATATTTCTAGCGAATTATTTGTGTTGGCTGCTTTAGAAGATAAAGGCAATTTAGGCACGATATTGAAAAAAGCCGGCGCCACTAAATTAAATATTGAACAAGCCATCAATAAAATTCGTGGTGGCGAAAAAGTGACTGATCCCAATGCAGAAGAACAACGTCAAGCATTAGAAAAATTTACCATTGATATCACCGCACGTGCCGCACAAGGAAAACTCGATCCGGTTATTGGACGCGATGATGAAATTCGCCGCACTATTCAAGTATTACAAAGAAGAACAAAAAATAATCCGGTATTAATTGGTGAACCTGGTGTTGGTAAAACAGCAATTGTAGAAGGATTAGCACAACGAATCGTCAATGGCGAAGTACCTGAAGGATTAAAAAATAAAAAATTATTGGCATTAGATATGGCCGCGCTGATTGCTGGTGCAAAATTCCGTGGTGAATTTGAAGAACGATTAAAATCAGTTCTGAATGATATTGCAAAACAAGAAGGCCAAATTATTTTATTCATCGACGAAATTCACACCATGGTTGGCGCTGGTAAAGCAGAAGGCGCAATTGATGCAGGCAATATGTTAAAACCTGCATTAGCACGCGGCGAATTACATTGTGTCGGCGCAACCACGTTAGATGAATTTCGCACATACATCGAAAAAGATGCGGCATTAGAAAGAAGATTTCAAAAAGTATTAGTTGATGAACCGAGCGTTGAAGACACTATTGCCATTTTACGTGGCCTAAAAGAACGTTATGAAATTCACCATGGTGTCGTTATTACCGATCCAGCCATTGTTGCTGCTGCCACTTTATCTCATCGCTATATCACCGATCGAAATTTACCGGATAAAGCCATTGATTTAATCGATGAAGCAGGAAGTCGTATTCGTATGGAAATTGATTCAAAGCCTGAAGAAATGGATCGATTAGATAGAAGAATAATTCAATTAAAAATTGAACGTGAAGCATTAAAAAAAGAAAGCGATGAAGCCTCATTAAAAAGATTAAAAGCACTGGAAGATGAAATCCAAAAATTAACCAAAGAATATGCTGATATGGAAGAAATTTGGAAAGCAGAAAAAGCTTCTTTACAAGGCACACAACATATTAAAGAACAACTTGAAAAAGCGCGTTTAGATTTAGAAATTTCAAGACGATCTGGTGATTTAACTAAAATGTCTGAATTGCAATACGGACGTATTCCAGAATTAGAAAAACAATTAAAAGATGCAACTCAGGCAGAAAAACAAGAAAAACATTTATTACGCAATAAAGTCACTGAAGAAGAAATTGCTGAAGTGGTTTCTAAATGGACCCATATTCCCGTATCGAAAATGCTGGAAGGTGAACGTGAAAAATTATTACGCATGGAAGATGCATTACATAAACGCGTTATTGGACAAGATGAAGCAGTCACAGTAGTTTCCAATGCTATTCGTCGATCACGCGCAGGATTAGCTGATCCTAATCGCCCTATTGGATCATTTTTATTTTTAGGGCCCACTGGCGTTGGTAAAACTGAATTATGTAAAGCATTAGCGACATTTTTATTTGATACTGAAGAAGCGATGGTTCGCATTGATATGTCTGAATATATGGAAAAACATGCCGTCGCACGATTAATTGGTGCACCTCCTGGTTATGTTGGTTATGAAGAAGGCGGATATTTAACTGAAACAGTGCGTCGTAAACCTTATTCATTAATTTTATTAGATGAAGTTGAAAAAGCGCATCACGATGTATTTAATATTTTATTACAAGTATTAGATGATGGTCGCTTAACCGATGGTCATGGCCGTACTGTTGATTTTCGCAATACCGTCATTGTCATGACATCCAATTTAGGTTCACAAATGATTCAAGAAATGGCGGGTGAAAATAATTATGGCGCAATGAAAGAAGCTGTAATGACTGTTGTATCTCAACATTTTCGTCCTGAATTTATTAATCGTTTAGATGAAATAGTTGTATTCCATCCCTTAGAAAAAACACAAATTCGTAACATTGCTAATATACAAATTGAACAATTACAAAAACGTTTATTAGAGCGTGATTTGAAATTAGACATTGATGATTCTGCTTTAGATTATTTAGCGGCTACGGGTTATGATCCGATTTATGGCGCCAGACCTTTAAAGCGCGTAATACAACAAACCGTGGAAAATCCGCTGGCGAAAGATATATTAGAAGGACAATTTTTACCGGGTGATACAATTAAAGTCACAAAGAAAAATAAAGAAATCACTTTTGCAAAAGCATAATATTTCTTTTTCCATTGACTTCTATAAGCAGTAGCATCTGGAAAAATTTTTTCGTAGGTTGGGCAGAACAAATGATCTCTTATACAAATATATAGATGTCTGATGTTATAGAAGATCAATTAAAATTACGGTGCCTTATGGAGCTGAATGAGGGTATTTTCGAGCGCGGATGATATATTTATCCCTCTCCCAGCTAGGGTGAGAAGTTTGTGCTCGATTATAATTATCTAAGAAAGGTAAATTTATTTCACCGTCATTCGATAATAGGTTATGCACAAACTCAGTAACCTTATCTGATCGAATAAATTGTTGCATGAGCTGAGTGATGAGCACAGGTTCAAACGTAGGCACATTATCAAATCTGGGTAAACATTCAGCCGATATGTTTGTTAATATTTGAACCCGTATCTCATCGGGATGTGCATTGGCATTATGCATAATGCTCAGAAACCAAGCTTGTTGTTCCGCAAGGCACCTGGTGGAGAAAATAGCAAAGCCACTCACTTCACCAAAATCATTTAAATAACCAAATCTAAGGCTAGGCATTTGGTGCCAAGGAATTATTTCTCCAAATGCAAAAATATTTAAAAGTAGAGCACCAAAAGCTCCGCCATCGGCATTACCTTGTAAATAGTAATTTAACTTTGCATTGGTCCATTTTTCTACGAAAAGCTGGTGATCATTTTCTTGGTGGCTTAAGAAAGTTGTTCGAGGAAGATCTACTGAAATCTTATATGCTGAATTTTCAATGGTGTCAGGTTTACAAACTGGAGGGATAAGAGCAGGACAGTCGAGCATTTTCCATAAATTAGTAGCTGTAGTCGTAAAATACTTTATTCGTTTACAATCGGTTACCTTCCTATAAATAGGCAGCAATTTTAAAAATTCAGCATGTTCTGTTAACAAAAAATACTCAAATGAGCTCGATTGTTGTTGATCAAGGTAGGTTTTAAATACCTTTGCTGCGGTTTCTAAAACAACTGTTCCATACTGCCTGGCAAGACGAAAAAGATTCTCACGCAAATCTTGATACTTTTGAGAACCTCTTGTGATTTTTGCTAAATCACTGCCTACAAGAGGAAGTCCAGTCAAGAAGGGTAAATATTGGGTCGCTTTTAATTTACGTTCTCGTGCAGTCAGATTGATGTGGATTAAAAATGCACTCAACTTTTCAAAAACTCCACGACACATTTTATCAAGTAATTCTAAGAAATCTTGTTGTCGAGCACGTTGTTCAGCACTTTTATCTTCCCTGTGATTATAAAGATAATCATTGATATTATTTATGGCTAAATAAATCTCTGCGAAACCAATAAAAATGACAAACTTTTGTGGTAAACGCCTAAAATCCACCTGCAAAAGAAAAGGCATTTGTCGATGAAAACTACGAAATGATAAATCAGCTTGGCTAAATTGTTCTTGAGCAGAATTATTACCTAAAATGACAGCTACTAAATATAATTTTTTAGCTTTTCGAATTTCTTTTTCTAATTCGAGTTTTTGACCTAGCTTATAGGCAAATAAGGCAATATCTTCACGCACTGCGGGAAACATATCTAATATTGTTTTTGAATTATTATCACTGTTATTTATAGTAACAGACAGTAGACGTATTTTTTCTGTAACACTTAGATGATTGTTACTAGTTAAACCACAGATAAATTCTTTTACTTTAGATTCATCACCACCCGCTAGATCTGCTTTTAATTTTGCGAGCGCTTCTTTATAGTTGAGCATATAACATCTCCCTAAAAAATTGATATTCTTGTATAAGTGTTAATTTCATATTTTATATGTTTACTTAGCTTGCGCACTAATTTCATACTGCGTGCTTTCTTTACGGGAGAAGCTTCTATGGATTTTGCTTATCTAATAGTGTGCAGTTGCGGTCAGAATTATAACTATTGAGACTTGCTGGATCTTGCTCGCTCTCTAATCGACTTCCTGAAGAAGATGTGGTATGAAAAAACATCGTTAAAGGATGTGAAATAGCAGATCTTCGCATAGACAGCCGATACCATTTATCAGCTTGTTGCACATCAGATTTAACACCTATGCCATCACGATACATCTTACTAATTTCCTGAGCGTCAACACATCGAATATCTTCTTTATTAAATAATTTTTCTAAATTACTCCGCGCCTCTGTACAGCCTTTCTCTAAAGCTTGTTGATATAATCTCGCTACCTCAACAAAATTGATAGAATCATTGAGCCCCTTTTCACTCATCACTCCAATCATTCTATATGCCTCTGCACTTCCTTTCTCTCTTGCTTTTTCAAACCACTTAGCCGCTTTACTATATTTTTGAGTTATTTTATTAGAAGAATTGTAATAAAAATTACCAATTTTTAATAAATCGTCAGCGCTAAAATTCGATCTATTAGATAAATTTTCTAATAATTTTACAGGATCTATAGATATTAATTTGTCTAGTAGATAAAACCAGCTTTCAGCAGCATGGTTAATTGCTAACTCGTAATATTTAACAGCTTCACATACTTGATTCAATCTCATTTCACACAATAAACCTAATTTAATTAAAGTTTTATAATTATTTGGATCTAGTTTTAATGCTTCCTCATAACAAATACGTGCTCTCTCATTATTTAATTTGTCATTGATATCATCATGGAATTTATCACCCATGTTTATCCACTCTTCAGCTGTAGTAATCATTGCATAATCCATTTTTACAATTTTTGCCAATGCGCTTAAATCGCCCAGATTTACTGCTTTTTCATAATATTCTCTAGCAGTTTTTCTATTTTTCCACATGCCCTCGCTTTTGACATACATATCGCCCAGCTGATTAAGTGCTTCAATATTGCAAGGATCAATTTGAGTGGCTATTTCAAAACAAGCAAGAGCAAAATTATAATTTAATGGATTTTTTATACCTTCGAGAAAAAAGCTTCTCGCTAAACATAACCAATCATTAGCCAAACTCATATTTGAATAACAATTATGCAAGAGGGGCTTTATTGATTCGAAATGATTTTCGTAGACAACTCGCGCAAAATATTCAGTGCATTCTTGGGCTTGAATAGTTTTTTCACTCAAATGTCTTGCGATATCAAATAGCGGACTTGGATGCTCTTCTTTCAATAACAAATAATTAATATAGCATGCATTGACATATTTATAATTGCGCTGCAAATACCAAAATTTTCCATACTCAAACCATTGGTTCGCTGTAAAAATTGAAGGAATCATTGAAGTGCTTACCACATTCTTACGAGTATTATCAAAGAGCAGTTTCTTTTGAATTAAATAAAGATATCCCAGGATAGCAAATGCATGCTCATGATTTTCATCTATTTTAAGCGCTTGTAAATAACATGCTCGCGCTATGATATTATCTTTAATTAAAATATTACCTAAAAAATAATTGTCTCCCAACTGAGACCATTCTTCAGCAGCATTATAATTAGCACTCGTCAATTTGATACTTTGTAATGCCAGATAGTTTGATATGTCATAATGTTTATTTGCTTCCGCCAATTCACAAGCTGTATTATATTCGTCAGTAAGGCAATTAATATCTGCGCCATTTTCTACTAAAAATTTGACAAGATTGATATCACCATTAAATGAGGCATAATGTAATGCAGTCCATCCAACTTTACTTTGAACATCAACACAATTAATTGAAACACCATGCTGGAATAATAATTCAATTGTTTTTGTATCACTGTTAGCTGCTGCCATGATAAAATCATTTCTTAATTTACAGTTTTTCGCAATTAAATCATTAATTCGTTGCTCTTGTTCAATACTCATGTTCTCAGATGCAAAATCATAATTAATTGCCAATAGTGTTTTATTTTTTACCAGCACCTCTATTAAATAAGCTACATTTTCTTTGGATATCTTTGCATAAGTTAAACCAAGTGACATGATGCTTCTATTTGTTTCTAGCATCTCAAGTAAATTTTTTACTCCTTCATTTCCTATCAGGTTAGCTGAAAGATTGAGATGTCTTAAAGTGTTATTATTTTTTAATTTTTTGCATATAGCCTGAACCCCCATGTCACCGATAGCACAGCAATAAAATCCCAAAGAAACCAGCTGAGGATTATCTAAAACCTCACTTAAATATTGCGCGCCTAAATCACCAAAAAAATATTTGTCCATAGTAAATGATCGTATTTTTGGATTTGTCTTGATTATCCGACTTAATTCTTTGATTGCTTTCAATTCTTCCGTAGTGAATTTTTTATCTAAATTTTTTATGTTGAAGTGTCCGCCCCCTAAAATTAAATCGATTTTTTTTGTATTCTGTTCTAACGCCTCGCCTAATTGCTTTACATTAGACTCATCGATTTTATCCTCAATAACAAGACGAGCATAATTAGAATATCTTGATTTACAATACTTTCCACCGCCCATATACGGTTTAATCATTTCTAAAATCTGACCTACTGTCTTTATTGGCATTTATTAACCATCCCTATTGATTTACATCTAAATTATTAGCCATCATGATTGAATCATAGAGTATGTTTTTTCTCAAAAATTGTCTCAAAAACTTGGTGAAAAAAATACATATTTTTAGATCCTTATAAATTAATAATATTTTTAACAAATCGATCTCGTACGAACATGACCGCATTGGATAGTTAGATTATTTCTTCCCATAAATCATTTGCAACGCTTCCGTCAATGTGGGATATAAAAATGTGTAGCCTTGATCAATTAATTTTTTAGGCTCCACTCGTTGGCCTGACAATAATAACTCTTTGCCCATTTGACCAAATATTAAATTCACTACTTTTTCAGGCAGTGGAAATTTGCTCGGTCGATGCAATGTTTTTCCTAATATTTCTGCAAATTCATTTTGACGAACTGTTTGAGGCGCAACGAAATTAATTGGCCCATTTAATGAAGCATTTTGAAAAATAAAATCAATAGCATGACAAATATCTGGAAGAGTAACCCATGATAGCCATTGCTGGCCATTACCAATTCTTCCACCCACGAAAAAATAAAATGGCAATGCCATTTTTGGTAATGCTCCACCTTGTTTTGCTAACACAACGCCGAAACGCATATTAATAACGCGCACATTATTATTCTTTGCATTAAGTGTTGCTTGTTCCCATTGCTGGGCTATATCACTTAGAAAACTGCTAGGTGTTGTTAATGTTGCATCTTCTGTATATGTTTCTTCACCAAATGGATAAATCCCCACTGCACTGGCATTAAATAATACAGGAGATTGTTGACCTAAGTGAGCACAAAGATTTGCGATCGTTTTGGTTGCTTCTACTCTACTCGAAATAATTTCACTTTTACGTTGAGCTGACCATAATTTATCACCAATATTTGCGCCAGCGAGATTGACTATTAATTCTGCATTTTTAATCGTTTCTGTAGATAATTCTTGCCATTCACAAGCTATAACACTAGCACCAAACTGATTAATTATTTTTTGTTTACTGCGACCAATAACAGTAATTTGATAATTTTTATTTAACCAATATTTCACTAATTCACTTCCAATTAATCCTGTAGCTCCTGCAATAATACGTTGCATAGTATGGCCTCATCAAATTAGCATAGTTATACGATTATATCGTAAGTATGTTATTTAAAAAATTACAATTTCCTGCGGAGATTGTATGAAAAAGATGAGATAGTCAAATAGTCATTACGTAGAAAAATCAGATTTAATACCAGATATAAATCAAATGGTGAATTGAATAACTATTTGTTTTGATATTATCATCTTTCTTTGTCTCTTCTGGGTTTATCTATTTATTAAAATTTATTAATTAACCAACTTGAAATCCAAAAAATAGCCTCTATATTTAAAATCAACTTTTTAATTTTATTTCCTATTGGAGGTTATTATGGCAATTATACGTTATCAACCTTGGTCAGTACTTAATCAATTACAAGATGAAGTGAATAAAATATTTGAACAAAATCTGCGCACTACAGACACAGATTCAACAAAAGTTGCAACCAGTCAATGGCTGCCGAATGTTGACATCAAAGAAGAACCCACTCGCTTCGTCATTTTGGCAGATGTGCCAGGTGTTGATCCCTCAAAAATTGAAGTCACCATGGAAAAAGGTGTACTCACTATCAAAGGTGAAAAACATTCCGAAAAAGAGGAAAAAGGTGTCGATTTTTACAGACGCGAACGTGAAGAAGGTGTTTTTTATCGTCGCTTTAGCTTACCTGATTCCGCTGATTCAGAAGGCATTACTGCTAAAGGAAAACACGGTGTATTAGAAATTATTATTCCTAAAGTGCAAAAAAGCCAACCCCGTAAAATTGATATTAAAGTTCAAGAATAAACATTTCTCACGCAAAAATAACCCAGCATTTGTCATTGCAAATGCTGGGTTTTTATTTGATCATTTACTTCCCCACTTCTTTTAACGGGTAAATGTTATGGAATATAAAAATTATTATGACGTATTAGGCGTTAAACGCGATGCGAGCACCGATGAAATCAAAAAAGCCTATCGTAAATTGGTGAGAAAATATCATCCTGATGTCAGCAAAGAAAAAAACGCTGAAGAAAAAACGAAAGAATTAAATGAAGCCTATGAAGTATTAGGCGATCCTGAAAAACGCAAAAGATTTGATCAGCTGGGCGCAAATTGGCGCGCGGGTGAACAATTTACACCACCGCCTGGTTGGGGTGCTGGTGGCCCAGGTGAACATGTTTATTATTCCAGTGATTTTGGTGATCTCGGTGGTGGTCAATTCAGTGATTTTTTTGAATCATTATTTGGTGGTGGTTTTGCAGGAGCAGGGAGACAACAACAACGATCTCCTTTTCAATCACGTCGTGCAGCTCCACAAAAAGGGGAAGATTTACACAGTAAAATAACAGTTCCCTTAATTGATGCTTACCAAGGAGCAACAATAAATCTTACAGTTCCAATAACTACTGCAGATGAATACGGTCGCAGAAATACTCAAACAAAAAATTTGAAAGTGAAATTACCGACAGGCGTCACCCATGGGCAACAAATTCGTCTTAGCGGTCAGGGCGCGCCGGGAATGAGTGGTGGGCCAGCAGGAGATCTGATTTTAGATGTGGAATTAGCAGAACATCCCCATTTCCGTGTAGAAGGATCCGATGTTTATTTAAATTTACCTATTACACCTTGGGAGGCAGCATTGGGTACAACCATTGCTGTGCCTACTCTGGGCGGAAAAGTTGAATTAAAAATTCCGGCAGGATCGCATTCAGGTCAAAAATTACGCTTAAAAGGTCGAGGTTTGCCATCAAAAGCAATTGGCAACCAATATGTTACATTGCAAATTTATACTCCTCCAGCAGATACCCCATCAGCGAAAGAATTTTATCAACGGATGTCAGAAACGTTTAAATTTAATCCCAGAGAAAATTTATAATTATTTTTTCTCCATACCCCGCTTGCGGGAGAAAGTGCCAAAGGCGTAGTCTGGGCGCAGCCAAATGAAAATTATAATTTATTTACACGAACTTTGATTAATTACAATTATTCATTTAGTACTAAGGGCGAAACCCGGGTTCAAAATTGACTTCCCCGGATTACAGCAGCGCATGAAATAATTACTTTACATATGCCTGTTCTGATATTTTTATTATTTTTGTCATTTACTTTCATCCAGGCTACATCTGAACTTAAGATGCGTCCGCCTTGAAAGGAGAAGGAAAAAATTGGGCTGTGCATCAAAATATTTTAAGTTATAATTATTTATTATCCTCAATCAATTTTGGTTGCATCAATGTCCACCAATACTTTGCAGCAAATATATAAAACATCTCTAGGTTTAATGACAGATATGTATCAAATGACCATGGCATATGGTTATTGGAAATCAGGTACACATGAAAATGAATCTGTATTTAATTTATTTTTCCGCAAATCTCCTTTTCAAGGTAGCTACACAATTTGTGCGGGCTTAGCCACAGCCATTGAATATCTTGATAATTTATCATTTACCCAAGATGATGTTGATTATTTATATTCATTAACAAATCCAAAAGGCCAACCATTATTTGATAAAGAATTTCTCAATTATTTAAAAAAATTACGATTTAAATGTGATGTAGACGCCATACCTGAAGGCACTGTTGTTTTTCCACATCAACCATTAATTCGCGTGACCGGCCCATTATTACAATGCCAAATATTAGAAACCACTTTATTAAACATAATTAATTTTCAATCTCTCATTGCAACAAAATCATCACGCATTTGTCATGCTGCACAGGGCGAACCGGTTTTAGAATTTGGTTTACGCCGAGCACAAGGACCAGATGGTGGTATTTCAGCAAGCCGTGCGGCATATATTGGTGGCTGTAGTGCGACATCTAATTTATTAGCTGGAAAACTTTACAATATTCCCGTGCAAGGCACACATGCACACAGTTGGATTATGTCATTTCCATCAGAATTAGAATCATTCGATGCATACGCCCATGCATTTCCAGATAATTGTATTTTTTTAGTGGACACCTATAACACCATTCAAGGTGTAAAAAATGCCATAGAAATAGGCATAAAATTAAAACAAGCGGGGCATCATTTAATGGGTGTACGTCTTGATTCTGGTGATTTAGCTTATCTCAGTATTGAAGCACGCAAATTACTTGATGCAGCGGGATTTAAAGATGCGGTCATTGTTGGTAGTAATGATTTAGATGAACGGATTATTTCCAGTTTAAAAGATCAAGGCGCAAAAATTAATGTCTGGGGAGTAGGTACGCGTCTTGCAACTGCTTATGAACAACCCGCGCTTGATGGTGTTTATAAATTATCTGCATTACGAGAAAATGCAAAAAATGAATGGTCTTACAAATTAAAATTATCGGAACAGGCTACAAAAATTACTACGCCTGGCATTTTACAAGTCAGACGATTTTATTCAGATAGTCAATGTTTAGCCGATGCTATTTATGATGAACAAATTGGTATTTCTGATAGTTGTACTATCATTGATCCATTAGATATGACTCATCAAAGAAAAATATCACCCGGTGTACAATACCGTGATTTATTAGAGCCGATATTTCGTGGCGGAAAGTTAATTTATTCGATACCACCCATTGCAGAATCGCGGTTAAAAACATTGCATGAATTACAACAATTTCATCCCACCATCCGGCGTTTTTTAAATCCACATATTTATCCTGTCGGTTTAGAAAAACATTTATTTGATCTCAAAACAAAATTAATTTTAATTGCACGAGGTATTAATTTATGAAAACAACTAAAAAAGTTTTAGTGATCGTTGACATTCAGAATGATTTTATACCTGGTGGCGCACTACCTTCTTTATTAGGCAATCAGACAATTCCTGTCGCGAATAAATTACAACCCTATTTCGATTTAATCGTGGCGTCAGTAGATTGGCATCCTGCGCATCATGGCAGTTTTGCTTCACAATATCCGTGTAAAAAAATTGGTGATGTCATCGATTTACATGGTATTGCGCAAGTATTGTGGCCTGATCATTGTGTACAAAATACGCATGGCGCTGAATTTGCACCCGGATTAAAAACCGAAAAAATCGTAAAATTATTTCATAAAGGCAGCGATCCAACGATTGATAGTTACAGTGCATTTTTTGATAACGAACATCGTCGTGCCACAGGTCTTGGTGATTTTCTCAAAGAACATCATGTTACTGATGTTTATTTAGTAGGAATTGCCACAGATTATTGCATTAAATATAGTGCTATTGATGCCTTTCATTTAGGTTTTAATGTATTTGTTATAGAAGATGGTTGTAGTGGAATTAATTTAAAACCCAATGATTCTGAAGAGGCATTAGCAGAAATTGAAAAATTGGGTGTAAAAATTATAAATAGTTCTGATTTAGTTAATTAAATGCGCCTTTCATTTTTCAATTAAATTGAATTTTAATTTTTGCAAGCTTTGCATATCTTAATAAATTAAAATTTATTACGCCCTTGGAGTTTGTCTTGAAAGTTTAAGCCTTACCTGATCAGCTCTTTGTAGATTTCTTTTTTCCCTTTTTGTATTTTGATTTGTTTCTTGATCAAGAATATTTTCAATGACTTTAATCGTAAAATTAGACATTGCCAATTTAACAACTAAATTTTTCATGGCCTCTTCATCCAAATGCTGCAATTTATCTACATAATTGATTGCGACTCCTTCGATACGACATTGAAGATCTGCTCGTTCTTTATGTCCATTCCAGAAACGAAAAGTTGCTCTTTCATCATTAAAATAACACATGACTTGTCTGGCAAAATTCTGATTAAATTTTGTTCTTTGCTCCTCATCATCTACTTGAATAGACATGGGTTGCTGAATAAATTCTCCTTTTAAATCCCGAATAATTTCTTTGATGGCGTTAACTATCTCACTTTTTCTGAGATCTATTTTCATCATCTTATCTTTATATATTGTCATGAATAGCTGATGATCCTTATCAAATAATGGTTTAATGATATGCCAATTATCTGTGATGACCAAATGAATCAAATTAACTAAATTTTTACAGTAAGTAACATCACGCGCACAGGTATCCTCTTCACGTAATGGTTGGTTTTGTCGCCTCGCTTTAAACCCAAGCAATGCTAATTTATAAGTGAGTGAAAATGTATTCTGATAATTTGTCAGGTTTTGTTGAATGATAAAATCAACTGAACTTTGCGGCATTTTTACAGTATACTTTGCATAAAATAACAGACTTCGGCTAGCTAATAGTGGGACTTGCCGCTCAGGATTCATTGCCGAATGTGAAGCTGATAATGCGAACGTTATAATAAGATTTTTTATCTCGACGCTTAAATTGAAACCTGTTGCTAACATCATTTTGTATAAGCAGATCACCGTATTTTTAATGGTATATTCGATAATATTTTTCCATAATTGTTGTTGTCGCAATAGTAAAGTATCCATCCCTCGTGGATTTGTACCAGCGATTAATAACATATCTAAAAGATTTTTATCTTGCTGAGAGAGCTTGAGTGTTTCAACAAGTGACTCATAGGTTTTATTAATTTGAAATAAATCTTCCCAATAACAAAAGGGGGTTACATTCCTATTCGGAATCTTAATTGCATCATAAACTTGATAAAAATATTTTGTAATAAAAATAGCAGCAGGCTCAAAAATAACATGAATTTTAGGGTGCTCAGTAAAAACAGTTTTGTGTTGTAAAATAAAATCGGTCATTGATTCTCGGTCAAGCGCGATTAAAAGTGTTTTTAACGCCTCAGGATTACCCATAAGCACGACCACAGATATTAAATTAGCTTTTTTTATATTAATCCCAGCGATTGTTATTGATTCAAATTCGGCAGCCAACTCTGCTTTATTAGGTAAAACTCCCATTGCTAATAAATCCACAAGCAAGTCGAATCTGTTAACTCTCATTAAACCAGAAATAAAATCACTTTGTGATGTATTTATATTTTTCAATAATTCATCATATTCTTGCTTTGATTGTTGTTTTAAATAATTAATAATTTCCTGTAAAATTGTCTCATTCTTTATAGGCTCTTGTAACACCCATATTGACATTTTCATCATCACTGAAATGTCCTGTTTAATATTTGTATTTTCAGAAATCAATGATAACGATATCCCTTCGAAATGCTTTAAAATACATGTTATAGCATTATGCTTCTCATTCTTCATTGCATAATATAATAAGTTGCAAAAAACATGTGGTTCCAAACTCAGATTCAGGCTTTGTCTGTTATTGATAATAAATCGATACAATAGTGCATAATGATCTTGATCAATAAGGGATTTGAACTCTTGAGCCAGTTTTGCATTAAATTTATAGGGCATATTTGTCACCAATGGAGTTGAATAGCTGTTTACTTATAAATAGGCAAAAAATAATAACATCCTAATCTTAAAATAGTATTAACATAGAAGAGAACCTGTATACTGTCACTTTCTATTTTTCTTAAAACACAAGAGGACACAATGAATCCTAATCCGCTTGAAAATGACAAAGAATCAATAAAAAACCTAAAGCCACAAATTGAAAGTCCTAATGATTATACCTGCCCTATTTCTGGTCAAATTTTTTTCGATCCTGTCATTTTATCGGATAATCGAACTTATGAAAGAGAATGTGCGATAAGATTATTATCGCAAGAAAATCCTGTGAGCCCGATTACAAAGGAAAAATTAGATAAAAATATCATGCTCTCAAATATGGCTGTCAAAAATTTAACTGAACTTTTTTTAATACGAAATCCTCAATTTAGAAACAATGTTTATGCAGCTAATCCTATCTTACAAGCTATTCAAAAGTCATTAATTCGTACGACTCCTAATTTAGATGCAACGCTAGCAGAATTAATTATTAACAATCCTATTTCTTTAGCAAAATTAGAACTAGGCGATTTGGAAAATCTCTTAAAACAAGCTTATAAAAATTACAATTTCGTCACATTTTTTGCGATATTAAGTCAGATAAAAATTCCATCATTGCTTGATACCGCAAAGGATTTGATGACAACACCGTTCAATGAAGATCAACCTGTTGTACCGAATGTCTTTTATAGATTAGCCAGCCTTAAAGAGTTACCCATTCAATTATTTGATATGACACTCAAATTACTCGGTAAACAACTGAGCAAAATAATGTTCGAAACAGAACATGATAATAATTCCAACATTTTTCATATTTTCTGGATGAATAAACATTTTGCGATCGCTGACAATATACTTGCTTTTTTAAGTACCCAAGACCGTAAAAAAATGTGCACCGCTAAAGTTCTTTATCGTTGCGATGACGGTCACGACGACGATAATGATACATCAGAAATTCACACGCATTCATTTTCAAGTATTTTAGAATACATGTTAGGCTGGCATCCCCATGATAATATTACCGAAACACTTGAATTATTAAAAAGAGAATGTAGTGATCAAATTGAAACTATGCTACTAACACCCTGTAATGATTCTCATGTTCCCCAGCCTAAAAGTGTGCTCTTACAACTTTGGTTAACTGCTGGAGGGACTGAAAATGCATATCTTTTAACACAAAACTGCTCACAGAAAACGATTGAAGAAGTGATTTTAAAATCATTTCAAGCTGACATACTATATAAGTCACGCGAACAAAATTCCGAGGGATTTCGAGTATATCAACATATTAATTTTCGCTATACAAATCTAGTTCAATACGCTCATATCAATCATACACCAGAGATAGTAATAAAGTTATTACATCTGTTAAAAGATAAGGCAATTGATGCATTATTATGTCCTTGGATATATTTAGCAGATACTAAATACAACATTACTTTTCCCAATGCAATTCAGTATTTTTATTATACAAACAACATAAAATTCTGCGATCAGCTTTGTGAAGCGCACATTTTAACTTTTCGACAAATATTAACAGCCCTAATAGAAAAAAATAATAATATGACAATTCTAAATCATTTAATTAACAAGGGATCGGTAGCTGCATTGCAGGATTGCATTAATAAAATCGGTAATGACAAATCAAAAGAATTACTATTAGAAACGATTAATATAACCTTTTCCGATCGTCTTCCGCTAAGCGTCTGCGGTATCACTCAGGCGATTATGAAGTGTAAAATTTCTCCTAACTTTGTTGAAATAGTTAAAATTATTATCCCCATGTATGGAGAACAATTGAATGAATTATTAAAAATACCACCCAAACCACTTTTACATATTTTTTACGCAACATGTTACATAGATAATGCAGCATTAACTGAATTTATTCTAAACCATTTTTCCGACATTGATCTCATGATCAAAGCAATTGTTGGCGCCGTTCAACCTGATACAAAAATTCCACCAAAATCCAAAATGAATTTTATCGAAATATTCAACAAAAGGATTTGCAATATATTATCTACTCAAAATAATATTAAATATACAATATTGATGCTAATCAATTTTGCCATTGATAATAACTTAGTAGATTTGTTGAAATCTTGCATAATAAATACAGACAAGGAACAACTACAAAAAACCATAATGGCATCAAGACACTATAATTTAGTGAATAATACATTAAATGTACAAGCTAATTTGGTTACTTTCATAATAGTTAAGTTATATGTTAACAATAATCCTATTTATTTTGAAATGCTCAAGATCTTGTTAAATTGTTTAGATAATAAAGCACAAGATGCATTACTAATACCTTATCAAAATGACAAAAAAGTGATTCATCTTCTCTGCGGTATTAATGATCAAAAAATCAGTTTTCTTGTACTGAGCTGTTTTGATGACCTAGAAAAGTTACATCAATTTTCTCAAAATTTTGTAATTACCGCTTTAGATTTTCCAGCAAAATCCAATATTTTAGAAGCAATTCAAAATCGCATTGACACATTAGCCCGATTAACTACATCTATATTACCTTTAACAGAATCAGCACCGTTATCTAAACAGTGTGAGACTCCTGATATTTCGATTACAACAACCCAGACATCATCTATTGATACCACTATTAGCAAATCTTTATCGTGTAATATAACCTGTCCAATCTCACCGCAAAGTGAAGCACAACTAGCCGGACACTTTTTAAGCACAACTTTAGCCAAAGCTACGCCTTCAAATAAACCTGACATGAGTGAATTGCAACCTCGAAAATTAACTGATACGCTCCAACAGACAATCAGCCCACGCCATCATAACTAATTGTTGGCGTAACCCTCTTTTAGTGATACCATTTGCTGAATCACACAGCAAATGGTTTAACTATGTTTACACGTCAATGTCATTTAGATCTGCCAGACAAGCAATCTGCATTTTTATGGGGCGCGCGCCAAACTGGAAAATCCTATTATTTAAAACACCAGTTCGAAAATTCTATCTATTATGACTTGTTAAATTCACATGATGTGATACGTTTAACTAAAGCGCCTTATTTATTGCGTGAAGAATTACTCGCCGCGACAGCACAAGAATTATCATCCCCGGTCATAATAGATGAGATACAAAAAGTTCCTGAATTATTAAATGAAGTACATTGGCTTATAGAGAATAATAAAATCCAATTTATTTTATGTAGTTCGAGTGCGCGCAAATTAAAAACATTATCCACCAATTTATTAGGTGGTAGAGCATGGGTTTATCATTTTTATCCCTTAGTTTTTGCAGAAATAAAAGATTTTAATTTATTAAAAGCATTATCACATGGATTAATTCCCAATCACTATCTTGCTAAGGAATCACATTTACAAGATTATCTACAAGCTTATATCGATGTTTATTTAACAGATGAAATTCGTAATGAAGGCTTAGTCAGAAATTTAGCTGGATTTGCAAGATTTTTAGATGTTGCAGGTTTAACTAATGGTGAAATGATCAATGTTAACAATATTGCAAGAGATTGTGGCATTGATCGCTCAACGGTCCAAGGATTTTATCAAATATTGATAGATACTCTTATAGGATATTTCATTTATCCTTACCGCAAAAAAGTGAAACGCGATATTATTACAGCTACGCCTAAATTTTATTTATTTGATGTAGGTGTCGCGAATTATCTAGCCAAACAGCCTATTACTTCTTTAAAAGGTGCCGCAGCAGGACGAAGTTTTGAGCATTATATTTTAATGGAATTAATTGCATATAATGGTTTAAAGAGAAAAAGGTTAGATATTACTTATTGGCGCACAAAAACGGGTCTTGAAGTTGATTTTATTATTGGCAAAGCTGAATTTGCTATTGAAGTAAAACTCAGTGATCAAGTCCATCAACAAGATTTAGCTGGATTAATTGCATTTTGTGAAGAACATCCCAAAGCACAAGCCATTGTGATTTCACAAGACAAACGTCCACGATTACTTAAAATAAATGAGAAACTTTCAATTTTAATTTTGCCTTGGCATACTTTTTTAACTCGATTATGGAAAGGTGAGATATATTAAATTACTTTTTTCTTTCTCACATTTTAAACCACCCTAATCCGTAACAAAGTGACACCTTCTCCTAAATAAACCTTACACATTCCGACTAAACCTCATTACTTTGCGGAAAAGTCTTGACTATTCCGCAAAGTAATGCAGAATAGTCGGATGGACAGAGTTCAAACCGAATATATCATCAAAGATTTATCAAAAAAAATGGTACTACTTGCAGGACCAAGGCAAGTAGGCAAAACCTATATTGCTAAAAAAATTGCCAATCAATTTGCCAATCCTATTTATCTCAATTTTGATAATACCGAAGATAAAGACATCATACATAAACAAGCGTGGCTGGAAAAAACAGATTTATTAATTTTAGATGAACTTCATAAAATGGAAGATTGGAAAAATTATCTTAAAGGTATTTATGATACAAAACCTAAACATCTACATATTCTAGTAACAGGTAGCGCACGACTTGAAATATTCGATCAGATTGGAGATTCATTAGCAGGAAGATATTTTTTACATAGATTACTACCTTTGTCACCAGCAGAGTTAAATCAGTTGAAGAAGCCGATCCATCTCGACGATTTATTACATAAAGGCGGTTTTCCAGAACCGTATTTGGCAGAAAATATTATTGAAGCTAACCGTTGGCGATTACAATATAGTCATAGTATGTTGGCGAATGATGTATTTGATTTCGATAAAATACAAAACATACGATCCATGCGAATTTTATTTGAATTATTAAGAGATAGAGTTGGGTCAACTATATCTTATCAATCTCTTGCCGAAGATCTAGCTATCACACCTAATACTGTTAAGAAATATATCGAAATATTGGAAGCCTTATATATTGTCTTTAGAGTAGTCCCTTATTCGAAGAATATTGCAAGAAGTTTACTTAAAGAACCCAAAATATATTTTTTTGATACTGGTTTAGTCAAAGGAGATGAAGGCGCAAAATTAGAAAATTTGGTAGCTGTATGTTTATTAAAACATGTTTATGGAAAAATCGACTATTTTGCAGAAGAATACGCTTTGCAATACTTAAGAACTAAAGATGGCTACGAAGTCGATTTTGCTTTAATTAAAGATGATGAAATTGAACAAATTATTGAAGTAAAAACATCAAATCATGAAATAAACAAGTCACTTTATTATTATAAAAATAAGTATCAATTACCATCAGTACAAATTGTTAAAGATTTAAGAAATGAAAGACAAGTTGATAATATTAAAGTCATGAAAGTTTTACATTATTTATCAGATTTATATTTGTAGATGATATTGTAAAAAATTTAATCAGATACTATTTGTTGTTATTTATTGCCAGGACAATGCTACTCTTTACCCTAATAGGCATATTATCACATTAAATAACCAGGGGATCTTTTCAGCAATGGGGATGATTTAAAGTTTGTTAAGAAAAGATAAGGTTTTCTCTAATCCGTTAATCCACGCAAATTCTTTAATACCAAATATTCTATTAATCTTTTGGCAATTTAATACAGAATACGCTGGACGTTTTACAGGAGTGGGATATTCTGCTGTTGAAATTGGAATAATTTTTTTTGCACGAATAGGAAATATTGGATTGGCAGATTTTATAATAGCCTCGGCAAAATTATGCCAATTTGTAGCGGGAAGATCACAGTAATGATAAATTCCCCACTGATTAAATTGTGGGGTAATTTGTTTAGCGATATTAATTAATACTTCTGCAATATGTCCGGCATAAGTTGGACAGCCGAATTGATCAGCAACAATTTTTAATTCTTCACGTTCTTGCGCTAAGCGTAAAATGGTTTTAACAAAATTATTACCATGCGCGCCGAAAACCCAACTGACTCTCACAATAATATGTTTTGGACATATTTCCTGTATCGCTTGTTCGCCTTGCAATTTAGATGCCGCATAAACACCTTGTGGTGAAGGGATATCTGTTTCTACATATGGCTTTTGATTATTACCATCAAATACATAATCAGTAGAAATATGGATCAAAGGAATTGATAATTTATTGCAAATTTGCGCCAAATTAGCTGCACCTTGCGTATTTACATTAAATGCTAATTGTTGTTCCGTCTCGGCGCGATCAACTGCAGTATATGCAGCCGCGTTTATGACAACGTCAGGGCGATTTGTTGTTAAATAATTATCTACATTATTTAGATCAACAATATCGCACTGCTGGTGATTGAGTGAAATTAACTCAAGGTTTTCACGCATACACACATTGGCAATTTCACTGCCAACTTGACCTTGAGCGCCAGTTAACAATAATTTCATACAGTACTTAGTCTCATCTTGTTTGATGAATCTAGCAAAATTTTTATTTCAATCTAAATGCTGCAATTTGTTTATTGAATTTCTCATTTTCCTCCTGTTTTTTCTGCATTTCTAACATGGTTTTTAAATTGCTTATATATTTTTCTGGAATAGCGATACGAATTCTTTGAGCATAAGGTGGATTTTCAAATCTTTTATCTGCTTCGTGTCTATAAATAACAGGATCAAGATCTAATAATAATAGATTAAGATTAGCTTCCAACTCACTACATATAACTATAGCGTTAGCTTCAGCATCCTTATGGTACTTTGTCATTGCTTCATTAAATTTTTCTTGCAATTTGTAACGTTGATAAAAACGACACTGGTGATAAGTAGCTTTTGCCAAATCATCATCAGTCACTTCTATAAAGAGACGATTTGCATATTCTATACCACCAGCTTTACTGAGCTCTGCTCTTAAAGCAGTTAATGATTCCCGATTTTCATGTCTTTTAATAGCTTCTTCAATTAAAGTTCTTACAAATGGTGTAAACATATCATTTCTCCTATAGTTTCATTATAAATTAGTTAACAGTCACAAATTCTCTTGCTTATATTTATATCCCCACCCATAAAACCTTACTAAAAATCGTAATAAACTCGTCACATGCCATTTCAAAAATTGATATTTTTTATGACTCGCTCTTTGTGCACGATGCATAACTGATACCTGGGGATTTAATATGATCTTATAATGTAATGCGCGTAATCGTGCACAAAGATCCACATCCTCACAATACAAAAAATATGCTTCATCAAAGCCATTTAATTTTTTAAATACTTCGTTACGAAATAACATAAACATCCCAGCAACCCAATCGGGATAAATTAATTCATTTTTTACTGGATAATCAATTCGCTTCTTTTTAATTAAATAACGTTTTAATAAGCGAATAGGTGTTGGAAATTTACGGGCGCTATCTTCAACCAGTCCCATTTCATTTACAATTAATGGCGCCACCACACCCACATCTTGTTGTGATATGGTAGATAATAATTGCGGAAAAGGATTGCCCATTAATCTGACATCAGGATTCATTACACAAAATAATTCGGTATTACAAAATTGAAACGCAGCATTATGATTCTCTGCAAAACCTTTTGGCGTGATATTTGCAATGACTTTTATTGGAAAAGGAAATTTTTCCCAATGAAACTGCGTATCTTCATGTTTATTGATTGTTAAAATAACAGTTATTTGATCAGCACAAAATCTTTCTAAATCAGATAATAATTCCATCACCATCTGACCATGTTGATGGCTCACAATTGAAATAGTAATTAAATTACTCGTCATCATCTTCAATTTCCGTCCCATAATGTTTAACTATTTCATCTACAGATCCTTCTGCTTGTAATTGGCCATGATGTAACCACATAGCTCGATTGCACATAGATTTAACAGCAGAAATACTATGAGTAACTAATAAAACGGTTGTGCCATTTTCACGAAATTTTTTAACGCGATCGCTGGATCTTTTTTGAAATTCAGCATCTCCTACCGATAATACTTCATCTAAAATTAATATCTCGGGTTGCACATCAGTAGCAATTGAAAATCCTAATCGCGCCACCATACCACTAGAATAATTACGAATAGGCACGTCAATAAATTCTTCTAATCCCGCAAAATGAATAATGCGATCAAAACGTTTAGCAATATCAGGTTTTTTATAACCTAATATCGCGCCATTTAAATAAATATTTTCACGGCCAGTAAGCTCTTTATCGAAACCGGCGCCTAATTCAAGCAGTGGCGATACACGGCCTCGAATTTGAATGCGTCCTGAGGATGGTTGTAATACGCGCGCGATCACTTTTAATAAAGTACTTTTACCTGCGCCATTATGGCCTAATATGCCTAATACTTCGCCACTATGTACTTCAAAACTGACATCTTTCAATGCCCAGAATTTATTAAATTTCACTTTTCTCTGCAAACGGCGAATCACATATTCTTTAATGGATTTAATACGCTCGCTAGGTTTTTTATAAACAATAGAGACTTTATTTAATTCAATGACAGGTTTCATAATGATTATATCCGATGCGCTATTTCATCTGCTTTGCGTGTAAACACCCACCAACCTAAGACAAGCGTTAATAGTGAAGAAATAGCCGCAGCAACTATTAAATTAGTTTTTGGAAATGTGCCTAGATAAACAACATCTCGGAAAGGTTTTATTAAATCATAAACCGGATTTAATCGTAATAAAGGAATCGCTTTGGGTGGCAATATTGTTTCAGGATACATCAGTGGCGTTAAATAAAAACAGGCTTGTAAAACCACCTGAAACATATCAATTACATCAGTAAAATAAACCGCAATAATCGATAAAATGAGTGACACCCCTAAGGTAAAACAGGCCAACATTAATATTGAAAATGGTGCAAACCAGATACTTAATTGGATTGGTTGACGATAAATCAACATAATTAATATCAATGGTATACACGCCAAACATAAATTAATTAAACCGTTACCTACTGCCGCTAAAGCAAAAATAGTGCGGGGCACGTAAACTTTTTTCAGTAAATCACCACCCCAAATTAAACTATGCATGGCTTGTGTTGTGGTTTGTGTAAAAAAACTCCAACAAATTAATCCCGTCAATAAATACACAGGATAATTTTTTACTGAATAATGGAATAAATGAGAAAAGGCCAATGTCATTACCACGGTATATAACAATGGATTTAATAAGGTCCACACCACACCTAAAGAGGATCGTTTATAACGTGTTTTAATACTGGTGATAATTAACATGCGCAGCAAATCACGATAACGAAAGATATCTTTGACTTCATCGATTAATGGAATTCGTCGCGCTGCTGAATCGTAATAAAATAATGATATTTGTTCTAACATATTAATAATATTTATCCTTTAGTAGATTCATTAAATAATGACCATAACTATTTTTTAATAAAGGTTCTGCTAATAAGGCTAATTCATCGGCTGTGATATAACCCATGCGATAAGCAATTTCTTCAGGACACGCAATTTTTAATCCTTGCCGTTTCTCCAAAGTTTGAATAAATAATCCCGCTTCTAATAATGAATCATGTGTGCCTGTATCTAACCAAGCATGTCCACGACCCATGACTACCACATCTAATTGCTCTTTATTTAAATAATGTTTATTGATATCGGTAATTTCTAATTCGCCGCGTGTTGATGGGCGTAATGAATGTGCCACATCAATCACACTATTATCATAAAAATATAATCCAGTAACAGCGTAACGCGATTTAGGTTGTTTTGGCTTTTCTTCAATGCTGATCGCTTTATCATTTCTATCAAATTCGACGACACCATATCTCTCTGGATCATGAACTGCATAAGCAAAAATAGTTGCGCCTTCTTTTTTAGTGGCAGCAGTACGTAAATCTTTGGTCATGTCATGACCATAAAAAATATTGTCGCCTAATATGAGCGCACAATTATTATTGCCAATAAAATCTTTTCCAATAATAAATGCTTGCGCTAATCCATCAGGTGAAGGCTGAATAGCATAAGAAAAATTAATGCCCCATTTAGCGCCATCATTTAATAATTGGCTAAATCGTGGTGTATCTTGTGGTGTAGAAATGATTAAAATATCTTTAATGCCCGCTAACATTAATACGGATAACGGATAATAAATCATCGGTTTATCATAAATAGGTAATAATTGTTTAGATATGACTTGCGTTGCTGGATATAAACGCGTGCCTGAACCACCGGCTAATATAATACCTTTCATAGTTCACTCCGATGCTGGTAATTTTGGGTGATCCAATTGCGGTATTCTCCTTGAATAATATTGTTGACCCATTCTTGATTGGATAAATACCAACGTACTGTTTTTAATAATCCGGATACAAAATCTTCTGCAGGTTGCCATCCTAATTCACGCGCAATTTTATTGGCATCAATTGCATAACGTTTATCATGACCAGGACGATCAGTCACATGTGTGATTAATTGTTTATGAGGCAAAAAGCGAGATTGCGGACATTCTTTATCTAAAATTGCGCATATTGCGTTAACAACTTCTAAATTCGTTTTTTCATTCCAGCCACCAATATTATAAGTTTCTCCGGGACGGCCTTTTTCTAATACAACACGTAATGCATTACAATGATCAATCACATATAGCCAATCACGCACTTGATTACCATCGCCATATATGGGTAATTTTTTTCCATTTAATGCGTTAAAGACCATTAAGGGAATTAATTTTTCAGGAAATTGATAAGGGCCATAATTATTTGAACAATTGGTTGTAATTAACGGCAAACCGTACGTATGAAAATAAGCGCGCACTAAATGATCGGAGGATGCTTTTGATGCAGCATAGGGGCTATTCGGTGCATAAGCTGTCAATTCCGTGAAGGGTTTATCGTGCGGATTTAATGATCCATAAACTTCATCTGTAGAAACATGTAAAAAACGAAATATTTCGCGATCACTTTCTGTTAAAGTCTGCCAATAATTTTTGGCTGATTCTAATAAATTAAATGTGCCATGAATATTTGTCTGAATAAATTCCGCTGGACCTTGGATAGATCGATCGACATGACTTTCAGCTGCAAAATGAATAATTGCACGAGGTTTATATTTGCTGAAAATATCTTGCAGCAATGCACGATCGTTAATATTCCCTTGCACAAAAATATGACGCCCATCGTTACGGATACTCAGTAAATTTTGTAAATTGCCTGCATAGGTGAGTTTATCGAGATTTACGATAGGTTCTGATGATTTGGCAAGACTTTGCAAAACAAAGTTAGAACCAATAAAACCGGCACCGCCTGTTATTAAAAGCAAAATATTCTCCCAATTTTTTTCCTTCTCCTCGATGGGGGAAAGGTGCCTATGGCGGATGAGAGGATATTAAAAAGAATTCATCATTAATTTAACCAATCCTCATCCGCCTTCGGCACCTTCTCCCACAAGCGGGAGAAGGAAAAGCGATGAATTAATAAAGTTGGTTAGTTTACCATTTTATTTCGCAGCGCTGAACTTTTCTTTCATTCTTTCGCAATATGCCACGAGATTTGGCAAAGATTTGGTATGTTCTTTCAGAGGAGATTCTATGGGGGCTTCAATAATATTAGCTAGAAAACCATATGCGGTCGCATCAAGACTGGTAACGTCATTACCTAACATAAAGTTTTGATCGGCCAACAAAGTTGATACTGCTGAAACATCATCTTTACCCATTTGATAAACATCATCCCGATGATGACGGCCGATACCCTGCCCTTCAATAACTTTAATAAATTGCCTGCGCACTATTTCAGGCACAAAAGCTTTCATAAATGCTGGCAATTCATCAAAATAAAGCGGCTTAATTTTTTCCCAACCTTCATCTTCAACCCAGCGGGAATACAAAATAACCCAATATAAATGCTCTTCGATCATGCGTTGAAATGCCAAACGTGTTGCTTTTTGACTTGAAGACAAGCGACCATCTAATGCATCACTATATTTATTTTTTAAATAATCAATAATGATGCTGCTATCAGCGACAATTTGCCCGTTATCATCTATATAAGGTAATTTTCCTTTAGGACTTTTACGCGGATCCACAACAGTAACTATTTCATAGGGAATTTGCGCCAATCGCAAATAAGTTTCCATTTTCATACAAAAAGGACTGATATTCGGTAGGCCCCAATCCGTTGGATATTGGAACAGTTTAATCATGTGTTTCTCCCTGAGTGATTAACTGGTAAAGCTATTAACTGTTTTTACTTAAAAATAGCTGATATTTACTTTACTTATTTAGCCGAAGATTTATTACCTGTTCTATCACGACCCAATTTTGTTTCTATATCAGCGGCTAAAGATTCTATTCGTTCTTCAATATCAGGAGGTAAAATTAATGAATTACCGGCCGTTAATTTAGGATCCGTAATAGGTTCTTGTTTTTTTATTTTAAGTCCATGTTGCAATAATAATGATGCGCTAGCTAAATCTTTTAAACTTTGAATACCAGCTGTTCTGATCCGCAATTTATTATAAATCTTTTCCAGCTCAGGCGCTGCTATAGCAAAGTTATTTGCACGAATGTCACCATTCTCTCTTCGCAAATTAATATTATGTTCATACAACATTACTGTCTGTTCACCAGGAAAATAGGGTTTAAAAACCTTTTCTAATAAATACTGTAATTTTTTAAAATTGAGCGACTTGGAATTGAATAAATCATCAAAATTGAAGATTATTTTATTAAATTTATCAGTTTCAACAGTAATAGGTGCTTTATCTTTTGTAGCAAAAATAACAGGTACTCCATCAGTCACACCTGGCGGCAGATCTATACCTGAAAAATCAGTTCCTATACCTATATAATTTTCTAAAAGCAATCTAGCAATCTTAAATTTTATTTTTTGATCAGCATCATCTTTTTTCATTAACTCTGCGAGACAATCGATAATGGTCTTTTCATATTTATCATATGCATGGACATTTGCATTTAGCGCCAACAATAATTCAACGTGCTCAGCATAGCCATATTTTACTGCTTTAAATAAATATGTTTCTCCTAAAACATCTGTTTCTTCAATATTCCCACCATTTTGGTATAGTTTTAATACGCAACCCCTACTCAAACAATGAATCGCAATTTGCATTGGCGACAAGTCATTTATATTTAGAATATTAATATCAGCCCCTTTTTCAATAAGAGCCGCTAATAATTCCACATCGTTTGCTCTTGCAGCCACATGAAGCAAGGTATCTTTATCTTCATCATCTACTATGTCGTTGATATTTTTATCATTAAGCACGTTTAATAACGCATTTCTCAATACAATTAAACTGTCTGGCTCTTTAGTTTTATGTTCAAGCAGAGAAGGTGTATTATTTTTGCGAAAAGCTTCTTTTTCGGCTGAATATACAGAATATAATTGTGCTAATTGCTGATTCATATCTAAAAACCTCAAATTATAATATCTGTAATATTCTAATATTTATTTGACACCAATTTCTATACATATAAATTCAATATCATTTTGACTGTGATTGACGTAGCCTTTGCTCTGATGTGATAGATAGTACTGATGGAGCAGGAGCTTGGCTTTGCTTTAAAATATCATTTAACACTTCTATCATGGGAAGAACCTGAGTAGCTTTATCCCCCAATTTTTGAGAAAATTTTGATAAAATTTGATTTGCCTGCGTATGAATACCCTCTAAATCAGCTTTATATTTATCACTTGATATAACAGGTGGCACACTATTTCTGCGCTTCATTAATTCTGTCAGATTTTCCTTTAACGCCAAAATGTCCTTTACATCTCGTAAGTCCTGCCTAAGCGTTTGTATTTCAATTGGTAAATGATATTGTAAATCCGACGATTTGAAATGATTCTCATACCCATCAATTCTCATTATCTGATTACTTAAATTAATCTGATACTGTCTTGTATGCTCACTATCTCTAGGTAATCCAAATTTAGTTAGCAATACATTACTCGCTTTCTTTAACTCTTGTGTCATTAAGTCAATCATTTGCTCTTTACCTTTGATACTGTTTTCAAAGTTATAAGCAGATCGACTATCAAGGAAAAGTGAATAATGTTCACTGTGTAATATTAAATCACTCGATAACTGTTTTCTAAATTTGTCATACGATTTATCTTCTTTACTTATATCGGTCGATATCTCTATCGCTTTATTTAAATAATTTTGTTCATTTAGAAGTGATTTTTCTTGTGCAACAAAATCGTTAGCAGCGATCTGTTTAAACTTATCTTTTTCAAATCCTATTAATTTATTTAAAAAGTCCAATTTTTGTTTCTTTAATTCATTAATGGCTTTACGATCAAGCTTCTCTGATTTCAACCCCTCTAATTGTTTGTCAATAAATTCTATTGCTTTAATTGATTGATTAATTTTATTTTCAATTTCCACCATGGGATTAACGGGCAATACCGCAATTGAACCTTTTCTCCGTTCTAAATCGGTAGGAGATAATGTAGCAGTCTTATCATGTGTAAATTCAGCAATTTGCACTGATGTTTCCTTCTGAAAAAACGATTCTGGTTTAATAATGAATTGGCTAGGCAGTTTTGTAACCACTTTTTCAATATTATCAATTGATCCTTGTGCTGTTGATTTTTGTTTTAACAGTCTTTCATGCAACTGTTGAATACCGCCCTTTTCCTGTATTATCTTTCGTCTTTCTTCAACTATTTGTTCAAATGTTTTTTCTTTATAAGGGTCTTGCGACTCTTTCACTTTTTTATCATGATTTTCTCGCGACAATGGTTCAACATATCCTACCCACATAGAATACATATTCGCAAACTTATCTAAATCTTGAGTAATTGTACTTCCCATAGGTATAAACTGTTCCTGATCGCTAATATGTTTTGCCATTAATTCTCGAATATCTTTGAATCGACCATCTTCAAATAATGCACCATATTCATCCAAAAGTTTTTTATCCTTGCTTTCAAGCACAAGATCTTTATGTATTTCAGCTTCAGGTAAATTACCATTAGGTTTACCAGACAAAACACTTTTCAATGCGCCAACAACCTGTGCTAAACCTTCATAATCTTTATTCAACTTAAGTCGCTCAGCAACGTTCATCCACATTTTCAACATAATATTTTTTTGTGTTAATGGCATTTTGTTAAAACTCAAAACAACAAAATTTTGTAAATGTGTACTATTTGCTCCGATCTGTGACGCATAATTACTATAATGTTTTATAATACTTTTTATTTTTAAAATATCGGTCATTTCGCTTGGATCAATTGGTGCCAATTCATTCCCTACATACGCATTATTCATAGTTTGTTTTGTTGTACTGAATTCACTGTCTTCGGATTTGCCAAATTTCTTATCTCTCTCTCGTTGCATATTGAGAAACATATTTCTATTCATCTCAACAATTCTCATTGCAACTTCTTGAGCAACCTCTTCGTAAGCAGATTTTGAAGATCTTTCGTTAACCGCTGCAACTGTAGTAGCAATATATCCGATTTCTTGTGTATTAGTGGGAGGAAGTTTTTTAGACCCTGGCTTTGTGACAACTGATGATTTAGTTTTTTCATCCTGTACAGAAGGTACACTCATCGGGGCAGGTATGGTTGATTTGGTTGTACTTACAACGACGCTTGGTTTTGTACTTGTCCATGTACTTGCCCGCCCCTCTTTGGGTTGAGGAGTTGGTGGTGGAGCTAAATTTGATGGAGAAGACGAGTTTTCAGTTGTTGGAATTGCATTTTCATGTAGCGATGATTCTTTCGGTGCTCTAGCACCACTTATTACTGAACTCACTGGAGACCCTGAAGTCGCAGATCGTGTATTTTTGTGTACCCATGATGTATTGGTCGAACTAGAACCTGCTGCTTGAGAAGATGGAGGAACTCTTGACTTTAGCAATTGCTCTCTCAAACCGGGTTCTTTATTTTTATTTACGGTAGTTTCTTTTTCTTGAGGGGGAGCAAACGCTTCATTATATTTTTTTATTAAGAAATTATTGTATTCCCTCTCTTTTTCAAGCTCTAAAATAAGTTCATTAGCGTCATTCCATTCTTGAGAATCTATAGTGAGTCCATCGCGCTTAGCAGTAACAACTGAAAGCTGCTCATTAATATCTACTTTTTTATTATCTAACATTTGTTTAAAAAAAGTCTTTTCCGAATCATTCATAATCAACTTCGATTTCTCAAATGCATTAAATTGCTCTTGATATTTTTCTTTTAAGGCATTCATTCTAGCTTCATGTGCTGATTTCATAATAAACCTCTTATCTATAGATACTTTAAATAGAGTATAGCCGATGATCTTCAACAGTGGGGGTGAGCCGATGTTGAACATTTTAAATACAAAAATTCACCTATTTAGCAATGAATTTGCTCAATTAAAATCGTTTGTAAAAAAATACAAATCGCTCATTTTTTGATATGATATTGATTCAAAATATAAGAATTGAGCTATCATCAAAATTGTATTTTTCTAGATCAAAGGAGCATAAAATATGCTACTTAATACTTTACTGCTGTCTCGCATCCAGTTCGGATTCACTATCGGATTTCACATTTTGTTTCCCACTTTCAACCTGGGGTTAGCGCTTTTTCTAGCAATTATGGAAGGCATTTATTTAAAAACTCGCAATCAAATCTATTTAAGCATCTGTAAATTCTGGACCAAAATATTTGCTTTAACATTCGGCATGGGTGTGGTATCTGGCATAGTACTTTCCTATGAATTGGGCACTAATTTTGCCGGATTTACTGTAGCCGTCGGTGGTGTATTAGGCTCATTATTTGCTTATGAAGTGTTAAGTGCCTTTTTCTTAGAAGCCGGCTTTTTAGGTGTTATGTTATTTGGCTGGAATAAAGTGGGGCCTAAATTACATTTTGCGGCAACATTATTAGTAATGATAGGTACCGCTATTTCAGCATTTTGGATTATGTCTGCTAATTCTTGGATGCAAACACCTGCTGGGTATCAATTAATTAATGGAAAATACATTGTGTTAAGCTGGTGGGGTGTGATATTTAATCCATCATTTTTACCACGATTTATTCATATGTTATTTGCTGCTTATGTGACTACTACATTTGTCATTGTAGGTGTTTCAGCTTGGTATTTATTAAAAAATAAGCATATTGAAATAGCAAAAAAGTGTTTTTCATTTGCACTGGGAGCCGCTTTCATTTTGGCGCCGTTACAAATAGGTATAGGTGATGCTGTAGGAATTAAAGATCATGCTTATCAACCGCTAAAAACTGCGGCGATGGAAGGATTGTGGGATACCATGAAAGGCGCACCATTTTTAATATTTGCTATTCCCGATCAAGCTAATCAAAAAAATTATCTGGAATTAAAAATTCCTAAAGGCGCGAGTCTTATCAATACACATCAATTAAATGGTGAATTGATTGGATTAAAATCAGTATCAGCTAACGATCAGCCCATTGTGGCAACGGTATTTTTTGCTTTCAGAGTGATGTTAGCAATTGGATTTTTATTCTTTGCCGTCGCACTTTACGGATTATATCTGAGAATTAAAGGTCAATTATTTAATAAACCATTATTTTATAAATTATGTGTTCTTATATCACCCCTTGGTTTTATTAGTTCCATTGCAGGTTGGTTGGTCGCTGAATCAGGACGGCAGCCTTGGGTGGTTTACGGAATGATGCGTACTGTAAATGCGGTGTCGCATGTGCCTGTGAATCAAGTCATGATTTCATTAGCGATGTTTATTATTGTTTATGGTTTGGTATTTAGTTTTTATTTGTTTTTCCTTCTTAAATTAATACAAAAAGGGCCGGAATCGATTACTCAATCAGATATAGAAACTGAAACACATGTTCCATTTCAGTATATGCCTACTATGAAAGAAAATGATGAGAAATATCGTAGGTCGGACTGAGCAAGGTAAATTCTCATTAATGGTTCATAATTTAGCTTATAAGATGAATTTACTAAGAATTAGGCGATGTCCGACAAATTTTTGTTGGACATCGCAGCATATTCAATGAATTTATCATAGCATCAAAAATCAATATTTTTAAATATTTGATCATTTGCTCAGTCCAACCTACGATGAATTCTTTTTTAACACAGCCTCATCTATCGCAAGTTTGAGCAGGAAAAATGGAGAGATAATTATGTTAGATCTACCGTTAATTTGGGCATTTTTAATTGCATCATTTGTCATCATTTACGTGATCTTAGATGGATTTGATTTAGGAATTGGTATTTTATATCCCTTTGTGCGATCCCATAGCGATAGAGATATTATGATGAATTCTGTTGCTCCATTTTGGGATGGCAATGAAACATGGTTAGTGTTAGGTGGTGCTTCTTTATATAGCGCATTTCCCATTGCATACAGTATTTTATTACCAACACTTTATATGCCAATTATGATTATGTTAGCCGCATTAATTTTTAGAGGTGTCGCATTTGAATTTCGTTTTAAATCAAAAAGAAGCCGCTTATTATGGGATTTATCATTTTCATTAGGCTCCTTCACCGCTGCATTTATGCAAGGATTAATTTTAGGCACATTTATTTTAGGTTATAGTAATTCACCCGCAGGAAATACACCTTTTATCTGGTTAACTCCCTTTAGTATTATGACTGGTATAGCAGTGACATGTGGTTATGCAATGCTGGGTGCAACTTGGCTAATTAATAAAACACATAGTCATATCCAACAAGTCATGTTTAATGCAGCGAAAATATTATTACCCTTAATTGTAGGATTTGTTGTTATAGTCAGTTTATGGACACCATTTACAGCACCACGATTAATTGATATTTGGTTTAAATATCCTGATGCGTTATACCTTGCGCCATTACCTATCGCTACCTTTATATTATTAGGCACTATTTGGTTATCACTGATTTATCGATATGAAAAATTACCATTCATTTTGACCATCGGGGTTTTTATTTTATGTTATATCGGATTTGGTATTAGCTCCTGGCCGTATGTTGTTCCTCACACCATTACAATTTGGCAGGCAGCTGCAAATGATAAATCATTGCGTTTTATTTTAGTGGGTGCTTTAATTCTTTTACCTTTACTGATTAGCTATTCAATTTATTCTTATTATATTTTCCGCGGCAAAGTGGATACGGAAACAGGATATCACTGATGATGGATGAAAAAACTTCTCTTGATAATAAACCAGCAAGTCATCGCTGGTTTTGGTTTGTTACCCTTTATTTAGCTTCATTAATTGTGTTTTCAATTATTGTTGGCTTTCTCCATTTTTTAATGCTTCATTAGATTAATGCGTTGCCTTGTTTGGTTCAGAGAACATGATCTACGATGTGTTGATAATCATGCGTTATATCATGCAAGCAAAATGGCCACTGATGGTGTCATCGCTCTATTTATAATTTCACCTAAAGAATGGCAGTCACATGATATGGCGGCATGTCGTGTTGATTTTATATTGCGTAATTTAAACTGTTTATCACAACAACTAAACCGATTGAATATTCCTTTATTGATTCACACCGCAAATTCCTATACCGATATTCCGCAATTATTATTATCAATTGCTCATACCCATAAAATAGAAGGATTATTTTTTAATGAGCAATATGAATGGGATGAATTAGGACGAGATAGAAAGGTGGTGCGATTATTTAAGCAGAATCAAATAGCAGTCGCTTATTACGCGGATCAAGTCATATTAAGACCCGGTGAAGTAAAAACAGCTAATAATTCTTTTTTTACCATCTTTACGCCATTTAAAAAGGCTTGGTTTAATCGTTTGCATGAATTAGGCGGTGTTTCAGTAATACCAACACCTAAAAAACAAAAACAACTCTCTATTAATTCTGATACTGTTCCAATTTCCATCAATGGATTTAGCTCAACTATTCCATCAGATTTATGGCCGGCTGGTGAACAATATGCACAGCACCGTTTAAAAACATTCATTGAAAACAAATTATTTAATTATCAGCACGACCGTGATTTTCCCCTATTAAATGGTACCAGCACATTGTCCCCTTACCTCACCTCAGGAATTATTTCACCAAGACAATGTTTGCAAGCAGTATTAGATGCAAATAATGGCCAATTAGAAAAAGGAAATAATGGTGCAATAACGTGGGTTTCTGAATTAATTTGGCGTGAATTTTACAAACACATTTTGATAGGATTTCCCCGCGTTTGTAAACACAGAGCATTTAAATTGCACACTGAAAAATTACCGTGGCAATACGATAAGAAATTATTTTCAGCATGGCAAAATGGCCAAACTGGATTTCCAATTATTGACGCCGCCATGCGCCAACTTAATTCAACGGGATGGATGCATAATCGTTTGCGGATGATAGTCGCCATGTTTTTAAGCAAACATTTATTCATTGATTGGCGTTGGGGTGAAAAACATTTCATGCAACATTTAATAGATGGTGATTTAGCGGCAAATAATGGTGGTTGGCAATGGGCAGCATCAACAGGTACCGATGCTGTTCCTTATTTTCGGATTTTTAATCCAATATCACAAAGTGAACGATTTGATCCGGATGGATCATTTATAAAACAATATTGTCCGGAATTGGTTTCTTTAAATTCAAAACTCATTCATGAGCCGTGGCTCTTAAATAATGAAGAAGTGGAAGAATTACATTTCCCAAAACCTATTGTGGATTTAAAAGAAGCAAGGACAAAAGCACTCTTAGCATTTAAAAATTTATAGATACGTAATTGGATTGATGGTTGATTAAATAAGAACCCGTAGCCTGGGTAATAGTATGGACCCTGCCCACCTATAAAAAGGCTTCGCAATGAGCCAGAATGAAGATTGGAAATTATCATTCAAAATTAGGAGGCAGGGTTATGAAGAATATTAAATCAATTGGAA
>JAJYDF010000013.1 GCA_021777765.1 Pseudomonadota bacterium | reverse complement strand
TGTATTGTATCCATTTTTACATAATATCATTTAATTTTATTTAATCTTGTGGTCATTTTGCTACATTACTCGTGATCGATTTGCTACAATATTTTCCGAAAACCTTAGTAAGAGTGGTATATATTACCAGCAGTAAACCAACACACAGAGCACGATGTGTTAATAGAACAGGTTGGTATAACAATGTATTTGTTTTTCCTAATCGTACTATTGGTGAATGTTTAGAAATTATTCTTTATCAATCAGAAAATCCACTTCGTGATTATTGTCAATCAGGAACATTAGCAGAATGGCAAAAGAATATTGCAAGTTATTGCTGCGGAAATTCACGATTAATTTTTGCAATATCAACAGCATTTGCAGCTTTGTTATTGCATCCCTCTGGCAGTGAGTCTGGTGGAATTCATTTTGTAGGCGAATCCAGTACGGGAAAAACAACTGCTCTACGAGTAGCAGCATCAGTTTACGGCGCACCAGATTATCTTAATCGTTGGCGTGCTACGACGAATGGATTAGAGGTACTGGCAGCGCAACGATCGGATACTTTGCTTATCTTAGATGAACTTGCACAGATAGATGCCAAAGAAGCAGGTGAAATTGCATATATGCTGGCAAACGGCAGTGGCAAAACTCGTGCAGGTAAATCAGGTGGCACAAGACCCCGATACGAATGGCGCTTACTCTTTCTATCGGCTGGTGAAATTGGGCTTGCACAACATATGCGTGAGGCAGGTCATCAAAGCAAAGCAGGACAAGCTGTACGTTTAGTGGAATTACCTGCTGATGCTGGACAAGGATTAGGTATATTTGAAAATCTACATGAATTTAATTCACCATCCTCGTTCAGCAAAGCATTATGTGAAGCCAGTGCTCGATATTATGGTGTAAGTGCTACTGCATTTTTAGAAATAATTACCAGACCAAAAATATTCTCTGCATTAAGTAAAATAATTCGAGATCATTCTCAAAGTTTCATTCAATTTAATTTACCAATTCAAGCTAGCGGACAAGCTGTGCGTGTCTGCGAACGATTTGCTCTCATTGCTGCTGCTGGAGAGATAGCCAGTAGCTTGGGAATTACAGGATGGCCACAGGGATTAGCAACAGAAGCAGCATCAACCTGTTATAAAGCTTGGTTACAGCATCGAGGTGGCTCAGGTAATCAAGAGCGCATGGCATTACTACAGCAGGTACAAGCTTTCTTTGAGGCGCATGGTGCTAGCCGTTTTCAAAACATGGATAGTGTAAATGATTATCGGATATCTAATCGTGTTGGATTTCGACGCTTAATGCAAAATGTGAATTGTTGTAACGAATATGAATATTTCGTTTTACCTGAAATGTTTCGCCAAGAAATTTGCCAAGGTTTTGATTCACGTTGGGCTGCGCAGGAATTAATTATCGCAGGTATGTTACAACCCAATAGTGCTGGGAAAGCACAAATTCCTTATCGCTTGCCTGGTGCAGGTGTCAAAAAATGTTATCACTTTATTCGCACTGAACCTGTTTGTAAGGATTAATAAAATGAAAGGTTACAGAGGTTACATGGGTTACAACATAAACAATATTATTTTAATCAGTGTGTTGCGCGATTTAAAATTAATAATCCAATTGACGTTACAACGGGTTACACTGGTTACAATTATTAGACGCATTTTATTTTGTAACCTTTGTAACCTCGATCAAACAAGAAAAGTTACAATGAATAAAATAATAAAAAATAATACTATATCAATTCATTATCTTGTTTGTAACTCGTGTAACCTTTGTAACCTCAGCAAAATTAATTTTTTCAAATTATTTGGTTTGCCAGCGAACAAATACTGTTTTTTCTTTTCAATAATTTTATCTATTTATCGCCCCGCTGTGTCCGACTCGCGAAAACGCGAGCCGATCCACAGCGGTGCTAATTAATTTAGGAGATTACGCACCAATGTCTACACACCAATTTAATGCAGCAGCAGAACTAGAAAAATTACGTGAATGCAAACGTATTGCTCGTCAACTTGCTTATTACCAGTCACGACTTGATCGTCATCGTGCAGAACTGGTAGCTCTGCGAAAAGCCGGTGCAAGTTTTCGTGAAATAACATTATGGTTACGGCAGTTCAAACACGTGAAAATTACGCATACTACTGTGATGCGTTATCTACTGAAACTACCTGAATTACAATCGCCATTATCTGTAAATGAGCTGATGCCTAATAGTACTCATAATGATAGTGAATCATTTACGAATAATATTTAAGGATTAAGAATAATACGACGTCACATGTGCACAAGGTAACGGATGAGAATGTAACAATAATTATTACGTTCTTATCCACAATATTTTTCACATTACGATCATAGATGTTAATTAAAAAAATAATCAGGAAACATTTTTATGACCAGTTTTAGAAATGCAAAAAAACAAGCAAAATATGCCATTAAACAGCAATTGCAGATTGGGCAAGCACGCCACACAAACCGTCATGATAATAAAATTCATAGCTTGGGAACCAAAAGAAATTTTACACAAGCGCTTATATTATTTACTAAATGGCTACAAAAAAATAAACGTGGCGATTTAAAATCCGCAACAGTGAAAATTGCAAAAGATTACTTAGAAGAACGTGGGCAACAAGTAGCGCAAAAAACATTAGATCAAGATCGTCAAGCGTTGCAACTTTATCTCACAACAAAATTACCCGTGATCAAATCCGAATTAACTCAAGCATTGAAAACTCGTGCTTATAGTAATGATCAAGTAAAAAAGATTACAGAAGCACAAACCAAAAAATATCAATTAGCTACACATATTGCATTAAGCGCTGGATTGCGAGCACATGAATTATTTACTTTATGCAAAATTAATGAACGCTCAGCAAGTTCACATCGAAATTGGTCTAAAAAAAGATTTTTAGGTCGTGAAGGACAAAGATATAGCGTAATTGGTAAAGGTGGTTTGATTCGTGAAGTATTAATTCCCTTATCACTAGCACAACAATTAGAAACTAATCGTTTAGAGAAAACGATTTTAATTACTGATAGAGGGATTCATTATGAACAACAATATGATCTTGGTGGTGGCAAAAATTGGTCGAATAGTTTTTCTGCTGCCAGTAATCGTTGCTTTGGTTGGTCACATGGCGCGCATGGTTTACGCCATACCTATGCACAACAGCGTATGAGTGAATTACAACTACTCGGATTATTTTATCAAACTGCGTTGAGTATTGTCAGTCAAGAACTAGGGCATTTTCGTCCTGATATTACTGAGGTTTATTTACGATGATTTATCAAATTTTACAGTGGTTATTCTATGGATTAATTATTTGTATTATTTCTGTAGTTTATTATTATATTCTATTATTTCTTGTAAATCGTAAGTCACGTAAAGAATTACAAAATGAATGGCACAATTTAAATTTATTTAAAAGGGATATTGAAAATTACAGAAAATTAAGCCTAGAAGAATTACAGCAGAAACAATTGCGGTATGAACAATTAAGAAACTTGGAGAATGAACGTATTGCTAAAATTAACGAAAAAGCAACGGAAAATTATTTTCAAGCACAAGAAAAGATGAATGAGGTTGAGAAAATCAAACAAGTTGCAGCAGAAAAAATTGCTAAGATGGAAAATCAAATAAGCAATTTACAAACAAAATTATTCAATGCACGTGAACGTGCAAAACGACTTGCAAAAAGAGATGCAAAGAGTTAAAAAAATAAGTATTAGAGTAACGCACTGACGCGTTTCATGTTAACACCAACATGGTTATCAAAAAGGTGAATCGCCGAAAGGCTTGGTTTCATCCACCGTTATAAGAAAAGTGATGATATTTAAGTTTTGCTTAAATAAATATGTTTTTTTATTAACTTTCAACTTAAAAGGAGAACTGTACCACACAAAAAATGAGTATCTTAATGTATCAGCAGTAAAATGTTTATCGAGCATCTTCTTGATAGGTGGGATGAGTCCGCATCGGAGTTTAAAACTCAATCGGGGCCAATCGGTGGTAAACAATCCGCCGTGCAGTTAAAAAAACTATGTTTTTGTTTTAACTGTGGAATTTCTAACGTTTAGTTACATTATTTGTTATTAAATTTTATCTGCTTCATGATTGATTAATCTCTTTATAGAAAAATGGATAAAAAAATAAGTGCTATAGTAATTCAGTGAGTAAGATAATCTGTCATTGGATAGTTTCTCCCTTAGTTCATTAGACTAAGATTGAATCAACGGTTTAGAGAGGGCATGTTTATTTATGAGGGCTATAATTGTATGAAAGTATGGCAATTATGAAATAAACTAAAACGAGGATTTGTTAATCCTTATATTATTATGCTTGGAGTGTCTAAGCGTAGACTAGGCGATATGGCGATGCCATCTTCTATGGACGAGAGTGAAGCTAGAAAAATGAGTGTGGTTCCATTCGTAAAGGAAGTAGCCCGTTACTTCATGGATTTTTTAGAGACTGATTTTCACAAAGTTAGTTATCCTAAACGCCATATACAGTATCGTAATAATAATAATCTTCAAATATGTATAGATCTTTCAAAATATAAGAAATATAACGTTAACGCTTGGAAAGTTATAAGAAGTGGCTTTCGTGATGATGCTATAACTGAGCTAAAACGAGGGGTTTATACCAATCAAATACCTCAATCATTATTACAGCTAATCGAAGTACAGATTGCTTCTATTGAAAATAAGGAAATAACAAACCTTATAAAGTTATTTGAGAATGAAATAACTATTGGTATATCAAAATTCCCAGCTAATACAACTGCCGCAAGTGGCTATATCATCGACGGTATAGCACGAGTAATTCGAGAAAAATTTGTCTCAATAATTGTTAATAAAATTCGAGAACCATTAGAAAAAATTCAACTTGTAATGGTAGATTCTGTTTATCAAATTGAGGACGAGCTAACTACCATTCTTATTAATCTATTTGATGATGTTATACCTCCCATGGTTAACAGATTTAGTTTAGGTAAAGAAGTCAATGCAGTAGCAGAATTAAGTGAAGTATTTGATTTGCAAGATATACGAGGAAAATTAGAGAACTTTTTTAAAGGGTTCACAGTTGGAGATTTGTTTTTAGAAGTATTTGAGCTAGTTAATAATAAGACATTACTTGATAAACAAGAATTATATCTTTATTTTTGTGATATCTCATATAAGAGTTATATATATCCTCTATTCTATATTCCTATACAAATTGACAAAACGAATACAGGATTTAATTTTAATTTTAATTTTGATTCTTTGTTATATGTTAATAAAAAAGCAATCCAATTTATTTCACAAGATTATAATTTGGATATAGAGCGCAAAGGTTCTTTAAGTATGTTTTTAGATCGTATTATTTATCTTTCAGAAAAGCGAGATATGTTAATTTCAGAAATAGATAGAGGCTTAAAAGAAGCGATTAATTATTTTGGCCTTTCCCCTTTTATTGATCTTAATAGTTCAGAAAAACAAGCTGCAAAAGGAAAAGGAATACAAATAACAAATCGTTGTTATCTTGGGTTATTCGATAAATCAGACGAATCCTTAGTGAATGACTACGAAGAAATTTTACAAAAATTGAATGATGGTGATAATGATTTGGCAGACGCTTTTCAGCTTTTAATAGATGACTTTATAATGAATAACCCAAAAGCAGTGATAAGAGATGTAGAGAAAGATTGGGATAATTCATCCACGAGCGAAAAGCTTGTTTATTCAAGTCCGGTGCCACTTAATGAAGAACAAAGGCAGATTCTATTGGCTTTAAATAAACAAGACTGCAAGTATATAGCTGTTGAGGGCCCGCCTGGAACTGGCAAAAGTCATACAATTACTGCCATCGTATGTGAAGCTATCTTAAAAAATCAATCTATTTTAGTGCTTTCTGATAAGAAAGAAGCCCTTGATGTGGTTGAGAATAAAATCACCGACACAATGAATAAAGTAAGATTAGATAAAGATTTTCAAAATCCAATTTTGCGTTTAGGTCAATCAGGAAATACTTACAACAAAATACTGTCTACATCTTCCATGGATCGAATTAAAGAAAACTTTAAAGCAACTCAGAGTGTGTACCAGAAACTTGAATTAAATGTTGAGAGTCTATCATTAACACTGAAGAACCAACTTGATGATACTATTAATGCTTATAACAAGATTAACCTTCATGACATTGCAGAATTTACGATGTTAGAAGCAGAAGAAACTTTAAATAAAGTACCACCATTTGACCTAACGGAATTTGAGTCTGATTCATCTTCATATAGTAATTTGATTTCTATTAGAAATGAAATGTTCGCACTAAAGTTTGAATTATCAGAGAATAATTTAGAGAATCTTTTCAAAAAGTATTACCCAAATAATAATAGTCTTAATGCGTTCGCTAGCTTTCTTAAATTTATTAATATTATTGATCGTTTGAGGGCTAATAGAAGTTCAGACATTGAATATATTACGAAAATAAGAGATTTCTCGCAAGAAGGATTAAGTGCTCTTGAGGATTTTGTCGAGCGTTGCCAACAGTTAAAATCAGGAATGTTTGGTTATCTTTTTAAGGCTAAAGAAATTGATTTTTTATGTCATCAATTAAAAATAAGTGTCCCGAATGATTTTGAGCAACCACATAAAAAACTCGTTCATTTACAACGTTTGATCACTATTTTTCGAGAAAGTTTGCGCTACAAAACTGCTCAAGAGATTTCAGATAATTTTGAATTTGAACTAGATTATATTAAAAGCATTCATCAATTCATTGTTTTAAATATAACTATTCCTGATGCCATTAAAAGAAAATCAATTTTAAGTATGATTACAAGTATAAAAAAATTGCTAAATCAATATCCAGTTTTTTCAATTCAAATTGGCATTATGGAAAATGACTTATTTAGTTTTGTAAATAATAAATTGACGCAATTTTCTAATGATGATTTTGATAAGCTGATAAAATTCTTATATCTTAATAAAGACCTCGCTGAAAAGTTTAATAAAATTCCAGAGTATAATTATTTAGAAGAAAGTAAATCAATTGAAGAGATTATTACAGCTCAAATGGCATATAAGGTTGATGGACGTGTTGTAGACTTTTTTGAAAATTACCGTAACGATGCCAAAGCTTTATGTAGTGTGATTTCCAAAAAACAACGATTTGATAAAACCAGTTTTGAGAAGTTAAAAAACTCATTTCCTTGCGTTTTGGCGGGGATTCGAGATTTTGCGGAATATATTCCACTTGAGTCAGAAATTTTTGACCTTGTTATAATTGATGAGGCTTCGCAAGTAAGTATTGCTCAAGCATTTCCTGCGTTACTTCGCGGCAAAAAAATAGTTGTGTTAGGCGATAAGAAACAGTTTAGTAATGTAAATTCATTACATGCACGTTCTGATACAAATCGTGAATATCTCAATCAGCTCAAAGATATTTTTACAAAAACAATTTCAGAAGAACCTATAAAACTTGAACGCCTTGAAAAATTTAATATTAAAACTTCTATCTTGGAGTTTTTTGATCGTATCAGTAATTATAATACGATGCTTAAGAAGCATTTTAGAGGATACAAAGAGTTAATTTCTTATTCGAATAAGTATTTTTATGGTGATAGTTTACAAGCAATTAAGATAAGAGTTAAAAATATTGATCAAGTTATTATATTTACACGAATTGATCATGATGGTCGAATTGAGAAGCTTGCTAATACTAATCAACTTGAAATTATTGCAATTATATCTGAGGTAGAAAGAATAGCAAAAGATGAACCAAATTCAACAATTGGTATTATTACACCCCACACAAATCAACAGAAACTTTTAAATGATGTATTTTTAAAACATTCTGACAATGAAAACTTTTATAAAAAGCATAAATTAAAAATAATGACTTTTGACACATGCCAAGGTGAGGAAAGAGATATTATCCTTTATTCAATGGTGGCGAATGTTACTTTCGATAGACTATGGGGTGTTTTTATTAAAGATCGCAAAAATTGTGATGTTGAAGAAAATGGACAAATTAAATTACAACGATTAAATGTAGGTTTTAGTCGGGCAAAGGAACGAATACATTTTTTTATCAGTAAGCCTGTTGAGGCATTTAGTGGATCAATTTGCGAGGCATTACAACATTACCAAAATGTTCTTGAATATGCTAAAAAAGTACCAGAAGTAAAGGATACTGATCCGCGTTCACCTATGGAGAAGAAAGTGTTGTCGTGGTTGCAGGAAACAGCATTTTTCAAAGCCAATAGTTCATCTATTGATTTACATGCCCAGTTTCCATTGGGGGAATATCTAAAACAATTAGATAAACGCTACTCTCATCCATTATACACAGTGGATTTCCTTTTAATTTTTCAAGATAAAGAGCATGAAACACATAAAATTATCATTGAATATGATGGTTTTGAATATCACTTTCAAAATAGCTTAAATATAGATAGTTCTAATTATGGCGAATATTATACTGAAGGGCATGTTTATCGAGAAAAAGTGTTAGAGAGTTATGGATATAGTTTTCTTCGCATAAACCGTTTTAATGTAGGGAAAAACCCTATTGAAATACTTAATCAGAGAATAGAAAATCTCGTAAAAAAAAACTCCAACAGGACTATTCCATAATCTTAAAAATACATGAAAACATTTTCGGACTACAAAATGGTAAAATGAAATATTGTCCTCATTGTAATATTATTAAGCCATTATTAGATTTCAAAGATGACTGTCTGATCACGGGGTATGGTAGATATTGTTCCCAGTGTAAACTTGAGAATAAAAGTAATAGGAAAATAGTAAAAGCAATAACTGCACAACAACCTGTTACCACCTCTGGCATTAAATGTCCTCGTTGTGGTTCAATGATGATTGTTCGGGAAAGGCGCAGTGATAAACATAAATTTTATGGATGTTCACGTTTTCCAAATTGCAGAGAAACTAAACCTTTTCGATAATTTAATTTTTACACTAAAAGATTTGTTTCATTTATATCGATTATTTGGTAGAGATTTTTATCATAATGCCACCGATTAGTGTCAATTATTTTTTATTAAAGCAATACGCGCAGGTGAATTTTAATTGTTACTGATCGCTAGTGGTCAAGAATCACTAAAATAGTTACATGGAAGAGCTGATATATCTATGGAAATGATAAATAAGCAGGTTTTTCTTGAAAGCCGAACGTGCCTCACCAAGGGATGGTATCTACGTTCTAGTGGTATTCAATACCAACTTACCCAAGCTGACCTATTTCGTATTAATGAGGGTGTTGAAATTGGAAAAATGGCGCGCTCACTTTATCCGCAAGGCATACTCGTAAATGAAGGTAGCAATAACAATAATTATGAAAAAACTAAACAATTAATAAACGATGATGATGTGCAAATTATTTTCGAGGCAACTTTCATATATAAGAATATTATCGCAAAAGCAGATATCCTTGAACGTATTGATGGAGAGTGGCATTTAATTGAAGTGAAATCTAGTGCTGCTTCGGATGATATTAAAGATGAGTTAATCAATGATCTTACTTACACAAGTTTTATTGTTGGGTTGTGTGGAATTGAATTAAAAAAAATGAGTTTGTTTTTAGTATCAAAAAATTATCGGATCGGGATGGATAATAGAGATTTTTTTGTTGAAGTAAATTGCACAGAAGAAGTGAATAACAGAAAATCAGATTTTATTAATAGAATAGATGATATATCAAATATAACTGGTCTGCCCGATAGGCCAGAACCTAAATTAATTTATCAATGTAAAAATTGTGATTTTTATAAAAATGATTGTTTAGGCAAAGGTGTAGATGACTCAGTTTTTGATTTGCCTTACTTAAGTGAGAATAAATTTAATGATTATATTGAGAACGACATTACACAAATTAGTCAAATACCAGCAAAAAATAATCTTTCGTCTTCGCAAAAAACTGTATGGACTGCAGTAAATAATAAAAAGCCATTTATTAATAAAGAAAAATTAAGTGAATCGCTTAGCAAAATTATTTTTCCTGCATATTACTTAGACTTTGAATCAGTCAGGACTGCTATTCCGCTATATCCATATATTGGACCTTATGAGGAACTTGTTACGCAATATTCTATTCATAAAATCTCGTCTATTAACAGCAATGAAGAGCATTTTGAGTTTCTAGCTGATTACACTAAAGATGATAGAAAAACACTTGCTGAGAAATTGATTACTGATATTGGAAAAACAGGAAGCGTGATTGTTTATCATGCAGATGCGGAGAAAAGATTCATTAAAAATTTAGCTACTGCAGCACCTAATCTTGCTGATGAGTTAATTAACATAATCGATCGTATCGTAGATTTGAAAGTGGTGATAAAAGAATCATATTATTACCCTTCCTTTCATGGTAGTTATTCCATCAAAGTTGTATTACCTGTTTTAGTGCCTGATATGAGTTACAAAAATCTAGTAATTGGAGATGGCCAAAGTGCATGTGTAGTTTTTGCTGAACTTGCAAGGGATAAATATTCGTCTAAAGAAGCAGCAGGTTTATGCCAAGAACTATTGAGATATTGTAAACAGGATACCCTAGCGATGGTGGAAATTCACAAACAGCTATACACATTATGTAACTAAAGAAGATACCTTTCTTTACATATTTTATGCTTTGATCAATCTAATGTTCCAAATGATATGAATATGTTAGAAATAAAATTGTGTAATAACGCTTTTAGTTTGTACTTATTAGCCCTTCGACATAGCACCAGTATAGCACCAGAAAGATTCATCATTTGCCACTTTATTGTAAGTGCTTGATTCAATTGGCTCCCCGGGACGGGCTCGAACCGCCGACCCAGTGATTAACAGTCACTTGCTCTACCGACTGAGCTACCGGGGAATATGCTGAAAAGGACGCTAATACTATAGGGTCAGGTAGACCTGGGTCAAGGGGTATAAATAAAGTTTATTTATTTCTTTAAGTTGAGTTGAATTGATTCCGTTTTCATAACATAATGTTGGGTTAGTAAAAATCGTACATAGTGCTATGGCGATATCTTAATCAAGTTAAACGATTGATCCAGCAGATAAATAATAGAATCAACTACAAGAGTTAAATCACTATTCAAAGTACTGAGATAATGTAAAACTGAGTAAGGGATATTCATGAATAATTTAGAAGAAGTATCAATAAGAATTGCAAAAAATCTTCAGGAAAATGTGCAAAAAGGCAATTGCGAGAAAGATTGGGATCATTTAGATTCTAAGTTAAATAATTTGCCGAAAGAACTTACCATTGATGCGAACAATAGAGAACAACGAAAAGCACAATTGGAAGGTTCTGCCGATCGAATAAAATATGCTCTCAAAAAATCTAACAATAAAAATGATACCGTAGCTACTGTGTTTGATTCCGAATTTCATATCTATCTTCTACAAGAATTAGCCAACCAATTTCAGGGAGTAATAGAAGAAAGCTAATTTTCTGTAAAAGGGTTTGTTTCAGATTTTTTCCGGTTAGATTCGCATAGACTATTACAAGAATTTTTATTCAGATATCTATCTAATCAAAATCCGCAATCTAAAACAATGATGGATTTTATTAATATTACACCTAACCAATTTATTCTATTGATTCATTGTATACTCTCAATTATTCCCGATAATCTTGCCCCTAGAGTGACATTAAAAGACAAATTATTAAATGTATTATCTTTAAATACCGCTAGTTTTCAACAGTTAAAAATGCAAGCCATATCTCTTTTGGAAGATAAGCCTTCTGCTACATCTGTTACTGGTGCGGAATTTAAACCCGTCTATGAAATTAGGCCTTTTAGTGAAACCTTAGATGGGAATGTGAAAAAAAAGCTATATAATTTTGCAGATGATTTATCGAAAACAGTTGATGGTGTTTTAAATCAAATTGGTGGAATGCCTATATCTATTCAACAAAAACAACATTTAGCCGGTATTTTATTTCACGTACTCAGTGTGCATTTTACGAAAAACCCGTACGCTCACCTTTTGACAAAAAAGTCGAGTGCACCTGTTGTTTCACCTGTAACTAAGCCTGACATTGGTACCGCACAACAAGCTACATCCGCTGGTAATACAAATAAAGAAGATATACAGATGGTGAGTATTGACGGTGATAATGACGCCCAAGGATCTCCAACTCTTCCCCGCCGTAAAAAGTCTGGTACTAAAAAAAGGGTAGTAGACTTGCCACCTGAACCACCGTCTGACACAGGGAGTTCTAATTCTTCGCGCTCTAGTCGATCTTCATCGATTGATAAACAATCTGAAAGACAAAGTGTTAAAGATAACAAACCATCTGAATCTCATGCTAATCCTGACAATAATGATGTAGCTAAGACAGAAACTGTTTCTGCCAAATTACCAAAAGTAAAAGAGCCGATTGCTGCTCCTCCACCGGTTGTAGATGAAGATGCGGGTTTATCGGATTTGCAAAAAGATGTTAATAATTTACGGTTAGTCGCAGACAATATTAAAAAATTAAAACAGACCTACGAGAGTAAATTTAAAGCGGTTAAAAATGGCATATTTCAATTAAAACAAATTAAATACAACATCATTGAACTGTTTAATTCAAAATCTGATGTGGACTTGGTAAATGTTCAACCTGTGCAGGAACCGGAAATTAACACAATTAAAACATTAGATATCGATTTGAGAGTCTCCGAAGAGCTATTACGTAATTGTTACTTGCCAGAAAACAAAGAAAAGATAAATAAAATAATTAAAGAATATGACTATAATACGGCTGATCAACTCTTGAAAAATAAATATGCAGATGAGCGAAAGGCTTTTAATCATGAGAGAGAAGAAATAACAAAAGTCGTCAATGAGTTTAAACGCTCCGAATTCATGCCTGAAGCGAGTATCGTGGGTAAAAAAATTGAAAGTTTGAAAAGTGCAAATAGAACTTACGAAGAAAAAATAGTTCAATTAACATCTGAAATAAATGTGTTAGAAAGACAAATAGAAGCAGATCAGGCTAAGATTGAACCAACGAATAAAATTATTGAAGGTAATCAAAAGGATTTAAAATCGTTTGAAGATTCATTGAAGAGCGAAGTGGAAACTCTTAACCTGTTAAAGGAAAGTACAGTTACTTATCTTGTTAACCAATTTAATAATAGATTTTATTATCCATTTAAAAATTCAACTTTGGGAGATTTTAGGTCAGTAAAGTCTGAGAATGAATTTGTTACCAATGTCTCTAAACGATTTTGGGATGGGCTTCCACTTGTTAGAACTTTTTTGAACTGGTGTACAGGTGAAACACCTGAAACTCGTGAACAAGCAGCGAGATATGCACTGACATTATTTAAAAAGATAGACAATAAAAATAATTATGATGCAGATGGATCGGATAATATTTGGCCATTGAACAATTATAACTATTTCTCGAGAGTTTTGTTATTCAATGCACAAAAAGCTTCACTTGAAAAATCAATTAATGAAATTAAGCAGGCTATTGAATCACAGCAACAATCTATTTCCACATTTAATACAACCATTGAGGATAATAGAGAATTAATTGCAGCTAAAAATGATGACATTAAAGCTTTGAATGCTAAAAAAGCTGTAAATGAAAATAGAATGACTGGATTAGATACGATTTTGCAGGAGATGATTACAATTAATAATAAAGTAGAAGCCATTCCTCCATTAGCAGATAATGATTATTACGAAGTTGCTGAATCAAATCCCCGGTATAAAGCAGTTAGCGAAACTTTACAATTATCAAAAGATAAATTAACGCTGCACCAACCCAGAAGATATTATTCTCCACAAGCTATTTCTTAAGATAATGCAAGTTGTAATTTATCAAGCGCTTTTATTAATTGCGCATCGCTGATTGCAAAAGATAATCTTATACATCCTGGTATGCCGAACGCGGTACCAGGAACTAATGCAATTCCTGATTGATTCAATAAATATTCTGCAAACGCAATATCATCTGTCATGTTTTTTGTATTAATGATTTGTTGCACATTAATGAAGCTATAAAAAGTTCCGTCCGCTGGATGAAATTGCAAACCTGGAATTTTATTGAGCGCAGCAACTAAAATATCATGTCTATGTTGAAATGCTTTAATCATTTGTCGCACACAATTTTGATCACCTGCAATGGCAGCTTCAGCAGCATATTGCGCAATGGAATTGGGATTTGATGTGCTTTGTGATTGAATATTGATCATCGTAGTAATTAATTCTTTAGGGCCTGCTGTATAACCAATTCGCCAACCTGTCATCGCATAAGTTTTTGATACACCATTATGGATAATGACTCTATCTATTAATTCTGGGCAAACCATTAAAATATTATAAAATGCATTTTCATCCCATAATGTTTTTTCATAAATATCATCACTGGCAATAAATATGTGTGGATGTGCTAATAATACATTGGCTAATGCAATTAATTCATCGCGTGAATAAGCAAGACCAGAAGGATTAGACGGACTATTTAATATGAATAATTTTGTTTTAGGGGTTATCGCTTGTTGTAATTGTGCAGCTGTAATTTTATAGCGTTGCTCAAAAGTTGTTGGAATAATGACAGGTATAGCTTCTGCTAATAATGTCATTTCTGGATATGAAACCCAATAAGGCGCAGGAATTATAACTTCATCCCCAGGATTGAGTAAGGTTTGCATTAAATTATAAATCCCTTGCTTACAACCGCTGTTAACCATAATTTGATTTAATGCATAATTTAATTGATTATCTCGTTCAAATTTTTGTTGTATGGCTTTTTTTAAATTAGGAGTGCCATCGACAGGTGTGTATCGCGTGAAATTATCGTGGATTGCTTTAATAGCGGCTTCTTTAATATGTTCAGGCGTATCAAAATCTGGCTCGCCTATACCTAAATTAATAATATCTTGCCCCGCTGCTTTTAATTGTGCAGCACGTGCCGCGACGGCGAGGGTGGCGGAGGGTTTGATATTTAATGTGCGGTTAGCGAGAGTGAATGTCATCATTTTAGTCCTGTGTTAATAAAATAATTATGTCATAATATAAAAATATCCAATTTAAATCATCTTTAATGTATCTATATGACTAAACCCTTACACATCCACTCTCCCTTTAAGCCCGCCGGTGATCAACCTCGTGCGATTAAAGAATTAATTACTGGAATCCAAGACGGTTTAGCACATCAAACATTATTAGGTGTAACAGGGTCAGGTAAAACATTTACCGTCGCGCATGTTATTCAAGAAATACAACGCCCCACTATGATCTTAGCGCCCAATAAAACGTTGGCCGCACAATTATATGGTGAAATGAAAGAATTTTTTCCCGAAAATGCCGTGGAATATTTCGTTTCTTATTACGATTATTATCAACCCGAAGCCTATGTCCCTTCATCAGATACGTTTATTGAAAAAGATGCATCCATTAATGAACATATTGAACAAATGCGTTTATCTGCAACAAAAGCATTATTAGAACGGCGTGATTCAATTATTGTAGCAACGGTTTCTGCCATTTATGGTTTAGGTGATCCTGAATCTTATTTGCAAATGGTTTTGCATCTGAAGCGGGGGGATGTTATCGATCAGCGTTTTATTTTAAAAAGATTAACTGAATTACAATACACACGAAATGATATCGATTTTTCGCGTACAACTTATCGTGTGCGAGGCGATGTTATTGATATTTATCCTGCAGAATCAGATTATGAAGCGATTCGTGTAGAATTATTGGGCGATGAAATTGATAATTTAAGTTATTTTGATCCATTAACTGGTGAAATTATTCGCCGTGTACCTCGTGTCACCATCTTTCCAAAATCACATTATGTGACATCGCGTGATCGTGTGTTAAATACAATTGATTTAGCGAAAATAGAATTAAAAGAACGCTTAGAAGAATTAAGAAATGCCAATAAATTATTGGAAGCGCAGCGCTTAGATCAACGTGTGCGATTTGATTTAGAAATGATGTTTGAATTAGGTTATTGTTCAGGCATTGAAAATTATTCGCGTTATTTATCAGGGCGTAATGCGGGTGAACCACCACCCACTTTATTTGATTATTTACCCGCGGATGCTTTATTAATTATCGATGAATCCCATGTGACCGTACCACAAATTGGCGCAATGTATCGCGGTGATCGATCGCGTAAAGAAACGTTAGTGGAATATGGTTTTCGTTTGCCATCGGCATTAGATAATAGACCATTAAAATTTGAAGAATTTGAACGATTAGCACCACAAACGATTCATGTTTCTGCAACACCAGGCCCTTATGAAATTCAACATGCTGGGGCTATTATTGAGCAATTAGTTCGTCCCACGGGATTAGTTGATCCAGAAATTGAAGTGAAACCCGTTGCATCACAAGTCGATGATCTGTTATCTGAAATTCGCAAACGCACTGCGCGCGATGAACGTGTATTGGTAACAACATTAACTAAAAGAATGGCCGAAGATTTAACTGAATATTTAACTGAGCATGGCATTAAAGTGCGTTATTTACATTCTGATATTGAAACGGTTGAACGTGTAGAAATTATTCGTGATCTGCGATTAGGACAATTTGATGCGATTGTTGGAATTAATTTATTGCGCGAAGGATTAGATATGCCAGAAGTTTCATTGGTGGCTATTTTAGATGCGGATAAAGAAGGATTTTTACGATCCGATCGATCATTAATTCAAACCATAGGACGTGCTGCACGTCATATTCATGGCAAAGCCATTATGTATGCGGATAAAGTGACACAATCTATGCAACGTGCCATAAATGAAACTGAAAGAAGGCGCACGAAGCAATTAGCTTTTAATGAGGAACATGGTATTAAAGCCAGCGGCATTAAAAAAGCTGTGCATGATATTTTAGAGGGGGCGTATGTATCAGCGCCCAGTAGCAAACGTTATCAAAAAGTGGCTGAATCAATGGCCAGTTATTCTGCGTATAGTCCTACACAATTAGCGCATCAAATTAAACAATTAGAACAAAAAATGTACCATCATGCTAAAAATCTTGAATTTGAACAGGCGGCAGCGATTCGCGATCAATTACAGGAATTACAAAATGGAATGCTGGGGTTAACGGAAATTCATGCTAGTGAAGTGCCAAAAAAGCATGACAAGAAAAGGAAGTCGTAATATTCTTCACTTTTTTTTCCTTCTCTTCATCGAGGGAAGGAAAATATTAGGATAAATTCATGATTGAAAAAAATCGACATTGGTTATTAACAACATGGCTCGTTGTACTCATTTTTTTCGCTCTAATTAAAGCATGGTATGACTTTGCTTATATGCCATACGATATACGCGCTCATTTTCCAAATTTACCACTTTGGTATGCTTACAGTTTGGGTGTTCTGTCGCTTGCGAATATCCTCTGTGTTTATGGCATATTCAAATGGAGTATCTGGGGATTTTGGGGCTATTGTTTATTTAAAATCATAGAACTTTATCTCAAACTGACTTTTAACGTTGAAAAAAGTACCGTTAATGTCGTTATAACCGAAATTATATTAGTGGTAATATTATATTTTTTTCTCAATATTGGCGGCGAGAAAAAAGCGTGGAAACAATTAACGTATTAATGCTGTTTTGATTAAATTAAAAATTAATTTCTAGGGAAATATATCATGAGCGCAAATCCACAATGGGAAAAAGATACAATTGAAAAATTATTATTAACTAATCTCAAAGAACAACGTAGCAAACGTCGTTGGGGAATATTTTTTAAATTATTATTTTTCGGATATCTTTTTTTAATGACCTGGGCATTATGGCCTCATAACACGGCTATCACTGCATTAGCAAAACCGCATGTCTCTAAAATCGATATTGATGGTGAAATTAGTTCAGATGGTACAGCCAGTGCAGATAATATTATTGATAGTCTTCATGATGCTTATAAAGATACAAATACTAAAGCAATTATTTTAGAGATTAATAGTCCTGGTGGTAGCGCTGTTCAAGCAGCAACTGTTTACAATGAAATCATGCGCGAAAAACAAATTCATAAAAATATTAAAGTGTATGCTGTTTGTTCTGATGCGTGTGCTTCGGCTGCATATTATATGGCTTCAGCAACAGATGATATTTATGCTAATCAAGCCAGTTTAGTGGGATCTATCGGTGTATTAATTGATAGTTTTGGTTTTACCGATGCCATGACGAAATTGGGTGTGCAAAGACGTTTATTAACAGCAGGCGATCATAAAGGATTTTTAGATCCCTTTTCTCCAGAAAATCCAACGGATATTAAATATGCGCAAGCGATGCTGAATTCAGTGCATGCACAATTTATTCAAAGTGTTGAGCAAGGCCGTGGTAAACGATTAAAAATAACCCCCGATATTTTTTCAGGATTAGTGTGGACAGGTAATCAAGCATTAGATCTAGGATTAATTGATGGATATGGTACGACAGATACCGTTGCGAGAGATATTATTAAAAATAAAAATATTGTTGATTATACGCAACAAGCTGGCTTTTTTAATCAATTTGCGAATAATGTGGGTGCGTCTATTTCAGTACATCTTGGTGAAATGATGGGGCTTGTGCCAAGTGGTGTTAAAGCGGAATATCAATAACAATTAACGTAGGGTGGATTAGGCTTCAGGCCGTAATCCACCATTTTATTCTACGGGATCGAGCATTAAATGGAAAATCAATTCAAAAAATTCAAAGCATTTACCTTAATTGAAATATTAATTACTTTAGTCATAATTGGTATTCTCTCCGCTATCGCTTATCCCACTTATATTCATTTGCAATATCGTGCACATCGCTCCGATGGTCAAATTGCATTATTAAATACGAGTGGCTATGTAGAACAATATTACACACACTATAATACTTATTTAGGTGTTAATATGAATGAAATTAATGCACCCAGTTTATCACCTAAAGGATTTTATCAAATTGCAATTCCGGAAAAATATTTGACGCCAACAACTTATGTCATTATCGCAATCCCTCAAAAAACCCAACAAAATGATGAAAAATGCGGTGTTTTAGCAATTAATAATCTGGGACAAAAAGGTCGTGAAATAAATGGAGAATTTGTTCAAGATAGCCAATGCTGGGAATAACCACTATTTTTTCCTTCTCCCGCTTGCGGGAGAAGGTGCCTTCGGTAGATGAGGGTGTGTTAATTAATTACCGCGATTTTTGTGGTGCCTTTTCATTTACAATTGCATTACTATCATGTTTCTTCTGCTTATCAACCGGCATAATATCTTTAATTCGCAACTGAGGTTTATCAACATTTGTTTGTTCTATTAATGAGATATTTTCTAATGCTTTTTGTAATTGTGCTTCAGTGATAGGTTTAGTCACAATCTGTTTATCTTCAGCGCTTTTAGCCACTGAAATTTTAGGAATATAATCAGAATTAAGTAATGTATAAAAAGTTCGCATATTCGCTTTTTTGCACGATAAAAATGCATCCACAAATGCTTCTGGCTCAGCAATATTCGCCGTTTTTGCAATATCAATTAATGCGGGTTTTGAATAAGCATCCATATAAACCATATGCATACGATTACGCATTGCTTGTGACACCGACTGTCTACCAGCGAAATAACTGGGATTTTGTGAGGCAAAAATCATAAATCCCGATTTATCTGCAGTTTTACCCTCTAAATCGACACCCGATAATAATTGATTCAATAATTTTTCTAGTGATTCATCGAGATTTATTTCATCTAAAATAACGGCAGCGCCTTCATGGAATGCTTTTAATAATAATTGTGTAACATTTTTTTCATCGCCAGCACTTATGACATAATAACGTTTTTGTGAGTCTTCAGCATGTTGTGAAAAGCCATTTTTTTCCAATAATCCTTGTAATAATGTGGATTTACCTAAGCCAGCATCGCCTTCGATTAATATCCCACATTTATAATCAGTGCTATTGATTTGTGATGTAATGCCACTTGTTTTAATTAATTGATTGCGTAGTAATAAATCTTGTTCAAGACTTTCAATAAAAGCCGCTTTTTCGGGATGGATTTTGCATTTTTCCGTTAAAACAATAAACTCAGTTTGTTGGGGAATTAAGGTATGATCGATTTTAAATTCATTCGCTACACGTGAAGTAAATCGAGCCCTAACATCAGGATCAATTAATGTGCCAGCAAATTCACCGACACAAGCGCGCCATAATGCGATCAGTTGTTTGTCAGGATCTTTTTCATTGTCACAGATTGCAGCAAAACGCAAAGCCAAACTGGCTAAATCACGATTGGAAAATACATAAGTAGGATTAGCATCTCGAATAAATTGATAGGCGCGTAACATGCCTTGTGTCAAACGCGATTCATTTAAATTAAAAGGACTTAATAAATGTCCCAACACATGTTTTTCTAAGAAATTATTTTCGGGCATATCAAAGCGTACTGTTTCAGCTTGATGTTGTAAAATACGATGATATTCGCGTTTGGGATAATTTTCTGGATTAATTGTTGCAATTATCTTTTGATGTTGAGGTTTTCGATCGTAAGCTTTTCCTTGATAATAGAGAGTTTTATCACCGCGCTGTACGCCGGCCAAGAAATCCCATGTTCCTGGCACTGCTAAATTCGCTTCATCTAATAATAAAATTTTGTCACCTTTTTCTAGCCAAGCAATAATGCCTTTTTCTCCTTCATAAATTTGTGCTTCTGTAACATCATCAGTGATATTTAACACAGCACGAATAGTATGTGTTTTGCCAACGCCGGGAGGGCCTTTTAATACAATAATATTTGTGCTGTCATCTGTTAATAATTGACTTAATTGACGTTCTCGTTTTGCAACGTGTGATTGTTTAGTTTCTTGTAGCGGATTTACGTTTTCAAAAGCAGCCGCTAAATGAGGAGTTAGTTTTTCTTGGAGTAGATTAAGCTGAGCTTGATTTAATTTGGGATAACCACTCTTCATATTCAATGCATTTGTCAAATCATCACCCAATATTTCTTTGATACTAGCACCCGAAAAACAATTTAATATTTTCCAACTATTATGGTTCCAAAATTCAGGTTTAAGGTCCTCTAATTTTTTAATGTTATGCAATGCCAATATATCTTTGAGTTTTTGTTCGCGGAACTTTCCCGCTTTTTGTGATGAGAAAAGATATTTAGCAACGACATTCAAATAATAATAATCTTCACTGCCAATAATATAATCATAATGAAATACACCTTTAATAGGATTTTGCGCATGCAATGGTTTGGTTTTCAGCAAGTGCACCATTTTTTTTAAACGGTCAAAAGACAACTCAGCAGAAGTGGGTCTCCCCATCCCTTTATGAGGTAATTGCGCAGCATAGTCATAAAATTGAAATATTTGTGCAACAAAATGGGCATCGTCTGCTGTAAATTCTTTCTGATAATCTTCGCGTGTATAATTGCATTCCTGATAGGGCATTAAAGGTAATGATTTTTTTGCAGATAATGGTTGAATGGAAATTAATTGTCCTGTAGTGACATATTGTTTACCGTTGCAATAAATATGCCCTGATTTAGAAAATAAAGGCAGTAATTGTTGATATAAACTGTGACTCATCTCACCATTTAATATAACTGTTTCGCCTTTTATTAATGCAGTTAATATTTGTTTTTCTTGATAATTAAAAGTGATTTTATGAGAATCTTTATCACGTGTTAGCGACATTTCAGCAATTAAATGGGTAAAGTCGGATTGTGGCGTCAAATCAATTTTAATCGGTTCCTTATTATTTTGTTTATATTGTTTAACAAGTTGTTGCGTTAAATAATGGGGATCATTACTCAGCATTACACCAGATTGTTGAACTTTTAGTTCTGTTGGTTTTATGCTGCTAGCAGCAACAGAGTTGGTATTTTTTATAACACCTTCAATTTCAACGTCTGGCGCAACAATAAATTCAAATTGTTTATTAGGGTAGCCCTCAGCTATTTTTGCTAATAAATATTGCCAATCACTGCGCGGAATAGATTCGGTAATATAAAATACCTGTGTATTATTATCATATTGTTTTAAGAAGCCAGGTGGTGTATCTGCTTTATGGTCTTTATCAATAATCAATTGTTCCAAGCATTCATGAATGTTATATAAACCTAGATAAATTTTTGAACGTTTGTCACCTAGCGTAGTTTCATCCTCTAATTTAACAGCAACATTTGCTAAATTATTCGCGTGTTGTTTGGTTGCAGTGGTGACGGTAAATTCATTTGGAATTGATCGTAATTCACCATTGTATAAAAACTGTCGTTCTGTTGCTAATCTATGTAATAACAATGAAAATTCACTATTATTTCGTGGCGGATTAAAAATTTGAATACCACGTTTTTCTTGAATGGCTTGTAATAATGGGCCATCAGTTAAAATAATTTGATCGCCGGTCAGTTTAATTTGACCCAGTAATTTTTCTTTCCAATTAATACTCTCGAATAAATCTACTGGCACAGGTGGTTTATCAGAAAGTGTTGCTGTGGTTTCTTTAGGCGTTTCTTTAAAAAATCCTTCATTTACATGATAGGTTTTGCAGCGTGATGAAAATGCCGTACAGGCGTCAGAATTTTCTTGAGTAATACCAATGATCGTTAAATTGGGGCTAACATTTTTACCTAATAAAGTAGGTGGTTTGTCTAAAATGCTTTTATAACTTGCTAACTCAGTGTGATTAAAATTAGCCCAGTTAACAGCAATAATACCACCTGCATCAATTAATTTTTGCAACGGACCTGCAATTTGTTCCCGAGCGCCATCTTTTAAACGATAAGGTGCAAGAAGTAATTTAAAATCATCAGCAGAATTAATATATAAATAATTTTGTTGCGTATTAAAACCTGATGTTTGTAATTGGGTAATTATCTGTTTATTTATGTCAAATGATGATTGTTTATCAGTTATTTCAATTAACGGTGCTAGGCCAGTTTTATCCTGTAAAATATTGGTAACAGAACCTGCTTCAGATTTTTCTACTAATTTATCGAAATTAGCTGAATATTTCGCTACGGTTAATTGATATTGTGCTTGTTTATCTAAACGTGCTAAATCGTCAGCGCTTTTGTTTGGTGTTGGCTTTTTCAATTTATTCAAAACACTTTCACGCATATTCTCTGGGGTAATATCTAATTGTGGTGCGCCGCCTAAATCAATTAAATGCCATCGTTTGTGATCCCAAGAGGCATCATCACTATGTGGCATAGACACTTCGCAAAATACATGTTGCTCATTACAAATCATACGGGCTGGAATACCAATATATCGGGCCAATAACAAAAATGCTTGACTCCGATGTCGGCAGACACCTTTTTGTTCCCATAAACAGTCTAAGATTGCATCAATATCAGTTGGCGGTTGAGCTGTTAATGCTTCATTTTTAAAATGAGAACAATATTCAATCAGTAAATCGAGTTTTTCTCTAGGGTTGAGATCTTCATTAAATAAAAAAGTCAAGCCACGAAATTTAATCAACTCTTTATCGAGTATATTAATTATTTCTGCGGGGAGTAATTCATTTCTTGAAACTATTTCAGGTGCGATGTTGTTTTGCGGGTCAGGCAGTTGCTGATATAAAATATCATTATCAGATAAATGCAATATTTCAACTGCTGTGGATTGTTTAATTTCAGGTTTTAATTTGACATAAAATTGCTGATGATCATCATGCCAAAAAATATTTATCTTATCATGCATAGCTGAGTAGACTTGATTATTTAAATTCTTAGGCATCGCATTTAATGAAGTCAGTGGATATATTTCTCCTGGTATTAAACGACCTTTAAAATAGCAGGCATTAGCAAAATAATTATTTTTAGTTTCATTAATGAGAGCTAGTAATTTTTCTTGGGTGATATCTTTACAGATAATGGGTTCAGAGTTTAATTTATTTTCAATATTTGAGGTAAAGATAATTTTTCCATTTTCATATTTGATAGAATCTCTTATCAAAATACGATAGTGATCCTTTGCAGGTGTATTTTTAGTGATATATTCCACGGTAAAACTTCCTTTTGCTTGATATGGAAGTGCAGCAGCTTTTGTATCGCTATCAACGCCATCAAAGCTCTCCATTTCAAAACGAGAAACAAGGCTGGATTCATTGTTATGATGCCGATTTAATATGCCAGTATAACTATTCTTATCAAAACTAGAGTGGGGATTGAATAAATTTTTAAATTGTTGTTGATAAATTGTTTGTGCTTCTTTGTCATCAAGAGAATTATTGGATGGATTGGTATTTTCAGAAATAGCTGCTTCTTGAATATTACTCTCGTGTAATTCATTATCATCAATTGATCTTTCTTCATCTGATGGAGGTTTATAATCATCAAATGGCCTACATTTGGTAAATTGATGACATGATGTAGGTAATGTTGAAATTAAGTCTTCTATTTCATCTAAGTCCTGTATTGAAAAATTTACATTTTCTAATGCTTTGCAATCCTCTATACCCTTAATATCGACATAGGATTGATTAATATATAACAATTTCAATGCATCACATTTTGATAGGTTTATTGATGTCCTTGGCGCGTCTTTGGTTGTTGTAAGTATCAATTGGCTTAAATTTGAATCTCCATTCAACTTGATTGAATCAATGAGTGAATCATTAATTATCAGTTTTTTAAGTTGCTGCATATTTTGTAATGACAATTTGTGTAATCTACAATAATTTAAATAAATTTGTTCCAAATGTGTGCAATTATCTAGTGAGTCAATATCGGGATTTGTTGGGGCATAGTTTGTGTCACCTATCAATGTGAACGATTTTAATTGAGATTGAGTGGGTAAATTGATTTGTTTTATCCCTTGGCAAGTCTCTATTTGTAATATTTCTAATTGAGGCAGTTTGCTTAAATCTAAAGAGTCTAATTGTTTGCAGTTTGCAATCTTGAGTCGTTTTAATTTAGGGCACTGAGTCAAATCTAAAAGCTTTAAGTCGCCGCAGTTGTTTATTTCTAATTCTTCCAGTTCGCTGAGCGCTAATTTTTGTTCTGACTGTTTACAAGATTGAATTGAGAGACGCTTAAGTGTGGTTAATCCCTTTAAGTTACAATCTTTAAGGTTATAGCAATGACCGATTTCTAATTCTTGAACATTTGCATCAAAATTGTTAAATGTTGAGAAGCCACACTCTAATATATTTAATTTTCGGATAAGTTTACACTGTTTTAGTTCTATAGAGTGATACGATGAAATATGAAGATTATCTAAAATATTTTCATTGACTATAGTAATGTCTTTTGTATCTCCTCTGCGGAGCAGCCGTATTGACGTTAAGCTTTTGAAATGAGAAAGATCAAAATTGTTTATGTTGCTATAGTCATCTAAATCTATTTTTTCCAATTTGCTTAAAGCGTTTAAATGATCAAATTTAACATCGTCATTTATTTTAGTATGAATCTCTGTTAGATCTGGGAAATCACTTAATTTAAAATCAGCTGAATTAATGGCTTCATAATTCAGCTTGGTGATTGACTGACAATTATTTAACACCATTTTTTGAGGGATTGATTTTTTATCAATTTTAATTTCCGTTAATAGATTATTATTTGTACATTCAAACAGTTGTAATTTCTTGCATTGTTCTATATTTAATGTGGCCAGATTTTTACAGTCATTTATTACGATTTTTGAATTCTTGAGTCTTCCAATCTGCACGGTTGTGATGGTTGGATGATTGTTGCATGATATTGCGTTAACATCTTCATTGAGAAATGAGCAATCGAGTAAAGTGAACTTCTTTAATTTTTTTAAATTATTTAAATCAATTGATTGAGTCAATGAGCACTCTTCTATGGTTAATTCTTCTAGCGCAGGAAGCTTTGTTAAATCTAGCCATGTTAAGTTTGAGATGCTTCGTAAATGTAATTTTTTTACATTCTTGAGTTTATTAAAATCAAGATTATCTATGTTAGTTTGGTGAAAACTATAAATATTCAATTCCTCTATTTGATTTAGGTCAGGCAATAAGATTTGCGATTGCGCTGAAAATGGAGGTAATGTAAGTTTTTTCAAATGATTGCATGATCTGAGATCGACGAAGTGCAATTCTTCCGATGATGCTAAATATAATTCTTCAAGTTGATTATTTTCAGGCACAATAAATTCTGCTAAAGGTATCTGTATTAACTCTAAATTTTTAAGTTTTTCGGGGATTTGTGTTGCATCAAATTGAATTGGACATGCTGATATGCTCAGTGTATGTAAATTTATTTGTGGGCTTATGATAAGATTTTTTAAATTGTTACACCTTAAAAGAGATAATTTACGTTTTACAGCGGAATCAGTGTGTTCTAAATGATTATCTTCATCAAGAGTTAATTCAATCAAATGATCGCTTTCTTCGATATTAAGTTCATTAAAATCTTGTTCCTTATAGTGAAATTGACTTAATTTAGGATCTGTTAATCTCAAATTGAGGTTTTTTTGTTTAAGCAATGATAAGGATTTATCAACAGTTTCCTCATCTAATTTTCTGATATGAATATCTTTTAAATGGGGATATTTTGCAACTTCATGACCTAAATCATTATTTTGTGTGCTAATATCGATCGCGGTAATTTGTCTATTAACTTCTGCAACAGGATAATCGTTTAAGTAATTATAATCTATCGATTTGGGTGAGGTTGTTTGTAAAAGAAGCTCATACTTTTTGTTTAAATCTTCTAACAAATTGAAACTGACAGTATCGTCGAGAAAGTGATAATTATCTGTTGCTATGCCTTGTGTCGACAATGCTTTTTGGATTTCATTTTGATCGTCTATGACAGCAGACGCTCTTTTTTCCCAAAATTCAGTGGTGTTAAGTATCGGTTTAAGGGTATCAAAATTAACATGACTGCCTGGCCATAAATAGACTTCATAATTTTGTGTCAAACCATCGATTAATGCTTGGATTTCCTCGCTAGGAGCGCGTTGACATAACATAGCGCTGCTGATAATGATTTTCTTATGAGGTTGCTGCTGTTTGTTTTTATTATCGCGTTGTTGCCAACAATTATCTTTCCCTTCCAAGAGGCTAGCCCATTTATCTAGATCACCGGGGCCTTTATTAGAATAACTCACCGTCATGTTTTGGTCGGGTTCTTTAGCTGCGGAAGACGGATCCAGCGTCGCTTGCAATTTATTTTCTGTGATTAATGCCATAAAATTCTCTACTTAATATTTATTATGTTGTTATTTATAAGTATAGATTAACTCGTCTTTTATTGGCTTTCGGAGGAATGATCGTGAGGTGGATTAACCGTATAGCCGTAGGGTGGATAACGGCCTAAGGCCTAATCCACCCTACGGGTTATACATGATAATTTATAGTGATTAATAGAATCTAAGCGGTAACTGCAGGCGAATTGATTGATTGTCTGAGCAATTCATTTTGTGCGTGTCTAATTCTGTCTCTTTCTTCAGTAATTTCAGTTTCATAACCGCGAATTAAATTATTGAGTTGAATTAATTGTTGTTGAGATTTACTCAAACGTGATTTTTGATCTCTGATAACTTCTTCTTTGGCATTTTCTTCATTTAATCTTTTTACTCTATCGATCATATCTTCAATAGAAGCTGTCAATTTATCACGTGCTTGTTTAATAGGGGCGATATGATGGGTGTTAATATCATCTATAAATTCTCTTAATTCATTTTCAAGTTCATTAAGTTGCTGGGATATGGTGACATCGAGTTGTGCGACGTGTTGAATAAAATTTTGTGGGGAATTTGTCGGCATTGTTGAAACTCCTTATGACTCATAAGACGCATATTGTCACAATCTTTGCAACAGTTTGCAATCTCTGAAAGTTGATTTTATTTTTGAGAATCTACTGTATTTCGTTGTGCTCTAATGCTTAGGGCGTCCATTCTTTAGAGCAGCCCTTTGTGCTTTTAAGGCTTCTAGCTTCGCATTTTCTTCAGCGATTAATTCGTCAAGCTTGGTGATTTCATTCTCTTCAGCTGGCTTAGCTGCTACTGCTTCCTGCTCTGCCTTGAAAAACCCTAATTTCGGTTTTGCTACTTTAGTGGTTTTAGAAGGAATCGCAATTTCAGAGACGCCTAGAGTAGGCCAATCACAGAGCGCTACTTGTTTCGCCGGATCAATCTGAAAATCTATATTAATGTCTTTTTTCATTTGATCAGCTGTCTGTATCGTTAATTTTATACTCAACGTAAATGCAGTTGAATTTTCATCCTTTTGACTTATTTTAGGTGTATCAAATTTAACGATGGTGTTCTCTCCCAAATTCATAATAATTTGGTATTCTAATTGTGATAAAATGCCGGGCAAATTATACCAAATTCTTTCAAAATAGCGGGAGCTTTCTGTCATTTCACCTGGTTTTGGTTGTAATTTGGATTTTATTGCAGCGGGAATTTCAAGGCCTTTTGTTGATGGATAAAAATGTAAAGGGATAATGGGTTTTACATTGGCTCTAATTTCTTGTTCTAAAGCTTGATTAGCCATGCGTTTCCAAATTAATTGTTCATTGATAGATTTACGGACTTGTGGTGAGTTTTGTTCCATATACAATGCGAGTTGTTGAGTACGGCGATTCATTAATGCAATTAAATATTCTAATGATGAATCTCGATTAATTTCACGTGTTGCAGCTGGTAAAGCTAAATTATCCATTAAAGTCATGCAAGCTTTTAGCGATTCTTGTAAATTGCCTGTATCTAAAGATTTAAGACATTTATTTACCGCATTATTTAATAGTGTTTGATTATTGCTCAATCGTTGACGAAAATTTTCCAATAAATTTTTAATATCGTCTGATTCCATGGGTTGCTGTTTGGTCAATAGCGTTGAGTCATTTGTGGCAATCGCTATTTTGCGAACGTTATCCAACATATCTTGAAATCGACTCCCTGACTTATTGCGTTTAAATAAGAACGCTTTATCATCTGCATTTCTATCATTTATAAGTGCTTCATTACGTGATTGATTAAGTAACTCAATTAATTGTTGATAGGTAGATTTCCCATCTTTGACAGTTTTTATTTGCTCTATATTTTCCCGTAATGTTTCAGCAATAGTTCGTCGGTCCCTTGCAAGGAACCAACCATTTAAATACTCATCAATACTATTAAGTGCTGCTGCTTTGGTTTTGGCACATAATTCTTTTTGATTTTTTGTTTTCCAATTATCTAAATAATTATTTTCGATTAGTCCATTATTTTCAAGTGATAAAATATCCACCATGCGTCTTTGTAATTGATTTTCTGTTCTAATATCTGGTGATTGTAATAAGCCATTCAAATTTTCATCAAAAGCTGCTTTAAATTCATTTCTTACTTGTACACCGCTCCAACGTGCGATGTCTGCTAATTCTTGAAAATATCTTCGCAGTTGCATTCTATACATATCCTGATTTTTCTTTCCAAAAGATTTAATATATTCATCCAGGATAACGCCTACCGCCTGTTTATATTTCTCTTCATTCGTATCGCCGGTTATTTTCGCTGTCAATTTACTATTACGACTGATTTTACTAATAAATAGGTTAAGTGCATTTGATATTGCAGATGCAAGCACAGGGCTATTTTTATGTGTCTCATCAATATCTTTGCGTATATCGGGATTGATTGTATAACAAATTTTATCAATATCTATTTCTTCGGAAATTTGTTTATAAGGAATAACTGCAGGTGGTAATTCAGGTGCTTCAGTATGGCTAATTTCTAATACTTTTGCGACTGTAAGATCTAATGCATTTTTTGTTTCATCCTTTAATTTAAAAGTTTGCGCTTGTAACGCATTTTCAAATGTTTTAACTATTTTGCCTTGCCATTGATTAACAGCATATTCTGCAACTGCTTCGGCACATTTTTGTAAGTTATCTTTATTTTCTTGTAATAATTCATTCCATTTTTTATCTAAGTTATTTAAATAATATTCCCATTCTTTCAACAATGTTTTTTTAATGGCATCTGCGCCAGCCTTGCCAAACATTTTTTCTTCGGTTTTTATCTCTTCTAATAACCAGAGGAATTTTTCAAAAACGTGATTACGTATATCACTTAATCGTTCACGTGCTTCTCTTTTTCCTAATTCAATTTTACTGCGTTGTTCACGGAGTGCTTGTTTAGCAGCAGGAAATTGTGCTTCTCTTAATTTTTCATCTGATATTTCCATTAACTCTTCTTGGCTGGCAATCAATAAAGTTTCACCAGCCCATCCTTGTCGGCCTGCACGTCCAAACACTTGGCCTTCTGACCGTTCAGTTTCAATATAAGGCTGCATAACAAACAATCCATCTGGGTGATTTTGATCTTTATCTTGTTCGTTAAAGCGCGGTTTAAAATCAGTACCTCGACCAAACATAGGCGTTGATATGGTTATCATGCCAGATACACCGGCTTTACTAACCACATCAGCTTCTTTTAAATCTTTTTGCGTAGCATCTTCTGGATCACCATTATAAAGTTGTAATTTATTTTCTGCGATGACGCCTCGTAATTCACGTGCTAAAAATTCATGCATCGCTTTTGATGAAGCAACATCTTTGCAGATAATGAGTATGGGTTGTGGTCTGCCATCACGCTGCCAAAATCGGCGATGTGATTGTCGTAAATGTTCTTTAATTTCATCGAGAACCTTTTGTTTGCGTTCTTCATTATCTCTCGCAATGATCGGCAATCGATCGACGCGCTTACTCTTTTTGTGGGGAGGAATTTTATTAATTTTAAATCCAAATTTTAATCGTTGTTCTTCCCGTTCTTTTTCTGAACCAGGTGTGCCTGTCATCGCTTGCACGACGCCACTTTGTCGATATTGATCAATGAAATTTTTAGAGGAAATAGAAGATACTGCTGCTTTTTCAGGATCGATTGGATATCGCACAGAGGCTTTAGTTAAATTAAATTCTTTATTTAACCGCGCATGTAAAAATTGTTGAACACCATTACTCCATTGTGCATTAGAGCTAATACGATTATGAATTCTGAGTCGTGCCATTCGAATTTGTTTGGTTTCATCAAATATTTCGCGTGTTTCAGTAACATTTGCAAAAACTTCGCTGCCTTTTTTGTGTAACATTTTTGCGGCATAAGCGGAATCTAACCAAGTATCTAGTTGTGTATCGGATATGCTTTTAATCAGATTCACTTTATCTTTTGCTTTGTCATAGAGATATTCTCGGGCATTACGGATGTCATCTGTAATGGACATATTTTTATCATTAAATATATCTGTTTCAATGAAGTCATTTAATAAATCATAGATATCTTCATAAATATTTTTGTATGGATCAGGTGATGCATCGAGATTAATCGCATAACGATACTGGGTAGAATCATCTAATATCGTAAAATCGCCTTCATCTAAAACTAAAGATCGATGTTCAGGTAAAGGAATTTGCTCGATTTTAAGACGTGATTGAAAAAGTGATAATTGCGCCACATCAGAGTAATTAATACCATCTATTTTATAAGCTTTATCATTTGAACCTGCAAAAATTAATCCTGTAGATATGCCCAAATAATTAAAGAATGATGCGTTTTCTTGCAAATCGCGCTGTGCTAATTCCATATTAGATGTACAAACATCTACTGTCTGTCCTTCAACCCATTGCATTGCTGCGAATAATGCCGTAATTAATCCTTTACCTTCACCAGTATTTATTTGTGACATCATATTGCCACCTTGGATCATGGCATTTAATACACTCATTATTTGTGTTGAGAAAGGCATTCTACCTGTAGTGCGATACATGACTTCACGTATCAGTGCAAGAAAATTTAATCGTGCTGCAACTTTTTGTTCTGAGCTTGCATTTGGATCATGTAATAGTTTTCGACAATGTATGACTAAATTGGTGATTTCTTTACGAGACATGTCTTTAACTGTCTGGAAAATAGCTGGTTCTGTTTCTGGATTAATACGAATTTTGCGATTATGTCCAATGGCATTCACACACATGAATTGATTTTGTAATTGTTGTTTTTGGCTATATAAAATGCCATGTGGTTTTGCATAACCGAGATTCATGATTGATTCTATGACAGGGACAACACGTGTTGTATCGAATTGTTTGTTAATGACTTGAATGCGTTGTTCAGCATCATCTACAGTACGTTCACCAGTCGGATCTTTTTCAAAATCAATAATAAATTGCTCTAATGGTTTATTTTGTTCCCATAATTCTTTAAGTTTATTTAAGGTAGGTTGCGGATGAGCATCATAAAGGTCAGCTATATTTTGTTTACCTTTTTCATCAAGCGTATCTAAATATTTATTCAAATTCGCTAATAGTGTAAATGAATTCTCTTTAATTAATGCTATTTCAGCTGCTGTCTTTTTGTCCTTTTCTGCTAATTGTAATGCTGCATAATGGGCTTCTAGCCATGCAAAGCCAATGATTTTTAAAACCAGCGGAGAAGTTTTTGCCCTTATTTTTGCTTTTTCAATTATGATATTGATATCGCTAGGGTGAGTAGAGATCACTTCCAAAAATTGTTTTTTTGCTTTTTTATCTACACTGGCAAGTATGCTATTTAAACTTTCAGTAGTTGTTTTTAAATTTTCAGCTGCTTGTAATATTTTTAAGATAAAACTGAATTCCTCTCCATGTTGTTCAGCGTATTGTTCGATAGTTAAGTAATATTGTTCTATATCAATACCGGTGGGAATTAAATTGAGTATTAGGGTCAGAATTTGTTGTTTTTGTTCACCGTTAAACTTATTGTCGCTCATGAGTTTTTTTAGAATAGCCGTAAGCAATTGTTGATGTTGTAATGTGATATTTTTAGCGATCAATTGCGGATGATTGAGTAGTTCTTTGAGCAATTTGAGAGGGAATGGTTTGTCAACATAATGTTTGGGTATGGTAATTAAAATATCCGTGAGTTCTTTAACAGCATACAAACTGATTCCTTTTGCATTGGTAAAATCATCAACTACTTGTTGAAAGTGAGTAGGATATTTAGCTTTTATTACTGATAAAGCGCTGATAAAGTCAGTAAATGTTTTTTCACGGTTAGCAAGATTTTGCATGAGTATTTCGAGAGTTGCATCTTGAGAGAATACTTCACTATCTAGCCGTTCGAATAATAACAATTCCAGAGTGCCGGTGGGTTCAATTGATTTTTGTCTTAACTGATTTTTTAAGCTGTTTTTATGCTGGTCACGCAATAATTTTTTTGCCTTTATGATTAGAGGTGTTAGAGCTATATTGTCTTCATGCGCTTTTATTGAATCAAGCAAATATTTTACGCCATCGGCGCCTTTTAATTTTGCTATATCAATATCAAGAAAAGGAAATTGTGTAGCTAAGTCAATTATACTACTCATATTTTGTTCTAATAATTTTTGGTAATCGACGTTTTCCCCACTTGAGATCGCAGCAGTATTGAAAACGCAACCAGAGTATCGAGAGGTGATTAATTGGAAGAGATCATTGTAAGTCTGCGATGTTTGAATGATTGCGATTAATTGACGAATTTCTTCGAGCTTTGGTAATGGATTTGCTTGCAATGGATCTATTTTGCTTAAATCAATACTGATAAAGATATCTAATAATTGATGAGCCGTTTTAGCTTCAATTTTTGATAAGCGATCAACTTCAGTGATAAGTGAATTAATGTGATCCAGTTGGAAGGTATCACGATTGATCATCGCGACCAATATAGATAATTTTTTTTGTAATGAAATATCAAGCGTTGATGCTTTGATTTGTTTTTGACAATGATTATATTGTTCGAGTGATAAACGTGCTTTATTTTGCTGGTATAATTTTAAGGATGTAGCGAAGTGACTGCCAAATCCCTTGCTACCATCTAAGAAAGATTTAAAATCATTGATCACTATTGGCGCAATGGGTGCTGGTGCAGACACAGGTGTAGCTTCTGAGGTTGGCTTAATAGCTGGTGCAGTTGTTGCTGGTGCTGTAGGCGAAGTACGAACAATTCCAAATTGACGTCTCATTCCTGTTGTTATAGTTTTTAATTGTGCAATATCAGCTTCGCATAATGCCGTATAAGCAACAGCAAGTGTTGATACAGAAATACCCGGTTTAATATCATTCCAATCTAACATTCCTGATAAAACAGCATCTGCTTTTTGCGGTGTAACAGTGTCTAATGTATCAACGATATTTTTTATGAAAATTTGTGCTGCAGAAACAAAATTATCTAGATAGACATCTTGTCCTGTTGTAGTAAATGTAAATAAGGCAAATAGTTTACATTTTAAATTATCATTTAATTTCGTTTCTTGTTCCAAGAGTTGAGCAAGAGCTACATATCTGTCAAATGTTGATCGGTAGGATTGTAGTCCTATATAGCGAAAAAATTGTTTTTTTACTCTGCTAATTCGATCTATATCTACAGATGTCTCGAGTGCTAAATTATTTAATTTTTTATAATCAGCACTATAGGAAATGGTTACTTTTACTTGTTCAGATTCTGGTCCAATGAGTGATGATTGCTTGGTGCTTTTTGCACCTTGAGTTAATTCACCCATAATTTTTGACATTTCAGGCGTTATTTCTCCAATCACTTGAAAGCCCAATGCAGCAGCAAAATCTTCTTGAGTAATTTCTGGGTCAAAATGCATTTCCTGCGTGACTAAATTATAACCATGATAACGTGATGCAATATAAGCGCCGGTGGGATGTAAGGTGATGCCGTTAATATAATATAATTGTTCTTGTGGATTGACTGCATTATTTAAAATAGTAAGCATACGATCCATGGCAATTTTCATGTTGGCAACGTTAGTCAATTTACACATCGGTGGTAAAGATAAAGGCGGTTTAAATTGTTCCAATTTTTCACAAAAATAAGTAAAAGCTTCGAATAAGTCGTTGATATCTGCCCAACCACAAGCGGTAATATGTTGCGAGGAGAGGGTGCTCCACCAAGCCAGCCTATCATCAGATAATTTAGTGATTTTAGATAATGTCGTTAATGATTGTTCATTTAAAAATTCCATCCAGTTGCTAGATGAGTCCAGGAAAGAGGACTTAAAAATTTTGAAATATTCACCCTGATTCAATTTTTCTAATTCCCTAAATTGTAGAAATAAATATTCTACACCGATACAACCACTACGTTTGATGACATGTGCAAATGCTTCAAAATTAGCACCAGAGAAATTATCAATAATATCGCTATAAAATTGTTGGATGTGTTGCGCATTTTGACTATCTTCCTTGTCCATTAAGCGATAGTACCATGCTTTTTTTACGTCAAGTGGTTTTGAGTCTCCTGGCACATCAGGAAGGTGAAATTCTTTTAATAAACTAGCAGTGCTGATTGTGATAATCGGTTTGTCATATAATTTGACTGTTAACGGCGATTCATTTTTATTTTCGATAAATTTAAATTTATTATAACAAAGCACTTCATATTCACCTGATCGCTGTATGAAAAATCTTCTCGGTAAATTATCTTTATTAAATCCATATTTGAAATGTTGTTCATGTTTAATTATTTCTGATACAGCTTCTTCTGTTGCTTTTATTTTAACGCCAATTTCCTCAGCGCCTACTCCAACCAGGTTGTCCCACATAGCTGATAAAGAAGATTTATTGGATAATTCCATAGATTCAAATAATTCTCTTAATGCTATATTTGATTGAATATTATTTCTATCAACCAATGGCGAGTTAGTTGATAAAAATTGATCACCCGCTGCAACTTCTTCTTTTTGACGTAGTTGTTGCGCTTGTATTAATTGTTGCTGCTGTTGTTGAATTTGTTGTTGCACTTGTTGTTGTTGCTGTGCTTGATAAAGATGTTCGACTTGTAATGATTGCAATGAGGTATTTGGATCTTTTTTACAAGCGCGTAATTTTACCACACCAACTTTTGTTACTGCATGAGGTGTTTTTTCTTTTAAAGTTGCTGTGATAGAAGGCTGAGTTTGCTTGGCGGCGCTATCTGAGATTTTTGCTTTTATCTTATCTTGATTATATATTCTCATATTTTTATCACATTCATTTGTAATAGCATCAGCTAGAGCGACTACCTTATTCTTCTCAACAACGTCTTTCACATTAAAATTAGTGAAAGATATCGAAGTTCTTATTTTTTTTGATTTAATGATTTGCAAAATACCTTCAAGTAGATTGCATAAAGTATCAGTATCGAGTTGATTTTCTGCAAGGTTGCTAAAAGAGACAGCTTGTAAATCATTAATTTGTGGTAATTGTAAAAATTCTTGTATTTTGGTTAAACTCTTTTTATTAAAATCTAATCCGCTTAATTTTAATGTGGTGAATGGAAAGTAATAATCCTTTTGCGAGAGATGTTTGATTAATACATCAATGTAATCCTCATTGATATACATATTATTTTCAAGAAAATGACGTGTAAGTGTACCACTTCGCGTGTTCATATCAAAAGTCAGTTCTTTAGGCCAAATGTGAGATAATATGCCGCGTTGTTCTTGTATAAATTTCAAGTATTTTTCAAACCATAGCGGCCCTATTTGTAATATACGCTCATTATTATTCATTTGAAGGGTGCCTTTGTTACCGTTTTTAAAATATTGTATGTCATTAGTTAACATTAAAGCGGCTTCGGATACTGTTTCCAAATTATATTCCAGCGCAATAGTCCACCAGTCTTGCTGCTCCTCTAGTACATTAATTTTGTATTCGCTTAACATCTGATTTCTAGCTGCAATACGTTTAGCTGTCATTTCCATTTTATTTTTGATTTCTTCGCTACCATCACATGTGAAATCTTTGAATGTGGCAACTTGATCCAATTCATTAACCATAAAATCGGCAACATCTGCTGTTATTTCATTCATGCCATTAATCTGAATTTTATTGACGTTTTTATTTAATTTAAGTGAATTTAATATACAGCGAATAATTGCCTTTTTGGCAATTTCATCTTTAGGGTTAAGTTGTGTAAATAACTTTTTAAGATCTATGTCGATAGGATCTATATTTGCTGTTTTAAACGATTGAATTTCTGGATGTGACATGAAAGCCGTAACAGATTTTTCTATTTCTGCAAGATCTTGTGCAGACATCGTTGTTTGATTTTTATTACGCAATTTGATCAATTCATTTTTAATAGATTCTTTTTCCAAAGTGCGTATGGTTGGTGTAGCTGCGGATGTGGGTGCTACAGTTAAATTTTGTGGCAGTGATCCTTCAGGGATATCTAAGTGGGCATTTATTAAAATGGTTTCGGTGACATGATCTGCCAGTTTGTTTTTATCTTCGAGGGTTTTAATGTCACCTTCATATTGTAAATCTATGTATAGTCCTTGTAATGCTCTATAACCACATGCCCATGAATCTTGTTGTTCACCAGTGCCAATAATATCCTCAGGTTTTATTTCTAATTGATAATCTGGGAACGCTTGATATGTTTTCGGTGCATTATTTTCTTCAAATAACTCTGTATATTTAATCGCTTCAGAGAGGGCCTTTTCAATTTTTTTGATATCATTTATTTTTAAAGTATCGGTATATTTTACTGATATGGTTTTTGTTTGCGGATTGACAGTAACAATCATTCTAACCCAATGAGAACCTTGACCGACTAAACCATTTGTTCCTAAATTAATCATAAATGGGATTTTATATGGATTAATATCATTAACATGTTTTTCACGTTCAAAATGTAAAATTGAGCCAATATTTGCTGCTTCAAATGTTGTGACATGAATATCTCCTCTTTTTTGGGTTGCATCAAGATATCTTTCAATATCGGGTTGTGTTAACCAATGTTGAGGTGATAATGATTTATTTACATATTTTTCAACTATACCCTGATTAATATCTATATTATGCATGTCTTTTAAAGACATGATCAAAGGCCGAGTTTTTCGCCATTCTTGCCAGCGATGTCGTGCAGAGGCTTTATTAAATTTAATTTCATAGCGATACCCTTTTTTTTGCGCGGAGAGATCATCCAGGAAAAGTTTTAATAAAGTGCGTAATTCTTCACTGTGTTCCTGAAGTGTTCTTTCATTTGATGAAGCTAACGGCGCTAAATTTAAAAAGTCTGAAAATCCTTCATCGAATTCAAGTAGTGATTTAGAGAGTTCATTGTATCCATCAATAAAGTTAATATCGATTGAATTTTTGACAACTAAATCAACTTCATTTTTTTGAAATTCTGGTTTGCTTAAATCCAATTTGCCTTCGGTGCGATTTTGATGGGCTGTCACAAGTCTCATTATAAGTGATTGTAATTTTATATCCCTTTCTTTATCTTCTTTTAACTTGCTCATTTTACTATACTCCATATAGATAAATATGAATAAGGTAATACAGTGATTACCTTATTAATGTATAGCATATTTTCAAGGATATTAAGGTGGGATCGGTGAAACCACGTCGCCATTATGAAAAGCACCATTTTCTTTGGGAATATTATTGTAGCCGATAGTGATTCCACCCTGTGGAATATTCACACCAATCATCGCACCGAAAATATTATTATCGACAAATCCATAACCCGTTTGTTCTAATAAATCACTACCATCACCGGTTTCATGTGCAATTTGTATTCCTAATAAAGGTGTTAACAGTGTGGGATTTGTGAATGAGTAAATGAAATTACCATAAATTAATTTAGCGAAATCATAAAATTGGTATCCCCAAATTTCACCATTAATATTTTCATTCTGAAAAGTGCTGCCTGCAGCGAGTGTTCCAATATCTGTAGTATTTCCTAGGTTTGTCAGTGGTGTTCCACCAAATATCTGATCATTTACATTATATAAATTTAATCCTGAATAACTATCAGAAGTGCGACTTTGAAAAGCGGTTTGACGAAATGCAATGAAAGATAATTCCGGTGTTAATGCATAATCTGCGTACAACGCCTGATAAGCAGCAGGAATCATGCGTGAATCATTACTATTTAACCAGGGTGTATTAATTAATTGATCGCCAGCTTTTATCGTTAATCCATGATGTTGATATTGCAAATAAGCTTGTCCTAATGATGTGACATCAAAACCAGGTAAAGTATTATCGACTTGTTTAGGATTATCACTTTCAATCCTAATGATTGTGATGTAAATAAATTCGCGTCAACACGAAACCAATTCCAAAATTCTACTGTTTCTAAATTAAGGCCGCCCCCTAATGCAAATGCTGACTGGTCAGGTGGCGCATCAGGATTACTGTAATTTCTGGTGAAATAATATCCCTTTGCACACATATTAAATCTCATTAAGAATCTAACAGGATATTGTGACAGGTTTATGACATATGTCATAAGCTGCTGTCTTAGCCAGTAAACATAGAATATTGAGCTGGGAAAAATTACGTCTGATTATAATCCTTCGGCGATTTATCCGGATAAATATTATTTGCCATTCGTATATTTTTATCTCCAATTAAAATATTAGGAGATAAAAATATGTTGAATGCAGCAGATATAACAGTTCAATGTGAAGAGACTATTAAAAAAGCAGAGAAGAGTAAAAATGAAATACATGAAGGGCAGCTCTCATTAAAATATGGATTTTTACCCAGCTCTCCTCTTCCAGATAAATTACCAGAGGATTTTCAACTGTGGGATGAATTAGCTGCTCTATTGCCTTTAATGCTAAGAACTTTTAACGAAAGAATTATATTAAAGCAAATGCCCATGTTGGATGCAAATAAGCTAGGTGATAAATATTTGGCACGTGCAGCTGTTATTCTTGGTGCCTTCGCGCATGCTTTTTACTTTAATGAAAAAGATCAGTCCATAACAGAATTGCCTTCATGTATTTTCGAGCCTTGGAAAATAGTTTGTAAAAGATTAGGTCGACATACTACCGGCAGAAATAATTTTGATACATTTTTATGTAACTGGAAAATGATTAAGCAGGGCAATGAATTACATCAGTTATTAATAGATGATTTCGAGTTATTAGTACCACTATTTAATAATATAGAAGAAAAGATATTTAACTTAACCATTTTTATCAGTGAATTAAGATTTTCTCTGGCGATAACAAATATTATTAATTTGATTAAAGCTATTCAGAATAAAAATGATGAAATTATAATCGATAGCTTGCAAAAATTAATCGCTATCATGGAGCGTATTACAGTAGAGTTGCAAAGTATAAATCCAAATAAATATTCTGCACATTATGTTGATCCTGTTATTTGGACTAAAACAGTTGCTAGAATCGATGAAGCGATTTTAAAAGATGTGAAGGGGGTGAGTGGTAATTTATCACCATTATTTCATGTAATGGAGGTGTTGTTAGAAACACCTCAATTTTATGAGGCACAATTCCGTAAAGAATTACAAGAGAAAAGAATGCTATTGTCACAATCTCATCGCGAATTCGTTGATAGCCTCGAAAGAGATTTAAAAACATCCTCTCTTAAAAGCTATGTAGAAAACACAAATAATAGCAAATTAAAGTGTTTATATAATCAACTGTATGAGTCTTATTTAGGTGAGCATGGCTGGTTTAATAAACACCGGATTAAGGTTTATGGTTATGCTAAGCTCAATTTTCGTGCTGGCCGATTATCTACGAATGGTGGCCAAAAAGGAACAGCTACAATAGCAACAGAACCAGCAAATAACTTGAATGCTAATTTCCAGAACGCAATGAAAGAAAGGGAAAATGGAAAATTATCCATTTGTCCATTTGCAAATATTAAAAGAGTGAATCATTTAAGTGATAATACCAGTGAAATTTTGCTGGAGACAGGTTTAAGTGGGTTAGATTTTCAGCCTGGCGATCGCTGTGCAATATACCCTAAAAATACTGAATTAGTTGTACAACAATTTATGCAGAAAAATAATATAAGTGATAACACTTTTGATTTAAATAATTTCTTTAATGAGTATTTAGCAGCGATTTGGAATGTAAGATGTCTTCATTTACCTTTGTCTGATTTTTTAAGGTATATTAATCTCGTTGATCTACAGATTGCGATAGATAATAAAACTATTTATTCAACTTTAATTGAAATAGCCAAGCCTATTACGCCTCGATTGTATTCTGTATCACCATTAGCAAGAGATTACCAAGCAAAAGATCAGATAAGATTGACTGTATGTCAATATACTAGCAATACAAATAATTTATTTTATGGAGTGTGCTCTTCATTTTTACGCAAAACGCAAAATGGAGAATCCATAGCCATTAGGAAAGTATCAGCACCTAGATTTAGACTGCCGCAGGATTCGAATGTCCCTATCCTTATGTTTGCTGGTGGAACTGGAATTGCCCCGTTTATTGGTTTTATTGAAGAACGAATGAGGAGCAATAATAACAGTCAAAATTGGCTATTTTATTCAGTAAAAAGTAAAGAAGAGTATTATTATGCTGATAAATTAGAAAATTATCAGACTGATGGCAGACTGACATTGCATACAGCCATCACACGTAATAACAGCGGCAAACAATTACGTATTAATCAAATCATTGAAGAAAATGCTGAGAAAATTTATGAATTATTTTTTGAGAATAATGCTTACATCTATGTCTGCGGACGTTCCTGTTTTTCAAAATCTATCAAAGAAGCTCTCCAACATGTTTTTAAAAAATACTCAAAAAATAAAGAACAAGATATTGAAAAATTAATGTCTACCGCTTATGCCAATGGTAGATATAATGAAGATACTTTTACCTCTGATAGCCAATGTAACCATCATAAATTGAATATAACAGAAGTCAGTAAGCATAATAAGATGGATGATTGTTGGGTCATTATTAAAAATAAAGTATATGATATTACTCCTCTACTCGCTACACATGAAGGTGGGCATAAAATTTTATTTATTCATGCAGGTGCTGACGCAACAACCGATTTCTTTGCAATTGACCATCATAACGATCCACAAATCAAAGCAAAGCTCATTGAATATGAAAGAGGAACACCCCAATTCTTATCTTTAGATGATAAACATAAAGGCTATTTTAATGTTTATCGTGAATTACTATACGCATTACTAGAAATGAGAAGTACGCTAATTAATAATTCGAGCTTTAATCAACAAGTAACACCTTTATATTTATGGATTAATATTTATGAAGTTTGGCTGCAAGGGCCGTTTATACATTTTACATCGACATTAGTACCTAAATTAGCCGAATGCCTAGGTGACAAGCAGGATATATCCTTCTCGTATACGCGGCTTAATTATTTTAATCATAAGCTAAAATCAACGATTAAAAATACTATGCAAAATATCGATATCAAAAACAGATACAGCAGTTCACAAATTGAAGTTCAAGAATTAGAAATCATAGAAAGATACAAGAAAATAATTCAACAAATTATTGGTTTTATAGATAAGCTGCTTAATCACATAAGGTCTGCCTTGCAGCATATTGAAGAAAAACAAAATGATTTAGATTATCTGACGTTGAAAGAATGTTATGCAAATGTGAATAAAGAGATTGGTCATTATATTGCTGGTGTTGGTGATTTTAATTCCTTTGCAGCTTTGCAATCAGCTTCCATTAAACCGCAAAATGATAATCATATGCAGTATTTATATTCGCACAATAAGTATTCACCAGGTTCTATGATGAATAATGAGCAACAGCGAGTGGAAAAAATGAAACTTATAGTGCAGTGTCCATTTTTTTCACATAAAATTTCATTATCCACTCAAGATGATAGCAAGTCATCGATAGAAGCTCCTTCTCAAATTAACAACCATCATAAGGGTACGAAGTAAATATGCTTTTCGTTATTTATTTTCTATCAGGGATTTTAACGGATATATATAGAAAGGAGAGTAGGTAAGATATTGGATAAAAAAACTAAATAACATAAAATAATCACTGAAATTTTGCTAGTAGCTAAAAATGACAATAAGATAAATTGAATATACTTATTTAGAAGAGCTACTAGCAAATCAACATCTTTATCAATGTAACCTAGGCTTTTTATATAAATTTAAGGTATTTCATGAGACCTCTTGGGCAATTACCTGGTACTGCTAATCATACATTCTCACATGGCATTAATAGCGTTCAGCCAGATCAGCAAAGACAATTAAATGATGATAAACGTGATTACATCTTGGAGGAATTGGCTGTATTAGAAGGATGTATGGCAGAAGGTTTAGGTTTTCCACTCACTAAGCAAGAGGAAAGCGCCCATGAATATCCTCTTTTTATTGTTTATCCTGGTGAAGAAGAGGATGCGTTTATAGAAGGAAAAAAACAATTAAAAGAATTAGCTCAAAATAAAAGATTTAATTATGATGTGAGATGGCTAGGAGTTTCTATTCACGAAGCAAGGCAAGAAAGAGACAGTTCCAAAAATTCATCAACCATAAATAATCATCTACAAGCCCGTATTACCAATCAAACATTACTCAAACAATTGCTACAGGCAAAAACAAAGCGTGTTTTAATCCTAATTAGCATAAATAAATCTTATATGATGAGTAATATATTGAGCAAAAAAATACAAGCCATCATTAAATATTTCGAGTGCTTGCTGCAAAGCTGTATAGCTTTGATAGAAGAGGGAAAAGATACTAAATTGCCTTACGAAAAAGAAAGACGGCGAAAGTATATTGAACAACTAACAGGTGATTGGCATATCAAGTTTTTGGCTGCTGATACGTTACAAGTCTATAACGAAATAGGGAGTGAAGTAGAAAAAACTGCTGCAAAAAAAGAATATGAAGCAAGAGCTGCAGCGCTTTACACTGAATTATTTCCCTCTGTCATTGAGGGTGTTAATAAAATAACGCATGGTAAAATCAATGTTGCGATTACTTGGTCCAATTGGACTGCATTTTTAGATGAAGCAAAGCATAAATTTGGTTATGGAGATAAATATGCACATTTGAAAAAGTCTTATGAAGACTCTAAAAATAACGTTGCTTTCCGTGAGGCAGTTTTAAAAAAAGGAGAAAGTTATCGTAATCGTAGAGAAATAAATAAAGAAAAGCCTACTAAAGAAGTCAATGATCAACAGGGTTCATCAGAAAATATAAGTGATTTGCAATTATCAGATAACAATATCAATCCAGATTATATGTGGGTTGTTAAAGCTTTAATGTTAGACCTGCCAAAAAATGAAGGCCAAAATCTAAAATATTTAAGCAAAGGTATATTTAATTGTCCTCAACTCCCGGAGAAATTTGTTAGGCGCAATGAATTCTTAGATAAAATAAAAGAAAATTTAAAAGATAAACCTATTGTTGTTTTACAAGGTATGGGAGGCATTGGTAAAACTGATTTAGCACTTATACATCTCTATGAGAATTATAATGACACTTTTAAGATTTGGATCAATGCCAAAGAGTTAGAAAGAGATTTTACTAAATTTAGCCAATTAATGGGTGTTACGGCTACTAATGAAAATAGTAAAAAGAATAATATGCCTGCAATCATCGAAGAAAATAAATATAGTTTAATAAAGAAGTGGTTAATTGAAAATCCTAAGTGGATAATGGTTATAGACGATTTAGATAATTTTGATGAAGTGGATAAATATTTACCTCAACAGGATGAATGCCAATTCAGAGGACATCTTGTTATTACTTCAAGAAAAGTAACATGGCCGATAAATAAAGTAAATGTAATTGAAGTAGGGCTCATGAATGAAGAACAAGCAGTGAAAATGCTTTATTTGAAGAGTAACAGAGAAAATGTTTCTACACCATCTCACAGTTTCAATGCTGTGCTAGAAAATATTAATCTAGGGGAAGTTGCACGATTAGTAGAATATTACCCGTTAGCATTAAATAAAATAGGCGATTACCTCAGTGCAAACCCAGTTAGTGATTTTAGGAAATACTACTTAGAACACTTTAAAGAGCAAATGAACGGTGAAAGTTTTCTATCAAAATTGTCCCATAAATATGTCAGTGCTAATTTTGAATCAAGTATTACCAATATATGGCATGAGGACAAAAAGTCGAAACAAATTTATTTAGCATATGATGTTTTGAGCATATGTAGCTTTTTTATCGTTGGGCAAATTGAAATAGAATTAATAGAGGTATGGTTAAATCAAAATCTATCACAAGTTAAAGCAGAACCAATACCATGCAAAAGAGTGCTTAATCAGTTAAGAGAATATTGTCTTATTAAGCATGATGAAAAAAATAATTTTATCACTATGCATAGGGTGCTCCAAGAAGTTGTTCGTCATAAATTAATGTTAAACGCACATAAAAAGTCATCTGATAAAAATCATAGTTCTCCACAAGCCTTACAATCCGCGATGTCATTGCCAGAATTAATTATTTCAATCATGCATTGTCTTATAAATTTATCATTAAAAAACGAAAACTTGTATAATTCAATAGGTTTAAATCTTCGTGAGATGAGAAAATATTGTAAAAAATACATTACAGAAAATGACTTGGGAATAAATAAAAAATATATTGAAGTATTAAATTGTCTGTCTAAATTATATTCTCATTATAAATATGAATGTTCAGAAAAAAGAATTATAAAAGAAATATTAATGATTCATCATAAAAATGAAGTTATATGTCGGTTAGAAACAGTAAATTATTTACATCGTTTAATAAAGTTTTATATGCGAGTGATAAAATTTAACGTGGGGTATAAGCCGGATATTAAATATAATTTATCTGAAAAATCAGGTAGTGTGTGTTCAAAATTAGGAGATAAAATGGGCTTTGGCTCATCTATCATGTCTGCCAGGTCCAGGTCTACCAGATTATGGATTGATGATTTCAGTAAATTCTTTTTCTTTCATCTGAGGCGTAGCCATGATTTGTTGATTGAGAAATATGCAAAAAAATGTATTAACTTATGCGAGGAAGCATTAAATATATTAAAAATTGAAGAATCAGAAAATAAAGAATCGATAGCCAAAATAGAGCTGTTATTAGGCGCTGCATTTTTTGTATTATGTGAATATCAAAAAGCACAAAAAAGTCTGACGCATTCGTTATCTTTATTTAAAGACATCAAAGATTCTGCTGATTTAAGTAAAATAATTCAATGCGAATTTTATTTGGGTAAAATTTTGTTGCATCATGGCGATTCAGATTCAGCCTTAAGAAAATTTCAAGAGATATTGCCAAAATTTGAAAAAGTATATGGTGCTAAACCTAATTATGTTAAGGAGTTATTGTCTTATTTAATCTACATCCATGGCAAAAACGAGGATTATCAAAAGAAGTTTGAGCTATTAAAGAAATTTTTAAATATATATATTGTTAATTATGGCTGCCATCCAGTGTTATATGCGGATATTGTCTATGAACTTAGTAATTTATATGGAAAATTCGGAAAAATTAGTAAAGGAGAACAATTATTTGATTGGCTTATAACTACATGTGAAAAACAATATGGCATAGGCAATATAAATGAAAAGGATTTTCTCATATTAGAAAATAAAATTAATAAGGAACCACTTAAATATCTTGGGTTTAATTTTGGACATCCTCTTGAAGAGCTGCCAACTGCATACGCAAATTTTAAAAAATATGATGATAATAATAACTATCTAGATCAAATACACGTTCTGGTAAGGCTGGCTAAGTTATGTGGTATAACTCGGCTAAAAGACCAAGAAACTTTTTTAGATAAAATATTACAAATATATAAGGAAAATAATATAAGCATTGACATAAATATTGGTTTAGCCCTTAAAAATTTGGGGCATTTATATAGAAGACATAGCGAAGAAAGTAGTAAAGTTTTTTATAGAGGATGTAGCAAAAGTACTATAAATCATTTTAGAGCATGTAAAGAAAGTAGACAACATTTCGCATTTTTATATAATGCTTTACAAATTTTTACCTCTCTTTTTGGTGAAATGCATTTACAAGTTGCTATGACATTGTGGCATATGTATAAGTTGGCGAAAGATTTTGATAAGACTAAAGTAAGCGCAATGTATATTTTGAGTAGGATTATAATTATTGAGCTAAAATTTTATGAGGTGACTGATTTTAGACTAATTGCAAGTCTTTATGCATTAAGCAAGTTACATTATTTATCTGGTAATATTAATATGGCTGGAGATTTATTGGCATGCGCCGTACCATTCTGTGAAAAGAAGTATAAAGTTAATCCTTCATTTAAATATTTTGAGTCTTATGAGTCTATTAGTGTAGAAATTGAACGTAATCTAGACAAAATGCAAGTCATATATGTAATTAAAATTCTCTATATCCTTAGTGATACTTATATCAAATTACAAAAAATTGCTAAGTTAATACCAATATTAGAGCGAGCATTACCTTATTTTCGAAATATTGATTTATATAAATTTGTAGGAGCAAACGCAAGCTTTTATTGGCGGTTGAAAATAACTACTATAAAATATAATCTCCTCCAAGCATATAAAATAAAGGCTGAATTGAGTAAAGCAAATGATTTATGTAGAGATATTTTATCTACAGTTAGAGATATATTCACATTTGGTACAATTGAATTAAACACCAGAGAAAAGATTAAGGAACTAGGCGAGTATATTATGGACCTTGAAGAATACCGCAGCAGGGTTAAAAATAAAGATTTTTTTAAATCAGAGCCCAATATAAATATTAAAGAATGGAAAGAACTTTTTTTTAACACAACTACCATTTTAGATCAAATCACAGATGAAATACCTAAATGTGACATGTTACAATATGACATGATACAGTCTCATACTCATACTTTTTTTACTCAAAATCCGTGTGGCTCTATGCATGTGAGATGGAAAACTTATCCCGAAAATCGTCTCTCTGGACAATATATAGCCCACCAAATACGTTTTTTCACGATGGAAGCAAAAGATGCTGATAACGCAAGAGCATTTACAAGATACCTTAAAGAAAATGGCTTCTCGGCAGAGTTAAAAAGAGCGAAAGAAAAACCTTCTGTTATAGTTGATATAACTGCTACTAAATTCTCTCAAATTCAAAATAAATAATAGCTATTGATAGACATACATACTTACTTCAAACGGCTTCTGTTTTAGAATGAAATCTTTGTGCATAATACTTATTAAGAACGAGAAACAATCAGAATTATCTATTAGTGGATACCGCGATTTTCACGGATTAAGATAATTAAAGATGTGCTAGAATAATCCCCCTAAAACTACCCATTTAGTCAATGCATTCTTATCATTACAAGGAATAAGATATGGAAAGCTACCCTAATCCTAAAAGCGCTAATTTTTATATCAATTTGTTACGTCAAATACCTGGCTTAATTGTGGTAATGGATAAGGATTCACGTTTTATCTATTCGAATGACTACACCGCTAAATTGTTTGGTTACGCTCATGAAGAAGAAATAATAGGCCTTGATGCTTATGGTATGCGTTGCCAAGCTTCAGAAAGCGCGCCACAAATGATTCAGCAAGATCAATTGGTGTATAGAACTGGCCAAGAGCTGACGATGCTAGATATCCATAAGTATGCATATGGCGATACCAAAATATTACTCACAAAAAAAACACCGTATCGTGAACAAGGCGAAATTGTAGGCACCATTTGTCTCTGTACAGAACTACACTCACAAGCGTTAAGAGAATTTTGTGCCTCATTGATTCATTCAGAAAGAAAATATAATGCAATGGCTATAAGTGCAGAGCGAAGTTATTCTATTGGGTCGACCACGCATAAAAAACAATTAACAGAAAGAGAGTCTGATTGTATTTTTTATTTATTACGTGGAAATACCATTAAGCAAATTGGTCGTTGCCTTGATATCTCACCACGAACAGTCGAAACATATTTAGAAAAAATCAAGAATAAATTAGGATGTTCACATAAATCGGAAATAATAGAATATTGTCTCAATGAAGGCTTGTTAAATTATATTCCACGAAACATATTTCAGCAGAATATATCGAATGTATTATATGTATCAGATGGTTGTAGCTAAGCACATCAATTTAGCATTGAATTAAATAATAATAAAATAATAAAGATAATATAAAAACATTGCTATGACATTATTTCTTCTCTGTTTTTGTTAAAAACTTTTTAATTCCAACTGAATTGAATTATCTAATAATTGTTATTAGATAATAATAAAAACAATATGGCCTCAAGGAGGGTTATGAGACATTTTAATGAATCTTTTGTAAGAATAGGTATTGATGTAGGAGGAACTCATACTGACGCAGTTTTGTTGGAAAATGATAAAACAATTGCAACAATTAAAGTGCAAACGACTAGTAGTATAACCGAGTGTATCATTACAGCCTTTAAAAAATTAATACAAGAATCACAATATAAAGCCGATAAAATTGCTGCAATTATTATAGGAACGACACATTTTATTAACTCTGTATTACAAGCGCAAAATATGAACTCTGTCATACTGTTGCGTTTTGGTAAGCCGGCCACAACGGCTGCTGAACCGTTATTTGATTGGCCTAATACATTAAAAAATAAGGTAATAAATGCAAAGGAAATTTTATTTGGTGGCCATGAATATAATGGTATTGAAATATCGCCATTAGATGTTAAACGTTTAATGGAGATTGCTCAGTATACAAAAGATCATAATATCGGTACTGTTGCAATCACCAGTGTATTTGCAAATGTTAACTCAGCGCATGAAAAAGAAGCTTATCAAATTCTAAAAAAGATAAATCCTAAATTAAATATCACATTGTCTCATGAAATTGGTGGTATGAATTTGTTACTGCGTGAAAATGCAGCGGTGTTAAATGCTATTCTGACAGACCATTTTAATCAATTTCATGAGGCCATTAAACTGGCTATCAGTAATTTACATCTTAATCATGCTGCATTATTTTTTAGTTTAAATAATGGCACTATTGAAAATCCGCAATCTATTTTTCCAATTACGACGTATTGTTCAGGGCAAAGCAATAGCATGAGAGGAGCTGCATTACTGTCAGAAGTGAGCGATGCTATTGTGATTGATATTGGTGGCACATCTGCAGATGTTGGCATAATAAAAAAGGGTTTTCCCTTAGAAGCGGGGCATGAAATAAAAATAGGAAATGAAGTGGAAGGAATAAGGTGTAGTTTTCCTGCGCCTTTAACACGATCTTATGGATTAGGTGGCGGCAGCGTTATTACTATAAATGGAAAGGTTGATATTCAAATAGGGCCGAATTCTATAGGATTTGAATTACAATCAAAAGCAATTATTTTTGGTGGTAATGTTCTTACCCTTACCGATATAGCAGTTGCAAAAGGCAGATTGCAATTAGGAAACAATTCATTATTAAAAAACATACCGCAATCAAATATCGATAAAATAGATGAAATAATGCATCAAAAGTTAGCCGCAATTGTTAAGGGCATGTTGCCTTATATTGAAAGTAATGGACAAATACCATTAGTGCTAGTGGGTGGTGGCGCTTTTTTATTTGATAAAGAAAAGTTATTTAATCTACTCAAAACACACATAAATCAAATCATAATTCCTTCCCATGCAAATTATGCAAATGCTATCGGTGCTGCATTTGGTAAAGTAAGCGGTTGTTATCATGGCATTTATCAGTATGCTTCATCAACAGATCCAGCAGCAATTTCCAGAAAGAAAGCACTGGAAATAGCAGAGCAAAATGCAAGAAAGATTGCTATTGAAAAAGGTGCTGAGCCAAGCTCATTAATTATCCAGGAAGTAGTTGAGGCACCTATAAATTATTTACCCGGTAATTCAACTAATCTCACAATAAAAGTGATAGGAGATATTCAAAGAAAAAATGTGGTTAATTTAAACAATAATAAAGTACAGGATAAAGCACAATCCGTTCCATCTTCTTTAAATTTATCTACTAATTATACAAATAATATTAATTCTCAGCCAAAATCATTTTCTCAGCATCAAGTAAATACTGATCTATTACTCACAACAGACGCTCAGCCGCCGGCAAGCAAAGAACTGACAGAAATGGATATTATTGATATGGCTTTAGGTTGTGGGTTTTTAGGTTCTGGTGGTGGTGGTGATACCAAAATGTGTGAATTGCTCAATAGGGACATGATTAAGAAAAAACATAAAATAAAACTATTACAGCCTAATGAGTTATCTGACGAATCTCTCATTGTTGCAATAGGTGTCATGGGAGCTCCTACAATATTAACTGAAAAAATACCTTCCAATGAGGAAAGTATTAACGCAATTAAAACAATGGAAAAAGAATTGGGACAGCAGATAGATTATTTAATCCCATTTGAAATTGGTGGTATGAATGGGTTATATCCGCTTTATATTTCAGCATTAATTAATAAAGCCATCGTTGATGGCGATTATATGGGGAGAGCATTTCCTGAATTACAAATGATTACTCCTCATATTTATGGAAAAATTCAAAATTGCATAGCTGTATTATCCAATGGGAAAGAATGCCATGTTATTCGTGCAAACAATTTATCACAATTAGAAAAGGAAGCGCGACAAAAAACCATAGAAATGGGCGGTATTGTAACGCTGGCTTATTTACCATTAAGTGGAAGAGAAGTTAAACAATATTGTGTGCCTATGTCATTTACAGTTGCAAAAATGATTGGCAAAGAATTAAAGTCTATTAATAAAAATACATTATCAAATATTAATAATTATAAATTAAAACAAACTGGTTATGGTCCGGTTGAATTAATTTTGTCAGGCAGAATTATAGATATAAAAAGAGATATAACGCATGGCTTTAATAAAGGTCATGTGCTGATTAAAGATCATGAGACTAACAGGCTGATTCGCGTTGACTTTCAAAATGAGAATTTAAGAATTATTGATGAAACTTCTAAATTGGAATTAGCTACTGTTCCGACTATTATCACACTGATTGATAATGAACAAAAACCCCTTTCTTGTGAATGTCTACGTGTGGGATTAGAAATAACATTACTCACTTTACAAGTCCCTTCTATATTATCTGCGCAAGCGGCTCTTAAAGTTGTTGGCCCGCAAGCATTTAACTTAGAAAGAGATGATTGTCAAAAAAAGTTAACGAATTTTCAGCGAGATTATATTTTAGAAGAAACAGTGTTATTAATGAGTTGTGTGGCTCACGGTTTAGGTGTGTCACCTTTGCCAGCTACTTATAAAAATAGTCAACAAAAACCACCTGTTTTTATTGTCTATCCTGGTGGAGAAGAAAAAGCATTTATTGAGGGAAGAACTGTTTTAAACTATTTTGATGAGAATACGGAAATAAATCAAAAATATAATGTGAATAAAAAACTCGATGCTATTTATGAAGTGAAATGGTTAGGCGTAAATATACACGAACAAGAACAAGGGAATGACCAAAATGCTAATAATGAAGACAAAAATCAACAAGCCCGAATTATCAACCAAATACTGCTTAAAGAATTACTGCAGGCAAAAGTGAAAAATTTGATTTTTTTAATTAGCATAGGACGACCCTATCATGAAGGGAATAAATTTAAAGCCACTATAGCGCTATTCAAAAATATAATTCTGAGTTGTAGAGCATTAATAATGCAAGAAAAACACTCAACAATAATTAGTATGGCCGAAGAGAAACGAAAAGGATATTTAGATTCATTAAAAGGAGAATGGTCTATCAATATTCTTGTGGCAGATACTTTGCAAGCTTATAACTCTGCAGAAAATGAAGAGCAACGAAGCGGTTCTAAATTAAAATTTAAGAAGATGGGTGAAGACTGGGTAAAAAAAGCCGTTCGTGTCATTATTTCTGAATTATTAAGTATAACGAGCTCAGAAATTAGAATTAATATCAGAATAACCTTTTGGGATGGATTTTTAGACACTGGCAAAGCGGCCTATTATTTTGAAGAAAAATTTGCGTATTTAAAAGATGTCTATGAGAACCCATTGAATGATGAGATTGCTGTAGGTAAAGATAAAAATAAAAGTGGTAAGGATTTCCATGATGCAGTTCTCAAAAAAGGCATTGATTATAAAAAAAGGCAAAATGAATCTAAATGTAAAAAAGATATCAACATTCAAGCTCATAAAAATTGTACAATTCTTCGAGAGAAAGATAGAGAGATTTATATACTGGGCTCTTCTGCACTAATATCATCATATCAATCAGTTATAAAAGATAATATGTGGATCACTAAAGCATTGATATTTAATTTGCAATCCGTTTTTCAGCATCATTTATATCAATTAAGTAAAGGTTATTTTAATGTTCCTGCATTACCTAAAAATTCAATCAAACGTAGAACTTTATTGAATCAGCTTGAAAATTGCATCACAGATACTGATACGAATACCAAATCTAACATTGTAGTTTGTAGAGGAATGGGCGGTATAGGCAAAAGTCATCTTGCACTGACTTATCTCTATGAAGAGAGTCAAAAATATATATTTAAAATATGGATAAATGCTTCAACAGAAAAATCTTTAACACAAGATTTAGTAAAGTTAGGTAAGTTATTGAATATGAATGACGACGTAAGGTTAATTGAACGTGTCATACAATTTTTGAAAGAAAATCCAAATTGGCTGATAGTATTAGAAGACCTGCAAGATGAAGACCTCATTGAGAAATATTTACCACAGCAAAATGGTAAGATTGTGGGAGGTCATATTATTATAACTACCCGTAAAAATACATGGCAACGTGAGGATATTAAACTTATTGATGTCAAACAGCTGAATGAGCAAGAGGCTATCGATTTGCTGATATCGAAAAGCGGGAGAAAAGAAGATAAACATAAAAATCTCGCTAAAATCGCAGATAAATTGAATTATTTTCCTTTGGCGCTAGAAATGATCGGAGGATATTTAAGAAACAATAATGAAATCAGCTTAGAGAGATTTTTAGAACTTTACCCTCAGTTATTTAATGATGTGATGGGCACAAATAATCAATATTCGCTAGAATTAGCACGTAAAGTAGTATCTGCTTGTTTTGAAGCGAGTATAAAAAGGATTCAGCAAGATAATAAAGAAACAAAGCGATTTTCTTTGGCTGAAATAATATTGCATTTTTCCTGTTTTACAGGGTCACAATATGTGAACCAAGAATATTTAAAGCTTTGGCTACAAAAACATTTTAAACAACAGATAGAGCAAGATAACGAATTGGTGAACAGGTCATTACAACAATTAGCTGATTATAATTTGATTAACTATGAAGGAAATGAAGCATATTCTTTTAGAGTGCATCTTATTTTAAAAGAGGTTATGCGAAACCAGCTAATGCAAAAAGAAAAGCCAGTCAATGCTCTCCAATCGGCTAATTTACCAGCAAACTATGCCAACTTTCTATTAACGATGTTGATAAGCATTACAGAATATATGTCATGTATTGAGCAGACTACAGAAGTAGTTATCTTCGAGATGGAAATTTTATTAAAATATTTTGATGAATTTCTATTGATAGAAAACCAACAGGAGAGTCAATTTAATAAGGAACTCGAAACAATAATATTTTATTTAGCAAAATTGTATAAATATCATTTTGAGCTATTGAGCGCTAAATCAATATTAAAAAGACTATTGCACTTGCAGGGTGAAGATAGTGATCCTCTTATAAAGGCGAAGATATTGCTTAAATTAGGCAGAATTTATCAAAACATAGCAGCAATTGAAAGCATAGGATATACAAGAAAAAACCTTCGTCATGGCGTTGCAGATAAAATAGAAATGATTCGCTTAAAAATTGCGCTAAAGAAAATGAAGATCATTAGAAATCGGTATGAACAATTAAGGGATGATGCGGAGCGATTTAGCATTGAATGTAAGAAAAAGATGAATCCAGAATCTAAAGCAACTCACCCTGCTAATTCAGAGCATCATGAAAATACATACCGCAGTAAAAGAATAAATATTGATGACCAAAATTTATTTAAGGCTATAAATCTGTATCGTGAAGTAGTAACTATTTTAAATAAACAAAGGGTAAATGAAATTGTAATTAAATCAAAGTTAAAAGTATCATTGCTCATGGGTAATATTCATTTAATTTTAAATAATTCAGAAGCGGCCATAAAATTATTACATGTTGGATTGTCAGCCATAGATAATATCATTTTACTTGATAATTGGCGTTTGGTTGCTCAAGGATTTATTGATATAGGCAAAGCTTATGCTGACTTAGGATATTTACAGGCAGCTCAGGATTCATTTGAAAGTGCATTTAAATTATTTAAGCAATATTCAGATGAGATCAATGAGGAAATAGGTGAAACATTATTAAATCTTGCTAAAATACACGATGTTAATCGAAATTATAATAAGAAGATGATCGTACTAGAAAAAGCATTAGATTACTATGATGCAATTATTACTTATGATAAACAACAATTATTTGCTGAACTTTATAATATCGGAATTTTAGGAAACCTATGTGAAATACAAGGTATAGGAGATGAATTAATACAGAAAATACGAAATAATTTGAGCAGCCCATCGTATACTCAAGAGCCTGATATTTTTGATCATACACATAATTACATTATTTCTCTATTAGAAGATTATAGGCTGAAATTTAATCATATTAAAAAAAGTATAATAAGGATATTGTATGAACTGATTACAGTATATGCAAAAATTGGCGAAATCGACAAAGGAAGAGCATGCATTGAACGTGTATTAAATCTATATCAGAATAAAGGATTAGATACCAATCAATACGAGCAATTCATTAATCAAAAATTAAAACTGATTTCAACTAATATAAATATCAGTGATCAAGAACGAAAAGATATTATTGATTTAGAGCCTTTTATTGAAATAATCTATGGTAAAGGTTCTATAGAATTAATACGTGTTTTTTATCAGCTGGCCATAATATATAATTCAATCCAGTGTTATGATAAACATGCCTGTTTATTAGAAAAAATACGCCTATATGCAATAAATCATTTTGACAGTGAGCAAATGGGAGCATTAATGTATGAATTAGGTAGCGCTTATTATAGCTTAGGTCGTTATGAATCAGCATATGACTATATAAAAGCTGCCAAGCAGCTATTAGATGTATTGCCAAATAAAAGCTCGTTACTTTTAGCTAGAATAGATTGGTTAATGTATAAAGTCGCAAAGCGATTAAAATATTCTAGGCCTACTCAATTTGGCGTATTACAAGCGCTATTATTTAAAGAGCTTTCTCTAGCTAAAGATTTTTCTATACTTACTGCTGTATCTCTTTATACTTTAGGAAAAATAATTAATCACTCAGATGAAAGTGATTTTAAAAAATATCAGAAGATAATTATCCCGATAAATGAAAGTGATCGAAAACATTGGCCAACGTCTAATCAAAATTTTGCAATTTACTATTTGAATAAAGCTTTACATTTTTGTGAAACGCTGCAAGATAAAGGTTATCCATTAAAAATAAGAATATTATATGAGTTGTGTCGTGCATACGCTATTCAAGGAAATTTTCATGAACAAATTAAGGTGCAGGAGAGTATAGTGCATCTTACAAGGGGGAAATATCGGGGAATAGAAGATATTGATGGAAAAGAATCATTAATTAAAGCAAAAACTAAATGCGATTTAGCGCTTTTATTAATGCCACTAATCACAGAGACAGCTCAATGTAACAGTCAAAGAATTGATCCATGGAACCCAGTTGACCCAGAGAAAATAATAAAAAACTTAAATAGATCAAAAGAATTAGCATGGGATGTTATTTCATTAGTGCAACAGAGATTTAGATCTGAAAGCCGTAATCCTCAAGTTATAGCCAGCAAGTTAGAAAAACTTACACAGTGTATGCAAAATTATAAACAACGAGAAGCGAGATATATTCCTTATTCAATTCTTTCTTTGACGCGTAAACATTTTAATGAGTGGAAAATGTTGTTTTTCAATGCGCTAAGTATAATAAATATGCCTGATATTAAAGTGCCAATCCAAAAAATCAATCCATTGCAAAAGCATATTGCTGCTGAATGCTTAACGATGCCGCAAATTAAACGCTCTAATGAGACTATTTATATTAACAATGTAGATTATCTCGATGTAAAATTAGAGTCGAATACATCCCTTTTTTTCCAGGATCTCGGGGATAAGCATATTACTAAATCACAATGGAAAAAGTTCCCAGTAGATCGGTTGGTAGGTAAATATGTAGGCCATAAATTACGGTTCTTTACAATGGCAGTTGCTGATGCTGACCAAGCAAGAGCATTTGCGAAATATCTACAAGAGCGTGGTTTTGATACTGGCTTAAAAAAAGCAAAGGATAAACCTTCTGTGGTAGTCGATTTTGATGATTCCAATTTTTTAAAAATAGCTAGCAGTTATCCATAGCGCTTAATAAGAGATAATTCTTTGTGGTTAATTGCTCCATTGCGTAAGCAAATGCCTCGTTTTCTTTATCTACCCCAATACTGACACGCAAGTAATTATGATATGCACTGTTCTCTATAGTTTTAACCATAACTCTCTGACTCTTCAAATAATGCTGAATGTCTTTAGCAAAATGTTTGGTATTAAAAAAGATAAAGTTTGTATCAGAAGGAACAAAAGGTAAATCCAATTTTCTAAAAAGATTTGTTAATCGCATTTTCTCACGTAGGTTTGTTTCCAGGGATTTTTTTAAGTGTGACACATCTTCAATAGCCGCATCTGCGGCAATGAGCGCGATGTTATTTATACTGTGTTTTATAATGGCATTATTAATTTTCTTAGCGATATTTTCATTGCTAATACTATAACCAATACGTAAACCAGCTAGGCCATGAATTTTAGAAAAGGTTCTTACAATAATAAGATTAGGAAAATACTTTTGTAGAGCAATGGATTGAGGGAAGTCCTTTTGTTGAGCATACTCATGATAAGCTTCATCAAGAATGACTAAGGTATTAGATGGAATACGACTCAGAAAATATTCTAATTCATCATGAGAAAAGCAGGTTCCCGTTGGGTTATTTGGATTGGCTAGATAGATTAATCTAGTTTTATGCGTTAAGTATTTTAACATTAAGCAAAGATCGATATACCAACCATTTAATGGTACTGAAATAGTATGAGATAACCGAGACCGCGCATAGTTATAAACAAAGTCATAAGTCAGGTTTGGTATAATTATTTCGCTAGAATTTTCTAAAAATAAATCAATAATTAACTTCAGAATACTGGAAGAGCCATTGCCTATGACCAGATTATTTGTATTAACTGCTAACCTATTAGATAATTTGATTTTCAAACTTTGTGTTAAGTTATCAGGATATCGTGATATTGATCCTAAATGATGCTGAATTGCTTCAATTGCTAATTTGCTTGGGCCAAGAGGATTTTCATTGCAATCCAGTTTAATTATCTTGTTATTAATCATATTGCCAGTGTAATTGCTAAATTCACTAGTATCCATATTGAAACTCTTATGCTTGTTTTTTGAAAGATGAGATTATAGAGGTATTCGTTAAAGCCTCTTTAGCATGTGTCTCACGATTAAATAGACTTTGAAATACACTGAATTGGGTAAATTCTTTTATATTATAATTATTTTTCCTATTTTTATTAAAATGGATAGGTATTATTTGCTCAGCTGAGGAATTATTTTCTTTTTCCAATTCGACTTCATTATCTGTTCTATGCCTAATTTCTATAATACAACGATTTTTCGCAGCTTCTTCGATAATCTGAGAAATCTGTATCATATTTTCTCTGTCTAAATTAGCATCCCATTCATCCAGTAATATATAGTTTAGTGTTTTATCATTAAGAATTTGTTTCAATTCTTCTTTTGTTTTTTCACCAGAGGATAATTTTTCTGTGGGAGGATCAAAGCTCAGTCTTGATTTATTGGGAAGATAAAATGTCTCTTTATTTTGTTCGAGTAATTCACAATTGAGTTTACACATTAATACAGATTTGCCTTTACCGTTTTTTCCTCTGATAGTAATGCGACCTATTTTCTTTGTGATAACGTGGCTAATGAATTCTTCTGGTGATTTAAAAAAAGCCATATTATCATTTTCGGAAAAGGATAGACCGTTAAATTTAATGTTGTAGCCAGGATTAGTATGTGTATAAGGTTTTAATAGTGAAAGTGATAAATCATTAAGCTGTTTACTAATACCTTTCCAGCGAGTAAAACTACTTGATACAAGATTATAGGAAGGAATGTTGGCAAGCTGGCGTGGTAAAATGGCAAATAATAAAGCTGTTTGCTTCATATCATTAGAGTAGCTGTAAAATAAATAGACAGTTGTACCAAATATAGGTAAAGCGGCTATTAATGTTCCCACTGAACCGGATATTCGCATGAATATTGCATTTTCTACAACACTATCACGACAATCATGCCAAGCATTAAAAAATCTTGATAACCATAATTTAAAACTGCTTTTATTACCTGTAACAATATTATCCCATCCGCCTTGCAGTATATTAGTGAGCGCTTTATTTTTATCTAATACTTTAGAAGATATCTTGTCATTTTTTTCTTTAAAATAAGCCAGTGATTTTGTATAGAGTAGTGACCCACAGACATACCCCAGCAAGTATAAAGGGCTTACGAAACTCGACATCAACACAACATCGATTAATATTGATGAAGAACTCGTTACACCATTTTGCATTACCACCAACGCTTCTCTTATTAATTTACGGTTTTCTGTCGTTAATAAAGGTTCTTGCTTATCACGAAAATCCTTATCTAACATGAATTCAGGAGAGTCTTTATGATTTTCAGAAAATAGTTCAACATACTTTTTAGTGGCTTCAAATTCAGCTCTGTCAATATCAGTAAAATATAAAATTTCAGGAATAATGGCTGCAATATATGAACATATAGTGCAAATGACCATCAAGACAGAAATGCTTTCCGCTTCTTCCAGTAAAAAATAGCTCCAAATAGTTGGAGATGCTTTCAAAAAGCTAGCAACTAACATCCAAAATATGGCTCTTTTAGTGTATTTATTCCAAAACATATGATGCTCCTTCTTTTGTAATTTAATTAATCACTTTTCAAATTAATTAAGAGGTAATGGAATATTCATTTATGTAATCAAATTAATTGGTGTTAAGCAATCCGTTTTATTAACGGTAATTTTTTAAAAAAAATAAATATACTCTTTTACTGCTTTATTATTTTTAATTTAACAAACAAGGAGATATGTTATGAGCAAAATGAAGCAATTGTTAGCAAACCTTTCTACTCACACTGAGCTTAAGGAAGCTATATCAAAAGTATGTAATCCTGGCCAATTTGAACAAGTTGCAAAAAGTTTTGGCTATGATCTCACTGCTAATGAAATAGAGCAGTTTTTATCAACTCTACCCAATGTAGTAAACCAAGATAGCGTTGTGTATGGACGTGATTGGTGTTATCCAGGTAGTGGTTTAGATAAAATATAATCCTTAAGGTCAATAACAAATATTGCTGTAGCCAAGTTGCAATTTACAACTTGGCTACAGTAAATAATTTAAAGTAATGATTTTATTGCTTCTAGTTGTTGGAAACTGCATTTATCAAGAAATAAATCTCTATTTGATTTATCGAGATACAGTTTTGGGTAGGGAAAGTTATTCCAAAGCCATGAGCCAAATTCCATTTTGAATAAGCTTCGACTTTCTTTTTCTATGATATGACCTCCTTTATGCAATCCTGAAGCATCAAAAATGATAATCGTGCCAGGTGAGCCTATCATTATTTCAATAGCATTCTTACCAAAATATTGAATAATACTTGCATCGCTATATCGTATAGCGCCATTGGGTTCTATGGCGCATGGAGTGATCTGATTACGCGTATTAATATTATGACTACCACGAACATAATAAAAAGCACCTTTTTTAATATCAACTTCGCTCAAGAAAATAAATGCTTTGATAATGGCTCTTACCTTGTTAATAAAAAATCCCTTTTTATCGAAAAGAGTATCTCTATGCCAAAGTTGAGAGGCTACTGGTTCTGCACTGTCTAGTTTTATATTATGCCAATAGTTATATTCTAATAGTTGAGAATAACAATTGAGATGATGATTCACTATTGTTAACAAGGTATTATTTAAAACGATATTAAAATATTTTTCAGATAAAGGGATATTTTTATTACCCAACAGTTGTTTCCAATATCTTTTATTATTATTGCTATTATTACAATGGTTATTTGTAATTGAGTTTAGCAGTAGTTCTTGATGCCTTTTTTGTAAAAATATAAGATCATTGCGATTTAAACCAACATCTTCTAAAGACAGTTTCAAAAAGCCATTCTGTTTAAGTGTTTTATAAAGAGCTATTATTTTTTCATCAAATAATGGTCTATTTAAGCGCCATAAAATTTTTGATTTTAAATGCTGAAGTTGTATTTTCGCGGGATGAAATGATTTTGGCATAAATTAATCTCCGCAATATGATAAAATTTTAATCGAATTGATGATATCGTTCTTGCCAGCTGAGATAATATTGTGGTGATTACAATTTTTTAATATAAACAATTCTGAGTGGGCAATGTGTGCGGATATTTTTTTACCCAAACTAGGGGGGGTATGTTTATCATATTGACCATGAAAGAGTATGGCTTTTTGTTTAATCTTAGAAAATAATTGCGTGAGATCTTCTGTGTGAATTATTTCCATAATATGTCTCATCTGTTTTAGCTTTCTATATTCTCTACCCAAAAGTAGATAAAGAAACATTCTTCTTAATTTAAAATTAAAACCATAATTTCCCAAGAGGTTAAGAAATTTAATAATATGTGATCGATATCTATAAATTAAATTCCTTTCTTGTATGATACCAGTGGTTGCAAGCAGGATTAATCCTAAAATAGGATAATTTGAATGAGCGGCTATTTGTAATGCTAGTCTTGTACCAAATGAATGACCAATGAATATGGAAGGTTTATTCGGTAATTTGCAAATTTCGTGATAAATCATTCGGGAATAACCAGCGCTGCCAATAGCTTCATTAGGCGCTGGACTATGACCAAAACCAGGTAAATCAAATAATAATAACTCATAATCATGAAGTGATTCTAAGAGTGGTGAGAATATCTTATTATCTTCTTGCCAGCCATGGAGCATTATGATGCGAATTTTCTTTGACTGGTTTAAATTTATTTTATAAATCATATGGCACACTCATAACTTAAGTTATTTAAGATAAAGATGATATTTGATTAATTTTACAGATATAGCTATGTATTAATGTATATTTTTTCCGTAATGCATTAGGCGCATTCGGGTCACCATGAAAATCATAAAAATCTAAGTGTAGAAAAACTTCAAGAGGCTTATTTTTTCTTAATTCTTCAACCCAGGTTAATACATCACTATAATTTATCTTATGGTCAAAAACATTTGTTAAAATAAGCCATTTTTTATATGGCTTATTATCATTTTTGATAAAGGAATCAAATTTTTTAAGAGATTTAAATGTAATGGTCTTTTGAAATGGTCCCCATTCACCCATTTCTAAGTTATCAATCACTTGCGGATGAGAAGAAGATAAATGAGGCACAAAAGGTGATATTAATACAGCACCATTGAATCGATTGGGTCTATTCTTAAGAGCAAAAAGTATGGGTAAAGCGCCTGCACTTCTACCATAACATGTGATCATACCTTTGGCTGTATATTTATGTTGAATTAAATAATCTACGCAGTAGAGCAAATCTTGAAAAGCATTTATGCGATTCATTACTCCATCTTTGTGCCAAGCAATCCCTTTTTCTCCTCCTCCTTTAATATGCGCTATGCAAAAATGCATGCCACTATCAATAATCATTTTAATCAATGGGTCTGTTAAATAGGATGAGTCAACACCATATGCACCATAAACATATAAAACGAGGGGCAGTTTTTGCGATACATTTTCTTTTCGCGAAATGATTGTAATCGGTATATTGCAATTATCTAACGCAAGGCAATTTTCAATTTTGACGCTGTATGGAGAATTAATGGCGAGCTGTTGTTTTCGTAGGAAAGACAATAAATCAAATAATTTAAAGGGTAGAGTAAATACACTTGGGCTTTTACCAATAACAGTATATTTAAAAGAGATGGTGTTATTTCCTCTGTTGTAATGTAAAAATTGGATATCTGCAAAAGGGCATTTGAATTTATGAAGTTTAAATGTATTTAATGAATAAACCTGGATAGTAGCTGATCTTGAATCATAATCATTTTCTCTAAGAAATATATAGTTACTGATTGCAGCTATTAACTTTATATTTGTTGATTTTAGCCAGGTATGTAAAATTGTTATATGTTTCAAATTGTTTTTTTCTATCTGTATAAGTTTGATTTTGTTTAGATGCTTAACTAATAGAAAAAGGTGTTCCTTATTTGAATTGATTTCGCAGAACGTCCAAGGTTTTTTATTGAAAAAGTAGTGAATTTGGTCATGAGACAACCAACCACATTTGGCATGATTTGTAGATTTTGAAATTAGAAATATATCATTATGTTCAGAATTTTTTCTTATAATGAGATGGCTAGCTAAGTTTTTTTCTCTATATAGTATCTTATCTGTTATTTCATTCCTTGATATGGTTAATTTTCTGGCATAAACAGGCCTAAGCATGGAGTCATTTTCTATATATACTAAAACAGTATTATTGAGCCAGGCTAATGATGAAAAGACATGTTCTTTCTTATAGAGATATTTATTGGCTTGAATATCTTTTATATACAGTGCTGATTTGTTATATCCCTTTTTGATGACCAACGCTAACATGTTCTCATTTTGGCTAATATCAAAGGCTTGTAAAGAAAAATCATTAAGTTTGTCGTTCTCTAATTCATTAATTTCAGAGATATTAAATATAGTCGTATCTATTTCATTTTTAGATTTTCGACTAATACTTTCCTGTTTTCCATTATGATCAGTAATAATAGCATATGAGTTAGACTCAAATTGCAGATGAAGAGGGTAAGCCTGGCCTTTAAATAAATGACTGAAATCAGTTTTGTGATTAATCTTATTTGAATTAATATATTGATCAGTTTTATTATTTTCTTCGATAAGGTAGTTTATTAATTCAGCGCCAGTGATAGACATGGATTAATTACTAATTAAGCTGTTCACTGCAGTGCTGATTCCAATCGCCTTTGACCAATTTTTAAAATAATAAGGTCTACTAGCAATTTTTAATAATGAGAGATTGTTATCGATCAGATAATCATTGGGTATCAGATAATATTGATTATCAAAGTTACTGCCACAAAACTCATTATGCAATGATTTCATGAATTTTCTCATGTGAAGATATTTATTAATTGGATCTTCATCAAGGACTAATACTTCATCTCTTATCCTATTAAAAATGTGATCATAATAGTCGCTGGGTGAGTCTTGTGTATTGAATTTTGCAGAAATATTTTGCACGTACATATCGGTATGTACAAAATTAGCGAGAAATTTGTTGTAATCGTTTCTTCCAAATCTAAAATTGATAGACATCCCGGTATCGGTATACTCAAGGTGGTGCCATGCCATCATAGGGAAAAATAATGTATCACCAGGTTCCAATACAAAATCATAGCCTTGCACCATATCGATAAAAAGTGACTTTTCACGTTCGGAGTAGGCACTCAAATTCAGCCAACTTTGATTTAATACAGGTAATAAGGCACTTGAATAATTTTCTGATATGAGAGTTACTCTTTTTCGTCCAAAGACTTGGTAAAGTAAAACGTTTCTATTATCACCATCATAATGCATGTGCGCAAAATTATTTCGATTTGCAACAAATATATTTGAAGTTATCTCTGATGATTTTCTAAACTGAATCAATTCAGGAATAGTGAATAAATTGATGATTTGTTCAGGAGTCGTAAATTCTCTAATACATAATTTAGTGTCTTTTTCTTTCTTGATGTATTCTAAATACTTTCTTAATGACCATTTTTCAGGCTGTTGGTTAAATGAATTACTCTGCATGAATTTCGAAGTATATTCTTCAACACACTCAAATTCCAAATGGCCAAAAGCTTTTATTGCCTCATCCTCAGTTTTAATATGATTTATTTCACATTCTGTAAAAAGATTTTTTATGACGAGAGGTATACGTGGATAAAAATAGTTGTTTAAAAAACTTTTTGTGGTTAGCTCACTGGCATCGATAACTGTGATCGTGTTCATGATTGAATTCCCTTTTTTAAATAATGTAATTTTGTATGTCTAGCCATAAGTAGGTCTTGCGTGTTAAGTATACTTGTAGATATTTTTTTGTCGTTCCGTTTTTATTACGGAGTTTTAAATTCAATTTAATGCATATACTTTTTGCAAAAAAGCTATATGACCTTTAATAGGTATTTATTCACCTTGTAATTTATTTAGGGTATGACTATGACAATTATGAATGATGATGTTTGTATAATAAAAAGATCGGCTATTCCATCTATTGAGAGTATTACAATAGATAACAAAATATATAAGCTTGGAATAATGAAAGATTTAAAAGCACATCCTTATTTGGAAGAATTTATTCCATCGCAATGTGACATAGGTATTAGCTGGGTTGCGTTAGCTAAAGATGAAATATTAGAACCTCATACTCATCCAATTGATACTATGGTCATGATATGCAAAGGACAAGGTAAATTACTGTTAAAGGGAGATGCCAAAGATATAGTTGAAGAAGGAGATATTATAGCTATTCCAAGAAATTGTAGACATGGATTTGTAGGCGTTGGAGATTCAGGTTTCTGGGGAGTATCTCTCTATTTTTCTTTGCAAGCATTGCATAAAAATAGCATGACTCAATTTTAATTTACTGGTAGAAATAATATGTTACTGAATAATAATCTGCCCATGTTGGTAAGAGAAAATGCCCGTAAAAACCCTGAAAAAATAGCCTGTTTATATCTTGAAAATGACCAAGTTGAAAAAGATAAAATATCATATAAGAATTTAGATAGAAAAGCATCATTGGTTGCGCAAGCTTTAAATGATTTTTTTAAAGATGCAAAAGGTCGTTGTGTTATCTTATTATTTCCAACAGGTATTGATTTTATTATCTCTTTTTTAGGATGTAGTTATGCGCAAGCTATAGCGGTTCCGGTAACATGGCCTGCCCATCTAAGAAATACTAAAGAGTTATCTCAATTAAAATCAATTATTCAAGAGACAAAAGCAGAAATCATGCTTGTTCCATCTGAATTTAACCAAATTAAAAAGGATGTTGACCATGATTTAGGTATTAATATATTCGATATTTCACAAGTAGAAATGATTAAGGAAGGCATTGATGAATTACCTATATATGAAGAAAATACAATAAGTCATTTACAATTTACTTCTGGTTCAACATCAACGCCTAAGGGTGTCATTATAAAACAGGCGAGTTTGATGCATTCATTATATTCAGCGTCATCATTGTGGAATTTCACTGAACACAGCATCAGTTTGACATGGGCGCCACATACTTATGCCTATGGACTACTCTATTGTCTTTTATTGCCTTTATATAAAGGCGCATTAAGTATAATTATGTCATCTGAAGCATTTATAAAATCTCCATTATGCTGGCTGAATGCCATTTCTAAATATAAAGTAACGCATTCAGGAAGTTCCAATTTTGCATATGATTATTGTGTTTCTGAAATATCTGAAAATAATATACAAGATCTGGATCTCAGTTGCTGGAAATCTGCAATTAATGGTGGTGAGCCTATACAACAAGAAACGTTGATCGCCTTTTCTCAAAAATATAATCAATATCATTTTAAATTGGAAAATTTTATCTGTTGTTATGGGATGTCAGAAGCTGCTGGGTTGATCGCATGTAATACGTTTCAAAATAGACCTAATTTATTCCATTTCAATAAAAAAGCATTGAGATCAAATACACTTTTATTAGAGGATCAGCATGACAGGACAAAAACGTTTTTAGGATATGCTCACCGTGTTCCTGAATTACAAATTACCATTAGAGATGTAAAAACACTTGAAGTGCTTAATCACAATAAAGTGGGTGAAATTTGGTTGACTGGTCCAACTTGTTCGTGTGGTTATTGGGAAATAGAAACTGATATTTATCAGAATAATTTAGCACATAGTGAAAATTACCCATCAATAAGAACAGGCGATTTGGGCTGTTTATATGATAATCAATTGATCGTCATGGGCCGTATTAAAGAATTGCTAGTCATTGCTGACAAAAATTATTTTCCAGTCGATATTGAACTGTCAGCAGCAAATTCATATAACAAATTGAAGAAGGGGAGTAATGCAGTATTTGTTATATCAAATGGTTCAAAGGATGAAGTTGTTTTGGTGCAAGTTGTTTTGCAAGATGTAAATGAGAATGAATATCTTTCAATAGTCCATGCTATACATCATGCTGTAAAGCAAGAGCATAATTTAATTATCGATAGAATTGTGCTTATAGAAAATAATCAACTCGCTAAAACACCCAGTGGTAAGGTACAAAGAGGTCTTTGCAAAAAATTATATATATCACATGAACTTGAAATTAAATACGAATGGAGACATTTTAAGAATATTGGATGAATAAAGAGTGATTTGAATTAATATAAAATTGTGCAATAGATAAATTTGGAACGCATGATTTTAAAACCACATTAATTTATCACCAGTGGAATATTGCCTATGCTTGAAAATTTACTTGAGATGTGGAACAAACATGAAAACAAAATTAATAATTCTTTTTCTCTGATCGCCAGTGAAAATATTTTATCTCCATTAGCCAGTTTGGCATGTGCTGGAGATTTTAATAATAGATATTTTTTTGACGATCCTACGCTATGGGGTGAGAATGCTTTTCGTGGTGGAAAAGTGATTGAAGCAATACAATCACAGATTTTAATCCCTTTATTAAAAGAATTTACAGCTTCAAATTACGTCAATGTAAAACCTCTCTCAGGTTTAAATTGTATGAATATTGTTTTTGCTAGTTATTGCAAATCAAATGATGTCATTTTTTGTTTACCAGAAGAATTGGGAGGGCATTCATCTACTGCCAAAGTTGCAAAAACATACAATTTAAAAGTAGAGCATATTCCTTATATAAATCAGTATGAGATAGATTTAGATCAATTTTCTTTAATGCTCCAGCGTAAATCGCCTGCTCTTATATATATTGATCAATGTTGTGTCTTATTTCCAATTAATATCAGTGAAATTTTTGATTGTAAAAAAATGAATGCACCAAATGCTCATTTACATGTTGATACAAGTCATTTAAATGGCCTTGTCTTTGCTCGGCTGTTATCTAATCCTTTGCGAGAAAATGCAGATTCTTTTGGTGGTTCTACACATAAAACATTTCCTGGCCCCGTAAAAGCGTTTTTTGCTACAGAAAATGAAATGTTATTTAACAATTTTAATCATTATGCTAATCATCTTATAAGTCATTCACATACTGCAAGTATGGTTGCATTAGCTGTTTCTCTCTTAGAATTTAAATTATTAGGTGGTCAAGATTACATTAAACAAACATTAATTAACGCAAAAACATTTGCGAAGACATTGGCTGAAAATAATATCAATGTGCAAGGGGCTGAGAGGGGATTCACTTCTACTCATCAAGTTTGGATTGATACATTACCATTTAATGAAGCCAATGAAGTTTCTCATTTACTATATAATGCGGGATTAATTGTAAGTTGTTTTCCGAAACTTCCTGGTATAAATCATTCTGCAATCCGGGTAGGTTTAAATCAGCCAACACGATATGGTTTGAAAGAACCTGAATGTAAAATGTTAGCCACAGCGATATCGGATATCATCATCAATAAACGAAGTAATTATGCGAAAAAAATTGTTCATGACTTGAGGGAAAATTTCAATAAAATAAGATATTGCTATGAAATTGATATCCCCCTCTGGTATAGAAATAAAGATTTGTGCCAATTTAATTTGAATTATCAGACAGCGACATTAATGTAGCATTACCGCCAGCTGCTGTAGTGTTAATTGATAAAGTCCGTTCAGTACACAAACGAGTTAAATAATGCGGACCACCTGCTTTAGGCCCAGTACCAGATAATCCTTCACCACCAAATGGTTGCACACCTACCACAGCGCCAATCATGCTGCGATTAACATAAATATTGCCTACATGTGCGCGTTGGGAAATATATTGAATTGTTTCATCGATGCGGCTGTGAATGCCTAATGTGAGTCCATAACCTGTATTATTAATGGAATTAATTACTTCATCTAATTGATCAGCGGTATAACGGATAATATGTAAAACAGGACCAAATACTTCGCGTGTTAATTGATCTAAATTATTTATTTCAAATGCGCACGGTGCAAAATAGCTGCCATATTTTAATTCATCATTTAATGGAATTTCATATAATAATTTGCCTTCTTTTTTCATTCTCGCTACATGTTCTTCTAATGTTTTTTTCGAAGAATGATCTATTACAGGACCGATATCAGTTGCTAAATTATTGGGATCACCAATTTTTAATTCCGCCATTGCACCTTTTAACATGGCTAAAACTTTATCGGCGATATCTTGTTGAATAAATAATACACGTAAAGCAGAGCAACGTTGTCCTGTACTACCAAATGCAGATAATAAAACATCAGCAACGACTTGTTCTGGTAATGCAGATGAATCAACAATCATCGCATTTTGGCCACCTGTTTCTGCAATAAATGGAATAATTGGGCCAGGACGATTTGCTAGTGTTAAATTAATGGTGCGCGCAGTTTCTGTTGATCCAGTAAAAATAATGCCCTTAATTCTGGGATCCGCAACTATATATTGTCCAACTAATTTACCGCTCGCTGGAATTAATTGTAAAACATCTTTTGGAATTCCCGCTTCATGTAAAATATTAACAGCTGCCGCTGCAATTAATGGTGTTTGTAATGCAGGTTTTGCTAATACAGGATTACCAGTGACTAAACCAGCAGTGACTTGTCCCATAAATATTGCCAATGGGAAATTCCATGGACTAATACACGCAATAGGTCCGCGTGGTCGTAATGCTAAAGTATTTGCTTCACCCGTTGGTCCAGGTAATTTAACAGGATCAGATAATTGTGATCGTGCTTGTCCAGCATAATAGCGACAAAAATCTATCGCTTCTCTGACTTCAGCAATGGCATCATTAATTGTTTTTCCTGCTTCACGAACGATTAATGACATTAATTCTGGCATACGTTGTTCTAATAATTGCGCTGCTTTTTCTAAACAAGTTGCGCGCGTATCAACTGGAGTAAAATCCCATTTTTCAGCGGCATTTGTTGCAAGTGTTAATGCATGATCTAAATCTGCTGCTGTTGCTTCTATCCATGTACCAATAATTTGCCGATTATCACTGGGATTTAAAATATTTTTTCTTGCTTCATTAGAAGGATTTTTTAAATTGGTATAAATAGCTTCCCATTTAAATGATTCTGCTGTTTTCATTGCGACACCTAATGTAGTTAATTCATCATAATTTGTTAAATCAATACCCATAGAATTGAATCGAGTATTACCATAAATATTTTGGGGTAATGGAATTTGTGGATGCGGTTTAATTGCATATTGTTTTAATTCTTGTACCGGATCGGAAATTAAATCTTCTACAGGAACATTTTTATCAATAATGCGATTAACAAATGAACTATTTGCACCATTTTCCAATAAACGGCGTACCAAATACGCTAATAAATCTTCATGACCACCGACAGGCGCATAAACACGACAAGGTAAATTTAAATTATTTTTACCAACAATTTGATCGTACAAGGTATAACCCATGCCATGTAAACATTGAAATTCAAAATCATGACGATCACCTGCCATTTCTAATACAGCAGATAATGTATAGGCATTATGTGTTGCAAATTGTGCATAAAATGCATCCGGCGCAGCTAATAATTTTTTAGCACATGCTAAAAAGGAAACATCTGTTGCAATTTTTCGTGTATAAACAGGATAACCGGTTAAACCGCGGACTTGTGATAATTTAATTTCGCTGTCCCAATAAGCGCCTTTAATTAAACGAATCATTATTTTGCGTTTTTGTTGACGTGATAATTCTGTTAACCAATCAATTAAAATCATGGCGCGTTTTTGATAAGACTGAACTGCGAGACCAAATCCTTCCCAGCCATTTAATTCAGGATTATTAAAAACATTGGCGAAAATATCGAGTGATAAATTTAAACGTTCTGTTTCTTCTGCATCAACAGTTAAACCGATATTGACATTTTTTGCTTGCACAGCGAGTGATAATAATCGTTCACTAATAAATGGTACGACAGTTTCATATTGTGCTAATTCATAGCGGGGATGTAATGCCGATAATTTTACCGAAATGCCAGGACCTTCAATAATACCTTTGCCTTGCGCTGATTTTCCAATTTCTGCAATTGCATTTTGATATGCTTTAAAATAACGATCGGCATCTGCAGTTGTGCGTGCTGCTTCACCTAACATATCGTATGAATAACGATATCCTTTTTTTTCTGCGTCACGTGCGCGGGTCATTGCTTCTTGAATTGTTCTGCCCATGACAAATTGTTTGCCCAACATTTTCATGGCATGACTAACGGCGGCGCGAATTAATGGTTCACCACCACGTGCAATTAATTTATTTAATAATTTACTAAAACTTTTATTTTCAGTTTCAGTTTGTGAAATTAATTTGCCGGTTAAAAATAAACCCCACGTTGCCGCATTAACAAAAAAAGATTCGCTTTGGCCTAAATGTTCTTGCCAATCGGATTGACAAATTTTGTCGCGAATTAAGCGATCGACGGTGTCTTTATCGGGGATGCGCAGTAATGCTTCGGCGAGACACATTAATGCAATGCCTTCGTCACTGGATAAATCATATTGGCTTAAAAATGCATCTAAGCCATCTTGATTTAAACGACGTGCACGCACGCCATTCACTAATTCACGTGCGCGTTGTGTAATTCGAATTAATGTATCGGATGGTAATGTTGCTGCAGCAATGATTTGTTCATCACATTCGGTTTCGTTAGCGCGGTATTTTTCATTTAATATTTTTCTCAGAGGATGTTGTTGTGTTGTTGGTTTGTAAAAATGCATTATGTTATTTTCCTCAATCATTTTTTTCCTTCTCCTCGAAGGGGAGAAGGTGCCTTCGGTAGATGAGGGGGTATTTAAAAAGATTTTGTCATAGTTTTAAGGCCACCCTCACCCGCCTTCGGCACCTTCTCCCGCAAGCGGGAGAAGGAATATTAGTACGGCGTGTAATATGCCGTCCCCTGTTTCGTATACGCAGTAACTCCCGACGGAATCCGTACTGTAATCTCAATATGCCTATTAAAACGGCTACCGCGGAATTCAACATTATTCGAAATCGGATATTGTTCACCGATTGCTACAGGTTGTAAATAGAAATGATTGATGCCACGTAACCATAAGAAGCTAATAATATTTTGGGCTTGCTCTTGAGCAACCATGACATTTTGATAGTGTGAACCGACATTATCAGTATAAGCAGTGACGGTTTTAGGAGCGTTATAATAAGGGCTCATATCTGCCGCCAAAGCCTTCAGTGCTAGATAATTACCCCGGTATAGAACGCCACTGTTTTCAACGAAAAAGGTATCACTTGGAATGTAGTAAGTGATGTCATTACCAATCTGGACTTTCTGAATACCTCTAAAAATATTGCCATATAATGTGGGATAGTATCCATCCAAGGTGTAATCAGCAGAGTTTACATTGACTTTAGGTACTGGATAAAAGTTGGGTTCTGGTTGGGGTATCGGATCGAATGCATGACAACCAGTTAGTAGTACAAATACATTGGTAATACCTAAACAAATCAATAATCGAAGATACTTTTTTAACATTGACAATTCCTTTTCTCTAAAAATCCATGCATATGAAAGCTAATGAGAGGTAAGCGGTGTATCGTTATCGAGCCCACGATTATAACGGCCTAAATTTCAAACGCAAATTCATTTTATTTAGGGATATGTCGTTAAATGCCTACAGTCGCATCACATTAACGGCGATGTATCCTATCGAGAAGCTAAGAGGCCTAGCAATTCTTAACCGCTGAGTGGCGACATTGATAAAGTCGACTACCAATTTTAAAAAACTAGTCTACACTAAAATTTCGGCCTTACAGGAGGTAAGGCATTCAAGTTAAAACAGATTTGTAGAGGAGGGAATCACATGACTACACAATTTATTAAAGGATTTGTACTAAACCATACTGATTTTGATGCAAATCGCGCTAGCGATATTTATTTAAAATTATCAATCGACCATTGTAAAGAAGAGCTTGAAGAGGGTGATTACAATGCTAAAAAAAATGGTAACCCTTCAGATATGGGCCGAATTTATGTCAGTGAAAATGAGGTAAAGAAATACATAGATGATAAAGCTAATTCTGGCTATTTCACTGTAAATCTTCCTAAAGAAGCCATTGAAGGGACATTTAAAGATAATCTGAATTCTCAAATAGAATACTTTAATGTTAATTTTGATTCCTTATCTTGTGCTTTCACGCAATTTACAGGGTTAACAACCAGAAACACCCAATATGAAATTACCCCTCATGGAATTAAAAAACTCGACACAGCAACAGATAAACAAGAAATTGTTATGCGAGATTCGCATTCACATCAAGATTATCGCTTGCCTAATTCATTAAAAGCACGTTAATATAGCGACCTTTTCCTATAGTCTTTCACATGCTTATTGTTCCCTTGTTTTTGGGGGCATTAAGCGTATCAGTGAATTTCTAGCAGATTATTTTATCTCTCAGCGAGATTAATTAAATATCTAATTAATAACAGACTCATCGTGAATGAGTTTTATAGTGGAGTAATGCCCAATGTATGCGGTAATTGAAACAGGTGGTAAGCAGTATCGAGTCAGTGAAGGCCAGGCAATTAAATTTGAAAAATTGGCTGTAGAACCTGGTGACAAAGTACATTTTGATAAAGTATTGATGATTGCAGACGGTGACAAAATTCAAGTTGGTGCACCTTATATTACAGGTGGCAAAGTGTCTGCTGAAGTGTTAACACAAGGTCGCGGTAAGAAAGTGAAGATTATTAAATTCCGTCGTCGTAAACATTATCGTCGTCAGGCGGGGCATAGACAGTATTTTACAGAAGTTAAAATTACTGCAATTAAAGGATAAATGATTATTTAAGAGGTTAATGACATGGCACACAAGAAAGCAGGTGGTAGTTCTAAAAACGGTCGTGATTCGCATTCGAAACGATTAGGCGTGAAAAAATTTGGCAGCGAATTAGTTCGTGCTGGGAATATTTTGGTGAGACAACGGGGCACCCCTTGTAAACCAGGCGTTAATGTCGGTGTGGGTAAAGATCATACTTTATTTGCATTAATTGACGGTGTAGTGAAATTTTATTTTCGATCTGGCAAGCATAAAATGCACAAATATGTGAGTGTTGTGCCTGTTGAGACTGCGCAAGCCGTTTAATATTTTTTGGTTAATTTTAAAAAGCCTCGTTTTTGACGAGGCTTTTTTATTTGTGGTGATTTAATTATTTTTAATTTATAAATTTGGGTATCCATTATGAAATTTGTCGATGAAGCAACTATAAACATATTCGCCGGAAAAGGCGGTGATGGTTGCTGCAGTTTTCGTCGCGAAAAATTTATTCCTTTTGGTGGTCCCAATGGTGGCGATGGGGGTGATGGTGGCAGTGTTTTTTTGATTGCCGATCAGCATCTCAATACGTTGGTAGATTTCCGTTATCAACGCCATTTCCAAGCCAAATCAGGCCAAGGTGGGATGGGCAGTGATTGCACAGGTAAAAGTGGTGAAGATTTATATATAAAAGTGCCGGTGGGCACGACTGCGTACGATGCCAATACTGGAGAATTACTAGGTGACTTAACAGCGCTCGATCAGCCTTTGAAGGTTGCTCAAGGTGGCTTTCACGGGCTTGGAAACACCCGTTTTAAAAGCAGCACCAACAGAGCTCCTCGCCAAACCACCAAAGGCTCTGCCGGTGAAGAAAGGCAATTACGTTTAGAATTGAAAGTGCTAGCTGATGTCGGTTTATTGGGCATGCCTAATGCAGGCAAATCAACTTTTATTCGTGCAATCTCAGCTGCTCGTCCTAAAGTGGCTGATTATCCTTTTACAACATTGCACCCTAATTTAGGGGTGGTGAGAACTGCACCATATCGCAGTTTTGTAGTTGCTGATATTCCAGGATTAATTCCAGGCGCTGCACAAGGTGCTGGCTTAGGCGTACGATTTTTAAAACATTTACAACGGACCAAGGTATTATTGCATTTAATTGATGTTGCACCTTTAGATGGCAGTGATCCTGTCAAAGTCGCTAAACAAATTGTACAAGAATTACAGCAATTTGATGCCAATTTAGCAGAAAAACCGCGCTGGTTAGTGTTAAATAAAATTGATTTAGTGCCAACAGAAGAAATTAATGCACTATGCAAAGATATTATTAAAAGATTGAAATGGAAAGGTCCTGTTTTTGAAGTTTCAGCATTAAAAAAACAAGGTACAAAAGAATTGTGTTTTCAATTACAAGATTATCTCGATAAATAATTTTCTTTAGTATTTCATTAATTTTGTCGGTAAAAAATAGCAATTAATTCATGACATAACTTCCAAAGCGATCCCACCATTTCTATTTTTTATCAACATCGTGTCTGCTATAATTATATTTGAAGTATTTCAAGAATTTATATCGATAATGATTCAATTTTAAAGTGAGAAATATCATGGCAAAAGCTACTCAAGTTAGTCAATTTCAAAAAGCGCGTCTTAAAATGAAGATGTTGAGATCAATTTCGGATGCCAATATACCTCAACCAGTGCCACCTGAGGGGTTATCTCAGACTCTCTCTGATAGTGTCGGAAGTACAATGATCAAATATGATGGCGAATTTAAAAAATTACTAACTGATCTGACTGGTGATCTTGATACATTGAATCCGCAAACAGGTTTAATCTTTAAAACAAATGACACAACAAGTGATCAGTATTATCGTAGTTTACTTTCCGCAATTAATAATAAAAAAGAGGTATTACTTACAAAACAACGTGCTGCGATTGATGCAATTGACATGAAATTTAGTGAACAAATTCGTAATACGCAAGATTCACAAGTTAAAACACAATTAGAACAACAAAGAGAAATTGCAGTTAAAAAATTGAACGAAACATATACTCAGCATGTTGCATTTTTCGACAAACAACGAGAATTTCTCGTTGAAGAACAAAAAAAGTTTGCAAAAGATACAAAAGCGAATGACTTATCTCCATTTTTTGATTTATTAAGTCAAAATAATGATAAAGGTATAAAAGATCTTACCCGAGCGCAACGAACAGCATTGATGAATCCAGATGGTACTGTGCAAGATTTCGTGTATTCGTTGTTGGATATTTCAGATCCAGAGAGAAAGAAAAAGACACTTAATTCTACATTAAATATAGATACGGCTAATGGTACATTTGATTTTAATATAAATTACTTTGCTGATAGTAAAAATATTGAAGCAATTGAGCAACTTTACGCTGTCGATTGGAAAACAGGAGAAATAAAAGCCCCTAAATTTGAAGAATTTCCAAAATCTGAACTAGATGCTTATAGAGATGGTTTTCCTTCCCGAATTTGGCATAGATTTTTAAGCGATAAAAATTTTTCATTTAATAATGCACTGTTTGCTTTCATCAGAGGGCTCATTGTTAGGCCGATCATTGATGATATGAATAATAAATTTGCATTAAAAGATAGGGAAGTGCAATTAAGTACTGATCCTGCTATGAAAGAATTTATGACAAAAGCAGCTGAACACGTTCCACCCATCAATACTCCTGAAGAATTGCAAAAATTTTTAGAAAAATATACAGAACAGACTGGTAAAGATCCTGTACCAGGGTTGAAATTTTCAACGCATGGTGTAGGTAAAGGAGATGAATATTCAGATACTGCTAAAAACTGGATTGATAATGATATTAGAGATCATTTAAAAGAACACGAATGGACGAAAAACGGCAGTATGATGAATGTATTTAACATACATAAAGCTATGTACCAAAAGAAAATGGTCAATGAAGAAGTTTTAAAAGTAACAGGGGATAAACCAGGTGCACGTGCGCAAGTTGATGAAGAACCACCACCTATTAGAGTTTTTGGCAGAAATAGTTCTCCTTAGTTTTCATAGTAGTAAAATAGGCCAAATATTTTGGCCTATTTTTTTTCAAATAATCTAATATTTTTCACCCAATCTCATCAAGTTAATTATATTCTTTTCAAATTTAACTCTATCTATAAGGAATTCTTTTTTTGAGATGTAGTCTCACTGTTGCGGCTAGATTCCGTAGCTCTGATTCTTTTGTTGGGGTTAATTTTTATTTGCTAACAATATTAATGAAATGCAGTAGAACAAAAATGAATATGATAAGATAATCACTGTCTTCATCAATTTAAAATAACAGGGGAGCAACAATGAAAATATTAAAACAATTTACAGTAATAATATTAATGTTCACCGTAGTTACAGCATGCACAGCAAATCTTTCTCCCAATCAATACGCAACCACAGAAACAGGGCAAGCCAGTAAAACAGTACCTGGCACAATTGTTAATGCCAGACACGTTTTGGTAACAGGCAGTGCCGATGGCAATAATTGGGGCGCTTTAGGTGGTGGTGCTGCTGGTGCTGTTGCCGGTTCAGCAATTGGTGGTGTTACAAGGGTAAATATTTTAGGTGGTATTGCTGGGGCAATTGGTGGCGCAATTATTGGAAATGCCATTCAAAATTCTGCAACAACACAAAATGCAATGGAATATGTGGTGCGTATGGACGATGGTAATTTAGTGACTGTTACACAATCTGTGCAACCCTTATTTAGCAAAGGTCAGCAAGTCTATGTTATTTTTGGTGACAGAGTGCGGATAATTCCTGTTACTTATTATCAATAAATATTCTTTTTTTCCTTCCCCCGCTTGCGGGAGAAGGTTCCGAAGACGGATGAGGGTATATTTAAACGAATCAATTTATACATTCATCTTTAGATAAATAAATTAATTCCCCTCACCCGGCCTATCGGCCACCCTCTCCCACATTCGTGGGAGAGGGAATAATTAATTAAATACACCTCACTGGTTTAGGCAGCCCCGCAATTTTGCAACCTTGTTTAGCGGGCCCCCCCGGAAATAATTGATGTAAATAAATACTATTACCTTTTTCTGCACCAAATTTTTTTTCAATTTCTTTCAATAAAGTACGAACCGGTGGAACAGTTTTAAATTCAGCATAAAAATTGCGCAGAAAATAAATAATTTCCCAATGCACATCTGTGAGTTTAATATTTTCAGCCGTTGCAATCGCGATAGCTACCTCATTATTCCAATCAGCCATATTTTTTAAATATCCTGCATTATCCGTTTCAACAGTTTTGTTGTGAATGGTGAATGTCAATGTGATTAACTCCTGATCAATGCGTATGCAGATGCGTGTTTGATTGCATAATAGCAGATAGTTTCGATGTAGCAGATTTTTCTTCATCAATTGCTTTAGCTTCTATTGAAACATCTTTTTGCTCGGATTTATTAGGTGGCATTTGGACTTTATTGTTATTCGATTTGGGCGTTGGAATAAACGGTGTCGCATTTGGATTTAATCTCGACGTAAAAATGGAAATATTTGTTTGCGGGGTATGTTCAATGGGTGGCGGTGAAGGCATATTAATATATTGATTAGCATTATTAAAAAATGATTCAGTTAACGGTAATAACTTTTGAGTAAAGAAAGCCATCTTCAACAACAAGGATTCAGGTAATTCATTGTCTTGTTTTTCACCTGTGTGGCTGATGGGTTTGCCGAATTTTTTACAATAATTAAAATAAAACATAATATTTAAATGGCCATCACTTTCTAACGTGTCTTTTGGATTATGACTTAACTTCTCACAACATTGTAGAAATAATGATGATGTGGTGATCTTTTTTAATGTATCCGTAGACAGTAGTTCAAGAGTTACACGCATTTTTTGCATAAGCATTTTTAAAGCATCCTTTCTGTCGGGATAGTTATTTAGCGGTAGCATGAATTGCTCAAATATTTTACTCACTGCATGAATTTTCTGCATCAGATGACCGATGTGTAATAAACAGAGTGTAGGATTGTTGATATATTTATCGAGTAAGTTTTCTTTATTATCCCATTCTTTATTTAATATATGGTAAAGAGGTAGTTTTTCTATAGAAAGTATAAGTGTATCAATTAAATTGCAAGCTCTATTTTTATCAATATTTTGTTCTGATAACAATTTCATCAAATCAGCCAGTTTTGCAATGTTTTCAGCAAATATAAATAACTTGGTGCTTTCGATGAGATTAATTATTTCAAATTGATCGGGTAAGTGGCACAACATATTTCTGAATTTTCTAAAAACATTTATTAAATGGTTCAACTTTTTAGCAAGAAAATGACTTTCTTTTATGTGAGTGGATTCTAAATAAAGAAGCACTAATAAAATTTGATGATTGATAACAAATAATTGATGAGTCATTGCTTCACTTAAAATCATATTATCAATAGTTAGGTTTGCCAGAGTGCAATTAACTTGTTGTTTTTTTTCATTCATTAAATGACTTTCAAGATGTGAAACATAATCTTCTAAATAGATTATATGATGTTGTTTTAATCTTTGAATTAAAGTGATAGCTGATATTTCGCTCTTGGTAATGGGTGGTTTTGTCTTATTATGTGTTGATTGTACGCTGGTTAACTTTAAGTCATCGACGTGTTTAATCAATGGTTTGAATTCTTTACCGATATGATTAATGATGATAGTTGTTGATGTCACGGCAAGGGGCTTTTCAACCGATGGTGTTAAGTATGATGTATTAACCGGCAGTGTTGCCTTCGGTTTTAACTCTTTGGCGGGAGGATCTAACGAAATAGCCGTCAATTTGGTTTTTTCTTTTTCTTGTGGTTTCTTTATTTCAGTGTCTTTTTTGACCGTATTTTTTGGGTTTGACGGATAGTTTTGTTTATCAGTGAAACTTTCCGCATAATCCATCTTTGCTTGCTTATGACTATTGATTTGTTCGTCGCATTGGATCAGTGCTTCATTAAATTGTTTGATGAGTTCATTAATTTTAACAATTCTTTGTTCGCATTCTGTTACTAGTTTGTAGCCATCATGACATGTCAATTCTAGCGTATTCACTTGAGCGCTTAATTTTTTCATTGTTTCTTCACACTCTTGTAATTTTATCGTACTTATATCTGCATAAAATTGTTTTAATGCGACTTCATATTGGTTAAAGGGTAAATCATCGTCATAACTATTTTGTAATTTGTTCAATATTGTTTGAATATAATTAATATTATCCAATATTCTTGTTTGTAATGATTGTAGTCGGTTGGTGTTATATGTTCGTTTAGGTAATAGCGCTGAAATATTATAAATATTATCCGTGTGAAATTTAAGAGTAATTGCATCAATGAATTTCTGAAGGTTATTTTTTATCTCATCAATACGTTTTTTAGCGTTTTTTGCTTGTTCATCTAATACAATCGCGAATGTTACTAATTGATACTGAGGTAAAGGGTTTAAAAACTGCTTGATAAGTTGATCTGAGAGGGTTTTGGTATTTATTTTGTCAATGTCAATTATAAGCAGTGGTTTAATTGTTAAAATACTCTCTTTCAGTTCAATTTTTGCCTGATTGTTAAAATGCTGCTCAAGGAGTTTGATGGAATGAGCGGAAAATTCTTGTATGGCTTTGCTTAATTCTGGCGATGTTTGTATTGAACACATGGAATAGTCCGATGTTTGCAATAAATGTTGATTAAGTATTTGAATTATTTCGGTCTCGGATTTTGTAGACATTTGATTTGTTAAAAATCTTTGCTCAGTTAATTGCCACTGGCTAGTTAAATAGGGTGCAAATAACTGTTGAAAAAAAATCAATGCCTTTTTATCAAATTGTATTTTATTCACTTTGCATTCAGGGATTATTTCTTCTATTTGAGTGTTTGTAGAAATCTTTTCAGACGGAGCAATAATATTACAGGATATTTTGCGTAAGTCGGTGTGCAATAATACTGTATTTCCTTCCATTTTAGTTGATTCTGATTTAAGTACAGATGAACCTGACAGGACGCTATCATTTTCAGAAGGGTTTGGAACGCTTTCTTCCTTGATGATGAAGTTTTGAAAATTAAGATATCGTTGGTTTAGTGGGGATTCAACCAGTGCTTTTGCTATATACTGTTTTGCTATTGTTATATGAGAATTGATGAGTTTAGGATCTTGTGTATAAAGTTTCAAATTCATAGAAGCTTGTGCGCAGTAATAATAATTTTCTGCTTTATTATGTGATTTATTAATAGCACATAAAGCATATTTAATAACCAGTTCATGCTGCCTAATTGATTGATATAATTCTGCCAAATGCTGAGCATGCGCAGGATTTTCAGGGTTGATTGCAGCAAATTGATGCGCCTTCTCAATATTGTTACTAATTTCTATGAGTTTATCTAAATTCAAATTATTATCGGGTAATTGAATCATTATTCTGAATAATGAAGGATGATTTAGCAACACTCGCTGGAGGTTATCACTGTTGTTTAATTTTTCTAAAGCTATAAATAGCTTATTTAGAGTGTCGCTATAACGAGTGGCGTATTGGTTAGAGAATGTCTGATCATCTAATTCTTTGTTAACAATGGGCTTAATATTTTGACTAGACGAAGGTTTTGTATTAGACCCAATAAACAACATATAAATAAATAATTGAAAATCATATATTATGTCTTCTTGTTTGCTTCGAGTGTTTGATTTATTAGTGTTTTTAATATATTGAATAAAGAGTTTATCGAGGAATTCGAGCGCGGCAAGGTTTTCTTTTGCAAATGGGTCAAATGTTACAGTGCTTAATTCAGGTATTGGTAATAGTGAGTGTAAAATAATAATGTTATAAATAATGCCCAATTGACTGAGATGCTTATTTGCTGTTAACAATAAGTGTTGATTATTGTTTAAAAGTTCTTTTAGATAAATACCTGATTTTTTCCCTGCTTTTTGTGAATCTAATCGTAATTGTCTTATAAATACAGTACTTATAATGGCATTTTCATCTCTATATTCATTGCTAACAAAGTTGAGCTTTTCTAGCATCTCGCACAGGGGTTCAATATATTGATTGGCATCTGCTAAAAAATCAAAAAATTCATAAACTTTAAGTTGATGTTGTGGATGGCCACACCAAAAAAATGTTAATTGTGATAATAATTTTTTATAGTCTATGGGTTTTTGTCCTACTGTGAGCATGGTATGAGATACTAAACACTGTATATGCTCTTTGCTTAATAAAGAACAAGGCATTAACATGAATTGTGCTAAGTTTTTAATTTCACCAGGTTTACATATCTTGACATATTTTAAAACAGCCTCTTCGGTTAATGTGTTTGCAAATGAAAAAGGTCTATTTAATAGAGTCGGTATGGCTTCACTATATAAACTGAATGTTTCAAATGTTTTGAAATTTTTAAGAAAATATTGATTAATTTTAATCGTTAACAAAAAGTACAGCCCTGGAATTTTGAGGGCATCTGATAAATGACCTTTGCATAAAGACATTATTTTTTTAAAACTGATTTCGATTTGTGAAAAATATTCAATATGATAAGTTTTTAGCATGTGTAAGAATTTGAGGTATTGCTGATAATTGCCAACTTTTACACCGCGGTTGCTAAAAAAATCATCTAATTGTTGTGCATTTAATTTTGATAAATCATCAATGGCATTTTCTTTTTTTTCTAGTGTGACTGGTTCGTTGTGCGGATGTATAAATTCTGTTGTGCTTGGTGAGCGTTGAATAGCGTTTTGTGATTGTGAGGTTATGGGGGTAATTTCAATAGGAATTCTCATATGTTTTTCCGAAAAAAATTATTAAATGTTATGTGTGGTTATTGTTTTGATTACAATTAAATATCGCTGTCATTATGCGAGTAATTTTAAATTATATTAAACCCATTAATTATTGGCTAGAGAATAAAGCCTTATGACTGACTTGTCATGGTTAATTTTCTATGGTAACCTGCGTGACCTTCATTTCGCTGGAGAATTAGCTAATGACGAGAATTATTATTATAATTTTAGTTACGTTAAGTTTTTTATTTTCATCTGATTTATTTGCTGATACAAACCAATCCGTTCTTTCACCTTTTGCAGTTTGGCGCTTGAGTTTACAAAGCAGAGGGCTCGATTACCATGTCTTAAAATTGGGTTTAGATGCCTATGCAAAATTGCATGCCGAAGGTTATGACAGACAACAAATATTAACCATTATTGATTATTCAAAACCATCCACTGAACCACGTTTATGGGTGATTGATTTAAAAAATAAAGAAGTTAATTTTGATACATTAGTTGCGCATGGACAAAACAGTGGTTGGAACATTCCAACATCATTTTCAGACAGTCCACGCAGTTTAGAATCCAGTATTGGTGTGTATTTAACCGGTGATGCATTTATTGGTAAACATGGTGAAGCATTGCATTTAAATGGTTTGGAACGCGGCTATAATGATTTGGCTGCCGCTCGTGCGATCGAAATTCATGCTGCAGATTATGTGAGCGAAGAATTCGCTAGAATGCATGGCCGTTTAGGACGTAGTTGGGGTTGTATGGCGGTAAATCCGGCAGTAGCAACACCATTAATTAATGAAATTAAGGATGGCACTGTTTTGCTTGCGTATTATCCGGATCATAATTGGCTTGAACATTCTACCTATTTGTAAAATATTTAAATAAATATTTTAATTAAATAATTTAAAGTATAAATTTTTTCCTTCTCGCGCTTGCGGGAGAAGGTGCCTTCGGTAGATGAGGGTGGGTTAATTCCTTGTGTAATACTTTTTAATGCCCCTCAATGGAGAAATAAATGTCACAATCTGCACAACAAGCAAGATTACAATGGCACTGTCGCAGAGGCATGTTAGAATTAGACATCATATTAGGGACATTTTTAAAAGAACAATTTACGCAATTATCAGGCAATGATCAAAATGCATTTGAACAATTGCTCAATTGTCAGGATCAAGATTTATTTAATTGGTTAGTGCATAAACAAATTCCTACTGATCCTTCCTTATTACCTATAATCACACAGATCATTACTCATGCAACTACAAAGTCTTGAGTTGCAATCATCAAAAATTTTCGCATTTATATTAATTATGATGCACGCCGGTGCGTTAATGGGTATTAATTTATCTGTAATATCAATAGAGTTAAAATTGTTATTATCGGCGTTTGTAATTATTAACGCGATATTCAGCTTTAATAAATATATTTTATTATCATCTCCACATGCAATTATTGGCATAAGTATCAATAATCAGGGGCAATGGCATTTAATGACCCGTAATGGCGAAGTGCTTGCAGCACAATTATGTGGCGATACCATTTGTTCTAGATGGTTAGTCATTTTAAATTTTACATTGGAAGGCCTAAAAAAACGGTGTTCCTGTTTAATTTTTCCTGATTCAATCGAGTCGGATCATTTTCGTCAATTACGTGTTTATTTAGGTATTATGAGCCGGAAAATGTAAAACTGTTCTGGCATAACACCAAATATCAATTTGTGTTACACCATGGTTTTTAAATAATTGGCTTAATTCAGCGACTGTTGATCCTGTTGTAACCACATCGTCCACAATTGCAATATGTTTTGCGTGAAATGCAGGATTAATTACAAATGCATTTTTCATATTGTTTCGTCTATCTTTTGCATCAATCAATGATTGTGATGTTGTTGCACGAATACGCTGGCAGCTGTAAGGCATAATAGGAATATCAAAATAATTAGCGATAGTTCTACATAATTCTAATGCTTGATTAAATCCTCTTTCTTTTAATCGTTGTGTATGTAATGGCACAGGTATGATGTATTCAGGTAATTTATTTAAATAATCTTTCTTTGATTGAAGAAAATGAATAAATAATTGATTTAATAATTTTGCATATTTAAGTTGTCCGGAAAATTTAAGCAGATTAATAAAAGTGATAATGGGTTCATCATAACTGCATAATGCTATTGTGTGATCATAGGGTGGCGGTTTGTGTAAACAGGCACCACAAATACCATGAGAATTTGAGTCGTTATAGAGTGGAAATGCGCAACGATAGCAAGCTTGTTTTATGTTGGGTAATTGTTTATGACAGGCATAACATAAATCTAAATCGCTATTGACTTCGTCTGAACATAAAATGCAACTGGTAGGCAATAACCACTGGATTATTTTTTTTATCATAAATTGTCTCTTTTTCTGACGTTATTTTTATACTAAACCTTCTCTGAGTGTTGTAGTGACAGGGCACGGCTTGTGCAGAGGGGGTGTGGATAAGGATAGAATTCATCACCCATTTCGAGTAGTATACGCAACACTTTGGAAAAACATTAATGGCATTAAGCTGAATTATTGAAAATAGAGGATGACATGATGAACTTGGCGATTGCAGAAAAAAAACAATTTCGTAGCATTTTATGGGGATCTGAAAAATCCAGCGTATTACGTAATACTCTTCTTATGCTATTAGGTAGTTTATTAATTGCACTCTCTGCAAAAATTATGGTGCCATTACAACCGGTTGCTGTGACTTTACAAAGTTTAGCGGTTATTTTTGTCGGCATGACTTTGGGATGGCGTTTGGGCGGTGGTGCAGTATTGCTTTATTTAGTGGAAGGTTTTAGTGGCTTACCTGTATTTACCATCGGCGTATTAGTGCCGCAACTGGGATATTTAATCGGTTTCTTATTTGCTGCAATTACTGCGGGCTATTTGGCCGAGTGTGGGTGGGGCAAACATTTTATGACCACAATCGTGGCTGCTGGTTTCGCAACAATTCTGATTTTAAGCTGTGGTTTTTTTGTTTTAGCACAATTTATTGGCTATAACGCTGCTTTTGTGAGTGGCATTAAACCCTTTTTAATGGGTGATATTTTCAAAATTATTTTCTTAGCTTGTGTTATTCCTACTTTCTGGCGAAATAATGTTAAAGCTTAATATTGTCATTTTATTTTTTAATATTATTTTGTAATGCTATCAAAGCTTGCTCACAAATTCCTAATGATTTCCAACCACATTGTGCGCAAGCGTGATTGAATTCGCTTAATGTCATTTTTTCTACAATTCTTTTTTTAGCATCACCCCATGTGATATTTTGACCGGGCTTAATATTTAATGTTGCCGAATGATTGTTATCTAATGACTGTATTTTTTCTTGTGTTACGCAAAGATGTTCTCTTTTAAGTGGACAGGGTGCACAAATAGAGTCGGTTATGTCAGTGACTTCAATTTCAGTTGTATCACCTTGTGGGCCATTCAGGATGGAAACTATATCAGAAAAGTTTTGCACAAATTCGGGTGAATAACCTTTGCCTTGAAAGCCAACGGTACATAAAAAATGATGTGGTCTGAATTTAATTTTCATAAGTTACTGTGTAATGAATGAATTAATCATGAATTATCTTATCATTTATGAGATAATCAATAACTATTTATTATAAAAGTAGCTCGGACAAAGGAGCGCCAGCGACGTGTCCGGGAGGGTTTATAAATTTTCCCGGACACGTCGCTGGCGCTCCTTTGTCCGGGCTACTATTTAATTTGAATTATTTTATTGAAACAAGCATGTCACATTCAAAATTTAATGTATTTAACAAACAGCAAATCGCAAAAACATTCAACAAAATTGCTGCAAATTATGATCAAGCCGCGATGTTACCGCAAGAAATCGCACACCGACTTGTTGAACGATTAGATTATATAAAATTACAACCTCATTTAATTGTTGAATTAGGCGCCGGGACAGGTTTTTGCGCGCAGTTAATACAACAGCGATATCCCAATGCAAAAATAATAGCTATTGATATTTCTCATAATATGTTGCGATATACCAATGAAAAATCCATTGCAAACACGCATACGATTTGCGCTGATGCTTATCACTTGCCTTTAAAAGACAATAGTGTTGATTTAATTATTTCAAATATGATGTTGCCGTGGTGTGAGGAATTAGTATCACTATTTCGTGAATGTCATCGTGTGCTAAGCCCTGATAAATTATTATTATTTGCTACTGTAGGCCCAGATACTTTAAATGAATTACGTATCAGCTGGTCTGCTATCGATCACTTTCCGCATGTGAATTCATTTGTTGATATGCATGATATTGGAGACGCTTTACTTCATGCTGAATTGCTCGATCCCGTGATGGATGTTGAGCATATTCAATTAATGTATCCCCATATTAAATTATTATTAAAAGATTTAAAAATGCTGGGGTCACGCAATCTACATCCTAATAAAAGACGATCATTATTGAGTAAAATGAGTTTCACGCAACTCCAGGCTGAGTATAAAAAATATCAGTTAGAAAGTAACGAATATCCTGCAACGTGTGAAATTGTATATGGTCACGCGTGGAGTACAGAAAGTTCTGAAACTTTTTCAGCAAATGATAAGCAGATTATTTCAATACCGCTTGCCCATTTGAGAAAATTAAGCCGTTAAAAATCATCCTTCATTCACTTTAAATCCCCACGGTATTCCGTGAGGATTTATCAGTGAAATAATTAATCAATGATTTTTTCTTAAGGAATACCATAATTTCCTGGCATTAAAGTTCTGCCAGTGCCAACACCTTGTTGACATGACACATCGGCTTTACCGTTGTCCACAAAAATAAATACTAATCCATCTTGATTAGGATATTTGGGATCATGATAACTATTAAAATAAACTTTATTAATTTTATCAACGTTCGTTGATAATTTACCGTGTTTAGTGAATCCAGTAATCATCACCGCTCTATTTTTCATGGAAACATGATCACTGTTATTAGCATTGGTGATCGTACAATAAAATGGTAAAGGATTTGCTATCGTTGAAGTTTGACCTAAATTTAATCCCGTGACAGGTACAGCATTCGCTGTTGTGATTGATAGAAATGATAATAATGCTGTTCCAATAACACCATTTTTAACGGTTTTAATAAACATACAGTATCTCCTTAAGAATGATAGCTTGAAATTAATCACAATGACTTCATGTCTTTACCGATTAAATAATATTAAAGTCATTTATTCACAGGCATTCATTAATGATAAAGATAACTCCGCTTGAGAATAAGTAATCAATATTATTTTCAATCTGTCAGATAAGTGAATAATTCGTTAAGCTGAAATTATAAAGTGAATACTTTATATCTTATGAGAGGAGCATAGACATTGATTGTAATCAATTGGATGATAAATATAATATTTATTTATAGCTAAAACAGCATATTAAAAAAGTCAGTTTTTTAAGAGACTAATTAATTTTATTGTTCATTCTCATCTTCTTCATAAGATTGCAAAACAGGTTGATTATTTTTATTCATTAATATTTGTACTCTTTGTTCAGCAGATTTTAAAATATCTTGGCTTTGACGAATTAAAGAAATCCCTTTTTCAAAATTTTCTAAAGATTTTTCAAGAGTGATGCCGCCTTTTTCCATTTCGCTGACTAATTTTTCTAAATCTTTTAATGCTGTTTCAAGATCAAGTGTGCTATTGGTTGTTTTTTTCATCGAAAATAATCTCCGCAAAAGGGTTGGGCTATGCAATGGCGCATGATGATCAAATTGTACGCATTTGGCAATATGGTTAATGGCGTTAAAAATATTTAAAAAATTACCCAAAGTTCGAGTTGACAAAGAGAAATGACAATGTAGAATGGCCGCTCTTGTTTACCGAAGCGAACTCCGCACTAAACAATCAGGCGAAAGGAACTAGAGGTCTGAATAAAGACTTTGAAGAAGTATTTGTCTCTGAGA
>JAJYDF010000043.1 GCA_021777765.1 Pseudomonadota bacterium | reverse complement strand
CGATCTAAAACATAATAAAACTCAAATTCGCACCTATTTTGTTTCTACAATGGCATAACCCGGGAATTGCTAAACCGGGGTTACGCCTTTGATTAAAGAAAATCGAGCAGATATTCACACATCTCAGTTCGAAATAATTTTTTAGCTGCTTCATTACCCAGGCTACATTATTGGTATATCTCTAGCCGTGACAATCCCTTAATTGAATATGCTATTATGTCACGCTCAATCAGGACTTGCAGCAGGACTTTGAACCTATGTTGATTCTTAGCATCATCTCATTAGCATTAACTAGCATGATATTGTTAGGATGTGGCGTGATATTGTATCGATATACACATTTATCCCTTCAACAAAATAACCTTAAAGAACAACTAGACAAGCTCATCACGCGATCCGATGAACGAGCGCATCAAATGGATAATGCATTACGTGATGCCACTCAAAACTTGCGCGAACACATTCAAGCCAACCAACACCAAATGACCACCTTGCTTTCAACGGGTCAATTACAACAGCAGCAAGCGCTAACCCAATTTAAAGAACAATTACAACAAGAATTAACAAAACACCGCACTAACTTTGATCAACACCAATTAAATAGCCTTAAAATATTGCAAGAAAGTTTGCAAAATACATTGTATTCATTACGCCAACAATTAACAGAAACACTTAACCAAAACGCCGAATCAATTGGAAAATGGTTAGATAAACTCACGCAAACAACTGATGAGCGCTTAAAAGAAATTACGGGGCAGGTTGAACAACGCTTAAACGCAGGATTTGAAAAAACCACCGCTACCTTTACTGATGTCATTAAACGATTAGCCCTTATTGATGAAGCTCAGAAAAAAATTACGGAATTATCGTCAAATGTAATGAATTTACAAGAAGTGCTCGCTGATAAACGATCACGCGGTGCATTTGGTGAGGTACAACTCAGTGCACTATTACGTAATATGCTGCCTGAATCTCATTTTGCACTTCAACATACATTGGCAAATGGTAAACGTGCAGATTGTATTTTATTTTTACCAGAACCTACAGGTAATGTGGTGATCGATGCTAAATTTCCTTTAGAAAACTATCAACGCATGGTCAATAATCAATTAGCAGAACATGAACGCAAAGCCGCTGAACAACAATTTCGTTTAGATATTCGCAAACATATGCAAGATATTGCGACTAAATATATTGTTCCTGGTGTCACTGCAGATGGCGCTATGATGTTTATTCCCGCTGAAGCGATTTTTGCTGAAATTCATGCGCATTACCCTGAATTAATCGAGGAATCACAACGCTGTCATGTTTGGTTTGTGTCTCCTACTACCATGATGGCTATATTAACGACAGCACGTGCTGTATTAAAAGATGCTGCTACCAGAAAACAAGTGCACATTATTCAAGAACATTTACGGTATTTATCTAAAGATTTTGAACGATTTCAAAAACGTATGGATAATCTTGCTAAACATATTGATCAAGCACAAGAAGATGTCAAAGATGTGCAAGTATCGGCAGAAAAAATCAGTTCACGATTTGGTAAAATTGAAAAAGTTGAAATTGCGGAATTAAATCATACTGAAGTTATTGCGATTGAAGCGCAGGAATAATGACATTGATACTTCTCCCGCTTGCGGGAGAAGGAAAAAAAATTAGTTGGAGAAATTAATAATGAATTGGGGATCCTCAAACTATTTAGAACAACAAAGAATAGCATCTGGACATTTTAGTATCGAATTCGCAATAATTATTATTATCGCCGTCGCATTATTATGGTCATATCGATATATTCTCCGCCCTTATCTTGAAAAAAGAAAATTACATGACTGGATGGGTTTACAAAAATCAGGTAGAGAATTTCAATTAAATGAACAGATATTTAACACACTCTATCAGGGGATTGACTCCTCGAATGTTTCACGGGCAGAAAGAAACAGACTCAAAATTGACAGTGATGAATTTGTCTATGGTGAAATTGAATTCCCTTCTTTTATCGCGATTTTAGAAAGCGTCGAACCCAAAAAGTATGAACATTTTTATGATTTAGGATGCGGTTCTGGTAAAGCCATTTTCGCAGCAGCATTATGTTATGATTTTGATAAAGTCTGTGGTATAGAATTACTACCTGGTTTATATAATATTGCTAATCGTCAAATAGCCAATTTAAAACGCATCGTTGCTTTACATGGACCACAGTTTGCACAAACCTATCAAGATAAAATCGATGCAATTCATTTTATTAATGATGACATTTTAAATTGCGATTTTTCTGATGCGGATATTATCTTTATTAATGCCACATGTTTTAATCCAACCACCTGGGTAGCCATAGTACAAAAATTTTTAACCTTAAAAGTGGGTACCCGCATTATTATGACCACTAAAAAAATGGAAAATGCTGCTTTTCGCACCATTTATAACTCACAATATTTAATGAGTTGGGGCATGAATTCTGTTAATGCTTATGAAAAAATTACCTAATAGAACCTATGCAACCATTAACAAAACCAAGCATTTTTTCTATGGCGCTAAGTTAATATTGAGTTTTGCCACAGCTTGAGGTTCAGACACTTTATTGACAGAATTTAATGATGATATCGATAATTTTCTATGTTGATCATTCACTTTTGCCACTTCTTCATGAATTTTAGCAATACTCTTAGTGATTTTGTTACCCAAACCATCCTCTGTTGTCGTAAATAGAAATCTGATTTGAGAGACAGGTGTTTGTAATAATTGTCCTAATGCGTTATTCGGACCTGTTAAATTATTCAATCTCATACTCGCATCATTTCTATAGTCATCTTCCTTATCTATATCTTTCATACTCGCAATAAATGCATCACGAATTTCATAACGAAAGGGTTGATACTTTTTGATAGCTTGTTCATTAAGCGATTTATAAGGCATCGATTCTAAAATTGCAGCGAACAAATACCAATTTTTATCTTTAATTGCTATATTAATCAGTTCATCCAATACAGCATCTTTATTTTTTTGTGCATTTTTTTCAACATATTTATTTATTAATAATGCCACTATCTGATGATGACCAAATGCAGCAGCAATTTTAATGGGTACATGGGACTCAGTGTCGAGTTGATCAATTTTTTTATTATCAGTCTGGTTACTGATTAATGCGTGGTTATTAATAAAATCAATATTCCTATTCAGTAATTGTTGCACTACTTTAAAATCTCCATACAAACAAGCTCTTGCTAGAATTTCAAAGCCAGATAATTTTGCTTTGGAGAGGTTTGCACCATTTTCCAATAATTTAACAACCACATTTGCTTTTCCCTGCTTCGACGCATAATCAAGGAGGACATGAGGATTTGGATGATTAACATTAAAAGATTTTAATGATGGCGGACATGGAAAATTTAATGATTTTTCAAAGAGAGATAATCGACCATCTACTGAAACATTTCCAGAATTGTCAGGCAATCTTTGTATGCCCTGTGTCTGCGTTCCGTTATTTTCATTTTGTAAATTATTTTGTATTGGATTATTTTTATCTTTAATGTCATTTATAACATTAACTAACAATCGATGATGTCGTGCTACCTCAACTTTCTCTTTCATTGTTTCAAATTGATTTAAGTAAGCAATACTGGTATTAATCGCTCCTTTTGGATGTTGGCCTTTTTTCAATCGCTCTAAATGATCTTTTTGATTAAACACCCATTCATAGACAGCATGATGTCCTAATTCAAAGGTATGTTGTAATAAATCATAACACTGTTGTTCTATAGATACAGGAACATTTCTGCTTAAATAGATATGGCGCAATGTTTGAAAAAAATCTGCATCGCCATTTATGGGTTTTACTGCACTTTCCTGTAAAATATAATTAACAATATTTTTTTGTCCTTTTTCACAAGCAATTTGGAGTGTCGTTTTACCATTATGATTACTCTTAAGACTCGCACCTAATTTAATTAATTCTACAACAATTTGCTTATACCCTTGCTCAATAGCCGCAAATAACCCTTCGATCATTAATGGCAAATTTTGCGCATCCTTTACATCAAATCCAGCAGCAATCAATGCATTGATCACATTTAAATTATCTGTTTTACAGGCGTTTAAAAAAATTTCACGAACATTATTTTTTTCAATAGTAATATTCGGCATTTTAATTCGCAGTTGTTTTGTTACTTCCACAAAACCATTTTTACACGCTAATGTTAATGCATTGATCATATTTTCATTATGTGTTTTTGGTTCTACACCGGAATTTAATAAATATAACACCATATCTGCTTGTTTATTTTTCAAGGCTTCTTCAAATAAATAATAAGTTTTATTTTTTATAACTATTTGATCCGATAAACGGCACCCTGTTATTTTTATTAACGTGTTTAAAACGGTAATTTGTCCATACCAAATTGATTTAACGATTAATTTAGCCAAACTCTCTTTATCATTATTATTATTGGGATTGAAGCCATTGTTGAGTAAATAACAAGTTGTTTCTGCTTGTTTAGCAGTCAAACTGTCTTCAAGCGCTCTATAGAATTCTGATAAATAAACTGGATTATTCGACGCAATGACCTGTGGCATCAGTGCTTTTAATATATCTAAGTGACCATTCTTACTGGCATATCTAACTAATTTTTTATACAGATCTTCGCTAAGTTTTGACAGTGATGAAAATTTTAATAATTCAGCGACTACATCGGGATAATTTGATAGATATGTCAACTCAACAAAAGAACAAGTAATTTCATCAACCGTTGTAACAGACAAAGGATCAAAACCCGCTATCATTACCGCAGAGACAACTTCAAAATCACCTTTTTTACAAGCGTCTCGCAGCAATTGACGCATTTGCTCTTTTTGATCAACAACGGTTGCACCATGTTTAATTAATGTTGCTGCACATTGCACATGTCCTAACTGGCATGATTTAATTAATAATTGACTATTAATTGCTTTAATTGCATCTCTAAACGCATCGTATCTTAATATGCTATTCAGCATATCATCGGCACCTACTGTGACGATTAATTGAATTATTCTAGAGGGTGGAAAATTGCTTAAAGTAGAAGCATCAAATGTCTTCTGTTGGGACATTAATAAGGCTAATTTAATTTTATTGCGCTCTAAAATGGATGTAAAAAGTTGATACTCAAAACTATTAAATAATGTTTCGTCACATCTTCTAAATATCGTTTCGATAATATTTAGTTTACATTTAAGTAATATTTTTTTGACTAACTCTAAAGTAGGCTTAATTCCACAATTCAGCAATTCTGCAATTAAAATTTCATGACCATTTTCTGCAGCATTCTCCAACAAATCTAAACCAATTTCTTGAGCACTGACATGTGTTAATAATTTTTTAACGATACTCCATGAGCCAGCTTTAGCAGCTGCTTTACAGGCCTCAATTAATCCTGCTTTATTATCGAGGACCTCTTGATTAGCTAACAAAACTGTAACATGTTTTTCACGCCCCTCACTTGCTGCAATTAATAAGGGGGTTTGATGATCATTGTTGACGCTTAAAACATTAAATGCGGGTGATATCGCAAGCATTGTTTTTAACATATCGGGATGATAAGCATGCGCTGCCAGATGGATTAATGTATCGCCATTGTTATTAGGCTTATTGAAATCATATTGAATGCCACTACTCATTAATTCAAAAAAGATTTTCGTTTGGCCATATAATACCGACATTTCTAGGCACTCTTTTAGTAGTGCGTCTGTCGGCGTTGGATTTTCTAAACGCAATATTTTTATAACTACATCTAATGCACCTATCATACAAGCCAACTTAAAAGGACTGTGCTTCCCTGCTTGATATGGTTCGAAAGGATCAGCACCTCTGTTAATTAAATCACCGACCATTTCAAAGTCATTACCTTTGCAAGATAATGCCAACGAGGTGTTTAATGCTTTTTTATATTGCGCGTCTTGCGCATTCAGATCTTTATTAAATAGATTTGCTACTATTGCTTTTTTATCCGGATAGGTGCCCTGTAATTGTTCTGCGGGTGATAAATTCGGATTACTGAATATAAATATTTCTAAATCAAGATTACTGGTATCATTGGTTTCATAGAAAAAATATTCACGTAATTGGTCATATAATTGTTCAACGGAATCTGCAATGACATCATGATCTTCATCACCGTTGGGATCATAGGTATAGAATTTACCGCCTTTTTTATATAACCCAACGGCATGCTGATTAGCTGAGAGATAAATTAATTCTTCTTCTTTGATAGCATCGGTACATATTTCACAGAATTTCGCTTTGTTGGCAGATAAACCCAATTGATATTTTTTCTTGACGGATTTGCCAAACATTTGCAAGATTTTATCCAGATTGCCCTGTCTGACATCTTGTTGATACACATGTGGTTCAAAACATAGTTCAACATTCCGGCAAAATTCAGAGACAAATGATGCTTCTGCTGCATATTCAGTTCTTTTGAGGCGGGACATTTTTTTAAGTTTTGCGAAAAACTGTGGCTCTCGTTGTGCGGCTTTTTCAAGAAGATATAAAACAACTACGCCGCCACAGATACCATTATTATTTAAGGTGAGGTTTACTTTGGTGGTTGCTAAATAGCGGTTTAAAGAATCAATTATTTTACCTTGTGATGGCATACGTTTACTCAGGATTACTCGATTAATGTTAAGGTTTTAAACTCATCCTGAGCATGTATTTTTTTTGATTTAAAACGTATTTTACGGTATTTATATTAAGACAGAATTAAGAGCTAGCGCGTGTTTAACTTTGATACTCTGTACGCGACAAAAATTAATTCTGTATTGTTTACCCTTCTCCCACTCGCGGGAGAAGGAAAAAAATGGGGTGAAATTTATTAAGGAATTGTTAAGATTCCACTGATATACTGCTTGAACTCCCTATAAATCGAGATAGTAATTAATAATAAATATGACTAAAGAGTAGAGCCATGCATCAATTTCTCATTGACGCCATAACAGCGATAATTAATAACCAGCTTTTAGCAGCCAAAGCTTTACTCGATAATGTCATTAATGGTGATGGCATTACAGTAGCTGATCGCGCTATTGCGCATTATTTAAATGCCATAATCGCCTATCTAGAAAAAAACCAACAAAAGGCTATCGATTTTATTAAATTAATTGATGCTAAGTTTTTACCAGAATTATCATCGTTAGCATTTTTTATTAATCAAGATATTCCCATTGTCACCAATGATGTCGCATTATCATCCTCTCTTTCTAAATCTCCCGATCGTGTAAAAGGATTTACACCGCAAGATATCTCAAAAATTTTATCTCCGCGTGAAACAAAGCAGCCGCAACCCGCCACAGAAAAACAAACACCGCCCACTCTTGTTAGTAGAGAAATAGAACAATTCAAATCATGTGATAATTTGTGGCGGTATGTTTTAGATTATCAATTAATGCAATTAGGTATTCCTGACAAGAGCACTGATTCTAATCAACCTTCTTGTGAAAAAATTTTCGGGCTTTGTAACAATTGTAAAATTCCACTGTATTTTCTTTGTCAAAATTTAAAAACGTTATCGAAATATTGGGGCACCGACTGTGAAACTATTAATACAGAATCTCAACCAGCAACACCCAAAACACCATTAATTTCACATTTAAAATTAGATTTTGATAAGAAAGCGCAACTAAAATCCCCGCCTCAACCACGAGCCAGCGGTTTATCATTATTATTATCTCCTACACCGCCACTCGATACAGTCTTATCATCGCCCTCTGTAAAAGCTACAGCAACTTCTCCCCTATTTGGCGCTATTAAATCATCATCTACATCAAGTTATAACGATAAATTACCAACAATACAAAATGCGAATAAATTAAAAAGTGAATCAAATAAAGCAACACAACCTGCTGCTGCACCTGTATTAAAATCAGCAGATAAAAATATTAAAAGCCTTTTCGATCAAGAAAAACCAAACAGTCCCGCTTATAACCCCCCTAGTTCTACAGTAGTTATACAATCTCATATAAATAATTCAGCAGCGTTACAAGATACCTATATTCCAGCACGCATATTGAACGGCAAATACGAAGATGATGAATTTATGCTTTTCCAACTTGATAATCACCCAGATGAGGGACCAAGAAAAGATGAACAAAAAAAGGATACGAAAACCACTCACAAGTTAAAAGATTTATCCGCGCAAAACAATACTGGAAATGCAACCCCAACTCACATTCCCGTTGCTACCACAGATGAACCAGCAGTTGAAGAAAACCATTTATCAAAAGATACTGAATCTACCAAAACAGATAATCCAGCACCACCCAAAAAAACTAATACACTTTCCACCGCAGAAACTTTAGCTAAAAAAAGAACATTACTAAAAAGAAGTGTTGAATATAATAACTGTTTAGCAGCAATGTTATGGTTTTTAAGCGGAATACGAGATGATGAAACTGATGCCAAAATCACAATAGCATCATATAAGTCCTCTTTAGAAATTGCTGCAGCACGCGGTCATATTCATTGCCTCTCAGTGTGTGTTAATGATACCCATAATGCTGAATTATTCGGTCGTGGTTTATACTGGGCAGTCACTTATGAACACCCAGACTGTATCGATCTTTTATGTACAAAACCCATTACTTTTGATCTGGCCGCAAGAATTTATTTTAATATTATTAATAAATCTGATTCACAATATCTCAAACTGTTACCTTATTTGCATAATAATAATCTTAATTTAATTAGTGCACTTAAAAATAATCATAGAGACCTCGTTTTTGCGCTTGCTAACGGCACCGGTAAAGAATCAGAGAGTGAAAAAACGCAAATCGTTATCTTAGCATCCGAGCTAGGTTATGACTGTTGCTTAAGTGATTATATGCTTAAAAATATTTCTCAACTATCATTAGTAAATACGCAACCCTCTTTAATAAAAGCGATGCTTGCTGCGCTTATAAATAATCAATTAACTTGTTTTAGAATTTTATCTCAACAAGCAATAACCTCTGCAACTAAAGTAGAAGTTTTTATCGGGTTATTAAATAGTTTAATGAGCAACCATAAAATAGATAAGAATTTTAATCAATTTAATAAGATTACCTCTGATCCAGCATTTCAAATTTTAATTTCATTTTTGAATGAACAAGATTTACAAACAGCATTCATAAAATCCACTGAATTGGGCATACCATTTAATTTGCGCTTATTATTACACACTGGAAAAATTAAAGTGGATGGTCAAGACGTAAATGAAAAAACAGCTAAATTACGCGCACTTGAAACTGCATGCGATTTAAAAGATCTACCCTGCGTCATCGCATTACTCAATATTGGCATTCCAATTGATCAAGAAAAGAAGTGTCTTGCGTTACTATTAAGAGACAAAGATCCTGAGCTAAGAAGAAATATTCTTGTACATGCTTTGTCTAATTATTATTTGTTAAAATTATTGTATGAATTAAATGTTCTCACAGAAGCAAAAAATAATCCAAAAGATACAATACATAAAATAGTAAAAAAGATGTTACATACGCTGGTACAAAATAATGAAATTGAATCTTTGCGTTTATTACTCAACAATGGTTTTGATATCAACCAAATGAGTACTGAAGTTGATAGAAATGTATTACTGTGTTCGGGCACTCCTGTTATGGCCGCAATGTTTCGTGGCGATTATCAAATTCTTGAGCTTTTATTGAGTAACAAGGACGTTAAATGTAGTGTGGATTTGTCATTACAGCTACCAAATAATTGTCATTTTACCTATCAATTTAAAATTGTGGATATCACACAACCCATCAATGGATCCTGCACATCGCAAAAAACGGTTGAGCAATATAAAGCTACAGATAAATTAAACATCAGTTATAGCGGTTATTCACTCTTCCATTTTGCAGCTGAAAGAAATTCAGTACAATATTTAAAATTACTAAAGAAATATAAAACATTTAAACCAGAGATGCTTGCACTAACTAACTATGAGCAAGATACGCCATTACATGTTGCCGCTAAAAATGATAGACATGTTAATGTGATGTATTTAACAGATAGATTAAAAGCGAATGTTAATCTTAAAAATAAACCGGGTGATATTCCGCTGATTTGTGCAGTTCGAAGAGGTCATTATCTTACTGTTAATGCTTTTGCCCAGTCATTTATAAAATTTGTTGAGGATCAGTCTACCAGTTTGGCATCGATTTCTACTCAAGCTTGTTTAGAAAATAATATTCCTGTGCAAATTGCGGTAATTATTTGTTTCATGCATCATAATTTGAATTGGCCTAATAAACCAGTTTTAGATGTAAAGAACGCTACTATGTATTTAGATAGACTCAAAGATATTTTTAAATATGTCGTGAAAAAAAATGAGGAAAATATTATTCCTATTGTTATTGAATGTTTATTTTCAAATTTATTTAAGTGGCCAAATAATATCAATAAAAATGCTGAGCTCTTTTTTCAGTGTATGGAATTATTAATCAAACATAATAATAATGAGGGTCTTCGATTAATGAAGTCGTACTTTCCCTATTACTTCGATAATAACCTTGAAATATCTTATAAATGTATAGAATTATTGATAAACCACAATAATACTGAGGGCCTTCAATTAATGAAACCCTATATTTCCTATTTCTTCAACTCACATGCAGATATGTTTGAGATAGGCACAACTATTCGAATAATGCAAAGATCATCTGATTTACTTCACATGGCATTAGATCCCTATAAAATTAAATGGGAATGCGCGTTGATTTTATTAAAGACAATAATGACCCCGGAAGAAAAAGTGATAGTTAGCAAATTGAAGACAGAAGAAGCGGTAAAAAAAATAATTGCATTAAAAGGATTAACGGATGAATTTTTCGGAATTGCTGACCCCGATCACATCGCAAAACCGCCGCAATAACACTTTAATTATTAAATTGTAGCCCGGACAAAGAGCGCAGCGACGTGTCCGGGCTACAATATTAATTTAATTCCATTAACGCTTCATGTAATTGTTGAACAGCAATGATTTCAATTCCGGGAATAGATGATTTTTTTGGTGCATTGGCAAACGGCACAATGGCACGTTTAAATCCATGTTTCGCCGCTTCACGTAATCTTTCTTGACCACTTTGTACTGGACGAATTTCACCGGCTAATCCCACTTCGCCAAATACAATTAAATCATTGGGTAATGGTTTATTGCGTAAACTGGATAATACTGCCATTAATAAAGATAAATCTGCGCCAGTTTCTAATACCCTGACACCACCAACCACATTTACAAAGACATCTTGATCATATGTCATCACACCGCCATGTCTTTGTAACACTGCTAATAACATCGCTAAACGATTTTGATCTAGGCCGACTGTGACACGTCGTGGATTGGGCGCGTGACTTTCACTCACCAATGCTTGCACTTCGACTAATAAAGGGCGGCTGCCTTCCCAAGTCACCATAATGACACTGCCAGCAACCGGCTGTTCATAACGCGATAAAAAAATAGCAGAAGGATTAGTGACTTCGCGCAATCCTTTATCCGTCATGCCAAAAACACCTAATTCATTGACTGCACCGAAACGATTTTTCACTGCACGAATCACGCGTAAACGACTATCTTGTTCACCTTCAAAATATAACACTGAATCGACCATGTGCTCTAAAACGCGTGGTCCTGCTAATGTGCCTTCTTTAGTAACGTGTCCCACAATAAATAAAGAGGTATCTGTTTGTTTTGCAAATCGTACTAATTGTGCAGCACTTTCTCGTACCTGCCCTACTGAACCGGGTGCTGATTGTAATATTTCTGTGAATATAGTTTGAATCGAATCGATCACTAAAACTTTAGGATGATGTTGTTGTGCAATTGTTAATATTTGTTCAACTTGTGTTTCTGCTAATAACTGTAAATTATCGGCAGGTAATTCTAAGCGCCGCGCACGTAATGAAATTTGTTGTAATGACTCTTCACCACTGACATATAAAACGGAATGCTGTTGACTTAATTGACTTAATGCCTGTAATAAAACGGTGGATTTACCAATGCCAGGATCACCACCAATTAATACCACCGAACCTACCACTAATCCGCCACCTAATACACGATCTAATTCTTCAAGCCCAGTATGAAATCTCACATCTTGTTTGATAGGCACTTCAGATAATTTCACCACACTCGCATCAGTAGCTGCAGCATATCCAGCAAAACGTGGATTTTTATTTTTATTTTGATCGAGTGCTATTTCTTCAGTAATACTATTCCAAGCACCACATTCACTGCACTGCCCTGACCATTTTGGAAATTGTGCGCCACATTGCGTACAAGCGTAGATGAGTTTTTGTTTGGACATAATTATCTCTCCTTCTCCCGCTTGCGGGAGAAGCTGCCTTCGGTAGATGAGGATAATTTAAAATTAATGATCATAACTGTTTAACACCCCCTCATCCGCCTTCGGCACTTTTTCCCCTTCGGGGAGAAGAATGATAGTTTTTTCATTCATCATTTTCTTTAATTGCGGTGTAAACATAATTAATAACACCCCAATCAACACCCCTGCACTGCCAAAATATAAAAAATTCTTAGCATAAATATGCGCAATAACATTTAAATCTGTTAGTGATTTAGGAATGGCTGTTAAATCTGCAATACGGCCACCCACAGAAAAAGCAACAGATAAAGACATATACCAAACACCCATTACCATACCTACTAATTTGGGTGGTGCTAATTCAGTTACTGCGGATAATCCAACAGGTGATAAACAAAGTTCTCCGATAGTTTGCAATACATATAATTGAATTAACCAAATACATGCTACAGATGATCCATAACCTGCAAAACTAATCCCCAATTTCAAGAAAATGAATCCTGCGCCTGCCAAAATTAATGCAATGGCAAATTTCATGGATGTGGAAGGATTCCAGGATTTTTTATAGATTTTAAACCACAAAATAGCCATGAAGGGCGATAAAATAAAAATTAAAAAGGGATTTAATGAAGAAAATGTTGAAGCAGGAATCATATATCCCATTAAATCACGATTTAATAATCGATCGGTAAATAAGGTCAAGGAGGAAAACATTTGCGTATATAATGCCCAAAATGCAATTGAAAATAACATTAATAATAATAAGGCAAATAATTTATTACGTCGCTCACGCTCTTCAAATAACCCCATGATCAGTAATGAGGTAAATGCAGCAATACCTGAAATAATTAATACGTTTGAGACGAGATTAGCATGAATAATTAATACGCTAATGAGATAAATAACCCCTATTGTGCATAAATAAATAAAATACTTTAGCGATAAACCAGGTAATATTTTTTTCGATAATAATTGTGGATTAGGCGCTGCACCATTTTCTCCTAACGATTTAAATCCTAATATACAAGCTGATAAACAGATAATCATTCCTAAGCCAGGTACTGCAAACCCGTATTGCCAACCATATTTTGCCGCTATCATTGAACAGCTTATGCCAGCGACAAATCCACCTAAATTAATGCCCATATAAAAGATGGTAAAACCACTATCACGGCGTGGATCTTTTAAACGATATAAAGTTCCTAATAAACTGGCCACATTCGCTTTAAAAAATCCATTGCCGCAAATTAATCCTGCGAGAGATAAATAAAATGTGTGTTTATTTAAACTTGCTAAACTAAAATAACTGATTAAATAAATAACCCCGCCTAAAAATATGGCTCTACGAAATCCTAAAATTTTATCCGCTAAATAACCACCGATAATAGGTGTGGCGTAAATTAATGCACCATATGCGCTGAATAATTCATAGGCATGTGAATCGGTGAATGAAAATTGTTTGGTTAAATACATAACTAATAAGGCTTGTACGGCAAAAAATCCAAACCGTTCCCATAATTCAATGAAAAACAGTAAATATAAACCTCGAGGTTGGCTCAATTCTGATTCTGATAATGATAAATCAATTGCATTTGTTGACATGTGTATTAACCTTGTTTTAAAAAAAATCTTATGTATTTTCTAATTCTTGTAATATCTCTAACCATTCTGCTTCAACAACTAATATTTTTTCACGCAATTTCGTTTGCTCGCTTATTGCGCGCTGCAAAATAGTTTGCTGCTCAATTTCGTAAGATTTAGGATCTGATATTAATTGACTCTGTTCGTCAAGCGCTTTGTTTAATTGCTGCAATTGTTCATCAAGTTTGGCTAATTTTGCTTGCAATTTGCGACGATTTTTACTAACAAGCTGATCATCAATAGCTGAATTAATTTGCTGATTATTTTGACTGGTACTCTGATTCATCAGTACCCGGCGCTGTTCTAATAACCATTTTTGATAATCAGACATATCACCATTAAATTCTTGTACTTTTCCACTATCCACTAATAATAACTGATCGGTCGTCATACTCAATAAATATCTATCGTGCGAAATAATAACCATCGCACCATCATATTCTTGTAATGCCAATGCTAAAGCTTCACGCATTTCTAAATCTAAATGATTGGTTGGCTCATCTAATAATAATAAATTGGGTCGTTGCCAAACCAATAACGCTAAAGCAAGACGCGCTTTTTCTCCGCCGGAAAAATGCGTGATCGCTTGTAAAGCTTTATCACCAGGAAAACCAAATCGTCCTAAAAAAGATCGTAAATTAAGCTCTGGAGTGTGTTTATCGCGATCACGTAAATGCTGTAAAGGGCTTTCATTCATTTGTAAATAATCATATTGATGTTGCGCGAAATACCCAATACGTAATGATTTTGCTGTAATTAATTCACCGTGATTAATAGGTAACTGATTTGCTAATGCTTTCATTAAAGTTGATTTACCTGCACCATTGGGCCCTAATAAACCAATTCTTGTGCCTGATCCAATATAAATATTCACGTCTGACAATATGATTTTTTCTTCATAACCAATAATCGCATTTTTTAGTTGCAATAATGGATTGATATGATTATCTGTTTCAAAAAAATCAAATGAAAAAGGTGAATCGATATGGACCGCAGCGGTTATTTCCATGCGTTGTAACACTTTCATACGACTCTGCGCTTGTCGTGCTTTAGAGGCTTTTGCTTTAAAACGATCAATAAAATGTTGCAAATGTGCACGCTGTTGTTGTTGTTTTACATAATTCGCTTGCTGCATTGCTAATTGCATTTCACGTTGTTGTTCAAATGCGCTGTAATTACCTTTATATAATTTGATATTTTGGTTTTCAAAATGCGCGATATGCGTCACTGTTGCATCTAAAAATTGCCTATCATGTGAAATTAATAATAATGTGCCAGGATATTGTGCAATCCATTGTTCTAACCAAATCAATGCATCTAAATCTAAATGGTTGGTAGGTTCATCTAATAATAATATGTCCGATCGAGACATTAACGTTTGCGCTAGATTTAATCGCATACGCCAACCACCAGAAAATTCACTCACTGCATACTGATTTTGTTGGTGAGTAAATCCTAAACCATATAATAATTGTGCTGCTCGTGAGGGTGCTGTGTATGCATCTAAATGAATGAGCTGTTCATGCAACACAGCGATTTGATGATGATCTACATTTTTTTCAGCACGTGCGAGTTGTTGATAAGTTTCTGCTAATTTTTTATCGCCAGCTAACACATATTCTAGTGCTGATTGACTCAATGCCGGCACTTCTTGGGCGAGATGCGCAATTGTCGCATTTTTAGGCAAGCCGATGTCGCCTAGATCAGCTTGAATTTGCCCCAGAATTAATGAAAAAAAGCTCGATTTACCACAACCATTAGCGCCAATAATTCCTACTTTTTGATGTGGTTGTATTATCAGATTGACATCTGTCAGTAATTGCTGTGTGCCTCTTTGTAAAGATAATTGTGTGCAGGTGATCATGGAATTTTATTGATTATTTGTGAAAAATATTATTTTACCATAAATAATTCTTTACACGGCAAAAATTTATGTTTCAATTGGAATGGACATCATCGCCCAACTTGCGCTGGGTCTATACATACCAAGATAGGGTTCGAATCCGAGATTGCCGCGCTATGCATATCACATGAAGCTCTGATTGATTATTTGATTAACTGATTTATTAAATCGTTAAAGGATCAATTATTGTAAGTGATGAGAAATATTTTCTATAAAAGCCTCGGTCTCGTGTTAATAATCTTTCACATTGTGTTGAAGCATGTGCACCTATTAGAAAATCGGCGACGACCCTTTCTCGTTTACCACCAAAATGACGATATTTTCTCCATGTACTTGCGGCAGTTAAAGCAGATTGTTCATTAATTGATGAAAATTCAATACCCAAAGTTTGTAATACTAGAGTAAATTGTTCTTCATTAGGAAAGACTGTGGCAGTTTCAGCCCATACCACTTCACAAGCATATATACTTCCTTCTTGAATACAGCGTTTTATTGCTTGTGCTGATCTTTCACCAAAAGTTTTATCTGCAATGAATACATCAATTAGAACATTACTATCAATGGCAGTTATCATTTACCACCTCGTAATTCATCGATTATTTTATCGGTACTTTTGTGTATTTTTAAACATCCGTAAACTTTATCAACTGGATTATCATTATTCTGTTTTACTACAACAAGCACAGACTCTTTTATGGAGAAATCTAGTACAGTTCCCGGTTTGATACCGAGCTTCAGTCTTAAAGCCTTTGGAATAGTCACTTGACCACGCTCAGCAACAATCGCTTTCATAAAATTCACCTCTTAACTGTATAAAAAGTATGTATTCATATTTAGTATATCATACAATTAAAACACGGCAAGACAGCATAAAGTTCGCTTTTCGTACGTAAAAGTGTAAAAATTTACACTCATTAGTGCCAAAAAGTGTGACACGCACTTTCGTAGGGGGATGATTCGTCACATCCATCATAACCTTCAGAGCGGGTTGCTGAGCAAGTTTTGCTAAACATTATCGCTAACACTTATTATGAAAATTATGTAATTATGTGCGCGAAAAAATTAACACTAGATAAATTTAATAAAGTTCATCATTATCCTTTGTATTTGTGGGGTATGTTTCTGTTAAATTAATGGAGATTTCGATATGAAAATATTTTGCGCCAGTTTATTACATGAAACGCTTTCACCGAGTCTTACAGAAACCACTAAAGCTGATTTTGAAAAATATTATTTAAAATACAATGGCGAGCATGGTGATGAGAAACATTATTGGTTAACGCCGAATTATTTATGGCGTGAATTAAGCCAGCAACAATCTATAGAATTTGTAGAAAGTTTATCGACCCTTACCGCACCATCAGGCACAGTCAACAAAAAAACATTTGAAGAATTTTGTCACATTATCCTTGCTGATTTAAAAAAACATCATACTGCAACGTCTCCACTCCAAATAATTGTGCTGAATTTACATGGCGCAATGGTGGCTGATGGTTATGATGATTGTGAAGGCTATTTATTAGAAAAGATCCGAGAGACCGTGGGAGAAAAAGTGGCTATAGGTGTATTGCTGGATTTACATGGGCACCATACACCAGCGAAACAACAAAATGCTGATGCCGTCATTTATTATCATGAATATCCGCATACTGATTTATATGATCGTGCTAAAGAATTATTTGATACGATGATTAAAACGGCACATCACCATTGCAGACCAAAAATGGTTTCTGCAGCAACACATACATTAAATCATATGCTCACATTGCGCCAACCGATGCGCTGTATAGTTGATTTTATGAAACAACAAATTAATACTGAAAATGGTATTGAATTAGCCTCTATTGCACATGGATTTCCTTGGGCGGATGTGCCTTGCAGTGGTGTGATACCGGTCATTGTATATAATGAGAAAATAAATAATGCTGATAAAAAAGCGAAAGAATTAGCAGACGTATTATCTGTTGTTTTATATGCATTACGCAATGAAACCAAACCACAAACAGTATCATTAACGCAAGCTTTACAAAAAATTGAATTAAATAATCGTATTAATTCCAACAAACCCATTGTATTAGCTGATTATGCAGATAATCCTGGTGGTGGCGCGTTAGGCCGTTCTACTTTTGCATTAGCAGAATTATTAGTTAAGCAAATTCCACATTTTGCTTTATCTTCTATCAATGATGAAGCAGCAGTTCAATCCGCATTTATTGCAGGTGAAAATAAAGAAATTGAAATTAATTTAGGTGGTAATTCCGATCCACAACAACAAATATTTGATGGCAAACCCTTGCGTCTAAAAGCGCGTGTTATTAAGTTGATTCATAATTTTCAAGAAGATTTTGCTGGTGGCCCAACACATAAAGGTGATACAGCACGACTGCAAATTTTGTCGTTTTTTGATGGTAAATCATGGTTAGCGCAAACGGATTGTGATGTGATCATTAATTCTTTACGTGATCAAACTTTTACTCCTAAATGTTTTACGGCATTTGATCTTGATGTGACGAAAAAACATTTATTAGTTGTTAAATCCATGTATCACTATCAAGCGGGATTTTTAACCATCACCGATTCACAAAATATTTTAACTTTAGAAATTCAAGGCAGATTATCGCCAGATTTCCGTCAAATTAATTATCAAAAATTAAATACCATAAATCTTTGGCCAATGGTGTCACATAATACTGAAATGGATATGAAATTAGAAAAATTAATGGAAGAAAAAAATCCATCATTGCTACAATTTTTAGTTGAATTAGAAAAACACATGGGTAATGAATTCATTACAAAATATTTTTCTCTCAAGTCACATCGCAATAAAGTAACTATCTAATTACAGCGTTTCGTTAAATTTGTTATCTTAAAAAAAACTCGTAGCCTGGGTGAAGCAAATGAAGAAATTGAATAGAATGATTATGTTTGACGATTACAATAATATATATATTGAACAATAGCGTAACCCGGGGGAAATTAATTTCCCGGGTTACGCAGTGGTTTTTAATTACAACTTTAATTACCCCTAATTACGTAATATTAATTTCATTTTCATTTGCTCCACCCAGGCTACTTATTAGGCACACCGCGAAGCGAAATAAAGATAATAATCGTTGTAAATTTAACAGGATTGCAAAAATATTTTTAGCAACGATAAGAAAATGATATTGGAGTTCAAATCTCAGAAAAAAATCGCGTTGCTTAAATATTTAATAATTAATTGTCTCTTAAATAATATCGTGTTCTCTTATCTTTCATGAGCGTTGTATGTCTCTGCCACCCTCAAACTGAACCAGTTTGAAAGAACAAAACCACACTGAAAATAATTAATAATTATCATCAACTTGCATTCTAACCTTCATTAACTATATTTAAATTATACGAACCCAACCATAAGCAATGTAAGCATATAGCCAATACAATGGGTTATGGAGTTTTCTTATCAAGCGGATAGAACAAGCCAATTTCTCACAATATTTTTCCGTTTTATCCCAATTTTTTTTGCACTACACTTAAAGATAGTGGGCCTGTAAATGATTGATTTTATATTTCTTATTAGGTTTTTCAACAAGCCCGTTGGTTTAATTTATTCGAGTAAATACTAATGAATCTTAATTTCTTACGACGTTTTTTATTTGATGGAATAATCATAACGGTGATAAGCCTTTTAGCATGCTCAACATCTTTGGCAAACCCCGAACATGTGTATATTGCATCAGACCAATCTGCTATGAATCCAGCATGCGCTTTCCCTGATGGCACGTCTACCGGCGGCGGTGTGATACATTGTTATACACCCAAACAAATTTTAGCAGCTTATGGTATTGATCAGTTACAAAAAGAAGGACTAAAAGGCCAAGGTCAAACAATTATAATTGTTGATAGTTTTGGGAGCCCTACGATACAACAAGATTTAAATACATTCAGTGATACTTTTGCTTTGCCGCGCACAACCGTTCAATTTATATACCCTAATGGGCCCTACACAAATACTATGCAAACACCCGATCAGGAAGGCTGGGCGCTTGAAACTTCACTTGATATAGAATGGGCACATGCTGTCGCGCCACAGGCCAGATTAGTGAATATCGTGACAAATACAGATGAAACTAATGGAGTGGCCGGGCTTCCAGATATGTTCCAGGGAATATCAATGGCAATTTTACAATATCCAAATTCTGTAATTTCAATGAGCCTTGGAACAGGTGAACAATCTTTTTCTCCAAGTGATATTCAGCAATATGTCCATGGTTCCTGGCAGGACATTTTAAAGAAAGCTGCTCAAGCCCATATCACTGTATTTGCAAGTTCAGGGGATCTTGGAACATCTGGTGTTAACGCTGTAAATCCTATTCTCTATTCCTCTCCTGTGGTTGGTTATCCAGCAGACGATCCTTTAGTGACAGCAGTAGGCGGAACATGGTTACAAATTGGATGGAAATGGAACCCTATAGGAACATCAGATGATTATTGGAATGGCTTATTAAGCTGTATCTTTGGTACAGGTTGTACGCCAGCTTATTTTTATAATTATTTTAATTATTCACTTACACCGGACCCTAATCAAGTAACTGAAGCCGTGTGGAAAGAAGATTGGTTACCAGGTGCAACAACCGGTGGCATAAGCCAAATCTTTTCCTTGCCATTATATCAATTAACAGTTGGTAAAAATAACTTGAATATATTACAGAATCATCGAGGTGTACCTGATATTTCTATGAATGCATCTACGGATGGCGGAGCTGAACTTTTTACAAGTTTTACTGCCCCATCTTTGGGCCTGGCAGGACCAACTTGGGGAGTTGTTGGTGGCACTAGCCTTTCTTCACCCGAAGTTGCTGCATTGACTGTTCTTGCAAATCAAAAAGCTAGCCAGATTTTACATAGACAAGTAGCAATAGGCTGGTTAAACCCTGTTTTGTATTTATTGCCAGCCAGTGATTTTAATAATATATTGCCGCAAACTTTTGGTGTTCAAAATCAGGTGAATCTTAATAATAATATGCTTTATTACAATCCGACTGTTTTCTCCCTCTTCGGTATCAACCAGCCAGCTACCGTACCCGGCTATCAAGCGACAAGTGGCTATGATCTGGTAACAGGAAGGGGATCACCTAAAGCTGTTAATTATGTGAATGACTTATCCACAGCTATTGTATTTTTGAATATTGTAAAATAGATAATTATTCACCGTTTTAAAAGCAATTTTATGCTGTTCGGAAACGTTTCATTATAAAAAATGATTCTCCAGTGTCGTTTTTTATAATGTTTTAATAGAAAATATTAATTTTCCCAGTGATTTAATCTATTCAATATTATTGTCCGTACGGATAAGGTATGAGAAACTTTACACACAATTTCCAATTAAATAGCATTATTTTTTCACAAACTCATCCTCAAATCAAAATGCATAAATTAGAGTTTTTAACGACTTGTTTGTATAGGTAATTTAACAACTTTAACGGACTGGTTTAGATATAATTTTATCTCATAATTCATGATCGTATTTTGTCCACAAATGTTTTTTCCCTCGCTTTTTTAATATATTTCCGATTCAGGGGGGCAGACTTTTTATACCTATAAAAAATATGATTTGCGCATTCTTATTCCGTGACACAGACGAATCATTCAATATCGCCAGCTAACACATACTCTAGTATGGCATTTATTAAAAATATATTTTGTTACAGGTGGTTTACCTGAAGTAGTGAGCACCTATGTACAATATCAAGATAATCTCCTGCAAGCTCTCAATCGTGTTCGTGAAAAGCAAAACACGTTAATTAATAATTATTATGCAGATTTTGCTAAACATTCAGGCAAAATAAATTCGATGCACATTAATCGCGTTTGGCATTCTATTCCAGAACAATTAGCAAAAACACAGGATAACAATACTGCTAGATATAAATTTAAAGGCGTCATTCCTGGTGCTTCTCGTTACACTGAATTAGTAGGACCTATAGATTGGCTTAAAAGTGCAGGATTAATTATCAAAGTACCACTATGTCACTCAGGTGAATTACCATTATCTGCATACACTAAAGAAAATATATTTAAATTAAATTGTTTTGATGTGGGTATTTTAGGAGCATTAAGTCATTTACCACCTGCTGTTATTATGGAATATGACTATGGAACCTATAAAGGATATTTCGCAGAAAATTTTGTGGCACAAGAATTTTTAGCACAAAATATTGAATTATATAGTTGGTCAGAGGGTACTGCAGAAGTAGAATTTTTACGGATGATGGATACTCATGTTATTCCGATTGAAGTGAAATCAGGATGGATAACCAAAGCGAAGAGTATTAGAGTAATTCAAGAAAAATATGCAAGCCCTTATCGTGTAATTATGAGCGCGAAAAATTTAACAATAGATAAAGTTAATAAAGTTCATCATTATCCTTTGTATTTGTGTGGCATGTTTTCGTTAGATTAATTGTTTATAATAAGAAAATAAATAACGCGGATAAAAAAAGCGAAAACATCTATTAGTTGTTAAATCCATGTATTTCTCCCGCAACCGGGAGAAGGAAATACATTCGTGAAATGCAGAGTATGTTGTCGAATAATCACCGAAAAAAATTTAAAAAAACAGTGTTATGCAGTGACAGGACCGCATCATTTTATTAATATTATTGTTTTTCAGCGACATAATAGGTCCTTATCATGCACGACAGTTACAAACCCGAATTAATCGAAGCGGAAGCACAACAATATTGGACAGAACAAAAATCATTCGAAGTTTCTGAAGATCCTCACCGTGAGAAATTTTATTGTCTTTGTATGTTCCCCTACCCCAGTGGCCGCTTGCATATGGGACATGTACGCAATTACACATTGGGCGATATTGTCACACGTTATCAACGCATGTTAGGTAAAAATGTATTACAACCGATGGGTTGGGACGCATTTGGTTTACCCGCTGAAAATGCCGCAATTAAGCATGGTGTGGCACCCGCAAAATGGACTTATGAAAATGCGGCTTATATGCGCAAACAATTTCAACAATTAGGTTTTGGTTATGATTGGCGACGTGAAATTACTACCTGTAAACCTGAATATTATCGATGGGAACAATGGTTTTTTATTCAATTATATAAAAAAGGCATTGTTTATAAAAAATTAGCAATGGTGAATTGGGATCCTGTTGATCAAACGGTGTTAGCTAATGAACAAGTAATTAATGGTCGTGGCTGGCGATCCAATGCCATTGTAGAACGTCGTGAAATTCCGCAATGGTTTTTAAAAATCACCGATTATGCCGATCAATTATTAGATGATTTAAATTTGCTGGAACACTGGCCTGAACAAGTACGCACTATGCAACGTAATTGGATCGGCCGGTCAGAAGGCACATTAATTCAATTTCCGGTAAAAAATGAAAATATCACTTTAGAAATATTTACCACACGAGCTGATACATTAATGGGCGTAACTTATGTGGCTATTGCACCGTTACATCCATTAGCACTCAAAATGGCAGCAAATAATGCTGAAATTCAACAATTCATTGAAGAAAGCAAACAAACTCCCGTTGCTGAAGCTGCGCAAGCGACTATGGAAAAACGGGGTATTAATACAGGATGTACAGCTATTCATCCAATCACACAAAAAGAAATTCCCATCTGGATTGCTAATTTTGTGGTGATGGAATATGGCACCGGTGCAGTGATGTCTGTGCCGGCACATGATGAACGCGATCATGCATTTGCACTGAAATATCAATTACCCATCGTGTCTGTTATTCAAGCGCATGAAAATCATGAATGGGATTACCAAAAAGCGGCATTTATTGATTACGGTATTTTATTTAATTCAGCACAATTTTCTGGATTAAATTCAGAACAAGCCATAGCAAAAATTTCACAAGAATTAACACAAAAAGGCATGGGCAAAATACAAGTGCATTATCGTTTACGTGATTGGAGTGTATCGCGACAACGATATTGGGGCACACCTATTCCGATGATTCATTGCGAAAAATGTGGTGATGTACCAGTACCTGAAAAAGATTTACCTGTTGTTTTACCTGAAAATGTAATGATCACTGGCGCTGGATCACCATTAAAAAGTATGCCGACTTTTTATGAAACCACTTGCCCACAGTGTCATGGCCATGCTCATCGTGAAACCGATACATTTGATACTTTTATGGAATCATCTTGGTATTACGCGCGATATGCCTGCACTGATCAACACAATGCCATGTTAGATGAACGTGCGGATTATTGGGTACCTGTGGATCAATATATCGGCGGTATCGAACATGCGGTATTACATTTATTATATTCACGATTTTTTCATAAATTAATGCGCGATCATGGTTTGGTTAATACGCCAGAACCCTTTAAAAGATTATTAGCACAAGGGATGGTGTTAAAAGATGGCGCAAAAATGTCTAAATCAAAAGGCAATATCGTCGATCCACAAGAATTAATTGCACAATTTGGTGCTGATACGGTGCGATTATTTATTGCTTTTGCTTCGCCACCGGAACAATCTTTAGAATGGTCTGATAGTGGTGTTGAAGGTGCGCATCGCTTTCTCAAAAGAGTTTTTATATTTACTGCTAATTTTATTAATTTATTACGCACAGCGAATACACAAATTACCACGAGCGATCAGCCCTCGCCTACTCGCCGTCAAATTCATGAAATTTTACGTCAAATTAATTTTGATTATGAGCGGCAACAATATAATACTGTTGTCTCAGGTGCGATGAAATTAATTAATATTTTATCGGAATTATCGCAAAATGATGCGCAATATTTAGCAATTTGTTATGAAGGGTTAAGTATTTTATTACGCATATTAGCACCTATTTCACCGCATATTTGTCATTATTTATGGCGAGAATGTAGTTTCGGTGAAGATATTTTAAACAGTGAATGGCCACAAATTGATGAAAAAGCACTGGTTATCAGTGAAAAAGAATTAGTTGTACAAATCAATGGTAAATTACGTGGCCGAATTACTGTGCCGGCAAATGCGGATCAAGAACAACACCGTCAATTAGTGCTTGCTGATCCGCATTTTCAAAAGATTATTGGTGAACAACAAGTAAAAAAAGTGATCGTGGTTCCTGGGAAATTAATTAATATTGTTGTTGCTTAGATAAGTATCAATATATTGATCAAATCGTAGCCTGGGTGTAGCCAAGTGAAAATATAATTAATTTCTATTTAAGATTAATCTTGAGAAAATATACTGAGTTCTACTGGCGGAACCCGGGAAATAATT
>JAJYDF010000012.1 GCA_021777765.1 Pseudomonadota bacterium | reverse complement strand
CGCAGCGACGTGTCCGGGTATAAATTAAATTCCCCGGACACGTCGCTGCGCTCCTTTGTCAAGGCTACAATTTTTGATGATATAAAAAAATCAAATACCTCTAGGTCTCATGCTCCCGAATTCATTTTGCGATATATCTTTGGGTAATTCACTCTGCCTGCCTTCGTTCGGATTTTTATTAGGCACAATACTCGTTTCTACATCAGGTTTTTCTGTCCGCGCTTTCTTAGAATCTCGCAATTCATCAGCAGGAGATCGAATGACGACAGGTAAAGTGGCAGCTCCTCTATCTTGGTTTTCAGTTTCAGAATTGGTTCTTTTCGTGACGTTTATTAATTTAACTGGTAACCGCGCTCGTAATGAATCAATGGTTTTTATTGTTTCACTTATTGATGATTGAAGAGCTGCCATCTGCTCTGCATATTGTTTTTGGATTTCATTTCCTTGTTGCTGCAATCTAATTAATTTCTCTCGCGACTCGTTGATCTGCCGCTCTATCGCAGCCACCGAGTCTGCCTCTTGCAGTTGCTTGCCCGATTCAGTTGCAGCTACAAAAGTAGGTTGGGGTACGACCGCTACACTCTGTCCTTTCGCTGATGCTGGTGTCGATGGTGCTGGACTTTGTGCAGATGAAATTTCCTTGGTCCACTTTACAGCAGCATTTGGATCAGCAGCAATAATTGAAGAGTGAGGGTAACCTTGTTGTCTTAACTGTGTTTGCATTTGAGGTAATGCAGGAAGAGGCAATTTAGGAGGCTGCACATTTGCTGATTTTAGTAATAAAGAATTTGCTGCAGGCTTCTGTGCCGAAGCTGGTACAGTTAGTGCTGGAACTTGTGCTGTCCGCAGATTTGATTGTTCAGAAGAATTACAACTGGATCGCAAATCTTGTTCTTGCCTAATTATATGATTTGCTATTGAAAATGTAATACTACAATCATTACCAACTTGTTCCTTGATATTTTGTAAAGCGTATTGACTATCCCACCCTGTGATTGAATAAGCAATTTCTATATTTTTAACATTTGCTATCGTTTTATGTTTTTTCAAATAATCAATCACTGATTTCATTATAAAAACATCGTATAAACGAATTTCTTTTACATTCCCAGGCAACTCCTTAGCTAACCTATCAAATTGTTTGAAATTTTTTAAACCAATTTTCTCAAGCTTTTCTGCTTTTACAAATAAATTATTATACTCATCAAGCCACTCCACATCACTAAATTCGACCCAGTAAACAACTGATTTCTCAGCTGTGAGATTTGCTAAAGCATTTTTAATTCCTAATGGTTTCAAGCCAACAAATTCTACGCCATCAATGCTATTTGCGTTTGAGCCTATAAATTCCATTATATATTTCGTCACCTCATCACTGGTACCTCCCAAATTAATCCAAGTAACTTTGGGCCCTATTTTTGGCATTATATTTTTTACAATTTCTAGCGGTGTTTGCATAAATGCAACAAGAGTAATTGGAGAATCCTGTTGAGTTAACCCTTCTACGGCATAATCTATTGCAGTAGATGAATAAATATTTAAACGATCACTATACTTCTTTTCATTTGCTGTTGTTTTGCTAATTTTTTCTGCTGCTTTATCTTTTGGTAACATATTAAATTTTCTCCAATGATTATGTTTAAAATTAATTAGAATACTCTCTGCGCATGGCAAAAATTTCAAAAAGTAGCCCGGACAAAGGAGCGCAGCGACGTGTCCGGGTATAAATTAAATTCTACTGTGTTTTATTAATATTTTTATATTTGAATACACCCTCATCTACCGAAGGCACCTTCTCCCGCAAGCGGGAGAAGGAAAAACAATATGACAAAAATTTATTTTTCAGAACGTTGTTAATGATTAAATGTAAATTCTTTTTCGCTATCTATGACTTCATTTTCTTTTGATATTTTCTGTTCTATTATTTCTTCGCTTGAGTCTGTTTCATGTCGTCTCTTACGCAACAGATCACTAAATTTAATTAATAATCTTGCAGGAGGTTGCTTAGGTGTTGATACTTCAATTGGCGGAACAAGAGGAGTCGAAGACTCTTGTTGCAGCAAAATATCTTCATCATCAACTTCTACTACAGGATTTTGTAACGCTAATTTCACATCTGAATATACTTTCTCAATGAGTTCACAGGCTATATCTCTATAAAGTCGAATAAAATTTTCAAATCGTTTTAATAACCACACCTCATCACAAATAATTTCATTATCGACTAATAATCTATTCCATTCTTGTTTTTCGCCCGCAAAAGCATCCATTTTTTCATCGAGTGGATTATTACCGCGTAAGTGATAAATATAAACTTCTGTATGTTGGTTTACATCACGGTGGAGTCTTGCAACAACTTGAGATTGTTTTGCTTCATTCCAGAATGGATCAATACATAACATCATATTACCTAATAATTCTATGCCAACAGCACCGGAAAATTGCGATAAAACTACAACAGAAAGACCACTTAAAGGATTATTAAACTTTTGCTCAATTTTTGTTCTTTCTTCGGTACTCAAATTACCATGATAAACCATCACCGGCGTAGTATTAATTTTTAATTCAATAACGGCTTGAATAATGGCTGCCATTGGAATTAAAGAAGTAGAAATCAGAATTTTACCACCAGGCGCAACTAATCGTTGCTCAACCAATGTAATTATTGATTTTAATTTACCTGATTGATTAATAAATTGATCAACATCATTATTAAATTGCCCCGCAATGATTTCTTTAATATAGATAACCAAACTAGAGAATTGTCTATTTTTTGCAAATAATACTGCAGCATGTTTTGGCTCTACTAAAACCGGATGATTACACGCTTTGGATAAATAATTAATTAAACGTAATCCTTTCATATTATCTGAAAGTGCACCAGGTAATGTTCCTTCTGGTTTTTCACTCACTGTTTCTTGATCATCATTACCCACATGAGTCACTGCAATTTCCGTAACATCATCACCATTGACAACATTTTCATCAGGATTTTCCTCTGAAAATGAAAATGCATAACCGCGGCAAGCGCTATCAATATGTTCTTTTTTAATTGATCGAAATAATTCTTCTTGCTTAGATGATAATTGCCACTGTTGTTGAGTATCTATTCTATTCGGGCGTGATTTCTTTGCAGATCGAATTTCTTGCCCCACAATAGCTTCATTCTCTTTGGCAACATCTTCATTTCGTCGCCGAATCTGTCTTTTCGCCAGTTGTGCAGCTAATTTTTTATATTCATTAAAAATGATACGGAATTTTTCTAATAGTGTATTAATTAATTGTTTGTATTCATTGTTACCGCTATCCATTTGCAAACAAAGTTCACTCGCCTGCTCGCTTAAATTAACCATGATATTTTTAAAAGTCCGGTCCGCATTTTCAATATCTTTAGGTTTAGGCGTATCTAAAGGATTTAAAAAGAAATGTAGCCAGGACAATTCTTTAATATTATTTTGGCAAGGTGTACCCGTCATCCCCACACGAAAACCTTTTACATCTGATCGTGCTAATACACGATTTATGGGTAAAAATAAATCTAATCGTTGTTCTCGTATCGTATGACATTCGTCATAAATTACACCCGTTAATTGAAAACTATTTTTAATATTAGTTAACATTTCAACCAGTTTTTCTCGGGGAATACTTAAATCAGGATACAAAGCATAAAGCTTGTCTAATTGTTTATCAGTGGGTAGCGCTAACAATGCACCTTTTTTACTGAGCACTTTGATATCTCGCTGCGTTAAAAAATTAAAAACTTTCATAGCAGCGCAGTTATTATCTATAGTTAAGTTCTTTCGTCTTCGTTGTTTTTCCTGTGACGATACAGCTCTCGTATCTAAATTATTCAGTTGTTTAATTGAAAGATAGCCGCATATTTTTTGTAATTGTGATGACCTTTTACAATTGAGATCATATTCCACAGTATCATAAGTCGATAAAATAACACGTCGATTATGCTTTAAAATATGTTCTCTTTTCTTACCATAATAAAATGCAATGTCACTTTCTTTAATGTGGCATTTTTCAATTAATTCGCGATGCCATTTTTCCAAAACTGATTTTGGAACAATAACCAATATATGATTTTGTGATGGATTGCTTGTTAAAACAAATTTAATTAAATGTCCAGCTTGTATGGTTTTACCCAAACCCATTTCATCAGCTAATAAACTGCCTATACCACTTTTTGCTTCTTGAGCCAGTTTAATAACACCTTCAATTTGATAGGGTCTATTTTGTAAAGCGGGATAATTTCTTATCACATTTTGTTCATCTGCTCTAAGCGTTGCTCGTTTTAATTCTTTATATTCAGCGAATTGATCAAAAGATATTTGAATTCTTGCTTCGGCGAGTGTCCGCTTAATGACTTGTCTATTTCTTTCATTAATTGAGGTGAGAAAATCAAATAAAGACAAATAGCTCGTTGTTACTTTTTCTTCATCTGTTACCTCGTCAGAGTCGGCTTCTGCTTTAGAAGGAGATATATTTTTAGGAGTAAATACTGTTTCATCATTATTAATAATTTTTCGTTTTTTATTTTTAAAAGGATTAATTGATCTTAATTCTATAGGCTCAACTTCTAAACTTGTGCTTGTTGCAGCCACTGGTGCTGCTATAGCTTGAGGCCGAATGGTTCTTATCGCTGATTTTTTCTTTTTGTTATTTTTTTTAATTTTTTGTGGTGGTAATAATAGATAAAAAATAGGTTCATCACTGTGTTCGCGATGTAATTTGCTGGCAGCAATCAGATCGCGCAGTGTTAAACTATCTCTTTTGATTATCACCCGTGGCGCGATTTGGTTTAATAGAGAAATAGATTGTGTTTCTTTTTCATTACTATTTTCTATAAATAATTGTTTAACGCTTGCCGGTAATTGCTTAAATAATTGAATAGCGACTTCATATTCATGCGCATTCTCTTTAATTTTCGTCAATTCAAATAATCCAGTAATATTGCCATTAATCCATTTAGATAAAGTGAGAGTAGCAACAACATCATTAGCCTGCTTTGGTTGTGCATTCACTTTTGTAGGTTTAAATCCCGTAGGTAATTCTAAATGACATGCCAATATATAGCGCGCTTGGTCAGCATTAAGATCATCACCAGGCGTGTGGAATTTTGTGAGTATGGTGTGAGTATGTAAATAAACTAATGTACTTGCTATAGTTGGCTCTATTTTTGTTGCGACATTTTTGGTTGATTGAGTATTTTCATAATTACTCTTGATTTGTCCAGCGATTATTTGTTCAATTTGTAAATACTTTGTGTTTTGGATCTCAACATCATTTTTATCGGCTAAATCTTCAGGTTCAATTTCCCTATCAAATTTAATAGGCGATGAAACAGCTACGATATTATAGTTAATTAAAAAGTGCTTAATATCTGTTTCGAACTTTTCCCACGATGGTGTACCTAAATTTAATGTAACGGCTGTTTTTGCTAATAAATCTTTTAATTGCTCGCAATCCTCTGCTACTAAATAAGTCACAAAACCACCATGATAAGCACTGATTTTTTTAATAAACTCATCAAAGATTTTTTTGGTTGATTTCTTAGCAACATTAAATGTATTAATTCTTGCCACAATGATATTGCGTAATTTTGCTTTGAGCTGTAATAAAGAGATAGGCTCATTTGCAATTTCAGGCATAGCTCGCAACACTAAATTTTGCTGAATAGGTTCGATAGCCGCATCAGCTAAATCCGCTCCATTATGCTCATTTTGTTTATCGTCATTTTTTGATGCATCATCGAAATCAGGCATTGCTAAAACAGGAACGTCTGATTGTTTTACTATTTCAGCCGCGAGAGGTTTTAAGTTTGGAACCAATGCATTTGCATCTGGTAATGACACGTTCGCTTCTATTGCCGGTACCATACCATTTGCTTTATCGGGAATTTGAGTGTTCTCCTGCCGAGATATAACAGATTCTTTTGTGGAAGATGCTGCAATAATCTCTATTACTTCTTTTGCTATTTTAGATGCCGCGTCCAAGATTGGAGGAACATGTTCAAGCAAACGTTTCTCTATACGAAAACTATATTTGTTAGGAAACATATCTTGAATTTTTAGCCAAAAAATTGGACTTAATGAATGATCCAACGAATCTAATTCAGGAAATATATCTTGTATTTTTTGCCAAAATGTTGGACTAAATGAATGAGCCAACGAATCTGATTGATGGCCAGATTTCATCAATTCATTAAATACATTTCTAACATCCAATGCATTTGAGATACTAAATAGAGGCACCAAATCAAATAATTCAGCAAATCTAATTAAAAAACTATTCTTATAAGTAATAGCATTGTTTATTTCATTTACAAAAAATTGGCTGGGCATTAATAACAGCATCGAAATGTAGAATTCCATATTTTTTCTAATCTTTTCATGGAAAGAGCGAGGCAATGCATTCTTTTTGTCAAACACCCATATGATGAAACGCAATCTATGATTTAACAGTTCTTCTGATAATACTTGTGATAGTGATTTGTGAGGAAAAAATTCTGCTTTATGGAGCTTTTCGTATAGCCTAGCTATAGTTTCTATTAGAACACTATTTTCACCTAACAATTCAACATATTTAATATGTAGTAAAATATGCTCTTTGCTTCTTTCACTTTCTTTCGCATAATGACTTTGTAAAAATCTATTTATCTTTTCTTGCTTGATGGCTTGACGAGTTAGTTCATCATTTTGCATATATTTACCTCTTATAATCTCATATGATGTTTTTCACCGGATCACCATTATTACATAAATGGACACATTTGGCTTGCATATTTTGTATATGTCAGTAGAAATTAATCATTCCAGCCAGCTTCATGACAATATTTAAAAAATATGATACTATGGTTGTTTTTTTATTGAAGAGAATCCTTCTTATGTAAAAATGATTTTTCTTATCCCTACCGTTTGGTGAAGAAAGATCAAACAAGACTACTTATTGTTATTTACAAAATATAATCACATCACTTTCAAATAACTCTAACTTTCCCTAGGTAATTTTATGGCCGCTATAGAAACTATTAAAAATATTATTAAAGATTTCGTTGATGCTTTTGATATCACTATTGGTAAAACTTATGTCCCGGATGGTTACGATCTCAACAAAAATCGTTACATTACAGTTAAAAACGAATTTATTTGGGTTTTAGAACCTAGAGCAGAACGTTTCAAAAATAATTCACTCACCAAAGCATCTACCTTTTTTGGATTTTCAAATAGAGATTTAAGTAAAAATTTATCGAATAACACATACAAAACTGAACTAGATGTTGCTCAATCATTAATAAATATCGGGAAAAATTTTATTGGATGGCAGGAAGATGTAACAACAGCAAGATTAATTATTAATATTTTAATATTGACTCCACTCAATCTTATTCTTACTCCATTACGATTATTGCAAAATCTTTTAAAAATCGTCACTGAAGTTATACCTGGCACATTAGCGGAATTCACAGATAAACAGTTTAAAAAGAGTTTGGCTGATGCAAAATCGCTTTATGAAAATAAAAAGTATATTTTGCTATCGTTTTATTTTCCTACTGTTCTTACACGATTAATTTTTAAATCGCTTTTTCAATTTGCGTATTGGATAGGTTGTGCACTTACATCACCGATAGATACTATTAAATCTGCTTGGAATGTTGGCGCGAAACAGCCTCCATTTAATAATTCCTCAATCAATAAATATATCTTTGCTTTTGCTGCTGCGTTTGGTGTAGCTGTTATCTATACGTTAGCTTTTCCAATTGCGATCAAAGCATTAACACTGAGCATTGCACCTGTGATTTCCCAACATTTACCGGTGCTTATGAATGTTATTGATAAAATTGCGAATGCTATTCCACCGGCATTTTCATCGATCGGCAATTTTATTATTAATCATGTGAGCTATATCAGCCTACCAGCAAAAATGCTACAAATCTCTTCGATATTATCTGCAATGCCAGCCGCTGTTGCGCTGGGAAGTTTCGTAGGATTAGGTCTCGCGATAATAGGACCGCCAGTTGATATGGCTTTAGATAAATTTAAAAAATGGTGGCATACATCCAGTGAAAAAACTGCTGCTGTTAATGAAAATGCAAATAATGATCACCATGTCACATATACAGGCAACAGTTACAGCAGAGTTCCAGGAATAAAAAATGCACCCACGAATGCTTTTCGTTCAGATTCGCGTTATTCAACTTATAAATCGCATGATACGCGCGAAAGTTACGATACCGGAGCATCTGCAAAATCACATGGTGTAAAAATAGATCGCAAAAACAGCAATCCACCCGGAAAAGATAGTTATGAACATGCGTTATTTCAAGGAGATGCTGAAGTACGTGATCCTAGTTCAAGATCAGATATGAGACCTAAATAATCTGCAGTATTTGTAACAAGCAATCATTATTAATATACGATCACTAAAATTTTTACACGGAAAACCCATGCAAACATTACAAGACATAACAAATAGATTGGTTAATCAATTAAAACATTTTGAAAATCTTTTAAAAGACGACGTATTTAAAACAGAACAAAATCTTTTAAGAACACAGTGGGAAAAACTCACTCCATTAAACAATGAAATTAACCAGGCACATCTTAATAAACGTCAGACCGAAGGTAATATCAAGTATTTTGAACGAATGATTGAGAAAATCAATTCACAGAATGATATGGATAAGTCATCCACTGACCTGGAAAAATATGAATTAGAATTAAATCAATCAAAATCACTTTTAAATAAATCTATACAAGAAATTAATGACCTCAACGAAAATATTTTAGCTGTTAAGAAATCAGTTGATCAATCAATACAAAATCTTGAATCTCAATTATGCGTTACTGCTCATCTTGCTTTTGCCCCCACCTTTTCTCTTGCCACACTCGCGGCTAATGTAGTAATTAAAAAACCAGTTCTTACATCATTACCAGAGGAAGTCAAGCTATGCGTTTGGCGCGCTCAGATGAGAAAAATGTTAGACGAGATATTGCCCTATAGAATTAATTATTTATTAACCACTAATGTAATGATAATTAAAAGTCAACTACTGTATTTCATAACTAAGGAAGATGGTCAGGAACAAACGTTTAATCAGATTCTAAACACCCCAGAAGGATTATTTATAATGGCATTAATCATGGGTGATATGGATGCATTATTTCAGATTTTAGAAATCATGGAAAAACAACAATTAGAGTTTATTGAAAAAAATGATTATGATGTTTTCAGCGACTTACCAGAACTACTTGGAGAGCCATTACCCAGTGAAAAACACTCATTTTATGCTAAATTATTTTGGTTTTTTTCAATCTATTATCTTGATCGCGACCCCTTTGATCCGCATTCCCATGACGATGAATTTAAAGATTTTAGCTTAAATAATGACAAGCTTTTGCCAATAGGAAGAATCGCCTTCAAGCTAATCTTAGCAAAATCTCACGATCATTTATCTCTTAAAAAGCTAATATTATCTCTAGCAGTGATGTATGATGGCATTGATGAGGTTATGTTCTTTTGTGAAAGAGACCCACAAAAAAGTCAATTAATCGAATTTATTAAAGACGATAAACTGGGGCATATGGCAGCATTATTTTGTAATATGAATGTTTTTATTTATCTATTAAATAATAATTTAATAGATAATATAAAAATTGATGCGCTTTTAAATGGTTCTCTACCAGATTTTATTGAAAACTTTTTCAGAAACCGCAGAATCCATGAGTTACCCGAATCCGATAATAATCGTCTTGATATTTTACAAAATTCCAAGTTAAGCCTGTTGATGCCTGATATTATTAAATATATAAATGAGAAAATGAATAAACTACAAGAAGAAAACAAACAATTAAAAGCAGAACTTGATAAATCAAAAACGCAAACTGCGCATACACCGGCTATTAGTGATAAAAGATTATTAGAGCCAGAAGTTAATACAAATCCTGAAGAAAGCATGACAAATAAAAAACCCAAGATATTTTCTAATCCCCATACGTTATTATCTCAGCATGTAATTGCTCAGCCAAATAATACACAACAAGGTATCGATGAAATGAACATTACAATGAAACCCTCAATTCGATGAGCAATCGTAGTATTTATAGAATGGATTGACCACACGCCGTTATCCAGCCTACATATACTATCCAAATAATCCATTGAAAATAAAAAATAATATGTTAAAATACGCAGTCGAATTTTTCTTGTAACAACAATTAAGGCAAACCCATGACGCATTATATTTTCATTACTGGCGGCGTCATTTCCTCGTTGGGAAAGGGTATTGCTTCCGCATCACTTGGCGCTCTTCTCGAAGCACGCGGATTAAAAGTCACTTTCCTCAAATTAGATCCTTATTTAAATGTTGATCCAGGCACTATGAGTCCTTTTCAACATGGCGAAGTATTTGTTACCGCTGATGGTGCAGAAACTGATTTAGATTTGGGTCACTATGAACGTTTCGTCAATGTCACCTTATCCAAAAAACATAATTTCACAGCAGGTAGAATTTACGCCAACGTGATTCGCAAAGAACGTCATGGTGATTATTTAGGACGTACTGTACAAGTAATCCCACATGTCACTGATGAAATAAAATATTGTATTAAAGAAGGCGCAGAAAATGCTGATGTCGCTATTGTTGAAATTGGTGGCACTGTTGGTGATATTGAATCGTTACCATTTTTAGAAGCTATCCGACAAATGCGTATAGAATTAGGTAGCAATAAAACTTTATTTATTCATTTAACACTGGTGCCTTATATTAGTACCGCTGGTGAAATCAAAACTAAACCATCACAACATTCAGTAAAAGAATTACGCACTATTGGTATACAACCTGATATTTTAATTTGCCGATCTGAAAAACCATTACCGGCAGATGCTCAACAAAAAATTGCATTATTCACCAATGTTGAACAACGCGGTGTTATATCATTAATTGATATGCCCAGTATTTATCAAATTCCACATGCACTACATCAACAAGGTTTAGATACGCTCGTTATTGAGAAATTACAATTGCCAACCAAACCAGCCGATTTAAATGATTGGCAACAAGTTGTCTATGATGAACTACATCCACAACACACTGTTAATATTGCCATGGTAGGTAAATATGTTGATTTAGCCGATTGCTATAAATCATTGAGTGAAGCGTTAAAACATGCAGGCATTAAAAATAGAACAAAAATAAATATTCATTATATTGATGCGGAATCGTTGGAACAAAAAGGGACACAGTTATTAAATCATATTGATGCTATTTTAGTGCCCGGTGGTTTTGGTACACGCGGCACAGCAGGTAAAATATTAGCAACACAATTTGCGCGAGAAAATAAAATACCTTTTCTGGGTATTTGTTTAGGAATGCAAATTGCGGTGATTGAATTTGCACGGCATGTTGCTCTTATGAATAATGCCGATAGCACTGAATTTAATAAAGAAACATCTTATCCTGTCGTTAGTTTAGTGACTGAATGGACGACTAGTGAAGGCAAACATGAAACGCGTCATAATCATCATGATATGGGTGGCACAATGCGTTTAGGCAATCAAATTTGTGAATTACAAGAAGGTACCGTAGCTCAACAAATTTATGGATCAAATACCATCGTTGAACGTCATCGTCACCGTTATGAAATCAATAATAATTTGTTACCACAATTAGAAAAAGCGGGATTAAAAATTTCAGGTCACTCAAAAACTGAACATTTAGTAGAGATGATAGAAATTCCAAATCATCCTTGGTTTATTGGCTGTCAATTCCATCCTGAATTTACTTCCACGCCGCGCAAAGGGCATCCTTTGTTTAATAGTTTTGTGCAAGCGGCATTGAAAAATCATCAACATAATAATTCCGTAAGCAAATTATTACCCGCTATTTAATTTTAGATTCAACAATAACGAGAAATTAAAATACCTATTTAACATAAAAACGGCAATCATTTAGATTGCCGTTTTTATTTTAGGAGTTTTAAAATGGTGCGGCTACAGCGCAAGGAGGATTATGATAAAGTACGTATCTAGTCTTAACGGTCTCATAGCGTGGTAATTGGTTTCTTAATGCTTCACCATATTTAGGATCATTACCATGCGCTTCGATTAATTTATTTATAATGATTTTTATTGCATCAAGTCGATCACTTTGCCTACTGTCATAATTACCATTTTCAAATCCACTCAAAAAACAATCTGCCACAAACATTTTATTTAATACTTTTGCTTTGTCCGACTCAAAAATTGAGAATAATAATCGCTCTATATAGGATAAGTTATCCTCTCTATCGGGAGAAGCACCTAACTTATTATTATTTGCCATTGTATCAATGATAGATTCCTGCAACTTATCAATGTCCACATAAGCATTAAATAAGATTGAAAATACTTTCATTACTACTTCAGATTGTGCTTGATCATCCGTATTATTAATAATTGTATGTAATTTAAATAATAAATCATCTAATGAACTGCCTTTAAGATCACCTTCAATCATTCGTAATAAACGCGTGATAGTATTTTCGCGTTGCTGTTTTCTATAAGGAATCATGTCTCTCAATTTATCATTTTTTTCTGTTTGAATCAGGTAACGAGCTAATACAGTTTCAACTTCTTTCAAAACAGGCACTCTCTGTAATTGCTCACTCTTTAATTTTGTATATCTATTCCATTGTTTGCTCACCAGTGGCAATGCTTTTTTATATGTCATCAGATTATGCTTTTTAACATGATCAAATATGATTGACATGACATCATAGGGAAGCGCTGTAATTTGTTGCTGTTTACTCAAATCTTGAAGTTCCGTTTCATTTTTATACGATTGATTTCCTTTTTCTTTATTCATTTGGGTTTTATTCATTTCTGTAAATATATTTGGCATAAGTCACCTCTAAAAAGTTTTATTGTTTAAGTTCAAATATCGATGGTGTTAGCTTAGTGGCTGATGGAAAATTTTTGAAATTAATAATATAAATAGGTATTATCATTTATAATGATAGCGCTTAAGGAGTGATCCATGAATTTGAATAAACTGAATTTTAATCTTTTATTAGCGTTGGATGTTCTTTTAGCAGAACGTCATGTCACCCGTGCTGCAAACAAATTAAATATTACACAATCGGCGATGAGCAATAATCTTAAACAATTACGCGAGTTATTTAATGATCCCTTATTATTTAGAACTAAAAATGCCATGGTGCTTACGGTGAAAGCACAGGGTTTAGTTGTACCGTTACGTGAAATAATGACTAATGCGAAAAGATTAGTATTTACACATGCGAAATTTGATCCAAAAACAGATGAGAGTGAATTTATTATCGGTTTAAGTGATTATGCGGCCTCCATCATTTTATCTGATTTATTAGCTGATATTTCCAAAAAATCGCCGCATATGAAAATTAAGATTCGTGCCATGACCTCTATCCAAGATCTCAATGATTTTGAGCAAGGATTTCTGCATTTAGCAATTGGTTATTTTGTTAACCCACCACTTAATTTAAAAAAACAACATTTATATACTGATGAATTTTTATGTGTAATGAGCAAGAATCATCCGTTTGCAAAAAAGGAATTAACACTAGAACGTTTTCTCTCTTGTCGCCAAATGACGCTGACATTACGAGATAATTATTATGGTTCAAATGTGGAAGATGCCTTATTAAAACAAGGCATATCTTATAATCCTGTGGTACGCTTACCTTATTCAACCGTGGCCTTACAAGTAGCAAGTCAAACCGATCTGGTATTAGTCGCAAGTCGATGTATGTTAAAACAAGTCACCCATTTTCCATTGGCTATTAAAAAAGTTCCTTTTGACAAATCACCGCGATCGGTTGCGCAATATTGGCATTCCCAATATAACAATGATCCTGCTCATCAATGGTTACGACAACGCATTAAAATATTAACTGAAAATCTTTAATAGGAAACACCCACCGTAATATGTAAATCAATCCAATAATTCTTAAAAAATAATTTATCATGCAATCCACATCGTCTACGTATCGACGTTAACGAAGGTGATTTGACCTTAAGAACATAATATTTTTTATTTTCAATGATCGTGGAATATAAATCTGAAATTGAAAATTGATGTTGCTGATTTAAATCATTTTCATGACAAGACGTTTCTTCTGTTGGATAGATCACACTAATATGTGCGCCGACTAAACCATCACCAAAATATTCTGGTTTTATTGCAGTATTATCATTAATGAGCGGAAAAATGTGATGAATATAATTATCATCAATATCTAAATAAGTGAGACCCAAAGTATTCATCTTTAAAGATCCTATTTTTGGGAGTTTTGATAAATAATCACCTAATTGTGGAATGTTATGACGAGTCATTGTTAATTGTGAATTACGCATTCATTGTAGCTCCAAAATCCTTAAAGCAATGTTTGACCTATCATCCTATTCTATGTTATTTCCTTCCCGCTTGCGGGAGAAGGTGCCTTCGGCACCTTCTCCCCTTCGGGGAGAAGGAAAAAATATTTTTTATATTGAAAAATTATTATGGCTATTATGAAAAACAATTTATTTGAAACACAAATTATCAAAAAACATCCCATCAATAATGCACGTGTCACTCGCATTTGCACAGCACATGGTGAATTATTAACGCCGGCATTTATGCCCGTTGCGACGCGCGCGTTTGTTAATCATATGACACCTGAAGATTTAATCAATTGTAAAAGCCAAATCATATTAGGCGGAAATACTTATCATATGTTATGCACGCCTGGCATGGAAATCATTAAAAATGCTGGCGGTATGCATCGTTTTATGAATTGGCATGGACCGATGTTAACAGATAGCGGTGGCTTTCAAGTATTTAGCTTATCCAAAAATGGCAAACTCTGTAAAATTGATGAAAAAGGCGCACATTTTAAACATCCACGCACAGGACAAATTATTCATTTAACACCGCAAACTTCAATTGAAGCACAAAAAATTATTGGTGCGGATATTATTATGGCGTTTGATCAATGTACGCCGGAAGATGGTGGTAGAGAAGCAGCACTTGCCGCAATGGATCGTACACACCGTTGGTTAATGGAATCAAAAGAAACGCACACTAAAAATCCACAATCCAGTTATGGTTATCAACAAGCTTTATTCGGTATTATTCAAGGCGGTAGTTTTCCCGATTTACGCGATCTCAGTGCGCAATATATTGTGCAAGCAGATTTAGATGGTATTGCTATTGGTGGCGAAGTTATTGGTTTTGATATGCAAAAAACCAGTGAAGTGATTGATTGGGTAAGACCATTATTACCCGAACAAAAAACACGTTACACCATGGGTGTTGGATTATCACCGCAAGATCTAATTGATGTTGTTGCCAAAGGAATTGATATTTTTGATTGTGTAGCGCCGACTCGCAATGCACGGCATGGATCACTTTATCACGGAAATATTATAGAAAAAGACGGCTGGATATCGTTCGACAATAATGGCGATAAACCACGTATTTTAATTGATAAAGGCCTATATGCCAAAGATGAAAATCCTATCATGGCCAATTGCGATTGTTATACATGTCGTAATTACACCCGTGCTTATTTACATTTTTTATTCAAGGATAAAGCCACTTTATACAGTCAACTTGCTTGTATTCATAACATTCATGTCATGCATTCTGTCTGTGAAAAAATGCGGCAACTTATCATGGCAACAATTTCACTTGACAGCACACCATAAGTTCATTTATTTGTAATCCTTCGCACGCTACTTTTGTGAGAATAATTCAATGAGTGATACCAGAATTTCAACAGGCCACCCCGAAGGCGTATACGCTTTGTTCTTTATGCAAATGTTTAGCATGGTTGGATTTTCCATGCTGTTTTCATTGCTTACACTCTATTGCACACATGTGCTGCATTTTCCAGATCAACGTGCTTATGATATTAGCGATACATTTAATGATCAGGTTTTTGCTACATCAATATTAGGTGGTTATATCGCGAATAAATTTTTAGGTTATCGTTTTGCATTTATTGTTAGTGGCGTGTTAGGTATTTTAGGATTGGCATTATTATTGACCACCAATACTACTGCATTTTATACGGGACTTGGTATGTATGTATTATCCCAAGGCCTAATGGTTCCTGCGATGTATGTTTTATTAGGCATGCTCTACGAAGATAATGATCCACGGCGCGACGCAGGTTTTATTATTTCTTATATTGGTATGAATGTGGGCAGCTTTTTTGCGTCATTATTTTCAGGCCCAATTTCAGAAAAATATGGATATTGGGCTGCATTTTTTGTGGGATTATTTTTTGCGGTATTAACATTAATTAATTTTTTAATGTATCAATATAAATTTAAACCCGAAAAAATTGATCGCATGACGCGCGATCATGCGGATAAAATCAGTTTCCATTCAAAATTGACGGGATTAATTATTACCATTCTTTGTATTCCCGTTATCTCTGAATTAATGAATCATCCGAAATGGAATAATATGTCATTAATTGTGTTAGGTATTTTAGGCATCATTATTGTGCAATATATTTCTGCTAAACAAGATAAACATACTCGCAATAAAATGTGGGTGTTTTTAATTTTAAGTATTATTGGCATGGCGTTTTGGGCGTTGTATTTATTAGTGCCAACTGTTTTACCTTTATTTACTGAGCGAAATGTCAATCGCCAAGTATTATCTTGGATAATTCCAACGGCAAGTTATTCCTCATTAAATCCATTTTTTATTGTCACATTAGGACCTGTATTAAGTTATTTCTGGTTACGTTTAAGTCGCAAAAATATTGTGATGTCTACACCCACAAAATTTTCAGTAGGTATTATGTTGATGGGTTGCGGATATTTAATTTTGTCTTTAGCTATTTATTTCCATCAGCCTATTGGATTAATTGCATCAGTGTGGATGGTAGGCAGTTATTTTCTACAAACAACAGGTGAATTGTTTGTTGGTCCTATAGGTTATTCGATGGTAGGTAATTTTGTCCCGCGTGAGCATATTGGAACCATGATGGGTATTTGGCAATTATTTACCGGTGTTGCTGGTGTGTTTACTGATTATTTATCGCAATTGATTAATACTGGCGGTCAGAAAGTCACTGATCCATTAATTACCAATCCTTCTTATAGTCATACTTTTACTTTATGTGGCAGCATTACTTTAGTGATTGGCGTGTTAACTTTTATTGTGACTCCTGCTTTAAAACGGATGGCTGCTTAACAGCCTTAATAATTAATTAATAATTGTTTGCTATAATATTTAATACAAATGAATTTCAATCAATTAAATACACAATTATTAAAGGTAAAATTATGTCACGCGATGGAAAAAAAGTTGCAGAAGAAATAGCTAAAGGTAAATCACAACAACAAAGCAGTAATCCCACAGGCACATCTTTCTTTGATTTAACAGGAAGAGCAAAATCCAAGCCCGCCTCTGGTGCTTCGAAACGAACGTCAAAAAGTCCTGTAGAAAGAGGACGAACTGTGGATCGTCCATTGTTAGAAGAGGTCCCTGCTTCGGGTTCTGAATCACAACAGGCTCCTGCAGTACACCGATCACAATCGCCATCACCACGCCGCAGCAGCCATACTTCACCATTAAGACGTTCTTCTTCACCCACAGGAAGTTTACCATTACATCATGGCGAAGAAGGTACACTCACACCATTAAGTGAAAGAGCAGAAGTGGAAGAAATCGCACGACAGACAAGACCTCCAAGAGCACCTAAAAGTTCACAACCTGCTGCTGCAGCTGAAGAATCAAGCGAACAAGCATTAATAAACCTTATAAAGTCATGCAATCAACGCATGGATGATTATCTTAATAAAGATAGACAATCTGGCATAAGATGGAGAGTGTCAAAAATTAGCAATACCGCAGAATCTTTAAACGCTGCTGCCAAAGAAGCGGTTGTCGATCAAATCTCCCATTTGCTATCTGAATATCTTCCTGTAAATGAAGATGATGATTTTGATGCCAGACACGGAAAAATAATTATTTTATTACTCGAACTCAGTAAGCTGGCAGATGAAGCACAAAATAATGTGGCCTTATCATTAATTTTTACAGCTAAAACAAAGAAAGCGATTAATGATGTCAAAGAAAAAATATGGAAATATTTAGCGAAACACGAACCAGATTTACATATTGCACTCATTAAATCGCAACAAAAGTTATTAGAAGATGCAAATAAACCCGAAAATAAAAATGCGCATCCCGATGATGAATATAAAATAGAAGGGTCTGATAACTATAAATTTAAAAATAAAAGTGACCAATTAAAATATGAAGCCGAACAAATTTCTTCCGTTAGTCAAATAAGAGCTTCGATATACGAGCATCAACGATCAGCATACAAACCTCAACCATCAAGAGATCGTGATGATAATCCACAGGTAAGAGCATTTAATAATTTCAAAAATGATTGCAGCAATATTTTGAAATCTTATCTTACTGAAAAGAGAACGGGTTCATTCAGAACTAAAATATCTGGGCTCTTTAGTGATAAAGCTGATATCACAAATGCCCTCGCCAAACAAAAGATGGTAGAAACAGTTTCTGATGCAATTAATGGATGGTCTTTTCGCGTAGAAGAAGCGGAAATTACACAGTATCTAGACAAAGATAGATATAATGAAAATGAATATCATGAGGCCGCTATTGGTATATTTCTTTCCAGAACTACTGAACTATTACTTGAATTGACCACTATTGCAGAACAGGCACAAAAAAATGTCGCACTATCTTTTCTAATTACCTCTAATACAAAAATAGCGATAGATGATATCAAAAATAAATTGCGAGATTTTTTACAAAATCATGTTAAAGATGTGCATAGCGCCTTACTTAAACACCATGTAGAGTTATTGAAAGGAGCAAGACTGCCTGCTAATAAAACTGCACCGCCTGATAATCTCGAAAGATATAAAATCCCTGGAACCAATACCAATAGATTTAAAAATAAAGCAGAACAATTAGAATACGAAGCAGAGCAAATTTACCCTGCTGATAAATTTGTAATTGCTCAGCGTCAAGAACACGCTCAAAGATCCAGAAGAACTTCTAGTAGATAAATTCCCTGTGTAACTTATCCCACTCGTAAAAGTGGGATAAGTTATTAGCGTTGAAATATTAATTACTGAGAATTTGTAAATCAATTTGTGCGTATGGCATTTTATAAAATTCTGCGGCCAAATTCGATGACAAAACCATTTATTGCAGACCTCAAATTATGCCTATTTTTTACTCGCACGGGATCTCTTTTGTGCAACAAAAGAATTTAAAGATAATTCCTCTTTTTTAGCTCTATTTGTTTTTGATTTAATAATTAACTTTTGTTTTGTTGATTTTACAGGACTAACAATTTTTTTTGCGGGTGTTTTAATCTGTTTAATGGCTGCAATATTTAAACCCACCGATAAACCCAATTCATTAATTTGTTCAGCCGGCAATTCTTCATAACGCCCAAATCGCAAAGAACGCGGCATCAAAATTTGACCAAACCGTACGCGCATTAAACGACTGACTTTAACACCCTGGCTTTCCCATAAGCGACGTACTTCACGGTTACGCCCTTCTTTTAAAACAACGTGATACCAATGATTAGCACCTGTACCACCCGCATCTACGATTTCGTCAAAATGCGCTTTGCCATCTTCTAACATCACGCCTTTTTTTAAGCGGTTAATCATAGCTGCATCAACATTCCCTAACACACGTACTGCATATTCCCGTTCAATTTGTTGCGAAGGATGCATTAAACGATTCGCTAATTCACCATTGGTGGTAAATAACAATAATCCAGTGGTATTTATATCCAATCGCCCTACCACAATCCAACGGCTGTGTCGCAAAATAGGTAATTTATCAAATACCGTAGGACGCCCCTCAGGATCACTGCGCGTACAAACTTCGCCTTCAGGTTTATGATAAATCAACACCCGCGTATCTGATGGCTCTATAGCGTGTTGTGCAACGAGATGACCATCAACACGTATTACATCTTCAGCACTAACCCGATCGCCTAAATGCGCCACTTTACCATTCACACTGACGCGATTGGCTTGTATCCATTGCTCTAATGCGCGACGGGAACCTAACCCTGCTCGTGCTAATACTTTTTGTAGTTTTTCAGTCATATAAAACCTATCTTTTTAACCACCCGTTCGTTCCTTCTCCCGCATGCGGGAGAAGGAATCACTCAAGCTCCTTCGCCTGATAATCAAACAAATCCGAATACAAATACGCCTTATCCAATCCACGCTCCAAAAATGATCGCTGTGCAGCATACACCATCTCAGGTGGTCCACTCGCATAAACATGAAAATGATTTAATTGCGGATGATCCTTCAAAACCATTTCATGCACCAATCCAATCTTACCTTTCCATTTAGGATCCAACGATTTATTCGATAAAACCGGCGTGTAATAAAAAAAGGGTATTTCTTTCGTCCAACGCTTTAACATAGTATTCATGTATAAATCAGCTACACTACGCGCACCCCAATATAAATAAATATCCCGCGATAATCCTTCCGCAAATGCCTGCTCAAGAATCGCTTTAAACGGTGCAAAACCAGTGCCTCCTGCTAATAAAATGATTGGATAATTAGGTACACGTTGATAAACGCAATTACCATAAGGCCCAGCAATGCGTAATTCTTTTTTTTCCGCTATATCCGCCAACACTTGTTTAGTAAAAGGATTATCCTCAGCGTGCTTAATATGTAATTCAATATAATTGGTATTTAATGGCGCATTTGCAATTGAAAACGGTCGTGGGCTCATATCTTTATGTAATATTTCCAAATACTGACCGGCAAGATAACGCAACGGTTCCTCTTGAGGTTGTTTTAAAAAAACTTGAAAAACATTACCCGATAATTCCTTGCATTTTAAAACACGGCAAGTCATTTTTTGGACGGGTAATTGTTGAGGGCCAATCACCCCTTCAACATGTATAACGCAATCTGTCAGCGGTTGTGCCAAACAAAATAAGGCATAACCATTTTCACGTTCTTCATCACTTAAAGCAAAAACCGGCTCATCACCATATGTGACGCGCCCTTCAATTAATACCCCTTTGCAAGTCCCACAAATAGCGCTGCGACAACTATGCGGAAAATAATATCCCTCGCGTAACGCTGCCGCTAAAACTGTTTCACCGGGTTTTACCAAAAGCGTATAACCGCCAGGCTGAATGTGAATTGTGAAATGAGTTGATGACAAAATGATCTCCAATTTTCATTTTTATACCAAAATTTATTTTTAGACGATTAATATATCATTTATTTTTATATTATGGTTTATTAATTTGGATATTGCTGGCAATCGATGTTGAAATCTTAATACTTGCTATGTGGGATTGTGTTTGACATTATGAAATACTTACTGACTCTCTATGGTGTAGCTGATTTAAAGAGGTTTATATGAGCAAAACATACGATAAACTCGATTCATTATTTTCTGAAATAATTGATATATTAGATGACTTTCATCATCGCACCTATGAAGTAAAAAAAATAAGTGATTTACTTGATGAAGCACTCAATTATTGGCAAGAACACTCTAATTATGAGGATTCAAATCATAGAGAAATTACCAATAATATAAACGATTTATCAGATAATATCGAAAGTTACTTAAAACATTTCGATGGCGACCATCAATCTTTACAATTTATAACCGATGAATTAAATAGAATATTAGGATCTATTTCAAATTTAGAATCTGATAATGAATCCGATGAAGATCTTTCAGATGATACAAGTAATGATTTAGAAGATGAATTTTTTGATTTAAATATCACTTCTAGTTCGCCATTAAACTCTGATAATGAAACTGATGACGCCGCTACTTCTAAAAAACAATCTTTAAGTAATGGCTTTACGGGATATGAAAGTGATAGCGAAGCCATTAAAAAAGAATTCCATCATGCATTAAAAGCCGACCAATTATTTTTCGATATTAATCGAAATAAAAAACCAAACACAAAAACACTTTCAACACAGTTTTTGGAAGGGAGAAGAACCATCGATAAACCACAAATAATAAATAGCGATGATACGTCAGCAAGAAAATTAATAACAGCCGATATAACAGCTGTTAAAGATTCATTACCTGCTAATCCTGCAGATGCACCTAAAACGGATATAGAAATTGAACAAACATTAAAATGGCATAGAAAAAAAGCAAGAGATTGGAATCGGCAAAAGATCCAGCGTGGCAATACAGAAATTAATTATCAATATCAACCTGCTCCAACCAACCTAGGAAATTATTTTATGAGTGGTTTAGGGCAATATGGTACAGGTGCTGAAACGAGTACTTTAAATATTCTCGAAGTCATCAATGATTATACCGACGAAAACCCAGAATTTGAAAAAAAACTGGGAGAATTACTATTAGAATCTTCTTGTAAAGGCAAAGCGATCACTGAAGATGATTTGTATAATAAAGGATTTCTACTTTATGAAAACAAAAAATTACGTCAACGATATCTTAATTATTTAAATCGACTTGCACTTAATACATTCTTCAAAGAAGTTTCAAGACGCAAATATCAAGGATATAAATCAACCGCGGATGGCAATACACTTTTATCAGAATTTCCTTTTGGTGTAGCAATCGCTAAAACGCTTATTTTAATTAAAGATGGTCATTTAAGAATGGCAGATGTTTTTGATAAAGATGCTGAATATGGCGTATTTGCTGGTAATAATATTATGCATGAAAGAAACTTACCAAAAACTCAAGCGAAATTTGAAAAAGTATTATTTCTTTATAATTCTTTATACGCTAAAACGCTAGAAAAAATTGGTGACAGTCATTATTTGAGTTGTGATCCGGGAAAAAGTTTTCTAAAAGACCACCCTGAAGGGAAAATAGTGGCCTCTCCAGAAGCTAATCATCAAGCATTATTAAAGGCATTCGGTGGTGAATCGGAAAGTTCAGGAGATGAATATTCTGCATCTAATTCTGATGAAGAAGCGGAATCTGTATCTGCACGCTGTCGATTATAAATCAATTATTTTATGATTGATTATATTATCGCTTTTAATGACAAAAATATTATATATATTCATTTTGCCGTATAGACATTTGTTTATGTCGTGTATTTTTTAACTGATATTATTATTTACTTTAACTACAATTTTTTCATCTCATGATTCATTTCTATAGACTCGTCAATATGATCTCGTCTATTTAGTTGCAATGAAAAATAATTCATTTATACTATTGCGATGACCGATTACTATTTTTCCTATAATCAAATTCATAGCACTATTAAACACAGTACACAGCAAATCATGAAATCTGGTTTTGAACCCGATCTCATACTTGCAATAGGCGCTGGTGGATTTATTCCTGCCCGTATTTTACGTACTTATATTAATAAACCGATTATTGCCATTGCTATTTCCTATTATGATCAAAATGATCAATTATTACCCGAACCCACGAAACACCAATGGATAGATGACATAGATATTACTGGAAAAAATGTATTGCTGGTTGATGAAGTGGATGATTCACGATCAACTTTAGAATTCTGTTTAAAAGAATTATTAGCACATAACCCTGCAGAAATTGCTGTTTTTGTTTTACACAATAAACAAAAACCCAAACGCGGTAATTTTCCGCCACAAATAAAACATATTTTTGTTGGCGAACAATTATCTGATCAATGGATTCGCTACCCCTGGGATGCAATAAATATCGATGAACACGAACACCTCGCAAACAATCAATCAAAATAATCCTGCTGTTATTGGTAACCATCATGTCAATTTGATGATTGGCGTAGTTGGTATGCTCATTGCCTCATATGGTAATTTAGTCCATCAAATTACTACGCAAAAATGGTGTTATTTAATCGGTGCAATTTTATTATTATTATCTTCATTATTAGAAAAACAAAAATTCTTTATTGCATTACAAATTATTATTAGTGCCGGCGCTGCCGTTGCATTTGCATCCTTTCCACCATTATATAAAGCGGCAGTACCAATAATTCTAAGTATATTAGCCATTATTTATTTTATCGCTACGAAACAATTGAAAGATCCTCTAACCGCATTTGGTTGTTTAGGCATTGCGTTACTTGCAGCGGGATATGCCGTCACCAATCCCATTATTTTCTTTTTAGGTGCATTTGTATTAATGCTCTATTCCTATGGATCATTTAGACGCGGCGTAAGCATTGCATTATTATGGGCGATATTAAATGCGGTATTTGTAATTACCGCATCTCTAGCAGTTTATCGCATGTTTCATTAGATTTCTTAATAAAAATGTCAGGCTAAAAGCATTACCCTCTCTTACCACATTGCGCTAGTCTTTTAGCTAATTGATCATCATTTTTGAAAGTACATTGCGCGGGGTGCTCACCATTATTATTGTTACATTGCATGGGATGTGAGCGATTATTAAATAATTGAACAGCCGTTAATGCGGGATTTATAATTGCAACTTCAGCAGATGCAATATTGATTTTTCAAAAAAAGAGTATTTTCATGATTTATTATCGCCATTCAAAATATCAGATAACTCTTTCAAAGCCATTTCAATTGGAATAACTTGTATATCATCATGATATTCACGCACAGAACCACCGGAAATTAAAAATAATTTTGCTTCTGGATAATCTGCTTTAAATGTCTTCAAACCTCTTAAATCATTTTTATCAATATAGGATTTGCTTTTTATTTCAAACGCCAACAAACCTTTCGGTCCGTATGCAATTATATCAACCTCTACACCATGACTCGTTCGCCAATAATAAAATTGATAGTCATATTGCAAATATTCATTAATGGCGCGAATTTCTTGTAAAAATAAACTTTCCATCGCCACCCCACCTACTTCATTTGGTGTATCCAATGGACCCATTGGTCTTAGAGCACGATATACACCCACATCAAAATAATAAAATTTGGGATGACTTACCATGCGTCGTTTCGCACGTTTAGTAAATACTGGCAAGAAAAATGACTGCAATAAATCTTGCAAAATATCAAAATAATTACTAATGATTTTTAAAGTAACACCTGTTTCTCTTGCAATTTCTGACATATTAATTAATGAGCCTTGAGAAAAACTCGCTACTTCAAGGAATCGCGAAAATGTCATCAGATTTCTTGTGAGCCCTTCTTGTAAAACTTCCTCTCGTAAATAAGTACTAACATATGTTTTTAAATATAATTGTGGTTGAGGCTCTGTGATTACAGATGGTAATTGTCCAAAAATCAATGCACGCTCTAAATTAAAATCATTACCCATTTCAATAGCAGTTAATGGATACATTGCATAACGAAGCGCTCTGCCAGCTAATAAATTCACACCTTGTTTTCTTAATTTACGCGCACTGGATCCTGTCAAAATAAAACGATAATGTTTATCTTCAATTAATCTATGCACTTCGTCTAATAACTGCGGAATTTTTTGGACTTCGTCTAATACTATCCACCCTTTAAAATTTACGGGTATGTATTTATTCAATCGCTTAGGATTTGGCTGTAGCGCCGTATAGAAGTCTGCATCCAACAAATCAATGTAAATACTATCGGGAAACGTTGTTTTTACCCATGACGTTTTACCTGTTCCTCTTGGGCCGAACAGGAAAAAGCTTTTGCTGGCATGATGGTCAATTTGGAGTAATCTTGTATACATAGGTCAATTTTACACGAATATTTTTACATTGCAAGTAAAAATTACACGTTAATATTGCCATTTGAAGTCAAAATTGCACAAATAATGTGAATCAAAGTTCTAAGGTACTATCGCTAACTCTGGCATGGTAAACCGAATTCTATTACCAAGATATAGCTTTAATTAACCATTTTCTTCACATCGTACAATTGCAAAACATTCAGATCATTATTTGTAGCAGGATCAATACCGTCAACATAACTACCCAAGAACCAAGTTCTGCCACTCAGTAAAATACTGGTATTTTTATGTGCGGCTATATCAGGATATTCACTACAAATATCTTTTGGATAAGTGATTTTAAATGTTCTTTTTTGTAATGGGTCATAGATATTCAGAACAGTGTTAGCATCATTTGATTTTGGACACTGTAAATTATCAATAAATACAGTGTGAGTAAAAATATTAGTAGCAAAATATTGCGTGAGAAATACAGGTAAAATAAAAAGTGTCATCGTTATAACAAGGCTAAGCAATATCGGTTGCGTGTAGGCAAACATTGTCGCTTTAGTCTCAAGCTGTCCTCGTTGCACTTTACGATCGATGACGCGATCAAAGTTAAGCATGCTCCATATATTTGTCACCGCTAAAAAATAAAATAATATAACTAAACTGGGAAAAATATAATGCCAACAAATAGCATAATAATTCACCGTAAAAAAATAGGCAGAATCTACCGCAGATATTGAAAAAATAAATAAAAAAAATAATATTATTACATAAAATCTTGGTACAAATCCTAATCCCATATTACCCTCTAATTTAATTAAGAAACTACAAAATCACCTTTTTTTCATAGATACAAACATTCTCGAAATGCTTCACCTTTGTTAATACTTGATTACCCGTATAATTGGTAATGATTGACATACGGACGGTGCTACCAGGCGGAAAATACATCAAAATTCGCTGCAATAAATTATTCTTGGTTAAATACTGCATGTTAGGAGCGCTGACAATTAAGATGAACATCGGATTATCAGGAAAATTGCGAACTTGTTTTTTAAATAAATACGCACATTTTATGCGGTCTAACGCTATAAATATATTATTCATTTGCATTAACGCATCATTAGACAACGCATGTGGAAAAAAGGTGTCAGCGCAGGTATAAGCTTGTCTTTCTGCTTGCGCATATTTGATCCGGTAGCGATTTTTCACTAAATATTGTTTAAAGCATTTATCATTTGCTAACTTATTTTTTTTAATATACGAATTAGCAATATGACAAGCGGTAAAACATAATGAATTATTTTCATCCACTAGCACATTGCGCAAATAATCAATACCACTATTATCCTGTTCCGATAAATAATAAGAACCCACTTTAACATTCGCCAAAACATGCTGCGGCTCTTGATTTAATATTTGATGATATATAGGAATAGCATTTTTCAATGGATCAAACAGGGCTGCTAAATCTGCGTAATCCACTAAAGCCTCAAAAGGTAAAGGGAATTGTGTCTGATAATTTAAATATTTTTGATAATTATTGTAATTAAGACTCCATTGATAAGCATAACTTTTTCTCCATACATCATCAAAAATAGCCAAAAAAGTATTCATGTGGTTAGAGAAATATTTCTCCAGCATTGATTGACCGATACCAAATTCAAAAGGCGTTAAATTTTGATTTAACGCTGCAACTCTTTGTGCTAATGAAGGATGAGTTTGCAATAATTTTGAATTAGCTTCAGCTTTCTCACTGAGTTCCTCTAAGTATTTTTGTGCTGTTTCTAAAGTAATAGGTTGCTTAGCATTATTCAGCATGAGTTGATAAGGATTAATCAGCTCTGTTTGTTTTTTATTAATTTCTATGACTTCTTTCCAAAAACCTTCCAGCCATTTCGTTCGTAAAGTAAATAAAATCAATGTATTTGCCGTTTCTTTTGCGCCCAATAATTGTGCAGCTAATGCGTCGGCTAGGTATTCATTTTGCACTTTGTTCTCATTAATAAATCGGGTCAAATAAGGGATATACCATTTAGTAAATTTATTAATAAGCCGCAACCACCCTGATCGCGTAGTATTTGCCTTGTATTCAATCATGACCCAACGCATTTGTTGTTTTGTTGCCCAATTACTAATTGCAGTGATTGTGGGTAAATGACTGACTTCGTGACCCAATATATATTTAAATTGATCGGCATCTAATGCACAAAGCATTGGCAATCCAATTATTAATTTAATTTTTTTGGCGCCAATTAATTTGATGGTTTGAACTTGCGATATACCCGCGTTTAATTTGTCATTAATATAAACTTCATTGACCATGCGCGTATTTAATTTAATACATAATGATTGTAATAATTGTTTGAATGAAGGATGCGCATTCATATCAATTTTAATCATAAATTCATTGCGCACAAATCTAGGGTGATAAATTGCTAAGGGACGAAGTGACAGATAAATTAAAGAAATTCCTAAAACAGTTAAAAATGGATTTGGATAAAGATTTGCAATATAAAACGCAAGCACTGCTAAGGCGATTAGAAATAATGGTATGGATGTGGTAACTATTGTACCCAGTAGAGATACCAATAAAAGACGAAACTGCAAAATAAATCTGTTTTTCATATTATTCATGTTCAAATACTCTTTGATTATTTGTTAGCACCTCCGTGTAATTAAGTAAGCTGTATATCCAATGAAGACTTTATACTAAAAAAATTTGCATTTTACCTTGTTAAGCTAAATCTAACCATCCTCATTTTTGGGAAATCGACTAATGAAATGAACTATCGAAGACTGAATCAACGTAGCCTGGGTGGAGCAATTGAAATAAATATTTATATATCATAATAACCGGTAATTAACGATTTTTATTTAAAACTACTGCGTAACCCGGGAAATTAATATTTCCTGGGTTACGCCATTGGTCAAAATAGATATTATTGTTAACGTCAAACATAATAATGCTATTCAAAATCTTCATTTGCTCCACCCAGGCTACGATCAATTTTTTTCCTTCTCCCTCTTGCGGGAGAAAGAAATATGTTATCAAAACGCAGAAATGCCTGTCATCGCAGCACCCAATACTAAAGCATGTATATCCGCAGTACCTTCATACGTTTTAACAGTCTCTAAATTTAATAAGTGGCGTATCACATGATATTCATCAGCAATACCATTACCACCCAACATATCACGTGCATCGCGAGCAATATTTAATGCTACCAACGTGGAATTGCGTTTAATCAGAGAAATCGTTTCAGGCGCTGCTCTGCCTTCATCTTTTAAACGGCCTACACGTAAACAAGCTTGCAATCCTAAAGCCACTTGCGTTTGCATATCCGCTAATTTTAATTGAATTAATTGTTTGCTAGCGAGCGGTTTGCCAAATTGTTCACGATTCATTACATATTCACGTGCGGTATACCAACAAAATTCTGCCGCGCCTAAGGCGCCCCATGAAATACCATAACGTGCGCTAGATAAACAGGTGAGCGCACTAGATAATCCTGTTGCGCGAGGCAAAACATTTTCTTCGGTAACAAATACATCATCTAAAATGATTTCACCCGTCACTGATGTGCGTAATGAGAATTTTCCATGTGTTTTTGTGGTAGATAATCCTTTAGTGCCTTTTTCTAAAACAAATCCTTGTATTTTATCTTGCTCGTTTTTCGCCCACACAATAAATACATCGGCTACAGGTGCGTTGCTAATCCAAGTTTTTGTACCAGATAAAATGAAGCCATCTTTAACGGTTTTAACATGGGTATCCATACTCGCTGGATCTGAACCATGATCCGGTTCTGTCAAACCAAAACAACCAATTAATTCACCAGTACCTAATTTAGGTAAATATTTTTGTCGTTGTTCTTCGGTACCATACAAAAATATCGGTAACATCACCAAACTGGATTGCACACTTAATAATGAGCGGTAACCTGAATCGACGCGTTCTATTTCCCGCGCAATTAAACCGTAGCTAACATGATTAACACCCGCACAACCATATCCCATAATTGTTGCACCTAATAATCCTGCTGCACCCATTTCCAATAATATTTCACGATCAAAATGCTCTTCACGAAATGCTTTAACAACACGTGGCATTAATTTAGTTTGTGCATAGTGTCGTGCTGAATCGCAAATCATCCGTTCTTCTTCGGATAATTGCTCATCAAATAAAAATGGGGATTCCCAATTAAATGGTAAATGTTTTGACATGGCGGTTCCTTTTGCGATTAAAATAAAATTATTTTCTTCCGTAAGCAGGGCATTATAAATAAATTAGTTTGATAAAGCATTTTTTTCCTTTGTAAGAATGTAGCCTGGGTGCAGCCAAATGATGTAATTCATTAGCGTGAGATAATAGAAATTTACACAATAATCAATCAAAGATGCTGGCGAAACCCGGGTATTAACTAAATATGTCCCGGGTTGCGCCAGAAGAACTTACTATCTTTTCACAAGATTAATATTAAAGTGAAACTAATGACATTTTATCTTGGCTTCACCCAGGCTACGATTGATTTATAAGTGCAATTGCTCCGGCTAGAGAAGGATAAAAATCAAAATTTAAATTTAATCCCTTGCGCTAACGGCAACTCCGAACTCCAATTAATCGTATTCGTCTGCCTACGCATATAAGATTTCCACGCATCCGATCCCGCTTCCCGACCACCGCCCGTTGCTTTTTCACCACCAAAAGCACCGCCAATTTCCGCGCCTGATGTACCAATATTGATATTGGCAATACCACAATCACTTCCAATATTCGCCAAAAAAGTTTCCGCATGCCGTAAATTTTGAGTGAATAAAGCCGAAGATAAACCTTGTTCTACTGCATTTTGTAATGCAATGGCCTCAGACAAATTTTCATATTTAATGACATATAATATCGGCGCGAATGTTTCTCGTTGCACGATGGCCCAATGATTTTCTGCACTGATTATTGTCGGCTCTACAAAATGACCCGGTCCAGCCAATGCATTGCCACCATATAAAATTTTCCCCTCTAATTGTTTTATTTCTTTTATCGCATTTAAAAAATTATCTACTGCTGCTTGATCAATTAATGGTCCTAATAAATTCTTTTTATTCAGCGGATCACCAATATGAATTTGACGATACACATTAATTAATTTTTCAATGACTGTTTCATAAATTGATTTATGTACAATTAATCTACGCGTAGTAGTACACCGTTGTCCTGCTGTGCCTACTGCACCAAATACCACTGCAGGAACCACCAAATTCAAATCTGCTGTTTCATCAACAATAATGGCATTATTACCACTGCATTCTAATAAATATCTGCCTAATCTTTTTGAAACTAAATTAGCAATATGTTGTCCAACGGCTGTTGATCCTGTAAATGAAATTAATGCGACATTTTTATCATTCACTAATTGTTCAGCGATATGATTATCATCAGTAATAAATAAATTAAATATACCAGTGTGACCGAATTGTTCCATCGCTTCATTACAAATATGTTGAACAGCAATCGCACATAAAGGTGTTTTATATGAGGGTTTCCAAATTACAACATCACCACAAACTGCAGCAATAAATGCATTCCATGACCAAACTGCAACAGGAAAATTAAATGCGGTTATCACACCCACTATACCTAATGGATGCCATTGTTCATACATGCGATGTTGCGGACGCTCAGATTGCATGGTGTTACCATATAATGTACGTGATAAACCCACCGCATATTCCGCCATATCGATCATTTCTTGCACTTCGCCCAATCCTTCTTCTAAGGATTTGCCCATTTCTAAAGTCACTAAATGACCTAACGCAGATTTATGCGCGCGTAATTTCTCTGCGATTAATCGAATTAATTCACCGCGTTTTGGCGCAGGAATTTGTTGCCATGTTTGAAATGATTTTTGCGTGGATTTAATCAGAAGTTGATATTCTTCGTTTGTTGCTGGGACAACTTTAGCAATTAATTTTTCATTGGTGGGATTATGTGAATGTATCTGTTTATTTTTTTCAGAATGTAACCATTGATCACTTGCACCTAAACAAACACCGGCATTAATTGTTTTAATATTTAATTTTTTTAATATTTCATCCATGAAAAGGAACTCCTTCTATGCTAGATCGCTGTGTCCATTATCAAAAGTAGCCCGGACAAAGGAGAACAGCGACGTGCCCGAGAGAAAAATCAATTAATTCCCGGACACGTCGCTGTTCTCCTTTGTCCGGGCTAAAAATTCTAATGCTATATTAATATTTATTTATTGAATTTCGGACCATCATTTTCTTTATCTTGTTGTTTGTCTTTATTTTGTTCAGATTCTACATGCGCAACTACTTTAAGAGTTTTAAGAGGTACATCTTGAATTTTTTCAATATTAATCGGTTTATTATTATTATTTTTTGCATCTTTTAATTCAATTTTCATTTTTTTCAATTATTCATTAATAAATCCAGCGAATTTATCTTCAACACCTTCTGGATGACAATCACCTAATGATATCTTTAATTTCGCCGGATCACCGCCTTGCAAAAGTCTTTCTTTTAAATTGGCGACAATAGCCGCGCTCATCGCTTTTAAACTTTCATCTGATACATCTTTTGTATTAACAGAAGTTGAGGTAGCACGAAACAACTCTTTGTTATCTTTTGATACGACTAATTCATGTCCATTTTTATCTTTCTCAACTTTAGTGTTTTTAAATGTTTCATTATTTTTAAAATGATTGTTAAATGCCTTTTGCATCGCAGTTATAATTTCACTTTCCGCTTTATCAGGTGTATATGTTTTAGAAGACTCTGCTCCATCAAGCTTAACACCTGCACGTTGCAATATCTCAGTAAGCTTTCCATCCAATTTATTTAACTCTTCTTTATTATCACTATATCTTTTTTTAATAAAATCATTGAGTTCAAGAAAATCGAATTTTCCATCCATGTCTTTACAGCTATCCAACTTATCATCAATCTGTTGAGAGAATTGATCTAATTTTATTGCGGGATTAGCTGCTATCTCAGTTAAAAACCACTCACTCCATGGGCCACAACTTCTACCATCCCTCTCCGGTGAAAACTCATTTTCATGAATTACTACTTTATCTTTCCCATATACTTGCCTAATTTGTTCTAAAACTTCATCTTTTTCCTGTCGATAATTACTGCCTTTACCTAAAGGATCGAAATAATAAATATTTACTTTATCTCCTTCTTTTTTAGGTGGCTCGACACTATGCCAGTCATATGAAAAGCTTTACCTGGAGATGTAATTCCAACAGGTACTATAATTCTCTCAGCTTTTTCATCTTGTTTTGCATTTTTATTCGCATTTAAAAATTCACCTAAAAAACTCTTATTATCTTTATCCGGCTTAATATCATTCAATTGAAATGTGGGTAAAACACTAATTTTTGGCGGCTTGTCTTCATTAAATACATAAGGGCGCTGTTGACCTTGAAAATGCACGTCTTTTCTCTCCATAAGACGCGCTTGCACAGTAAAATTCATGTCTACATCACTGTACCCTTCTGTAATATTTGTCATATCTTTTAATCTTTTTTGCACGGCTCCTTGATATGTGATTGTAGAACTCAGTGGATTTTTCTTATCACTATTCACACTATTTTGAGATGCATCAGTACCATGATAAATATATCGCTTTCCATTATGCGTAAAATGATAGGCAAACACACCTTGTGCGTTCACTCCAGATTTATCTTTATCTTGATCTTGATTCATAATAAAACCCTTTTGCAATTATATTAATAACATAGTTACTCTATAATATAGAAGTTTAGCTTATCCTTATTGAAAGAAATAGCCGATAACTTCAACTGCTTGGAATACATAAAATTATAAAATTTCTTTTTGCATATATTCAGGCACCACACAATCCCAACCAAACTCTTTTTCTATTTTCTCTTTCAATGATTGCACAGCTTCTGGTTCACCGTGCGTGATAAATACTTTTCTAGGTGGGCTCTGAAAATAACCTAACCATTGTAAAATTTCTTGATAATCGGCATGCGCTGATAAATTCGCCATAAATTCAACTTGTGCTTTAATAGGAACCATTTCACCTAACATTTTTACTTCTTTCTCACCATTTAATATTCTTTCGCCACGAGTACCACCAGCTTGGAAACCGGTTAATAAAATGGTATTGCGAGGATCGGGCGCAAATCGTCGTAAATGGTGTAATATTCTACCGCCTGTCGCCATCCCACTCGCTGAAATAATTATCATTGGTTCATTATGATTATCAATTTCTTTTGAATCATCTGTTGAACTTGTGTATGTAGCAATATTACACATTCTTACAGCGACATCTTTTTTAATACGATGATCTTCTTGATGATCATAAAATATTTTTGTTGCATTAATTGCGAGCGGGCTATCTAAATAAATCGGCATATCTGGAATGCTATGTGATTGTTTCAACAAATATAAATAATATAACAATGTTTGTGCACGCTCTACTGCAAATGCTGGAACAATAACAATACCATTACGATCAATTGTCTCATTAATGATTTTAGCCAATTGATCTAATGGGGAAATAGTATCATGCAATTTATTACCGTAAGTTGCTTCAAGCACCAAATAATCTGTAGTTTGAATTTTTGCGGGCTCACAAATAATAGGATCAAAAGGACGACCTAAATCACCTGAGAATAATAGGGATCTACCTTGACTATACACTTGAATTAACGCAGATCCTAAAATATGTCCTGACCTTTCCAATTTAATTTTACAATCATCAAATAATTGATGAAATTTATGTAATTCAATACTCACAAATTGACGCATTACCTTTAAACCGTCTTCTGCAGTGTAAAGCGGCAGTGCAGGTTTATGTTTTGAATAGCCACGCAAATTCGCATAATTTGCCTCTTCTTCCTGCAAATGACCACTGTCAGGCAACAAGATTTCACATAAATCTTTCGTCGCTGCTGTTGAAAATATAGGGCCTTTAAATCCATTTTTAACTAATACGGGTAAATACCCTGAGTGATCAATGTGTGCGTGAGTGAGAACTACCGCATCTATTTCGGAAGGATTAAATGGTAATTTTTCCCAATTACGTAATCGTAATGGTTTATAACCCTGAAACAATCCACAATCTATAAGTATTTTTTTATCTTCAATTTCCAATAAATACTTAGATCCTGTTACCGTTCCAACTGCGCCTAAAAATGTTAATTCCATTATAAAAGATCCTTCAATTTTACTTTACTAGCAATATTTAATTTAATATGCTTTTAAACCTATTTATATTATTATTCCTGTTCTTGATCCTTCTCCCGCTTGCGGGAGAAGGTACCGAAGGCGGATGAGGGTGTGTTAAATAATTGTGTAAAACCTTTTAATACCCCCTCATCCGCCTTCGACACCTTCTCCCCTTCGGGGAGAAGAAAAAAATAAATTATCCTATAATAATTATAGCTAAAGCAAAGGATATTCGATGAACATACAAATGTTTTTAAAACAAATACACGATGGATTTACTTTATTAGAAATGCTTATTGTAATAGCCATCATCAGTGTACTCGCAGCTATCGCAATTCCCACTTATCAAAATCATCTCAACAAAGCTAAATTTACCGAAATAATTCTTGCAACATCTCCTTATAAAACAGCCGTGGCCTCATGCGCTTTACAAGAGGGCATGATTACTAATTGCACTAATGGCGCCAATGGAGTTGGTCAATTTGGAATTCCACCCGCGATTAATAACTCAACTAATATTCGTAGTTATATTAAAACTATTATGGTTAATCCTCTGGATGCAAATCACGTACAAATTGTTGCTAGTTCACAACATATTGGTAGTGATAATATGAGTTATACCTATTTACTTAATGGCGAATATCAATCTAATGGACAAATTACATGGACTAAAGATAACAATAGTACTTGTATTGCTCATGGCATTTGTTAATTCATAAAATAATAAAAAATAATAATGAATACACAAAATCAACAATTAAATAATAGTGCTGACAATTCTGATAATATTACAGATGCGCTGACATTATCACTTTCAACTCAAACAATTACTCAACCTGAAAATAATGCATTATTTGATAATACACCTATAGCAAGTTATGTACGCCAATTAATCAATAAGGCTATAGATCAACTAGCATCGGACATTCATTTTGAACCCTATGAAAAATCAATGCGTATTCGTTTTCGTATTGATGGTTTATTGTATCACATAGATAATTTGCCCATTCAATCAGCAAGCCAGATCACTGCTATTTTAAAAATTATGGCACAGTGTGATGTCACTGAAAAAAGATTACCACAAGATGGGCGATTTAAAATTGCTGCTTATAAACAACAAGCATTCGATTTTCGTTTAAATACCTGCCCAACAATTTATGGCGAAAAAGTGGTAGTCCGACTATTAAATGCATCAAAAAATATACTTAACGTTGATTTACTGGGTTTTGAAAAGCAACAACAACAATTATTTATCAATGCCATTCACAAACCGCAAGGGATGATTTTAGTAACAGGGCCCACCGGTAGTGGCAAAACGGTAACGCTTTATTCTGCATTATCTATATTAAATCGCGATCATATTAATATTTCTACCGTTGAAGATCCTGTGGAAATTAATTTACTCGGCATTAACCAAGTTAATATTAATCAAAAAATTGGATTACATTTTGCGACCGCTTTACGTGCATTATTGAGACAAGATCCTGATATCATCATGGTTGGAGAAATCCGTGATAGTGAAACAGCAGAAATTGCATTACAGGCAGCACAAACGGGACATTTGGTTTTTTCCACGTTACATACTAATAATGCTGCAGAAACTTTGTCACGATTAATTAGTATGGGTATGGCACACTATCAAATCGCTGCGTCACTGACATTAATTATTGCGCAACGGTTAGCGCGTCGATTATGCACGCATTGTAAAACACCTGTGAATTTATCAAATAATGCTTTAAAAGAGATGGGTATTATTGAATCGCATTTTCCAACATTAAACATATATTCAGCAGTTGGTTGTGATAAATGCAACAATGGTTATAAAGGACGTATTGCGATTTATGAAATACTTTCAGTCACTCCACAAATTAATCAAATGATATTAGATGGCAACCATCCTGTCGCCATTGCACAACAAGCACAGTCAGATGGCATGATTTCATTGCGACAATCTGGATTAAAAAAAGTGTGTGAGGGAATAACAAGCATTCAGGAATTAGACAGAGTTATAAAAGCTTAATTGTAAATTAATATTCATTATGACCATTTTTATCCGTGATAAAAATTTACTAACTAAAATAATAATAAAATGAGACATTATGAATAATTATAAATGGATGGGTATAAATACTGATGGCAAAAAAATATCAGGACAAATCGCTGCATCAGGCGCCGCTGAACTTAAAATGAAACTGAGAAGCCAAGGAATAACACCTTTAAATGTCAAATTGATCAGTAATTACTCAACTTATTTTCAGCAATCCATTAAACAGCAAAACATCATAGATTTTTTACAACAACTTGCCACATTAATATCATCTCAAATCCCTATAGTTACAGCCTTAGAAATTATTATCCACGGTCAAAACCATACAAAAATGATTCAATTATTGACACAAATTAAAAATTCGGTGACGAATGGTATAGGATTAGGTGTAGCATTTGCACAATATCCCCATTATTTTAATGAATTAATTTGTGCCTTGATAACGGCAGGAGAAGAAACTGGAACACTAGAAGAGATGTTAAATCGTCTCGTAAGCTATTTACAGAGTATCGTTAAAATTAAAAATAACACACTTAAAATATTATTATATCCATTCATAGTTATTATCATTACTTGTATAGTCACTTTGTTTTTATTAATTATCGCTGTGCCTCAATTTGAAAATTTATTTAATAACTTGAATGCTCCATTACCACCATTTACTCAATTTCTAATGCTAATGTCACAACTCATACAAAGTTATGGGTTATATTGTCTATTATTATTTGCTGCACTGTTGGCGACATTTAGATTATGTTGGCTAAAATCAAAACGCTTTGTTAATAAAATACAATTTATATTATTAAAACTACCATTTATAGGGTCGGTATTACAAAAAATTATCGTTGTGCGCATTTCTCATACTTTAGCAACCATAGTCACAGCTGGCATCCCTTTAGTACAAGCATTACAAATTTCCAGTCATATTGCTGGTAACGATTATTATGCTGATGCAATAAGAAATGCGAAAAATAATATCATCGCAGGCACTCCCTTGAATCTTGCATTCGCAACAAGTCGATTATTTCCAGCCACCATGATTCAGATGATTGCAATTGGTGAAGAATCAGGCACACTAGATAAAATGTTATTTAAAATCACCGACTGGTATAGCGAACAAAATGAACAACTCATTGCAAAAATAAGCATTCTACTAGAACCCATGATTATGCTTATTTTGGCGCTGGTCATTGGCAGCATTATCGTCGCAATGTATTTGCCAATATTTAAACTGGGAACTGTTATATGAATTATCTAAATATGGAATTTTGGCAATCACATTTTTTATTTTTTATTTTCACTATTGGCGTAATTTCATTAATGATTGGGAGTTTTCTCAATGTGGTGATTTATCGATTGCCATTGATGCTCTATCAAGCGCAACATGACCTAACAAATACACTCGATAGTAAAATAAAAATAACAATACCATCCACATTTAATTTGGCATTACCCGCTTCACACTGCCCCAAATGTCAACATCAATTAAGGTGGTGGGAAAATATTCCTTTATTAAGTTATTTTTTATTAAAAGGTCATTGTGCTTATTGTAAACAATCCATATCTATTCATTATCCACTCGTTGAATTTTTCAGTTTATTATTGAGCATTTATTTAGCATGGCATTATGGAATTCATATTCAATTAATTGCAGCATTAATATTCGCTTGGTTTTTATTATCACTCGCACTAATTGATATCAATGAAAAAATATTACCGGATATAATGACGCTATCATTATTATGGCTAGGTTTATTGTTCAATCTCAATGGATTATTTACTGATTTGACCTCAGCGGTTATTGGCGCAGTAAGTGGTTATCTTTTTTTATGGCTAATTGCATTTGCTTATTATTCAATAACAGGAAAAGAAGGATTAGGATTAGGCGATTGTAAATTATTAGCCGCATTAGGTGCTTGGTTAGGTTGGCAAATATTACCGTTCGTGGTTTTAATTGCATCTTTATCGGGTTGTTTATTTGGCATAATTTTTATTTGTCTGCGAAAACTGAATAGACAATCACTCATTCCATTCGGACCATTTTTGGCAATAGCAGGATTATGTGGTTTGATCTGGGGCCAAAATATCCTCAATCATTTTATATTCATCTCCTCCCTTTAATTACACACAACTACTTGTGTGAACAGCTGCTGAAGATTAAAATAGTCCGCTTGTTCTATCTAAGGGTACTAACAATGATTATATGTCTCGATGTAGGTAATTCACATATTTATGGTGGTGTTTTCGATGGCGAAGAAATTAAATTAAGATTTCGTTATTCCACAGATCAAGTAGGGACATCAGATCAAGTAGGTACTTTTTTACGACAAGTTTTGCGTGAAAATCGCATCGCCTATGAAAATATAACTCATATATCAATGTGTTCTGTTGTACCATCGATTGATTATTCCATCACTGCAGCCTGCGTTAAATATTTCAATCTAGAACCATTTATATTAAGAGCCGGCGTTAAAACAGGCCTTAAATTACATATTAAAAATCCATTAGAATTAGGCTCCGATCGCATGGCAAATTCAATTGCAGCCACTCATTATTATCCGCAGCAAAATATTATTTTAGGTGATTTTGGGACAGCGACCACTTTTTGTGCGATATCAGCAGATCATACTTATTTAGGTGGTGTCATATTACCTGGATTTAAAACAGCGATGGAATCTTTACATCTTAATACAGCAAAATTACCCACCGTTGAAATAGTTAAACCCGATCAGACTTTAGGTAAAACAACAGAAGATAATATTCAATCTGGATTGTATTATGGCCAATTAGGCGCAGCTCAGCTTGTTATTAAAAATATCATCAAAGAAACTTTCAAGAATGAACCAACTGTTGTATTAGGTACTGGTGGTTTCGCTTATTTATTAGAAAAAGAAAAAATATTTGATGCAATTATCCCTGATTTAGTATTGCAAGGATTAAGACTGGCATTGGCGAAAAACGTGAGATAATGAATGTTAATCATTGGTCTCACTGGTGGCATTGGCAGTGGCAAATCGACAGTAGCAATATTATTTCAGCAATTAGGTGTGCCAATTATTGATTCCGATGAAATCGCGCGTGAAGTCGTTGCCCCAGGTTCACCATTACTTGTTGAAATTAGCAAATATTTTGGTCCACAAATTATTGATCATGATGGTTCATTAAAACGTCGTGAGTTACGAGATCTCATATTTGCTAATGATCAAGATCGCATTTGGCTTGAACAACATTTACATCCCGCCATTTATTCTCGCATCAGAGAAATCATTAAAACACTACAATCTCCTTATTGTATTGTTGTAATTCCCTTATTAGTTGAAACAAATCCGGGGGATTTAGTAGATCGTATTTTAGTCGTTGATGCTCCTGAACATTTACAAATTGATCGTGTTCAAAAACGCGATGCCACTGCAAAAGAAAATATTTTGGCAATAATTCAATCGCAAGTGTCCCGTGATGAGAGGTTAGCAGAAGCAGATGATGTCATAAACAATAATGGCGATTTAATGCTATTAGAACAGCAAGTGAATAAACTGCACCAAAATTATTTAACCATTACTAGTTCTTAACAAAAAATCATTTTAATAATATGTTATTGTCTTATTCAATTATTCACTATAATTAGAGATATGTGATCCTCTGTACTAATATATTTCATTAAATTGTCTGAATATTTTTTCATTCTCCCGCTTGCGGGAGACGGTGCCGAAGGCGGATGAGGGTGTTTTAAATATGCAACCAAACAATCTAACAGAACTAGCATTACTTTTAAAATCCACACCTTTGAATGAAAATTTAATTGAGCCATTCATAAAATCAATTCTCCACGACTATCCAGACTCTAAAGAATTTATAGCCAAACAAATGGAAAATCGCTTCAAATATTCTACAACTGTAAAAGATTTTGACTCATGTTTAAAAATTGTAAAAATTGGAATAGGTAATAATATTTTACCCCAAACATTTATTTCACAGTTATTAAACACCGTCAGTGATCATTTATTTTCTTTTAAAAACGATCAAAGTGAAATGATCATTCCTAGTGAAGAAGTTAGCCAGAGCGCATTTAATCAGTGGGACATTTATATTCAATCATGTAAAGAAATAAACTTGGCAACGACACTTCTTCTTGACGCTGAAATATCTAATCGCCACGGAAGAGCAGATCGTTCTTTTTATGCTTATACTGAAATTTTAAATAATCCATCTTCTCAATCAGAAATAAAACAGCAAGTTTCTTTCTCAATAGCAGAATTATTAATGGGAGGTACAATTGAAATAGAAAATACCAATTTACCTAAAGGATTAGCCATTGAAGATATACCACAAATCAATGCTGACGATTCTCCAGATGAAGTTCAGAAAAAAAAGAGAAAAACTGAAAATATATTAATTGCTAGAGCAATTCCTGCTTATGAATATATTTTAAATTATCAAAATACTGAGATAGGTAAACGATTAATTGCTCGATTTAATCAGTGGATGTCAGGCAAAGATACGCCTCAAGCTGAAAAACCAAAATGGTTATTACGGGCCAGTTTATTTTACTCAGAATATTATTCACCACAAAAAGCAAAAGAAAAATTTATCACTGAAAATCAAAATAAGAGTGTGAAAGTAAAAGTTGTAGCAAACTTCTCTAAAGAAGAAAAAGCCGGTTTAACGCCGAGTAAAAATCCTCAATAATACAGCTTAAGACACCACCCTAAAATAGGCATAAACAAACTCATCTTTAAAACTAGCAAAATTGAAAAGAACCACTCATCGCACTCTAAAAAATCCTCCATAAAACCAACTGATTAACAAATTTTTAAACTATACTCAAATTAACATTATAAATTTTTCGATTTAACATGAGTACAGTACTTCCTATATTAGATGCTGAGAAAAATCAATCTAACCCAGTAAAATACATCACTGTTTTTGTTTTTAATAACCCTGATGGAATAGGTGATTTCAAACATGGTGTAGACATCTATACTGAATTGACCAAGCAGTATAAAGGAACAGATACAAAAATTAAGTTAATTGCCTTAATTGATTCCCAAAAAAGCGAAATTGCATCTCATGTGATAGAAAAAGATCTTCAGCAACAAGTTTACTTTAACTCATTGACTCACCCAGAACAGGTAAAAAAAGAAGAGCACAAAAAAAATATCATATTGCTCACAGATTGGTCGCCTGATGAGAAAGATAAAAATAGACTTAAAGAAATGGTCACACGCGGTATTAATAATAGCCCAGAGCTATCTCATCATCTGCAAAATACCGATTTTTATTTAAATGTATCAGTGGAAATCGATTATAATCGATATTTACTTGATTTTGTAAAACCAAAATGTTTTCAATATTCTATATGTGAATATGGGCCGATGGAAACAAAAAAGTTGTCGGGCCTTCAACCACTACCCATTGCAGAATGTTCACTGGGATTTAGAAGAACTGACGCCGGGATAAAATTTGACGAAGAGATATGGGAACAAGCGAAAAGTACTATAAATGATCAACACAAATTAGCTCTTCTGACCAATATTGAAAATAAAAAACTATTGCTATTGCTACAAAAAAATAATCAACCAGATACTTCAAGCACTCGCGACAATTATTTTACAGATCATTTTCTTTCTATTGGCTATGTGCAAAATCAGCAGGCTTGCAATTATTTTATAGCGGGCAGCATTGATTCATGCCAGAATAAAAATAAAATTGATATTATCATTCCTCATAAATTTATCGATGATGAATTATTAATCAATTTACTCAAGGAGAAAAATATTGCAAGCCTTGTTAAAATAAAACAGGATGGCACTGAACAAATTATCCAAATTTCTGATAATAAAAATGGCAAAGTCTGTAGATGTATTGATTATCAAGGCTTAAATGAACACGATCGAAAAATATTAAGCATTACTGCAAATATTATTGCTGGATCAGGTGATAATTCATTTTCCGATGCTTTATCAAACCCCAACGCCTTGCCTATTTTTCAACTCTCCAAATGGAAAAAACATTTTTATGAATCATTTCTTGACTACATGAGATCTCATTCAGACGGATCAGCTGAATACCAATTACTTATTGAATACTTAAGCACAATGGGAATTACTGATGAAAAGCATCATTTAAATATACATACGTTTGACAATTTGGTTATACACCATCACGATACGATCCTAAAGAAGTGGAAAGAAGTATTTGATATATTGCACAAAGATCTTAATTTTAACAATAATTTAAAAAGTCTCAAGCTAGCAAGTGAAATATATGCACAAATAAATAATGGTGTGCCAACGGATACAATTATATCAAATTTCAATTTAGAACAATTATTAAAATCTGATAATATTTTCGATCATCGCGCATTACTTGTGGCTGCTGTATCAAATAACCACCGTCAATTAGTTGAATACATGTGTAACAAGCTTGAATCGCTACCACCTCTATCAGATAAATCATCATTGACAGAATATGCGCTCCTAAATGGTTGGGATGATGTTGTAAATATTTTATTAGAAAAAGATTTCGTTTTTTTATCTGATCTTGCGCGTGCGAACATGTCAGAGGTCGTTAATAATAAACCAGGCATAATTAACTATTTTAATCATCATCAAAATGTAAACATTGCATTAATGCACCTACATAGCCTGCAGAGCCTGCAAGATAGGGTAACCATTGTATTAAATAAATCCTCTAGTTGGTTAGATAAAGCGCCGTGGCTAAAATCGAAACTCATGCAAACGCTTCAATACTGCAAAACATTCCCATCATCACATGACAGCACGCCTATTTTGACTGAATATATGAAAAATTTTCATATATTAATTAAAGATTATTCAATATTATGTTGTAAAAACGATAATTATTTCCAGATTTCTCTGAGTCATAATATGATCAATAGAGAACCTATTCCACAACCAACTTTAGAATTATTTCAAGATTTAGTTGATAGCTGGAAAGCAAGGGAATTAGCAGAATATAATGGTGCCTACATACCATCTATAGTTGACCTGGTAAACAATGCAAACCACCCGGTGTTCTCACATTCACAAAAATTATCAGCAGTGGTATCTCTCATAGCCAATGAATTAACACAATTAAATAGCAATCCATCAATGGAAGATGAACAAGTTAACAAGGAAATTTGTTTAAAATTACTTTTATCGCTTTGCTATTTTAATCAAAATCATTATGACCTGCTAAAAATACAATTAACGAATTTGGAATCTGTGAATCATATTGCTTATCAAATTTTTCAAATTGCTCTTGAGGAAAATGCGACAGATGTTATGAAAAATTTAATTTACGCAAATTTCAATTTGAGCGATGATCAAAGAAATCAGGCACTTGACAGCCTATTGTCAAACAATAAATTTGATTATATATGCGGATTATGCACGTTAAGCCCAGCTTTTATAATTCCATTATTTGAGAAATTAAATTCAAATCCACATTATATAGAACCCATGGTATTAGAATCACTGCTAAGCGGTACATTTAATTTAATAAGAAATAATCTAAGTCATGCGAATATTAATATAACATCTATTATTGATATATCTCAGATAATCATGAAACCATCTAATTTTGATAAAATCCTTGAGGTGGCTAATGATGGAAAAATAATTTCTATACTAAACCTCGCAACACTCTCCTCATCAGATACGTTAAAATTATTGAACGAATCAGTATCCAAGTATCGTGGTGCTTGGGAAGATTTTACTAAAACACTTTTCAAGGAAAATAGATTAGAAACACTCAAATACCTTATTAGCAAGTTGAACGATGAAGATACAAATACTTTATGTAACTCTCTCAGTATGAGCTCAGATATCGTAAAACATATTAGATCATTCAATAGCCCAACTATTTCACCCAAATTGCGCGCACATACCTATCTAAATACCAGTGATAATAAAAAGCCGTCACCTGAAACCACATCATTAATGAATTTGGGTGAAAAAAGTTCTAATGAACAGCCATCACCTGATGAATCATCATCATTGAGACCACCTAAGTTTAAATAAATAATTTAAAATTTTTATACTATACTCAAATTAATATTATTAAAATATTAAGATTTAATATGAGTACTACACCTCCCAAGTTAGATACTGAGAATCAATCCAACCCTGTAAAATACATCACTGTGTTTGTATATAACAATCCTGATGGATTGGGTGATTTTAAACATGGTTTAGACATGTATTCTGAATTGGCTAAGCAGTATGAAGGAACAGATACACAAATTAAATTAATAGCTTTAATTGATTCAAAAAAGAGCGAAATTGCCTCCAATTTAATAGAAGAAGATCTTAAGAAGCAAGTTTATACTAGTCCACTATCACATCCCGAACTGATACAAAACCAAGAGTACAAGAAAAATATTGTCTTGTTAACAGATTGGTCACCTGATGATAAAAACGATGAAAGTCTAGAAAAAAGGGTCTTCCATACTATTAAAAATAGCCCGGAACTTTCTCATCATCTGCAAAATACCGATTTATATTTAAATGTATCAATGAAAATCAAGCATAATCGATATTTACTCAATTATGTAAAACCAAATTGTTTTAAATTGTCAATTTGTGAATATGGACCTATGGTAAAAACACCGGAGATGGAAAAACAACGATTACTTGATGCAGAATGTTCACTGGGCTTTAGAAAGATTGATGCTGGTGTCAAATTTGACGAAAAGATTTGGGAACAAGCTCATCGTGCAACGAACGATCAAGAAAAATTAGAATCGTTGTTAAATCTTGAAAATAAAAATCTTTTAACACTCTTACAAAAAAGCAATCTTTCAAATGTTTCAGATAAAGTAACAAATTATTTTTCGAATAATTATCTCACTGTAGGTTATGTGCAAAATCAGCAGGCTTGCAATAACTTTATATCAATCAGTATTGATTCTAGCGTTAATAAAAATAATATTGATGTTTTCATACCTCATAAATATCTGAACGATCAATCATTAATTGCCATACTGAGAGAAAAAAATATATCATCCCTTATTAAAATAAAACCGGATGGAACAGAAGAAGTTATTCCTATCTCTGGTGATAAAAATGGTAAAGTGTGCAGATGTATAGACTTTCAAGGGCTAAATGAACACGATCGAAAAATATTAATCTCTACTTCGAATATTATTGCAGGCTCGGGTGATAATTCATTTTCAGACGCTTTATCAAACCCAAATGCATTACCGATATTTCAATTATCTAAATGGAAAATAGCTTTTTATGAATCATTTATGGATTATATGAAGTCTCATTCAGATGGTTCAGCTGAATATCAATTATTGATTGACTATTTACAAACAATGGGTATTACTGATGAGGATCATCGGTTAAATATTAATGCAATTAACAATTTAATTCAAAACAAATACGATATTATACTAAAAAAGTGGAAAGAAGTAGCAGATAAACTACATAAAGATCTTAACTTCAACAATAATTTAATTAGCCTCACTTTCGCAAGCAAAATATCTACACTCATAAATAATGGCTATCCCATCGACACGATTATCTCAGACCCCACTCTCGATCAGATACTACAATCAGACAATATTTTTGCTCATCGTGCATTACTTGTTGCTGCTGTACCAACTAATAATCGCAAACTAGTTGAATATATATGTATCAGACTCGAATCATTACCTCCTTTATCAGAAAACTTATCGTTTACAGAATATGCAATAACAAATGGGTGGAAAGATGTTGTGGACAGTCTGATCGAAAAAGATTTGGTACTTCTATCCGCTCTTACACAAGTTGAGGAATCACACAATCTTCTAAATGTACCTTCTATGGTTGATTATTTTGATAAACATAAAAATGTCCATAATGGATTAGTATTTACGCATAACATGGAAGCTGTTGCATACTACTCATCACCTGATACTGTAAATACAGAGTTGGTGACTAAACATCCTTGGGTAACATCAAAACTTATTCAAAGCATTGTATATAACAAAACATTACCATCTACAAGAAAGGATCAAACTCCAATCTTGACAGAATACATGAAAAATTTTTATATATTAATTATTGGTGGTTCAATGTTATGTTGCAGAGATGATAATTATTTTCAAATTTCTTTGGAAAATAATCCGGGCATTAAAGAAGTCATTCCACAACCAACACTAGGACTATTTCAAAATCTAGTTAACAGTTGGAAAGCACGGCAAATAGCAGAAGAGAGTGGCACTTATATACCATCTATAGATGACCTAGTAAATAATACAAATTTTCCTTTATTCACCAATTCACAAAATTTATCAGAAATAGTCTCTCTTATTACCAAAGAAATAACACAATTACAAACCAACCCTTCGATGGAAAAAGAAAACGTTAATAAAGAAATTAGTTTGAAATTGCTTTTATCTATATGCTACTTTAATCAATATAATTATGACTTGTTAAAACAACACATATCAAATATGGAACCCGATAACCCTATTGCTCAAACAATATTTCAGATTGCAGTTGAAGAAAACAAAATGGATGTTATAAATAACTTATTACTTGCAAAATTTGAATTGAGCGAGAATCAACAAAAACAATTACTAGACAATTTATTATTAAATAATCAATTTAAGAATATCTGCTCATTATGCGCTTTAAAGCCTGCATTTATAAATTCATTATTTGAACGAGCAAATCCAGAGCAACTAAAATTAATAATGCTTTCATCACTTTTTGATGGTACATTTGATTTATTCAAAGATCACTTAGGGCCAAAATCTCTTTCTAATATATATGAGCAATTTAAAGAACCATCGAAATTTGAAAACATGCTCGAAAAGTGTAATGATGAAAAAGCAATTTCATTACTGAAGTTGGCAAATCTTTCCTCTTCAGATACGTTAAAATTACTTAATAACCCTGGGTCATATTATCATAATGCTTTTGAACATCTTACTATAACTCTTATTCAAGAAAAGAGAGATGAAATACTCAAATACCTCATTAAACAATTAAATGAGAATGATAAAAATATTTTATATAAATCCATAAACAACCCAAAACATGTAGATCATCTTCAATCTTTAATTAGTGCCAATATTTCTCCCAGATTACGAGGTCATGCTTATATGAATCCGCTCGACGAAAAAAATAATGAACAACCTGCATTGAGAGATAAAGAATTATCAACACATCAATCTCAATCACCATTACGACGACGTTGATTTTATAAATTGAAGTTTAATGCTCCCATACTGTTCACTTCTTGAGGCATAAGATTAAACCACCTTTTTTCTTGTAATATCGCTTGTCGATTAAACATTTCATAGCCAAACACACAACGACATCCGGCTTGTTTTGCTAATTTTAAAAAAGGGGTTTCGGCGGGATTGTAAACAATATCCATTGCAACGGTATTGGCTATGAAATTGTCTAGCTTGAATAATGCCGCTTCATTTTCTTGTGCTGAATAAGGAAGGGTATTTATTATTGCATCATAACCTTGAATTTTTATTTCGTTTAATTTTTCTAATTGAATGGCTTTGCAATTAAATTCATGTGCTAATATTTTTGCCTTATCAAAAGTGCGATTTAAAATGATGACATCGGCACCACGCTGTTTGGCAATATAAATAAGCGCTCTCGCAGCGCCACCTGCACCTAATATCACTATTTTTTTCCGTTTAATTTCTGGTAAGAATTGCATCAAAGCATCAATTGCAGCAACACCATCGGTATTAAATCCATATAAATGATTATTTTCTAATACAATGCTGTTGATTGCACCGATCGCTTTTGCATCGAGCTCTATTTGATCAATTGCTGGAAAAACCAATTCTTTTAATGGCATGGTCACACTAAAACCAGAGAAGGGTAGTTGCCTGCACTTCTGTAATACTTGCACAACCTCATCAGCCAAGGTGCGAATTTTAATATAAACTGCATTTTTATCTAATAAATTAAAAGCCTTATTATGCCATAAATGGCCAATACTTTTACTGACTGGATCACCTAATAAAGCGTAAATGCATGTGTCTTGATTTAACTGGCGATAATGATAAATCTCATTTAATTCTTGTAAAGTTAATTGTCCCGGTGCGGTTGCCTGATTATTAGTAACGCTGGCATAACTTAATTCGCTACCAATTATCGGAGCGATAATGCGTGTGGCTGTGCCAAATTCGCCCATAGACATTCCTGAGATTTTATGTCGCTGTTTATTTTCTTTAATAAATAACAACATTTTTAGCATATCAGTTGCAGAGTGCGCTTGTGCTGCTATTTTATAAATTGAGGTAAACGGATTTATCATCTTATTTAATACTGCATTTAAATCATCTGGCGTTTGTTTAAAATTATGATGTGAACTGATGATTTTAATAGATGGGAATGTACAATTGATTTTTTCTACAAAATCTAGCGGTACGTCATCTTCTAAATCGATATAGTTTGGGTTTAACTCACAGAGCGCCAATATATCTACTAATCTGGTGTTTTCATCTTTTTCATATAATCCACCTTGAGATTTTTTCCGCAGAGTAAATATCATGGGGAGTGTAAATAATTTTCGTAACTCTTTAATATGATTTAAATTTAATTCTTGCCAATAATCTAAGCGTAATTCTATGCCATCAGTTAAATTGAGCGATTGTTGAATGAGTTGTTTTGCGTCGGTGAGATTTGTAGCATTTATGGCGGTGATTAACATGATGTCTCCTGTTTTTTCCCCACTTCGGTGAGAAGAGTCGTAGCCTGGGTGCAGCAAATGAAAATTTTATTTATATTTCATAGTTATATATTACTAATAAACAATATTAAAAACTGAGGCGAAACCCGGGAAATAGACTCCCGGGTTTCGCCGTTGGAAATAATAGCCTATGGTATATTGCAAAATTTACTGCTTTTTTGAATATATTCATTTGCTTCACCCAGGCTACATTAATATACATTAATCAAGTTAAATTTTTTCCAGAAATTATTGTCCTTGCGACAAAAGGGGTGTGGAACTGAAATTCTGCTTTGCCCAAAGTAATGCATTTTCTAAAATTTCAGGTGTTACTATAGAACTATATACACCACCTTCACTATGCGGATGCGCAATTTTATCTAACAAAACATATCGCACATTATTGGCTACTGTTTTTTTATCTAAAATTAAAGCTTCTTTAAATTTTTCCAAATCGTGAAATGCTTTGGTTTTCATGGGTAATTGATACAATGGAAATATATCGAAAATCGCTTGAAAATCTTGGTCAGATAAATAACCACATAATTTAGCGATATAACTTTCAACCACAATACCAATCGCAACGGCTTCGCCATGACCTATTTGATAATTTTCAATATTCTCGATAGCATGACCAATAGTATGCCCACAATTTAATAATTGTCTTATACCCATTTCTTTTTCATCTTGTTCAACAATGTCTTTTTTAATTTCACAACTGCGTTCAATTAAATAATTTAAAAAATTGTCCTCGCCATTGATAAATTTTTCAGAATTCTTTTGCAATGATTCAAACATTTCAGCATCTGCAATGAGTGCATGCTTTATAATTTCTGCAATCCCATTATGCCATTCTGCCGCTGGTAAACTTTGCAAAGTATCGGGGTCGATAAATACCGCACGTGGTTGAGAAAATGTGCCAATTAAATTTTTACCATACGGTGTATTGACCGCTGTTTTTCCACCAATACTTGCATCTACCATTGCTAATAAAGAAGTGGGTACATAAACAATAGGTACGCCTCTACAATAGGTCGCAGCAATAAAACCTGCCATATCAGTAATTACCCCACCTCCCACAGCAATTATGCAAGTATCACGGCCACATTTCGCTTTAAATAATTCGTCTTCTAATTGTTGTTTCATTTCACGCGTTTTATTCACTTCGCCTGATGGCATAGATAATAAATAACTATGCATATTATGTTGTAATAAATTGACATGTAAATATTTAGCAAAAGTATCGCTAATATTATGGTCGCTAATTATTACAAAATGATAGGCAAAATCACGAATAAAATCTGCAATTAATGAGGTTTGCAATAAACCATCTTCAATAAAAATAGGATAGGGATTTTGTAAATTGACTTGAATAGTTCTCATATTTTCGCACAACGATTAAGTAATAATGCATCTGCCAAAACTAATACACACATTGCTTCAACAATAGGTACCGCCCTAATTGCCACACAAGGATCATGACGCGAACCTTCTGGTAATTTAAATGTGCTGGCTTTACCTTTGGTATCAACGGTATGTTGTTCTTTTTTAATACTGGATGTGGGTTTAAATGCTACTCTACCTTTTAAAGGCATTCCTGTTGAAATTCCACCTAATGTGCCACCCGCAAGATTTGTTTCAGTTTGTATCACATTATTTTTAGTAATAAATGGATCATTATGTTGTGATCCTGTTAATTGCGTAGCTCTAAATCCTTCACCAATTTCAAATCCTTTTGTCGCAGGTAAACTTAACATCGCTTTTGCTAAATTTGCTTCTAATTTTTCATAAATTGGGTCACCTAATCCAACCGGTAATCCTGTTGCTAAAAATTCAACAACACCACCTAAAGAATCACCGGCTTCTTTTGCTTCGTCAATTTTTAGGCGCATTAATTGATCCGCTTTTTCATCGGGACAAAAAATAGCACTGTCATAAGTGGCTTTTTTTAATTTTTTGATATCATCAAAATGAGGTTGTGCTGTGACATCTGCAATTGCAGAAATATAAGCACAGGTTTTAATATGAAAATGATTTAATAATTTTTTTGCTACAGCACCGGCTGCAACGCGACATGCAGTTTCACGCGCAGATGAACGTCCACCACCACGATAATCAAAAACACCGTATTTTTCTAAATAGGTAAAATTAGCATGGCCTGGACGTAATAATTTTTTAATAGGTTCATATTTACTGGAATCAGCATCAGCATTCATGATAATAATTGAAATGGGTGTTCCTGTTGTTACTCCTTCAAATACACCTGAATAAATATCTGCAATATCTTTTTCTTGTCTTGGCGTTGTGTAAGGCGTTTTTCCAGGTGCACGCAATGCTAATTCTTGATTGATATCTTCTGCCGTTAATTCGAGACCAGCAGGACAACCATCTATCACAACACCAACGGCTTTACCGTGGGATTCGCCCCAGGTAGTAATTCGGAAAATATTTCCGAAGGAATTACTGGACATATATTTTTCTCCTATTAATGCTTTTTTCCAAATCCCGCTTGTGGGAGAAGGGAAAAAATGTGTGTTAAATTAATTTCACAATCTCATCGACAATTTCATCATTTGTTTTATCAAAAGCTTCCACCTGATAATCAGCGATATTTTCATAGATATCTTTTCTTTCATCGAACATTTTTTCAAAACTTTTTTCAGGATTTTTGGGATCTATAAATGTGGGAAGACGTCCTTGCAATGTACGTTCTGATAAAATATTTTTTGGTACATACAAATAAATTAATTTTCCAATCTTCTTAAAAAAATTAACATTATCTTTATTTAAAATACTACCGCCACCTGTAGCAATTACCGTTTTTTTGACGTTTGTTAAAGTGTGAATAGCATCTTTTTCTAATTGACGAAATTTAACATCACCTTCTTGATGCTGGATTTTGTGTACAGGCAATAATAATCCTTTTTCCCGAAAATAATATTTTTCTAACAACGTGTCAGTATCTATAAATTGATAGTTTAAGGTATGCGCTATCATTTTACCGATTGTCGTTTTGCCGCTATTTTTAAAACCGATTAGAATAATATTCATATTAACCACTCATCAAAAATTATTAGTAGCCTGGGTGGAGCAAATGATAGCATTGAATAACATGATCAGCATGATGTCTTCAATTATATCTATTTTAACCTTTGGCATAACCCAGGGAAATTAATTTCCCGGGTTACGCAGTGGTTTTAAATAAAAATCGTAAATAAACTCTTATTATGTCACATAAATATAATTTTCATTTGCTCCACCCAGGCTACAATCTATCATTGTATTACCCAACAGAATCTTGCTCCGAAATATCCATTCCTAACATTTTCATTTTTTCAGCAAAATGGGGAAAAGTTTTTGTAACACAAGCAACATCTTTAATTATAGTATTGCCATTACTAATCAGCCCCGCGATTGCCAAAGACATCGCAATACGATGATCATGATAACTCTTTAATTCAGCACCATTTATGACTGATTGATGAATAATTAAACCATCTTCATTATCAGTGATATCTACGCCCATTTTGCGTAATTCTGTGGTCATTGCAACTAATCGATCAGATTCTTTATGTTTCGCGATCGCGCCACCAACAATTTGTGTCGTGCCTTTCGCAAAACAACCAACGACTGCTAATATCGGTATAGCATCAACAAAATCATTTACATTAATTGTTTTGCCAATTAATTGATCAGTTTTACGAATATGTAATAAATGTTTTTGATCATCGTAATCAATATTCGCACCCATTTCTTGTAATGCAGGAATGATGGCTTTGTCGCCTTGAATATCATTCATATCGATATGTTGCAATGTGATTTCAGAGTGTGTAATTAATGCTGCTACTATGGGAAAAGCTGCTGAGCTAAAATCTGCTGGCACTGTATATTCAAATCCATCAAATTGCGTATTGCCATACATAACATAGTGTTCATAATTTTCATTAACGTAAGGTATTTTTAATCGTTTAAACCACTCTAATGTTAAATCTATCCATGGTTTTTCACCTGGATTTTTTACAGTAATATCAATTTGACCTTTCGCAAATGCAGCAGCAATTAATAAACCAGATACCGGTTGTGAATCTTCGCCAGTTAAAGAAGTTTTACCAGGTTGTAATGGTCCTTTAATAATAATTGGTGCATAACTATTTTCTCGGGTAGAAACTGCAAATGTATTTAATTGCGTTAATGCATCAAGCAATGGTTGAATAGGTCTATTACTTCGAATTGAATGATCGCCAGTAATAACAGTATATCCAGATAGTAATGATGCGATAGCCGCTACAAATCGATAAACAATTCCTGCATTGCCAGCATCAATAATATTTTCAGGCACGGTTGGTTTTCCTGCTGTACCTTCAATAATTAATACCTCTTCATTTACGGTAATTTTTGCACCTAATAATTGACAGGCATTAATCATCGCTGCGGTGTCAGGCGAGTGTAAATAATGATGAATTTTACTGGTACCATGAGCCATACTGGCAAATAAAATTGCGCGTAACGTGTGAGATTTGGATGGAGGAATTGTAATGACACCGTGTAATTTTGATGAAGGTTTAACTATATAATTTAACATTTAACACTCCGCATTTTTGCCTTCTCCCGCTTGCGGGAGAAGGAAAGATTAACGATTCTCCAAAAACGATTTAATATTCTCCATCGCCGCTTGAATTTTATCCTCACTTAATGCAAAACATAATCGCAATTGATGCTTACCTGTTTCAGGGTCATGATAAAACGATCGCGCTGGCACAGTAGCCACTTTAGCTTTTTCTAATAATATTGATGATGCGTCTTCATCATTATCTGCAAATCCTAAATCGGTAAAATCAACCATTAAATAATATGATCCTTGCGGCACTCGCATTTTAAATCCCATATCACGTAATGATTTCACAATTAAATTACGCTTATTTAAAAATGAACTGCGCATTTCATCAATATAACTGTGATCTAAATGTAATGCAGCAACCATTGCATATTGTAAAGGTGTGGGTGGGCAGATATATAATAAATCATGTATCAGCGCCATCTTATGAATGATTTCTTCAGGACCATATGAATATCCTAATCGCCATCCAGTCACATTATATGTTTTGGAAAATCCTGAAATTGTAATAGTGCGATCGCGATAATCATTTAAACTCGCAATAGAAATATGTTCATGCCCCGGATAAGTAATATATTCATAAATTTCATCAGTGATAATATATAAATTATGTTGTTTTGCTAAATCACCGATTTTAATCAATTCATCTTTAGTAAATACTTTTCCTGAAGGGTTGCAAGGTGTACAAATAACAATACCACGTGTTTTTGAGGTAATAATTGCTGATATTTTGTCAAAATCAACTTGATAATCATCTTGTTCCGCACGGGTGCTGACTACAGTAATTCCTAATAATTCTAAAATATATTTGTGATATCCATAAAAAGGTTCTAATAAAATGACTTCATCACCTGGATTAAATAATGTTTTTGCAGCAGAAACATATGAACCTGTTGATCCGTGGCTAACTAATATTTCAGTTTGTGGATTAACTTCAATTTGATTAAATTGTTTAATTTTTTGCGCTAACGTTTGACGTAATTCGATGATTCCTTCGTGGGGTGCATACAGATTTTTATTTTCTGCAATGGCTTTTGCTGCAGCAGATTTAATAAAGTCATGGGTTGGAATATCACAAACACCTTGGCCCAAATTAATGCCATTAATTTCACTGCATCTTGCGCTGGCTTTACGAATACCTGATTGTTTTAATGGTGATGCGCGGTGGCTTAAAGATAAATTTGGTGATTTGTTCATACGTTTCTCCCATATAAAATTAATTTTTCCTTCTCCCGTAAACGAGAGAAGGAAAAAAATGGTGGTTATATTACTGCTTTTGGATACGATCCTAAAATATTCAACATAATTGTTTTATTTTTTAATTGCTCTAATGCTAATTTAATTTTTTGATCTTCTTGATGTCCCTCAATATCAAGAAAAAATATATAAGACCAACCACGACCGCCATAAGGTCTTGAAGCAATCTGCGTTATATTAATATTATTTTCTGCAAATATTTGCAGTAATTCATATAATGCACCAGGTTTATCCGGCGTAGCAATTAATAATGTGGTTTTATCTGCACCTGTTGCTGCCACTTTTTGACGACCTAAAATCACAAAACGCGTTTCATTATGTGGATTATCTTCAATATTACGGTTAACCACTTTTAAAGAATATAGTTCAACGGCTAAATCACCTGCAATTGCAGCAGCATCTAATTCTTTTGTCGCTAATTGTGCAGCAATGCCATTACTTGTTACTGCAATTGTTTCAACATTAGGCATATGCTCATCCAACCAACGACCACATTGTTGTAATGCTTGATCATGCGCATAAATTCTTTTGATATCACCATTTTCTTCTGCTGCACGTAATAAATGATGATGAATAGGAATAATAATTTCACCACAAATCACTACCGGTGAATCGATTAATGAATCCAATGTTGCATTAATAACGCCCGCTGTAGAATTTTCAATGGGCACTACACCATAATTAACATGCTCTCCCTCAACTTCTCGAAAAACACGATCAATCGTTGTCACAGGAGAGGTTACTGTTTCAGTGCCAAAATGTTTTCGCACAGCCATTTGTGTATAAGTTCCTTCTGGCCCTAAAAATGCAATTTTTATTGGCTGTTGCAAATAAAGACAGGCCGTCATTAAATCACGAAAAATCAGCGAAATTTGCTCATCACTCAAAGGACCTTTATTACGCTCAATGATTTTTTTTAATACCTCTGCTTCACGCTCAGGACGATAAAAAATCGGTTTATGATTATTAGTTCGTTTAATTTTTCCAACCGATAATGCAAGGTCAGCTCTTTGATTAATTAATTGTTGTATATCATTATCAATTTTATCGATTTGATTGCGAATTTTATCTAATTCAATTTCAGAACTCATGCGCGCCTCCTTTGTACTGCTTTTGCCAATAAATCAATTAATAATTCCGTTTCATTCCAACCAATACAAGCATCGGTAATGCTCTGTCCATATTCCAGATCTTCTTTTTTCTTGAGATCTTGTCTACCAGGATTAATATGGCTTTCTATCATAACGCCCATTATTTTATGAGATCCTTCAGCAATCTGGTGTGCTACATTTTTAACAACAGCAGGTTGGCGTAAATGATCTTTTAAACTATTACCGTGACTACAATCAATCATCACACTGGGAATTAATTTATTTTTATGCAAAATAGCACAAACCTCTGACACACTTTCTGCATCATAATTTGTTTTATGCGCGCCGCCACGCAAAATAACATGCGTTGTATCATTACCTTTTGTTGCAACAATCGCTGCTATACCTGCTTTTGTAACACCGAGAAAATGATGAGGAAAAGAGGCTGATCGCATAGCATCGATAGCAATTTGAACATTTCCATCGGTACCATTTTTAAATCCAATTGGCATTGATAAACCAGAAGCTAATTCACGATGAATTTGACTTTCTGTAGTACGCGCTCCAATTGCGCCCCATGCAATTAAATCTGAAATATATTGCGGAATAATGGTATCAAGAAATTCCGTTCCACAAGGCACACCCATGATATTTAAATCACGTAATAATTTGCGGGCAACACGTAAACCGTGATTAATATGGAAACTATTATCCAAATCGGGATCATTGATTAATCCTTTCCATCCTACTGTTGTACGTGGTTTTTCAAAATAAACACGCATGATAATGCATAAATCTTGGCGATATTTAGCAATCAATTCAGATAAGCGTCTACCATAATCTAGTGCCGATTTTTGATCATGAATTGAACACGGTCCAACAATAACAATTAAGCGATCGTCTTTTTGCTGAACAATATCATTAGCGATTTTTCTAGATTCACTGATTGTTTCAATTGCTGGCGCTGTTAAGGGAATTTCATCTTCCAACAAGGCAGGAGACATCAAAGGACGTAACGAAGAAATTCGAATATCATCTAGGGGTTTAGACATAAAACACCTCATTAATTACAAATATGCAGCATTTTTACTGCTTTTTTAGGGTTTTGGAGAATTTGTGTTTGCGTTAGTGGAACCCCGCCGGGTTATAAGTAGTTTCTGCCTAGGGCAGAAAATAGTGATATGAAGCAAAATAACGGAACGTTTGGCGTAACGCCAAATGACGAGAAATGTTATTAATGAAATTAATTTGCTTCATGATTGAATAATTAGTGATATAAAATGTGTATAACATACTATTATAAGATGTGTTTGTAAACAACCATTTGTTTTTTAAAAAAAATCATCATCAGTTTCTAAAACCCAATCTAATTTAGAACATGCTTACAAGCTTTCCGGTGATCAGCGCATAGACTTACACTGAGTTCTGAATACCATGCATATTTGTGAAATTATTAACCACAACAATTTAATAATAAGGATGTGATCAATATGGCTGTTATAGAAAATCAAATTAATGCTACGCTTCAAGATGAGCTGGAATCTCATACTCGTGCTTTAATTCGTACTGCTGAAAATTATGAAGGCTTGAAACTCAATGAGCTAATATTTGAATTATCCGCCATTATTAAACCCCAAGACGGTCATGAGACACACTTTGCTTTTAAAACATTAAAAACATTTTACCAAACTACCGCGTTACCCGATGAAACATTAGATGCTAACCAAATGCATTTACAAAGAAAAAAAGTGATCAGATCAATCATCGAAGCTAAAATTGAGAAATTAACCCAATCAACCAAATTGAACCGTTCATGGTCAAAAGCATCAAGAAGAAGCAGCACTTTTTCATCCATTTTTGCGAATCAAAAATTAACTTTTTGGATTAGTATTGAAATACCTGCAAATAAATTCATTCAGGCAATTCTTGACCGCAATGAGTCAGCTGCACAACAAGCACTTTTTACAAACACTATAAGTGATAATAAAATGAGAGATATTTCGCTTGAAACACAATGCTATTTGTCATATGAATTAGCAACACAAACAACACCGAAAAGAATTGAATACTTCCAAAGACTCTATGATAACGCTTTAATACCAACTTTTTTAAAGCTCGAAGCAGAACTGCTTGACAATAAAAACATAGGAAATTACAGGATAACACTGAAAGATTTTAAACTAAATACAATAATCTTCAACTCTTGTACATTAGGTCTATCCAATATACAAAAAGGAACAATTATAACGAAAAAAGTAAATACTGCATTTTCTGACTTACTATTTAAAGCAATAACAAAAGAAGTAACCTATGATAAAGATGAAAATATTATTGAAAAAGCGACTAACTCTTATAAATCTATCAATAACGATCATGCGATCGTAACCCTTTCAACCAAGCCCTCTCAGACGGGAGATTTAACTGATAAAAATACTTCTGAAAGTGATATAACCGAAGCTAAAGAACATAATGACAAACGATGTTGCACATTGTTATAAAATGTCTTAATTGATTTTTATTTCTATAGCTTATAATCCCTAATTAGATACATTAGCATGTCACTTGTATTTCTAGCTATTTTTACTATATTAAAAAGAAGCTTAGGATGAGCGTTTATGCAATGGATTGTTCAATTTTTAAATACAAATGGAGAAGTAAAAATGCGTATTCGTAAACAAAAATTGACAAAAACTTTGAAAAAGAAAAAAACAAAGTAATTTACCTCACTAGAATTTGATATTTTAAAAGGATTAAAAAAGGCGGTCATGATTAAATCTGACCGCCTTTTTTAATTTAAACAATTTATATTAATGATTAAATTTAGGAGAAGCTGCTTTAGGTGCAGAGGAAGGTGATGGGGGTTGTACATTACCTCGAATTTTTGCAATACCTCTATTATATGCAGCTATTGCATCGGATTCCTTTAATAAGTCATTTAAATCGCTAGCAGCTTGATATCTCGCAGCTCTTTCTATTTTCTGTTGAGGATTATCATTTGGATTTTTATCAGGATGATCAGCCAACAATACTTTTCTAATTTCCTTTTTCAACAAATCTGCATCATTTCGCGCAGGGTTTAGTACATCTAAACCCATCTTTGTATAAAGCCCCGGCCCTTGATTTGCTTTTAAAGCATATCTCATTGCGTTTTTTACTCTATTTGGCCCTTGGACCTCACCAGGATCTTCTGCCTGCGACGGCTTATCTTGTCCTGCTTTTTCATGTCTGGGTTGATATCGCGCATCATTATTCTGCTCTTTTCTTAATCTATCTTCATAAAATTCTAGCGCCCATTTTAACCTTTCACTTTTATTAAAAATCATTCTTGCTTCATCATTAATGAGTATGTCACGCAAACTCAATTTATTTTTCTTAAGCTCAAGCCTTATTAATAGTGTAAAAAGTGGGATAAGTTCATGATCGTTTTGTTTACCAAAACAAGCCATTTGCCATAATTTTATTCGCTTTTCATAAATAGCATTTGCCGCTTTTACAACATCTGATTGTTCTTTTCCATATTTTGTTTTTGCTTGTTGTTCTCTGGGTCCTGGGGAAGGTTGTGCTGCGGGTTGAGGTTGCGCAGAAGGTTGTGGTGCTGGTTTTGGCATTGGTTTCGGTGGCGGTTGTTGATGTTGCCGCTGCTGTTGTTGTCTCATCATATCTTCTACAGCTTTTCTCAAATCCTGCGGTTGTTTAATATTAAATTTATCAAATAAATTATCTTTTGGTTGGCCAGGAATTTGTGCAAAATTTATCTTCATCCACTGTTGTTCTGATTGAACGTTTTTGTTTTTTATAAATACCTCAGTATTTTTAAAATGATTTAACACAGCTTCTAAATAGGTATTTTCCTTAAATCTGTATTTCGCATTTGCATCATTTAACACATCCTCTAATGTAAATCCTCTTTTTTGCAATCTTTCTTTGATTAACCTCATTAAATCAGGGACGATATAATCAACTAAATTTTGATTAGGCTGAACAAAGAATTGTTTTTTAAATTTATTCGTTGCCGTTTGAATATCACTTTGAAGATTTGCAAATACTTCATCTACTGCCATTTGTAATGTTGGTCTCATATATAACCTCTGCTATTTTTATGTATAATCTCCTATAATTATAGCTCTTTTCTATTAGTGGTTAATTATCTTATATCAAGATTGATCTTAAACCATTTTATTTGATAATAAATTACCGAAATCAATAATGTTTGCAAAATAATTTGCCTCTAGCGTTTCATCTGTCACACCATTAACATGAATCAACACAGGACGACGCGATATATGTCGAGGCATTTTTAATCGTTTAATTTTCTCTTTGACCTCAGAAATGACTTTTACACCAATTGGATTTTTTGAAAATTTAACTTCACAGATATACAAATTATCAAAACGAGTTTGAATCATATAATCAATCTGACATCCTTGATAGCGAGTTGTTGTTCTTTGAAAATATGGATTGTCAAAAACTACATCTTCTGATTTAATTGCCAGTATTTTATGAATTTCAGCATGATTATTTAATACCAAATTTTCAAATTGCAAGCCCATTATTGTTTCCCAACCCGACAATAATCCTAAAGAAAAATCTTTAAATCGGTTTTTTTCAATTTTAATTTTATTTGGCAAAATATATTTAAGATAAAATCGAATGTAATTATCTTTTAAGCGATATTGACTCAGCTTTGATGTTTCAACCGTGTTTATATGCCAAGTATAATCTCTTGCTACCAAACCACTTAATACAAGGTCATTAAGATAATCATCAAATTGCCCTGTTCGTGTCAACCCAACACTCTCTGCCAGTTCTTCCGCCATTAATGGTTTATGTACAATTTGTTGAACTATCTTTTTGTATATTTCACTGCGCTGAGAGAAAATATTTGAAAAGATATGTTCAAATTCATTCACCAATGGCCCATTTTTCGAGAAACATAATTGCCTTATATTTTCTTCCGCTGGTAATTTAGGATTGATAAGTTCCAAATATCGTGGCACCCCACCAGTTACGGAAAGAATTTTAAACTTTTCAAATGCTGATATCTCATCTGCATGTTTATTCCAAAATTGATCACATTCATCAAGTGATAACTCTTCTAATGTCATATACAAAGAAGGTCTTCCTAAAAATCCTGTGTTACTGACAATATTTTCTTCTATCCATGATGTAACAGATCCGCATAAAACTAAGATGAGTTGTGGATTTTTTTTATAATACAAATCCCAAGCATTTTTTAGTTTTCCAAGAAAATCTGGATCCTTGGATCCCATCCATGAAATTTCATCAAATAGAACTATAACCCTTCCTGTTTTAATTTTTTCATATAACAATACAAACAATTTACTCCAATCATCCGCTTTAACTTCAGGCAACCCAGTTTGAAGGTGCATTTGTCTTGCAAATTCGTCTAATTGTGATTGTTGAGTCGTTTCGGGTGTCGGCGGAATACCTGATATAACATAGAAAGTTTCGCCTTTAGCAAACTCTTCAATTAATCTACTCTTACCAATACGCCGACGTCCTTTCAGAACTACTAAGCTAGCAGTTTTTCTATTAAGTAAGTTTTTCAACTCCTTTAACTCTTCAGTTCGCCCAATAAATCTAGTCATTCTTGTATCCTAGCCAATGTCCTGATAATCAATAAGCGCGACACCAAACCTGCAAATGCAGATTTGGCGTCGTCAATATAGATGAAATTTCACGACACTAAATCTGCATTTGCAGATTTGGCGTCGCACTGACCAAGAAAATAATACGACACCAAATCTGCAAATGCAATTTTGGCGTTATAGCAAATAAAGTAGAATCTTGAAACGTGCAACCATTGTTTATTAACATCGATAAAATAGGAGATTATGTAATTTAATCTTCAGGCCACGGCGCAAAGCCTATAGGTCGTTTCTTTTGAGGAGTAGCTGGCTCCATAAGTTGGCGTATTACAGCGATTAAGTCTTGCAAGGTTTCATCATGCTTGCCTACTCGAGATTCCAATTCAATCAATCTTTGATGTAATTCTTTATGAGTCGATAGCAATTGTCGCATTTGAACGAATGTACGAACAACCAAGACACTCACCTCCACTGCACGAGGCGAATTCAATATACTTGCCGCCATTACAGCACCATGCTCGGTAAATACATACGGATTAGTCCGCGAAAATTTGAGATTTTTAAGGTGGTCGCAATTTGCGACCACCTCCTCTTTTTCTTCTTTCGTCAACTGAAACATAAAATCAGGAGGAAATCGATCTATATTACGTTTAACCTGCTCATTAAAACGCTTCGTTGTGACACCATATAATGCAGCCAAATCCACATCAATTAGAACTTTTTGATTACGAATAAATAATATTTGACTAGCAATAGTTGTGGCATGAAAAGTTGCAGGTACTTTAGCGGTCATATTTATTCCAAATTGTATAAATTATCAAGCATTATACTACAAATTCCAACATTAAGAATATGTCAAATTACTTTCAAAATGATTATCTATGAATTATGTCTATACGCTAATTAGATACATTGTATAATTTATATTAAAAATCCAATTTAAATCTATACCCAATAAAATCATCCGCTTTTTGAAATGCGATTTTTTCATAAATTAATATTCTTACAACTTGTTTTAGATATTCTTTTTGTTGATCAACATTGCCTTTTTGTTTTAACCAATCTAGCTGATGATTTATTAGTTTATCAATCTCTTCTGAATTCTTACTAAGATCTTCGATATTTATATATAACATATCATGTTTAAATTTAGGATCTTCTGTATCATTAAGGGGAGAATATTGAGTTAATTTACCTAATTTAGTGTAATTTAATACTAATATTTCATTATCTGAACCAGTATTATTTAAACTAAATACCGGAATAGGTATATTATGTATGTTAAAAAATCCTTCAAATTCAGACAAATCAACAGGAACAATATCTTTCGCCCATTTAGGTTTGAATTTTATTGATTTTTCAAAATATTTCCAAATAACTACACCAGAAGATATTATAATTAAGTTATTAAATTCTTTTAAATTGTTAACGATGTCATTTATTGTATTTAATCGAATGGTAATACATAGATTTGCTATTTCATTAAAAAAGTGATAATCCTCACCTAACCCCAAACTATGGCCATAACTTTTACCAAAATTAAGAAAAGTCTTATGCCAGTTTTCAAAAAAAATTGCTCTATCATCCAGTTTACTAATGCCAAAGCGTTGTATATCCTTTTCTGAATTCAAACTAGAACTACACTCGAATGCATTATAGAAACATAAAATATGTTGTAATTGACGAGATTTTTTAAATTCATTTAAAACGTCAGAAATAAATTCAGAAATTGACTTTTCACTTAATTGATTTGTTATATGGTCTTTATCAATTTTTTTAGTAGCCAGTTCACTTAGCCTAACTAAAAATAATTTTATGGTGTTAAATAATTCATCAATATCAATAACCTCAAGTTTAGATAGTAATGATTGATCTTTTATCAGGTTATCTAATACTCGATAAAGACGATCAATTGAATACTTGATTTCACTAGATTTTTGTGTATCAAAATCTGGATAGTGAAATCTTTCAATAGCAATATGCTTGTCCGATTCTGATGTAGGTATCTGCTGGAGAAGTCTAGCTAATAGCAATAAAAAGTATTGTTCCTTATATTTTTTGCTGCCATGATGGTCTTCCCAAATGAGAAATTCATTCTCATTTGGATCAAAGTTAAAATATAAACTTATTAAATCAGTTAAATTATCAGATACAATATCATTTCCAACCCAAATAGTCTCTGAATCTGCTGGTTGTTTATAGTTCCATAAATATCTGATAAAACTATATCTTGATTTAAACAAACAAAATGCACCAATTTTAAAATAAATACCCTTCAAATTATTAGACTTATATCTAGCTTCAGCAGATTTTTTTATTGCATCCTCATAAATCTGGGCTCTCTCTTTATCACTTTGTTCTAAATTTTGATTAATTATGGTTGTTAAATCATCGAAAGACCGATTCCAAATAGCCAACTGTTTTTCTGTATATAACATTTTTGCCATTTCAATTAAGTGATCACATTTCTGTTCTATATTAAAAGCAGAATCAATCTTCTCATACTTTTTAAAATCTTTTCTCAGCATGATATGTGCATAATCATAGATATCATTGAAATTATCTGCAATATGTATCCCCCTATCAATGCTATATTTCACAACATTCTTAAAAAGATTTTTTCTATTTTCTGAAACAAATGTGGTCATTAAAGAGAAAAAATATTTATCAAATATATACAAATATTTTCTATCAAAGCTATCTACGGTCTTATTAAAAACAATGTCAATATACCAACTGACTGAAGCAAGGCATATGATAGGATCAATTTTTTTATCATCTTTTATTTCTCTTATAACATCCCATACAACATTTCGAAATAATTTAAGTAATTGATTAATGTAAATCTCACTATCTTGCTCAACAACTAACTGTTCTAAAATATTTTTAAGCAAATAATATACATAGTTACTTATTAGTTGATTCTTATCGAAAAGAGCCTTGATCCATATCTTTTCAAATGATTGTAAAAACCGTGTTAGCCCTTGCAAAGATTGGTCTGACCGAAAGAGAAGCTCTAAATTAGATTGTTCTTTTAACTTTCTATATTCTACAGTTTCAATATCTTTGCTGTCTTCACGATCTAATTTAGCTGATCGTGAAAATACTTTAGCATAATTTTCATAAAAATCTTCTGACAACAATAATGTATTGAATTTATGTGAATCGGTTTTTCTTAACCTGAAGAATCGATAAAATAAATTTCTTAATTCACCTATAATTTTTTTTGCTAATTGATTGTTATTATTTCTTGAGTTTACTAAAACAATGTTTGTTAATTTTTCAATGACTGAAAAAAGCTTATCGCGCTGAGCGTGAATTGTTTTATTCTTCGAAAATATCTTTAATGTCATTTCTCAACTTCTCCAAAAAAACATTTTCGGTATCTATTACATATCTCATTAATAATTTAATAAATAAAATAAACGTGGCTATATTTATGCCAAACCAAATATACACACATAATAAAATATAATGATTAGAATATATTGAAATGATATATTTTTCTTCATAGGACATCATAAACTTAAGTGTAAAAGCAGCCAATAAATTCATTATAAGAGAGAAAAACAATCTAACGCATAGAGGTTCTCTAATAAAATACGAAGCTAGTTCCTTATCATCATACTTGTCAGCATTCGAGATAATAATTCCTAAAGATAGCGGAATTGCAATCGCAATAATAACCCCTAATGTTGTAATAATATCTGTTAAGAATGAAAAATCCGGAGGAAAATTTGTTACGTTATAACAAGATATATTTATTAAATTAATTGCCATTATCACCCTTAATTCATTTTACAAAATTTATCCATAAACCCTTAAGATGAAAGTTCTCATTAATTAACTAATCTAAGTAACGGTTCAAATATTTTAATAAAAGATGTTTCCTGAATACATACATAAAGTAAACAATCATAACATTTCAGATACTTGAAATTAACCGACTTTAATATTTACCGCTTGACCGATCACACGCAACGTTTTCATCATCTGATCAAATGTTTCTGGTGTGATTGTTTGATTAGCATCTGATAATGCTTTTTCGGGTTCTGGATGAACTTCAACCATAATACCATCAGCGCCTGCAGCAACAGCTGCGTATGCCATAGGTGGTACCATTTTACGAATGCCGGTACCGTGACTGGGATCAATAATAACCGGCAAATGACTTAATTCATGCAAAATAGGAACAGCAGCAATATCTAATGTATTTCTTGCATAAGTTTCAAATGTTCTGATGCCGCGCTCACATAAAATGACATTAGGATTTCCGGTTTGCAAAATATATTCTGCTGCCATTAAAAAATCATTATAGGTTGCCGATAATCCTCGCTTTAACATAATCGGTTTACCTGTTTTACCAATTTGTTTTAATAAACTGAAATTTTGCATATTACGTGCGCCGATTTGCAATATATCAACATAGTTTGCGACTAAATCAATTTCTGTTGTATCCATTACTTCCGATATGCTAACTAAATTATTTTTTTCAGCGGCGCTTTTCATATATTTTAAACCTGTTTCACCTAAGCCTTGAAAATCATAAGGAGAAGTACGTGGTTTAAATGCACCACCGCGTAAAATATTGGCGCCTGATTTAGCAACTAATGCAGCTGTTTGATGAATTTGTTCTTCTGATTCAATGGAACATGGGCCTGCCATTACCGCTAATGTGCCACCACCTATTGCAACATTTTTTATTTGAATGATTGAGCGCGCTTTTTTAAATTCTTTTCCGGCTAATTTTGCTTTATTCGTAAAAGGCAAAACTTTTTCAACATGGGGTAATGCTAAAAATTGTTTTAAATCGGTGTGTTCATCATTACCACTGACAATGGCAATAAAATATCGCCCCTCTTCTTGTGATGGAACGCCTTGTAAACTCATCCATTCTAAACGGCGGATTAAATCTGCAACGTCTTTTTCAGTGGTGTTTTGTTCTAGGACTAAAATCATTGTGTTTTACCTCAATTTACTCATATTTAAAATTTCTATAGCTATTCAGTCGTGTCATTTCCGCTGACACAAAATATAGCGGACATACCAAACTCTCAAGCGGGAATGACATTGTTGTCACTCAATACGTAATTCTTGTTGAGAATTTTTATCTGGTAATAAATTTTTTGCTTTAAATGTTAATTCATCCAAACTCACTTTTTCTTCTAATGCTTTTACAAATAACGAACCAACTACAAATCCATCAGCGTGTTGTAGAACTTCTGCTGCCATTTCTTTATTTGAAATACCAAAACCAACTACAACTGGATGATGCACATTGGCTTTTATTTCTCGCATTTTTTGAACAAAATCATCTGGCATTTCATTGCGTACACCGGTTGTTCCTTTACGACAGGCATAATATAAAAATCCGCTGCCATGTTTATCGATATGTTTTAAACGCTCTAATGACGTGGTAGGCGTGATGACATAAATCGGTGCTAAATGATTTTTGATACAGTGTTGATGAATTTCTTTGGCTTCATCAAAAGGACAATCTACTAATAAAATGCCATCCACGCCGGCTTCTTTTGCATTAGCAAAAAAACCATTTTCAGATGCTTTTAAAATAGGGTTTAAATAACTAAATAAAATTAATGGAATGTCTGTATGTTCACGTAATTTTTTAACTAAAGATAAAATATCATCCAAAGTGGTTTTACTTTCCAAAGCACGCATTGCTGCACGTTGAATTACAGGGCCATCAGCAACAGGATCAGTAAAAGGAACACCAATTTCTAATATATTGACGCCACCATTAATTAATGCCATTGCTGCGTCAAAAGTATGATCAATGCCACCATCTCCTGCTGTTAAATACGCAACAAAAACGGGGCCTTTTTTAAAAATTTGTTTAATTCTATCCATTAATTGAATACCTCAAAAATCTAGTAACGCCACCTTCACACCAAAATAATTTTAAACCACCCTCATCCGCCTGTGGCACCTACTCCCGCAAGCGGGAGAAGGAAAAAAATGTGATTTAAATATATTTTTATTTTTACTATATTAAATTTTTTTCCATTAATTGCGGCAAATCTTTATCACCTCGCCCTGATAAATTAATTACTACCACATCCTCTTTATTTAATTCAGGTGCAATTTTAATAATATAAGCTAATGCATGCGCTGATTCCAAAGCACAAATAATTCCCTCAGTTTTTGCTAATAATTTAAGCGCAACTAATGCTTCTTCATCACTGGCAGTAATATATTTTGCTCGACCTTGTTTATATAATTGCGCGTGTTGTGGACCAACTGCAGGATAATCTAATCCTGCCGAAATAGATGATGTATGCGCAATTTGTCCTTGTTCATCTTGTAATAAATAAGTAAAAGTGCCATGTAAAACACCGGTTTTTGCTTCTCTAAATCGCGCAGCATGTTCACCTATATGTACGCCATGTCCACCTGCTTCAACACCTACTAAATTTACTTCAGCATCATCAATAAATGCTGAAAAAATACCTATTGCATTAGAACCACCGCCAACGCAGGCAACGACTCGATCGGGATTACGGCCAATTTGTTTTATACATTGCGCTTTTGTTTCTTTACCAATAATCATTTGAAATGTTGCTACCATTTCTGGATAAGGGTGTGGACCTAAAACAGATCCTAAACAATAATGTGTATTGCCAAATGATTCAGACCAATCACGCAACGCTTCATTTACTGCATCTTTTAATGTTTTTGATCCACTTTTAACAGGCACTACTTCAGCACCCATTAATTTCATGCGGGTTACATTGGGTTCTTGTCTATGCATATCGACACTTCCCATATAAACAACGCAAGGCAATCCTAAAAAAGCACTCGCTGCTGCCGTTGCAACACCGTGCTGACCGGCTCCTGTTTCTGCAATAATTCGCGTTTTGCCAAATTTTTTTGCAAATAAACATTGTCCAATTGCATTATTTAATTTATGTGCGCCAGTGTGTAATAAATCTTCACGTTTGAGATAAATTTTTGGACCATTAATTGCTTTTGCAAAACGTGGCACTTCAGTTAAAGGGGTAGGACGTCCAGCATAATTATTTAAAACTTCATAAAAATGATTTCTAAATTGATGATCTTTCCATGTCTCTTTCCAATTTTTTGCCATTTCGGAGGTCGGCGCCATTAATATTTCTGGCATATAAACACCACCGAATTCACCATAACGGCCTTTTTTAGGTTTTAAGTATACGCTCATAAATTGATTCCAAATAAATTGTAAACTATTAATCCATGCACATGGTTTCGTGACTATTCAGAAATGTCATTCCCGCTGGCACAATAATGCGTGAATGGCATTTTTTTTATTTTTTGAATAAATTGATCAATTAAATATTGATCTTTTTCTCCGGGTGCTTTTTCTACACCACTGCTAACATCTACTACAGTGGGGTGAAATTTTTCAATTGCATCTGCCACATTTTCAATAGTGAGTCCACCCGAAAAAAACCAAGGCATAGTGCCTTTATATACAAAATTTGTCCAATTAAATGTTTTACCACTACCGGCATGCACATTATCAAACAATAAATAATCACGTTCGACATTTAAATAATTTAAACCATTATCTGTGTCATTTTGAATATTCCCATGTTCATCGACTATTTGTACATAAATTCGATGAAAACTGGGTGGCAATAAATGGTGTTGTTGTCGTGAAATATTTCCATGTAACTGCACAATATTTACTCTTGCGATTTGACATATACGTAATATCTGATCGGCATTGATATTTACAAATACAGCAACTGGTTTAGCGCCGCCTTCTTTTGCGGCTGCTGCAATTTCTTCAGCTTGAGTGATATCGATATTTCTCACTGATGTTGGATGAAAAACCATTCCGACAAAATCAGCACCGGATTTTGCAGCGAATAATGCTGTTTCGGGATCGCGAATTCCGCAGATTTTAATTTGTGTTGATGCCATGATTTAATTCACCCTCATCCGCCTTCGGCACCTTCTCCCACAAGCGGGAGAAGAAGGAATGCTAACGCTTGCACTCTTTAATAAAATCCGCAGGATTTTTTGATTTTACTAAAGCTTCACCGATTAATACTGCGTCATAACCCACTGCTTTATATTTTTGTGCAACTGTTGGATCTAAAATGCCAGATGCTGCAACTTTGATAATATTTTTTGGTATAGCCGAAATTAAATTAAATGAACGGTTAGTATCTACAATAAATGTTTTTAAATTGCGATTATTGACGCCAATGATTTCTGCACCACTATTTATAGCGATATCTAATTCTTCTTGATTATTTATTTCTACCAATGCATCAATACCATATTGTTTTACCAAATTGAGTAAATCTTTAGTTTTATTACCTAATGCCGCAACAATCAATAGCACAGCATTTGCACCAGAAATGATTGCTTCCGCAATTTGCACTTCATCAATGACAAATTCTTTTCGTAACAAAGGTACAGCATTATCTTGAGCTGCTTGTGCAATTTGAATTAAATCATCGAGATGTCCACCAAAAAATCGTTGGTCAGTTAATATTGAAATTGCATCTGCTCCGCCAGCAATATATGTGTTAGCTAATTTGACGGGATCAACAATTTTATCAAACTCACCTTCGCTGGGAGATTTTCTTTTAATTTCTGCAATTACAGCAAGCTGCGGTTTGATTAATGCTTGTTTAAAATTTTTTGTAGATTGAACTGTCAATTTTCCTTGCATTAATTGATTTATTTTATGTTGTGGCTTTTGCGTGAGCATTATTTTTAATTGCTCAACTTCATTATGTTTATGATTAATAATCTCATCTAATCTGTTAGTCATAACAAAAATGCTCTCCTACATTGAAGATTGCATATCTTGAGAGTAAGCAATCCAACGTTGTAATAATTTAAATGCACTACCATTTATTAAATTTTCTTTTACTATTGGTATGGCTTGTTCAATGGATGTATACATACCATATACCCATAGAGCCACTGCTGCATTTAATATTAAAGTATCTGCAATTGCGCCTGTTTTACCAGATAAAGCATCTAATAATAATTTCGCATTAATTTCTGGAGCGCCACCCTGAATATCTGCTAGAGTACATTCATGAAATCCGAATTGTTTTGGATCAATAACAAATGATTTCATACCTTTTTCAGTAACCTCTATTGCTTTTGTAGGGCCAATACAACTAATTTCATCTAATCCATTACCATGTACAATCAGTGCTTTTTCAATACCCAATGAATAAGTGATTTCCGCTAAAGGCTCCATTAATTTTTCTTCATAAACACCATAAATATAATGAGTTGCATGTGCGGGATGTAATAATGGACCAATTAAATTAAGGATTGTGGGTATATTTAATTGACGACGTAAACTTCTTAAATTCAACATCACTGGATTAAATTTTGGATAAAAGAAAAATCCAATACCTACTTTATTTACACACTCTGCTATTTGATCACCAGACATTTCTAATGAAATACCTAATTGCTCTAAAACATCAGCGGCTCCACATTGAGATGTCGCTGCTCGATTTCCTAATCTAGTGACTTTAGCACCACAACTTGCTGCTAATATCGCTGCACCCGTTGAAATATTAATTGTTTTTGCTGCATCACCACCGGTGCCAACAATATCAATTGTTTTTCCAGCAATTGGTACGTGAATCATTTTTTCACGGAAAGCATTAACTATTCCAATTATTTCAGCAGATGTTTCTGGTTTGGCTCTTAATAACACTAAAAAAGCAGCGATTTGCAATGCATTAGCATCTTCAGCAATTAATTCATTAATAACTTGATGACATTCTTCAGCGGATAAATTTTGCTTACGAATTAATTTTCCTATGCATTTTTTTAAGATCATAATTTTACCTTACAACTTATTTGTCATTCCCGCTCGTACATAAACGAGCGAACATTCTATTGTTTCAAGCGGGAATCTATTACATTAATAATAAACATTTATTAAAAATCTAATATTTCCACTTTAATTAAATTCAGAAATGGATCCCCGCTTGAGAGATCAATATTTTTTATTCTTATCTGAGCGTGCGGGGATGACACCCCCACTATTTCGTACAATATTCCACAAACCCTTTTAATAATTTATCACCTTCTGGCGTCAATACCGATTCAGGATGAAATTGCACACCAAAAATTGGGTAATGAATATGTCGCATCCCCATAATAATGCCATCAGCACTTTCTGATTCAATAATCAATTCATCCGGCAATGTTTCACGATCAACAATTAATGAATGATATCGTCCAGCTTGAAATGGTAATGGTAATTTTTGATAAAAATTTTTGCGATAATGAAAAACCATCGCTGTTTTACCGTGAACAATTTGTGGTGCCTGTATCACTTTTCCATTAAATGCAATTGAAATTGCTTGATGGCCTAAACATACGCCTAAAATAGGTATCTCTTTACCAAGTTGTTTAATAATATCAATACAAATACCTGCATTTTCTGGTCTGCCGGGACCTGGAGATAAAATAATTCCTGCGGGATTTAATTGTTTAATTTCATCAATTGATATTTTATTATTTCTGACTACTTTCACCTGATCATGCAAGGTAGCGACATATTGAAATAAGTTATAAGTAAAGCTGTCGTAATTATCGATAATTAAAATCATAGTGATCTCCCTTCTGCAAATGCAATTGCAGCAAGTACAGATTTTGCTTTATGTTTAGTTTCATCGGCTTCAGCTTGTGGATCTGAATCATAAACAATTCCGCCTCCAGTTCTTATTGTTGCAACACCATCACGCAAAATAGCCATACGAATTGCAATACAACTATCTAAATTACCTGCATTATCAATACTACAAATCGCTCCGCCATAAAGACCGCGACGTGATATTTCTAATTCATCAATAATTTCCATTGCACGAATTTTTGGTGCACCACTTAATGTTCCTGCAGGTAACGCAGCACTTAATGCATCTAATGCATCATATTGATCTGCTAATTCACCTTCCACCACAGAGACTAAATGAAAAACATGCGAGAATTTTTTTGCTTGCGCAAATTCAGTGACTTTCACAGTTCCAGGTTTACTGACTTTGCCAATATCATTGCGGCCTAAATCCACCAACATAATATGCTCTGCACGATCTTTTTCGGCAGACATTAATTCGGCTGCGATCATTTCATCCGCTTCAGGATTTTGTCTTGGTCTTGTTCCTGCAATGGGATGTGTTGTGACAATTCTATTTTGTACACTAATTAATTTTTCTGGCGATGCACCCACGATGACATAATCACCTCGATCTAAATAAAACATATATGGTGCGGGACTGGTGCGTCGTAAAGCGCGATAAATTGCAAATGGCGTAACAGTAATTTTTTGTTTAAAACAGCGTGAAGCAACAATTTGGAAGGCATCGCCTTTGATAATATATTCCTTAGCTTTATTAACAATTTTACAATAGTCTTCATCACTGATATCCATCTCAACTTCAAGATTTTTATTATCATTATTAACAGCAACATCATCTGTTGTAGTTTGTTTTGGATTTCTAATGATATGAATGATTTTTTGTATTTCAGAGATGGCATCTTGATATATTTTGTTTAAATCGTTGCTAATCTCCACCGCTCTAACTACCGTTAATTTCTCGGTCTGATGATCAAAAATAATACAATTGCGATAAAAATTGAAAAATAATTCAGGGATATTTTGAATATCTGCGTGACGATTAGGAATTTCTTCAAATAAACGAATTGCATCATAGCTGATAAATCCAACTGCACCACCAATAAATCCCAAATTATCAGGCACATTAGCGCAATGATATTGTTGTAAAATATGGCGCAATGCTGCAATAGGAGTTTCTGTTAGGACAGTTTCTGTTTGATTTGTTCGCAAAATAGTTTGTTTATTTTTCGCAATAAATTCAGCAAAAGGGTCAAAACCTAAAAAAGAATATCGCCCGGTATCTGATCGTTTTTCACCTGATTCTAATAGGGTGGGTGATGTCATATATTCTTGTAAAGCGGTAAATACACTGATTGGTGTGATATCGTCTGCTAGAATTTCTTGATAAACAGCGACATGTTTTGCGCTTTTTGCTGCTTCAATAAATTGTTCTAATGTGGATTGATTGGGCATTTTGCTTTTTCCTTTAAATTTAGTCTTGCATTACTACTTTGTTAATTAATTTAATTGCATCGTCACTTAATATTTTCAGCATATTTGAGCCACGCGTGATTTGTGCAATACTCAAATGATATTCTTTAGCAATTTCTCTTTGGGTTTTCTCACCTTTTAATAGTTCTTTAACGATGATAAAACGATTGGTAAAATCTTTACGCTCTTCGGGCGTAAAAAATAACTCAAAAAAATCTTTAAAATGTTCAGCTGTTTTCAATCGTGTACAACAACGTAAAAATGCGTCGTATGTTTTCTCGTGAGAATTGACCACAAATCATGTCTCCAAATACGCCTGTAATATTGTAATGTTACAACAGTACAAGCGTTTTGTCAAATACAACTCCGACTCTTTAATTTTGCCTTATTATAATTAACATCATATTATTTACATCACAAGGGTGGATTAGTCGTAGCCTGAGTGAAGCAAATGAAGATCTTCAATAAAATTTTAATATTTGACGTTTACAAATTTATCCATTTTGACCAATGGCGTAACCCGGGAAATCTTAATTTCCCGGGTTACGCGGTGGTTTTTAATAGATATTGGTTATATCCGCTAATTTCGTTATATTAATTTAAGTTTCAATTGCTCCACCCAGGCTACATAGCAACATGACAACATTAATTAAACAATGTAATAAAGGATAAATTCTTGAATGAAATTAAGTGAAATCTTCAAATCGAATGTTAAAGATAGCTTCGGCAAAGATGGCGAAAATTGGCTCAACAATTTGCCATTCATAATTAATAGAATATCGGCCAAACATCAATTACGCTTTATCGATTTATTACCAGGTCTCACCTATCATTTTGTCGGTTTATTCGAAATCACTCACTCCGGTGAAACAGCAATACTTAAAATGGCACCGAATAATCAATATATTGCTAATGAATTACATTGGCTAGAATGTTTTGATCAAAGCGTACCCCAAATTTATTTTTACGACGATGAGTTTTCCGCTATTTTGATGGAGCGTTTAATTCCCGGCCATACTCTGAAAAAATTAGTACAAGAAGGCAAAGATGATCAATCCACTAAAATTATCTGTAAAATCATTCGAAATTTACAAACTCATCAACATCAGCAATATTCATTTAAACATCTTTCCGAATTGATAGGCAGTTTAGATTATTTATCAGGCCAATTAGATGAAAAGCTAATATCAAAAGCAAAATTATTATTTACAGAATTAACATCAGACCGATCAAACGATGTTATTCTGCATGGTGATTTACATCATGATAATATTTTGGCAAGCAACACTAATTGGAAAGTCATCGATCCACATGGATATATTGGTGATCCAGCACATGAAGTGGGCTCAATGATTTATAATCCTTTTGATTTTTTTCCACAACACCAGCCAATTATTAGCACAATAAAACGACGGCTAGAAATTCTCATTGATGAATTGCCTTTTGATCATCAACGCATTAAATCCTGGGCTTTTTGTAAAGCAATGCTTTCAGCGGCTTGGACCGTTGAAGATCGCCGGCAATTACCTGACTTTGAGAAAAATATCATTATCGCTATTGATGAGGCTATCAAATAAATTTCTTCCTTTAATTGGTTTTAATTACTACCATCAAATCACTCTAAACATTCAAGAAACACGAGAACAATTACAAGTTAAATCATTCTGATCGCAGAAGAAGTTGTTTGTATTCATCACTGTTTCTAGCTAAAATCGACCTCTAATTATAAAAAATATCAGGAGTTTTTATGTTCTGGCTTTTTTTTAAAAACAAAACCACATCACTTGGCGCAAAATCTAATCCACCATCTCCAACCGAAAATTATGGAATCAAACCCGAACCTGATGGCAAATACATTATTCCTAAATATCTACATTTTGTTTGGGCTGGCGGAGAGAAAATCATGCCCGAACGTTCATTTACAACTGTTTTTAAATGGGTATTAGCGAATCCTAATTTGAAATACTTTATTTGGATTGATTACACTACCTATCCTGGTGGCAAACAAGCGCTTAAGAAAAAATATAAAGAAGAGTTGCAAATATTCATTGATAAAAGATCTGATGTACGCTTAAAAAAATTAAACGTTGATCCTGATTCACCTGATTGTATTTTTCAATTTAAAGATATTGAAGAAGAACAAATTGCAGACAATGGTATCCGCTATGACATTGATAAATATCACCCCGATTTTGGCAAATCAAGCGATAAAATTCGCTATAAGATTTTGTATAAATATGGTGGAGTATATTTTGATAGCGACGTTTGGCCTACTCAATTTAACTTGGAAAACAGCGGTATATTTGATCCAATAAACCATCATATGATCTATTGGAATAATAAAGCCCAATCCCCTCACCCTCATAAAAGTAAAGCTGTCAATTTTCATTCTGTAAGTAATGATGCACTAGCCACGACACCTAAAAATCCTGACATGTTAAAAATGATAGAAATTGCTTCAGGCAAACCATTTATATGGCAAAATTTGCGCTCTACTAAAAGAGATCCTGAAATAGAAGCTTTATATAAATTAGATCACAAATTATTTATTAAGGAAAACACGCCGTATTGGACAGGCCCAATGGTGTTAACATGGGCCGGCTTATTAACGATTCACACTTGGCAACCCCGTAGTGAGTTTATAAAGCCTCTCATGATAGATGGGCAATCTCTTGTACGAACACCTTCTGATCAACCTAGCGATAACGCATGGCTGAAAACCTTTACCACAAATTATACAACGAGAAAACAAGCGTTAAAAAAAATCTCGAACTCTCTTAAATATGAAGCAAAAACATTAGGTATTTTACGTCTCGATGAACATATTGGTTATTTAATGAATACCGGCTTTTTTTCTAAAGAAGAAGCTATAAAATTCATGCTAGATATTCTAGAAAATGAAAGCGAATTATTAAATAAAGTTGGCTATGTTGATTGCAAATATTTATATCGAGAAACCATTGATTTTGCTAAAAAGCATGATCTTCATTCCAAAATACCATTATGGCCTGATAATAAAAATTTTATTTATGCCGTTAATTTTGTTATCGATAGAACGGCTGATAAATTACAAAATTTTGTAGAAAATTTTTTGAATAATTTCAACCTTATTGTGGATATAGGTATAACTGATAGTGCTCAATTGCAAGAAAATATTAAAGAATTAAGGGCCTTTGTTAAAAATATTACAACCACAATAGAATTTAATAATAAAATGAACGCTGCAGAAACCTTGGATTCACTTAACAAAATTATTGATCATCTGCAGGAAATAGTAGGATATAAACCTACTTACAAAACAATAATGTAATATTTAACAGAGATATATAAGTTAGCATAATTCAATGATTATTCACTATTACAATAGCAAAACAATATGATATATCAAAAACTGCTATTTCATTTAATCTCACAATCTTGCTGAAGTATAGTTCTCAGTGAACATCACATTGAGATATCGCTGAATAATATAAATTTTTATGATAAAATATCGATTTAATTTAATGAGGAATATGCCATGTCTCGCCCTCTTGTTGTAATTCTTGCCGGTTCGAAAGCAGATGAAGCGCATTATCAGCTCATCGCACAAACAGCAGCTGAATTTGATTTAGATGTAATTATTCGCATTGGTTCTGCACATAAAACACCTGAACATGCTTTATCCATATTAAAACAATATGAAGATGATCCACGCGCAAAAGTGTATATCACTGTTGCGGGTCGCAGTAATGCACTTTCTGGATTTGTTGATGGATCGGTAATTGCACCTGTTATTGCATGCCCACCATTAGGAGATCATTTTGCATCAGTAGATGTATTTTCATCATTACGTATGCCTTCAGGTGTTGCGCCAGCAGTTGTTTTAGAGCCTAAAAATGCAGCATTTTTAGCGGCGCGTATTTTAGGATTAAATGATGAAAAAGTGAGAAATAAAGTCAAAGAATTTCAAAATAAACAACGACAACAGATTTTAGAGGCTGATAAACAAATTAATTAAATCACATACTTTTTTCCTTCTCCCGCAAGCGGGAGAAGGAAAAAAATTTGGAATATTATTTATGAACGACAAAGCACACGATAAATGCGGCGTAATTGCAATATGCGCACCTCAAGAAGATGTATCACGTATGGCTTATTTTGGCTTATACGCTTTACAACATCGCGGTCAAGAATCAGCAGGAATTGCTGTATCTGATGGCATTATTATTAAAGATCACAAACATCTTGGATTGGTCTCACAAGTATTTAATGAAGAAATATTATCGAATCTACATGGTTATTTAGCGATTGGTCATACACGTTATTCAACATCCGGTGATACCACTTTAAATAATGCACAACCTTTATTAATTGATACACAATTTGGGTCCGTCGCAGTCGCGCATAATGGTAACTTGGTAAATACCGATCAATTACGCAATACATTATTACAACGTGGCATAGGTTTACCAACCACTTCTGATACCGGCGTAATCACCATGATGCTCGCAGGTGCCGCTGGGGAAACATGGGAAGATCGCGTGCAACAAATAATGCCGCAATGGTATGGCGCTTATTCATTAGTGATATTAGTGCGTGATAAAGTTTTAGCGATTCGAGATCCATGGGGATTTCGTCCATTATGCGTAGGAAAATTACCCAATAAAGGTTATGCCGCTGCTTCAGAAACATGTGCATTAAAAACTTTAGGTTGTACTGATATTCGTGAAGTAGAACCCGGTGAAATTATTACTTTAGATATTAATGGAATTACATCACGTCAAGGAATGCCCGCAAAAACACAACAAGCACGCTGCACATTTGAACATATTTATTTTTCACGCCCAGATAGTAATTGGGACAATTTAAATATTCATCATCTTCGTCAACGTTTAGGCGCTATTTTATGGCAAGAAGCGCCCATTAATGCGGATATTGTTATTCCAGTTCCCGACTCTTCAATTCCCGCCGCAATTGGATTTTCACAAACTGCAAATATTCCTTATAACGATGGATTAATTAAAAACCGTTATATTGGCCGCACATTTATTCAACCAACAGATGCATTACGCAAACAAGGTATTGCCTTAAAATTTAATGTGCTTGAGGAAAATATTCGCGATAAAAAAGTCATAATGATTGATGACAGTATTGTACGCGGAAATACTGCCGGTCCTTTAGTGAAATTACTGCGTGATAATGGCGCAAAAGAAGTGCATATGCGAATTACGTGTCCACCTATTGCACATCCTTGTTTTATGGGTGTAGATATGGGTACTTATGATGAATTAATTGCATACCATATGACACCTGAACAAATAAAAGATCATATTGGTTGTGATTCATTACACTTTTTATCACTCGATGGCATGATGAAAGCAATTGGCCGCAACACTGGTTATTGTAACGCGTGTTTTACAGGAAAATATCCTATTACTGTTGACGAACATCATACTAAAACGGGATTTGAGAAAGATGTTTTAAAAACCTAATATCAATTTCACAGCAATAATTTTATTGAAATGTGTTAATAGTCATAAAAAATTTATGTTTTACTATTCACTAAATTCTCAATAATAAAATTTAAAGCATAAACAACTCTTGCCATTTTTTCATAATGAATTTTATCTGGCGTATCTTCGACATTATGATAATAAGGATAACGAAATAACGCGGTGTCAGTGATCATTATTGCAGGATATCCAAATCTCCAAAAAGACCATTGATCTGACCAGCTAACACCAGGTAAAAAACTTGGTGCTGCAGCACCTTCGGATGGGAATTGACAATGTTGACGAAAACTTGCAATACACTGATGTAATAATTTTTTATTGGTTAAATTCGATACAAAACCAATAAAATTACCTATTTCTGGATAAAAAAACATATATGGAAATGGATATTTTTGACTGAAAGGTTCATCACTATAATAACCAATCGTTTCAATAGATAACATGGCAATAATATTTTCATTATTCAATTTTGCTTGTTGTGCATAATGGTAACTACCCATTGCTTGTGAATTAAAGTAAGGAGGCTCCTCATTAGCAAATGCAACAAATCGTAATGTTTTTTCACATTTTGCATGGTCGATTAAATGTGCTAATTCCAATATCGCAGCGACACCACTACCATTATCATTTGCACCAGGTGATCCGTATACTGAATCATAATGTGCGCCGATCACTACAATATCTTGGGGTTTACTGTTGCCAGAAAATTCGACTATGTAATTACAAGCTTCACGCTTTTTACATTGATAGCATTGTTTGATGACGTTTAAACCAAAAGATTCCCAGGTATTTTTGATATATTCACCAGCAGCAATTAACGCAGCATATTTAAACATATTTCGTTCGCCTATTTCCGCCGCAAGTTTTTCAATGTGCATTTTAAGGCGCTCAGCGAGTTTTATTTCTTGTGAGTTTAATGGTGGTAAAATACCTTTAAATGAATCTCCAGGCATTTTAATCATGGATGTTCTCGTGATTGATTGGCCAGGTCGTTAATTAAATGATAGCCCAAAACATCAACTTAGATTGGATTTGTCAATCATCAGGTGCATCTGGCGAAAGCCAGGAAGATCGCGTGCAACAAATTATGCCGCAATAGTATGGAGCTTATTCATTGGTCATATTAGTTCGCAATAAAAAAGTGATAATGATTGATGACAGTATAGTTCGTTGCAATACTGCTGGCCCATCAGTTAAATTATTGCGTGATAGTGGAGCAAAATTTGAGAAAGATGTATTAAAGACATAATGGCATAATTAATTCACAATACAAAAGAATTAATCATTCAAATTCATTTTCATCGATAAACGTCTCAACACTCACATTAAAACGTTTAGCAAGCAATTTGATCTGGCGTAAATTTAATTCTCTTTTGCCATTTAAAATTTCAGAGACTACTCCTTGGCTAGCTACATCGCTTAAATCACTCTGAGATAACCCATTTATTTGCATAAGATACTTAAGCGCATTTAATCCTTTGGTGTATTTACTTTGATATTTACTTTGTTCATAAGACGCAACAACATCACTTAAGATATCGGCTAAGCTGACAAGAGAATGATTTTCATCATCGCCAATATAATCTAAAAGATCATCTAATCGAGATATTAACTTGTTATAATCTTTATCATTTTTAGGATAATGAACGATTGGCGCTATATATTGCCAATGTTTAATTGCTTGAACCAAAATATGATTTTTCATATGCTCACCTAATTTTTCCAATTACCTTTATCGTATTCTTTGTGCGTCAAAATATAACGTATAAAAACTTTTCTTCTATTAGAATGGATGTTAGTGATCAATCTTAATTTATTACCACCAATGTCAAAAACATAGTAGCATCCAACTTTATCAATAGCGCCAAAAACCTTCTTTAACTCGGCAAAATCATTATAATCATTTTTACTGATGACCCTATACCAACCATCCAAAGCTGATTCACAGCTCTTGAATCGCTTCTTTGCTTCCCAAATACGTTTTTGTGTAATTATATGCATATTTGAAAGATTCCCTATTACATATCTACTAATCATATATCTCAAATTGAGATATTACAAGTGTTATTAGACTCCATTGACCAAGACTTAAAAAGTCAGATTATTTTCAACAAGGATTGCTCTATTAAATTAGTTACGTGTTGTTGCTCTATAAATTTATACCTTAATAGTTTAGCTATCTCAGTATTTCATAGCATATTGAAATTTTAAAATGAAATTCAAATAATAAAGCCAGCCATATTGGATGAATATGGGCTGGCTTTAAAAGGAGAAATTAAATAGACAACTTCGATATAGTAGACTCAATATTCGATACAGCAGTCTCGATATTAGTATCTGTTTTTTTACCATAGTATCTATCGAGAAATGCCTGCCTTTCTGCTTTATAACTTTCTGTCTCACTATACGCTTTAAAAGCTAAATAATGCTTTTTCATATTTTCAGTTAAACAACTACCGTCATTAATACCTACTACCCATCCCTCTTTTCCAGGTTCAAAAATTTTTATTGGTATAACCCATTTATGAGTACTGAAGATATTTTGTTTATCTTTATGTGATTCATAATTACTCCAAAATGGTGCAAGCGCTGAGCGCCAATTATCAACTAGTTCTACGTTTTTCCAAGAAACATCGTCTATATCTTTCTTTTTGACTAGAAATTCAATTTCGATTAATTCATCCTTGTGAGCAGATAAATCATCGTTTGATATTGATAAATCCCATCTTTCTGATAGTGATACTGCCGCAACTATCTTGCCGTAAAAATCGATTTTCTGACCACTGATTGAAGCGGAGCCAATCTCTGTTTTCTGTAAATGTGTAGACATTCCACCGCCACTGCTTCTGGAATGACCGAATTCAGGTGTTTGAAATCTTAAGATCACAGATTGTATATCAAAATAATTTTTGTCTTCTAACAAATCCATTCTAATTGTTTCAGTTATTCCAGGTGTGTGTAGGTTTAATGCATCTGCTTTGTTGAAGGGTGTTTCTAGAGTTTGTGTTTTTCCATCCTTATAAACAATATTTACGACTGCTTGCACAGGCACTTCTAAACCAAATTGACTATCACCTGATGTAAGATATCTAGGTGGTGCAAACAATCCATCACCAATACCAAGTACTTTTATACCTGCTATTTGTGTAGCAATAAAAAAACCATATTTTATTGGACCAAAATTTTTGTTTCTGACTTCTATTTCGAGTGTTTTAGGCATAATTTTTTCCGATGATAAAATTGTAATATTTAAAAAAACCCTGAACTGAATAACGCCTTGTGAGGCCATTAAAAAAAATAAATCCATTAAATAATTAAAAAAATTAATTAATCATTTAAATATTTCGGTAATCGCAGCAATAGAAAATAAATCGCAAAACCTGCAAAAACTGACATTGGATAATTTAATTTGTTGAAATAATGAATGCCGTAATAATCTTGTGCTGCAAATCCATACCAGAAAAATACTAATGCTACTGCAAATAATAATACGATATTTTTTAACAAAGCTTGATTGCATTTTAGATTAGCTAAATTTTTCATTAGCGTTGGTATCAATACCTTAATTGTTAAAAATATTAACACCAAAGTGACAGGTACTAATAAATACCAAGGTGATAAATGATAAGCATCTAAGAAATAAGCAACATCGCCTGTTTTAGCAAATATATTATCTGGAATATAAGCATAGACTTGACCAAAATTATTTAATGTTAACCAAAATAAAAAATAGGCCAGTATTGGCTTTGTACGAATGGTTTTATTGGAAATTAATATTGCCCCCAATAACATTAAAATAAAATTGATTGCAGGCCCTGCAATGGCAATGTTAGCGGAAATATATTTATGCCCTAACAAAAATAAATTGGGATATAGTGATCCTGAATCTACAGAATAAGTATGAAGCATGCTCCAACTCATATATTGTAATGCAAAGGGTGAATGCTGATATCCATACATCCATGCCACTATACCATGCGCCCATTCATGAAAAAGCACACTTAAATCACGTGTTAAAATGATGAAAATACCAGTTAATAAAAGAAATGATACTGCTTTCATGAAATCCTTATCAGAATTGTTTGCTATTGTCATAAACTACCTCGCGGTTAGATTTTAGAAAGAGGCTATTTTATACAGTGTTTATCTCACATTCACAAGCCAGCTGAGCTTGTATTTACTGGTTGAAACGCTCATTAATCAACTATCTTGTGGTGAATTTTCCTGTCATAATAACTGATTCAGATACAGGAACTTACTGCTATGAATTTACTTCTTCTTGGTTCAGGCGGGCGCGAACATGCACTTGCTTGGAAATTATTGCAATCGCCCCGCTTAAATCATCTTTATATGACTGCACAACATGCGGGCGCACATTTATTATCTCAACAAAATAAATCAGTAAAAATAATTAAAATAGATGAATCAAACAAAGATGAACTGATTAAATTTGCTAAAGAACATAAAATAGATATTGTTGTTATTGGTCCTGAGTTACCAATAGCTGCGGGTATTAGTGATGCCTTCCACCAAGCAAAAATACCTGTATTTGCACCATCTCGTGCAGCAGCACAATTAGAAATATCAAAAGCGTTTGCCAAAGAATTTATGACTCAACATCATATTCCCACAGCACGACATCATACATTTAATAATTTTGAATCCGCCAAAAAACATCTCAATGAAATTAATTATCCCATTGTCATAAAAGCATCAGGTCTTGCAGCAGGCAAAGGTGTATTTTTACCAGCAAATATTATAGAAGCTGAACAAATCTTAAAACAATTAATGATTGATAAAACATTAGGTGAAGCTGCTAATGAAATTATTATTGAAGAAAAATTAATTGGTGAAGAATTTTCTTTATTAGCATTTACTGATGGTAAAACAGTTCGCGCTATGCCTTTAGCACGCGATTATAAAAGACTAAATGAAAATAACGAAGGACCTAACACCGGTGGCATGGGAGCATTTGCACCCGTGGAATTACCACAACAACATATTAATGAGTGGTGTACAACCATTTTACAACCGACTATTGATGGTATGCGTTTATCTGGAAATCCATATATCGGTGTATTGTATGCTGGAATAATGTTAACAACAGATGGCCCACGAGTTTTAGAATTTAATTGCCGTTTTGGCGATCCAGAAACACAAGTATTAATGCCATTATTAATGAGCGATTTAATTGAAATTATTGAAGCGTGTATTAATGGTAATCTCCATGAAACGCACATACATTGGAAAAATGAATCCGCCGTAACTGTTGTGTTAGCTGCAGAGGGATATCCACAAAAACCTCAAGTAGGCCATGCTATTTCTGGACTTAATATTGATTCGCAAAATTGTTATGTATTTCACGCTGGCACACGTATCACTAATGAATTAATTTCAACCGCAGGTGGACGTGTATTAAATATCACTGCTTGGGCAAATAAATTAACCGATGCCATTTCGACTGCCTATGATCGCGTAACGAAAATTCATTTTGAAGGTAAACATTTTCGTAAAGATATTGGGCAAAATATAAATAATAATTTCGTAAATTCTGATGCTTATGCAGCAGCCGGTGTTGATATTACCGCAGGAAATCGCACTATTTCATTAATGTCTGCTGCAGTTAAATCAACTTATGGCCCTGAAGTTTTAGCAGGTATTGGTGCATTTGGTGGCATGTATCATGCCAATCAAATTAAAAATATGAATAATCCTGTATTAGTTGCATCTACTGATGGCATTGGCACCAAAGTCCATTTAGCAGCGCAAGCAAATCGCTATGAATCTTTAGGGCATGATATTGTTAATCATTCAGTCAATGATATTTTAGTGCAAGGTGCAAAACCGCTATTTTTCTTGGATTATCTTGCTGCAAGTAAATTAGACCCTGAAAAAATGGCGCAAATTGTTAAAGGTATGGCCGATGCGTGCAAGGCGGCAGGTTGTGCGTTATTAGGTGGTGAAACAGCAGAAATGCCTGGCGTATATAAAGAAAACATGTTTGATGTGGCAGGCACAATTGTTGGTGTTGTTGAACATGCACATTCATTACCTAAAAACAATTTAAAAGCAGGGGATAAATTAATAGGCATTAAATCTTCGGGCCCACACACTAATGGGTATTCATTAATTCGTAAAATATTTGCAGATACGCTATTAACAACCATATTTCCTGAAATTGGCATTAATTTAGCGGATGCATTATTAGCACCACATCGATCTTATTTGCCTATTTTACAAGATATCATTAAACATCCTTCTTCACCGATTAAAGCATTAGTACATATCACTGGTGGTGGATTTATAGAAAATATTCCGCGTGTATTACCTAATAATTTAAATGCGCAAATTAATTTAAAGAGTTGGCCTTTGCCGCCTTTATTTCAGGTGATTCAGAAAATAGGTGAGGTGCCAGATGATCAAATGTATCGCATTTTCAATATGGGAATTGGCATGATAATTATTGTGGCTGCTCATAATGTGAATATGATCAAAAATCATATTACAGAAACAGTGTGGGAAATTGGTGAGTTGGTTGATGGTAATCAACAAGTCATTTTGCACAAATAAATATAAATTAATTTTGTATAGATAAGGCCGCAGACCCTTATCCGCTCTACGAAAAAAATCAATTTTATTAAATAAGTTATTTATTAATTATGAATAAATCAAAGCATATCGCCAAAATTGTTGTATTAATTTCTGGTAATGGAACGAACCTTCAAGCAATTATTGATGCTTGCACATCAGGCGAATTACACGCCGAAATATCTGCAGTTATTTCTAATAAAGAAAACGCTTATGGGCTAGAGCGCTCTCGCCGTGCAAATATTCCAACAGTAATTAAATCGCGCAATATAAATCAAGATAGAAAATTATATGACAAAGAATTGGCGGAATGCGTGAATCAATACCATCCCGATTGGATTGTATTAGCAGGATGGATGCACTTACTAAGCAATGAATTTTTACAACAATTCCCAGGAAAAATAATCAATTTACATCCTGCATTACCCGGACAATTTCCAGGCACAAAAGCAATTGAACGATCATTTTCTGCATACCAAAATCATGAAATTACACATACTGGTGTAATGGTTCATTTTGTACCTGATGAAGGAATAGACTCAGGACCAGTCATTATTCAGGAGTGCGTATCGATTGAAAAAAATGATACTTTAGCAAGTCTATCTGAAAAAATTCATACAACAGAAAGAAAATTATTGATTGTCGCTTTAAAAAAATTGAATAATCAAGTTTAACCTGACACTAATTTTTTAAAATAATCACAGCGAGGCAAACCATGACTATATCCATTCAGATTAGTAATTCCATTCTTGATTTAATGCAAGGTCAATTTACCGGAGATATTACAAAAGCATTCAAGTTCATTCAGGAATATTGTAATGCTCATGTTCGCTAATTTCTCTGCCAGCGGGAATGACACACTTAATAATTACGTAAATTTTAAAATTAATTGCTCTCTCTAAGGAACTTCCGATATGAAACAAGCTTTATTATCCGTTCATGATAAAACTGGATTAGTTGAATTTGCTCGTGAATTAAATCAATTGAATTGGACACTGTTAGCTACAGGTAGTACAGCAAAATTATTGATGGAAAATAAAATTCCTGTCACTGAAATTAGTTCTTATACAGGTCAACCTGAAATATTAAATGGACGCGTCAAAACATTGCATCCTGCAATTCATGGTGGAATTTTAGCGCGCGATAATGCTGATGATTTACAGACGCTACAACAATATCATTGGAATTATATCGATTTAGTTGTTGTAAATTTATATCCATTTGAGCAAGTGACGGCGAAAAAAGATTGTACATTAGAAGAAGCGATCGAAAATATTGATATTGGCGGCGTGACATTAATTCGCGCTGCTGCTAAAAATAATGAGCGAGTTACAGTGGTTTGTGATCCAACCGATTATTCAATGATCATTAATGAATTACAACAAGGTGAAATTAAATCTACAACGCGCAAACAATTGGCAATAAAAGGATTTGCTATTACTAGCCATTATGATTCTGCAATTACCCACTATTTATCACCAGAAAAACCGGTGCAATTAAATTTATATCCTATTCAAACTTTAAGATATGGTGAAAATCCACATCAACAAGCCACATTATATGGATATACACCCAATGCTGGCCCACTGGGTGGCAAATTATTACAAGGCAAAACGTTATCTTATAATAATTTATTAGATTTAGATGCCGCTTGGAAAACCGTTTGTAGTTTTTCTACACCTACAATTGCAATTGTTAAACATCTTTCACCCTGCGGTGTTGCCTCTAGCGAAAAAATTAAAGATGCATTCATTGCTGCGTTAGCTTCCGATCCAATATCTGCATTTGGTGGCATTATTGCGAGTAATAAAGAAATTGATATAGAAACAGCTGATGCATTTGGTAATTTATTTATTGAATGTATTATTGCACCACAATTTTCTGATGAAGCATTAAATTTATTATCCAAAAGAACCAATTGTCGCTTAGTTGTAATGCCAAATTTATCTATTGAACCACCCGAAGAATGGCGATCAATAAATCAAGGTATGTTATTGCAGTCAGTAGATATTGATGAAACCACTGAAATGGATTGGCAAATTGTTAGCGAACGACAACCTACTGCAGATGAATGGACTGCATTGCAATTTGCATGGCGTGCCTGCCAACATGTGAAATCAAATGCTATTGTTTTTGCGCAAGGAACTGCAACAGTAGGAATTGGCGGTGGCCAACCGAATAGAATAGATTGCGTGCACATTGCTGCAAAACATGCAGGCGAAAAAGCAAAAGGTGCGGCAATGGCATCAGATGCATTTTTTCCATTTAAAGATGCGGTTGAAGAAGCAGCAAAAGTGGGTATTTCTGCCATTATTCAACCGGGTGGTTCCATTCGTGATGAAGAAGTGATTTCTGCAGCAAATAAAGCCAATATTGCGATGGTCGTAACGGGCATCAGACATTTTAGACATTAGTGATAATTATACGATGATATTTTTGTTAAAAAATATTAAAAGATTGTACTTCCATAAAATCCATCTATTATCGACGAAGTATTTTCAGCTCTCCCCTCACTTTGTATTGATCTAAGGACTCACATCGAGTTATCATTTCCCTCTTTACTCACAAGCTTGTATGAAAATGTAGTAACGGGGTATAGCGCAGTCTGGTAGCGCGCCTGCTTTGGGAGCAGGATGTCGGGGGTTCAAATCCCTCTACCCCGACCAAATCACGAGTAATGGAGTGACCAGGGTTTGTTGTTAATTGGCCGTAATACACTGCGCCCGTAGCTCATTTGGATAGAGCATCAGCCTTCTAAGCTGAGGGTAGCAGGTTCGAATCCTGCCGGGCGCGCCACTCACTTTTGATATTTCCAAATTTTAATTAGACCGTTATGGTGGGCGTAGCTCAGTTGGTAGAGCCCCGGATTGTGATTCCGGTTGTCGTGGGTTCGAGCCCCATCGCTCACCCCATTTAACGGGCCGTTAGCTCAGTTGGTAGAGCAGCTGACTCTTAATCAGCGGGTCGTCAGTTCGATCCTGACACGGCCCACCAGATAAATCAAAAAGTTACAATGATATTGAAAATGGCGTTTTTTCTTGGTGCTATGTGGGTGCTATGTTGAATTTGTTGACATCATAATAAAAAAATCAGTTATCAGCTTTTGATTTACTCTACCAAAATATATTTGATATTTTGCTACCCAATCATCCGATCATGAATAATGAGATAAAAATATATTTAAACCAGTCCGTTAAAGGTGTTCAATTACCTATGCAAACAAGTCGTCAAACATTTTAATTTGCGCATTTTGATTTGCGGATGAGTTTGCGAAAAAAATATGCTATTTAGTTAATGCTGAATTAATCATTTTTTTTACGCAACTAACGCTTCTTTATCATCTTGGGCGATTATATAAGCAATCAATAATTGCAGCCAAAAAAGTATTAACCTTATCCATTTCCTAAAATTAAATGCCGCTGCTGCCATTAATATATTAATTTCATCTCCTAAAAATCCTTTTAAGTAATTTCTACCTAATCGATGCTCATTTTTTAAATGACTTATTACTCCTTCTATTCCTGCTCTCTTACGAAATTGTTTTTGTATTACTTCTTTTACTTTTTCTGATATGTTTTTCGCTAGCGCTTTGGGATAATTTATCTTTGTATCATTGACTCGGCTTTTTCCTCTATACCCTCTATCTACCCATGCGTTTTCAGCATTAATTCCTGATATTTTTTTTACTTGCGCCAATACGCTCGGCAAGGTATGCCCATCATATTTATTTTCATCAAACGCTAATGCTCCCACAATAATATTTGATTTAACCGTTTTTGCTATCGATGCTTTTGTTCCAAACTCATATTTCTTATTCATTTTTCCTTTAGCCATGCAATAAATACGTGGTTCATGTAAACTATAAATCTTATTTTTATCATGTCGTTTTTGTTTTAATACTTTCCAGTATAATTCAATTGCCTTTTCCTCTCTTAACATGACTTCTTTTGGTAATTTGCGTTGTAATTCCCTCAACATTATCCCTGCTATTGTTTTTAATCTTTTCGACGCTTTACTGGCTTTATTTCTATTTTTGGTTGCGTCGCAAAAACTAACCGGTAGTGATAAGCTATTGCCAAATATTAGCAAAGGATTGCGCAGATGATAAGTTTTAAATGGAGACATTTTCACAAAGAACTTATTTTACTGGCAGTGCGTTG